>DMMY01000015.1 GCA_003452935.1 Elusimicrobiota bacterium
CCAGAACAGGGACCTGGGCAGGGTGGCGAGCGCTCCCCTCCCCGGGCTCTCGGCCAACACGGTCTATTACGCCCGGCTGCGGGCCTACGGCGCGGCGGGCAACACGTCGGCCAACAGCCCACCCGCCTCCGGGCGGACCGCCGTTTTTTCCGACGTCCTCGCCCCGACGGCCGCCATCACCTCGCCGGCCAATGGGGCCAACGTGTCCGGAACCGTCAATGTCGCGGCCTCGGCCTCGGACAACGCGGGCGTGGTCAAGCTCGAGTTTTTCATCGACGGACTGCTCAAGTCGACGCTGGCTTCCCCGCCCTATGTCTACAGCCTCGACGCCTCGGCCCTGGCTTTGGGCGCGCACACGATCATGGTCAAGGCCTGCGACGCGGCGGGCAACAGCGGCCAGCAGTCCATCAGCGTCAATGTGGTCAGTTCCTCCGGCTCCAAGATCCCGCCGGGACAGGCGAAGACCAGGACGCGCTTCCTGTCGCCGAACAGCCCCATGGGCGCGACGTTCGGATCGGACGCGGCCAAGGTCGAGATATTCGATGTGAGCGGGAGAAAGGTCTTCCAGGCCATAAACACCGGAAGCAGCCCGATTACCTGGACGGGCCGAGAGTCTGGCAAGATGGTGGAGTCCGGCGCGTACATGGCCAGGATTACGGATTCATCAGGCGCTAGGCAGTATCAGACCATCGTGGTATTTAAGTAGGCAGGCCGTGAACGAGCCCAGGAACAGGCACCCAATGCGAGTTATTTTAACTGGTCTAGTCTTATTGACTCCCCTCTGCGCCTGGGCCGGTCCCGTGCTCAATTTCTCGGATATCGTCTCGGGCCCGCAGACCGGGAATACGGATGGAGCAGGCGGGCTCTCTTCATCTCAGCACGGTTCTATTGTCACCGTCTGGGGCAATAATCTCGGACTCAGCCAAGGCGGTTCCCAGGTCTATATTAAGGATGCCTTCGGACAAATTGTGCCGGCCGCGCATATATATTATTGGAAGACCGCCGATGGGCAATTGCCCGGAGGGCCCGCGGATTTGGCTACCTATCATAAAATGCAGGAAATATCGTTTTCCATCCCAGCCGCAGCCTCCGCCGGCTCCGGCGAACTTTACGTGCTCGTCTCGGGAGCGGAATCGAATCATCTTCCCTTTCTGATCAGGCCGGGCCGAATATATTTTGTCCGCTCCGGAGGCAGCGACACGGCAGGCAATGGCTCGTTTTCCAATGCCTATGGCTCTGTTCCCAGGCTCACGGCGAACAACACCAGCCCCCTTCTTCCAGGAGACATCGTCTATGTCGATGGGGTCGCCGCGACCACGGGCCTTAAAATCGGGATATCCGACGTCAAGTATTTCGCCGGCACGGAAACCGCTCATCATGCCTTGATCGCTTATCCGGGCTCCAGGTGCAATATTAGTGGAATCCAATCAGGGAGTTCCATCTCGAATTTTTATGGCCGCAACAGTTATTGGGACTTTTCAAAATTATCCATCAATACCGCGGGGACCGGCATCTATGTTTTCAAGGACATGAGAGTCGTCGCCAACAACATCACCGGCCCCACGGCCGACGGCTATGGGGGAGCCGTCAGCGGCTCCAATGGCGGCCAATATCCGGATGGCGCATACATGGACCAGGCTCAGGGCGCCAAGCTCTACGGAAATCACATTCATCACTTCGGCAGCGTTAACAGCAGCGTGTTTCATCATTTATTCTATATCAGCAACCGGTGCGGAAGCCCCGCGCGGCCCTTTGAGATCGCCTGGACCCATGCGGCGGACAATGACGTTTATCAAGGCTTGCATATCTATGACCAAGCCCCCTGCGGAGACTGGAGCGGCGTCATCAAGATCCATCATAATGTGGTCAAGAACCAAAGAGGCAACAGTTTCAACTTCAACGCGGCCTGCGCGATCACGACGCCGGTCGAGGTTTATGAGAACCTCTTCATCAATGACGACTACGCCTATGGCGAAAGAGCCATCAGCGTCACTCCCTCGGCTACGACATCGAACATCAAGATATACAACAACACCATCTACGGCTACAACGCGAGCAACGCCATCACTCATGGCGGGTCTTTCGAGTTCAAGAACAATATCTTGATCGACACGAAGAATCTTCCTTATTTCACGGACACGGGCACAACCTGCGCCAACCGCGACGTCAAAAACAACCTTTTCTACAGCCTCGTCAATCCGAGCCTGGCCGGGCCGTCTTGGGCCTTGGACTCACTCCACGCCAACCCCCTGCTCGACAGCGACTTTGCCTTGACGGCCAACAGCCCGGCAAAAAATGCGGGGACGGCGACTCATGCCGTTTATAATGATTTGCGAGGCAATCCCCTGCCGCTGTCTTTTCCGAGTCTGGGAGCCTTGGAGTATGCGGCCGCAAGCTCGGCGTCTAATAAGTTTTTTAGCACGAGTTTCGAGGACGTTAATGACTGGATAATGCCCAGACCCCCTAAAAACGCCACTGGCTATGGCTGGGAAATAGATTCCGGAACCCATCAGCCGCCCAAGAAGCTCGACGGCACCCAGCTTTTTGATTTATTTCGAGTGGGGGCTACGTTATTTGATCCGCCTCATGTCACTCCAGCTTACCAGATCGGAAATGGACTGGGCAGAAGCGGCGGCAGAGGCTTGCTCTATAACGTCGAGGTATCGGGCATATATGACACGACTGGTTGGACGGGAGGAACGCCTTTAGGGGTTTGGCTGGGCACGGACGGTCGCCACGACCTTTACGTGAGGTTTTACGCGAAATATCCTTCGCACTGGAAGTGGAATGACACGAGCGTTTCGCCGAACACCGGAGCCATTCAGAAGATCGTCAGAATCGCCAGATTTAACGGCACTCCGGGGAACGGCAAAATGAACGGCCCATATGCGGCGCCTCCGTACGGCGAGATTTCTCCGGTATGGGTGCCTACGTGGTTCCGATACATCAGCGTTGCGCCGAGTTACAGCATATTCTACGAGCAGGAACGATATGCGCCGAACTATACCTTGCCAACCACCCAAGACTTTTTTACGAATTTCCCTCAATACTATCCGGCGGCGCCCCCGATTTTAGCCGATCCCCCGGGGCATCAAGCCCGAGGCATCCTGTGGCCTTCGGACGGCGACTGGCACTGTTATGAACTGCACGCAAAAATGAACAGCGCCCCGGGGGCGGCCGATGGTATCTCCGAGCTCTGGATTGACGGCGTTAAACTCTGGAGCAAAAAGACCATACCCTGGGTCATGGCGGGGGGGTCCGTGACAAATGGTTGGAACATCGTCAATGTTTTGGATAATGCGGATTTGACATCCTTCAAACTTTCCGATCAGGTTACCTTGCCCATGTATTTGGATGACATCGTCATTGGCGCCGCTTACAGCGGCCCTCCGGCTCCGCCCGTGAGCGTCTCCGGCCAAATCACGGGTCCCGGCAAAGCCAGAATCAGTTGGATGGCCGGAACCAATGGCGATGTTTTTAAATTGGACGGCTATCGCGTCTATTACGGCACCAGTCCCACGAGCTTGAACAACTGCGTCTCCGCAGCCGGGACAGCCTTGGATATTTCCGGTCTTCAGGCAGGAAAAACATATTACTTTTCCGTCTCCGCATTTAACAAGGGCTCTTATGACGCCAATGAGAACGAAAGCCTGAGATCGCTTCCCGTCTCGATTGCCGTACCGGAAACAGCTCCTGCCGGCGTCGTCTTTTCGGACAATTTCGACGATTCCCCGGACTGGTACGTGAAAAAGCAGAATCAAGTCGGCGCTTGCGTCGAGGGGGTCACGGCCAATACCTGCGCTGTGCCGGGAGGCTGGACGCATTTTCGCACGGACGAGAAATGGAATCCTTATGGGGGAACTCCGGGTTCGCATCCGGTCATCCAGATCTCCGGCGAACAGCACTACGGCCCCGGCGGCAAAGCCTACGTCCAATGGAATGAATCGCATAAAGGGAATTCCGGAGACGGCTGGGGAGCGGACGGCATCATTGGAAAAGCCCTGGACAAGGATTACTCGGAACTCTACGTCCAGTACAAGACCAGGTTCATGCCGGGGTTCAAGCGCTTCTGGACGCCCAATGCCAATGCTGGATTTCTCAAGACGTTCCGCGTCTCGCATTGGGACCGGATAGGATCGCCCTTTCAAGCCTTTGAAGCTGGAGCGTTGGCGCCGATCATGCTCTATGATGCCAATGAGAATGAATGGCCGCCTTATGGATTCGCCAGCAGCGCCTTCAGATGCGATCCGCAGGCAACCAATTATTATTGCAGCGGAGTCAAAGGGGCTAAATCAGGTTTTGTCGACGCATCAGGCCAGCCTATCACGGGGTGGTCGGCGAATATCCCTCCCAGCACGGATGACCAGAGGCTCGGGATATTCGACGGGAACTGGCATACCATCGAGCATCACGTCAAACTCAACAGCGCCCCGGGAGTTTCGGACGGGATCTATCAATATTGGTATGACGGCTATCTTTTGGCGGATCTGAGCAATGTCCAATGGATAGGCGCGGGCGGAAACATCAACGCGGGCTGGAATTGGGTCGCGTTGGGCGGCAACGCCTTCAATAACTATATGAACATCACGGACAGCGCCTATCAGCCGGGAGCCGAGCAATGGTATGCGATCGACGATGTCATCGTCAGTACCCAATACATAAAGAACGCCGGCACGCCGGCGACGTCCAGGGCGCCCGATAAGCCAAAAGGATTCAGGATAGTCCCGTGAATTCCATAATTAAGACCGTGGTTGTCCGCATTCATCGCCTTCTTGTTCTCCTCGTCGCATTCCTGCTGCTGCCGGGTTGGGCAAGCGCGGCGGTTGTTTTCGAGGATAATTTTGACGATTCCCCGGATTGGCGCAGCATGGAAAGCGGAAGTGCCGAGACGGGAGGCGGGTCTAACGTCGCATGGCCTACTACCGCCGTTCCTCCCCTACATTGGACATCTTACAGGGCGTCAATACCGAAATACAGCAACCACGCAGCCGTTAAAACGTTTGTAATCGATTCGTCGGCCCATCGCGGATCAACCGGAAAGGCGCTGACATACAATTCGGAGGTGGATGGCGGCTATTGCTCCAGTTGCTGGACAGGGGGTGGAATTGACAAGTATCTTGGCGATGGGGGGCACCAAGAATTGTTTGTCAGATTTTGGAAGAAAGAGCCGAATAATTTTCCTGGGGGGACGACTACCGGCAATGAAACCGGCGTTATAAATTCTTGGTGTTGGGGAACATCTCAATATAGCGTATGGAATGGGTCGGACATCCAGCCTTCGCTGCATCACAGCAGCGCCGGAAAGTTGATCCGCATAACCGCGCTTCGCAGGCGGTTGTCGCAAGTGCCGAATCCCGAAAGATACCCGTCTCCGGACACCAGTCCGACATTGATCGTGAATGCAAATAGAAGATTTGCGCCCACTTATCCGCATGCCGCTCAGTTTGATACCGAGGAGCGGTATGCTCCGAATTACCAGGGCGGACCCGAACGGATATGGGGCAATCCTCCGTCTAACGGCGGTTCAAACCTGGCGGTGCCTTATCTGCCCACGTCCGCAGATACGTGGTGCGGTGATAATCAATGGCACATGTACGAATATTACGTGAAGATGAATAGCGCTCCTGACGCGGCCGACGGAATATATCGCATTTGGCTGGATGGCAATCTGGCCGCGGAACGCGCCGATGTCCCGTGGGTCAAATCCGGCGTTGACTCAAACGGCACCGCTATGGCTACGGCAACTGGCTGGAACTGGGTTATGCTCCCCGACAATATTGCCAGTACCGCATTCCCTTCGGAAAATCGGGTGACCATGCGATTTTATATAGATGATGTGGTGATGTACACCCCAATGTCGGGTTCTGAACCGGAATGCGGCGGCAATTGTCTTGGCGGAAGGTTGCCGGTCAATTATGTCATCGGTTCGTCCGACCCCGCCCCTCCCGCCGCGCCAAGCGGTTTGAGGGTGCAATGAAAGATTCGCGGGGATTCAGGATAGTCCCGTAACTTCCAGATGTCATGTGACATATTAACCCCTTGACAGAAGGCGCCTGGAGCCTTACCCTATGCCTATTCTGGATCAGGGGGTGTTTATGAAGCGGTTTTTGGCTTTGCTGTGCGTGTCGGCGTTGGCGCCCGCGTTTGTAGCGGCGGCTGGACTTCATAATGGGGAGGCCGCCAAGATCACGGCCCAGGTTTCCTTCCTGAGCCCGGCCGGAGAGACTTTCACCGACGCCTCCGGCATTCGCTACACCATGAATGGCTGGACATTCAGCTCCGAGCCCAAGGTTTATCCGGCTCAGTATTGGGGACGATTTCCGCTCTATTTTACGGGCAGCACGATGAATTTTTCCGTCACCTTGAGCAACACCGCGGCCAAAGGCAACAAGAGCTTCAAGGTCCGCGTCGAAGCCGTGCACAATGTCCTGGAGACCAGCGGCGCTCCGGGCATGACCTTGGCGCCTACTCAGACGTGGGTCGTGGAATCCTTGGCTCCGGGAGAGAGCAAAACCTTGCAGGGCAGCGCCTATATTCCGGACAACCCGAACCTGCCTTCGGGATTGGACCTGACCAAGATCCGCATCCTGCATCTTAACGAAGGCGCCAATCCTGACGCCGGGCTTATCAAGGAACAGCTGGCCGTGTGGTGCCCGCCGCCGGCGAACAAGAAGCCTTAACGCGCGCTTCGCGGGAAGGTTCAGACCGGCTTGGCCGCGGCTCGGCCCGCGGCCAAGCCCGATGCCCACGCGAAGTGCAGGTTGAATCCGCCGCTGTCGCCGTCCACGTCGAGCATTTCGCCGGCGAGAAAAAGCCCCCGCACCTTGCGCGACTCGAAGGTGTGCGCGTCGACCGCGTCGACGTCGATGCCTCCGGCCGTGACCATGGCTTCGCTCCAGGGACGGGCGGCAATAATTTCAAATCGCCAGTCCTGAAGCAATGCGGCCAGGCGGTCCACGGCGTCCCGGCCCAATGAGTCCAAAGGCCGGTGCGCCTCCCAGCCGAGCGTGTCCATGAGCGTGCCCGCGAGCTGGACCGGGAACATGCCCATGAAAAAATCCTTCAGGAGCCGCTTGGGCCGGCCGGTCCAGCGAGCCTTGATCATGGCATGAAACCCGGCGGATGAAAATTCCGGGAATAAATTAAGGCTGCCCTGAACTCGGCCCCGGGCCAGGCTTTTTACCGAATCGCGGCTTATGTCCAAGGCCGCCGGTCCGGAAATCCCGTAGTCCGTGAAAAGGATTTCGCCTTGGCAGCGGGATATCTCTTTTTCGCCGCATAAGACGCGCAAGCCGGCTTCCAGGCGCAGGCCGTGCAGCCGTTTGAACGCGCTTTCCTTTACGCAAAGCGGAACCAGGGCCGGAGTCAACCCGGTCACCGCGTGGCCTAGAGACTTGCCCAGGTCATAGGCGGCCTCTCCGGCGCCAAGCTGCGGATAGGAGGCTCCTCCGCAGGCCAGGATGACGCGGTCGAAAGCATATTCCTCTCCGCCCCGCGTCGGCGTTTCGGTTTTCCAGGGCACGGCTTCGGCTCGAACGAGGAATCCGGCGTCCTGGCGTCTTATTTCCACGGCTTTCCTGCCCAGACAAACACGGATGGCAAGCCGTTCAAGTTCGGTTTTGAGCACATCGAGCACGGCCTGGGCTTTGCCGCACCTCGGAAAGATGCGGCCGTCCGGTTCCTCCCGGATGAGCAGGCCCAGCTCGGAGAAGAAGCGCACGGCTTCCTGGCTCTTGAAGCGGGCGAGGGCGTCCCGGATAAAAGCCGGCCGTGCGCCGTGATAGCTTTGCGGCAGGATGCGGCTGTGAGAGAGGTTGCAGCGCCCGCCGCCGCTGGCCAGGATTTTTCGGCCCAAGCTGTGGCCGCGCTCCAGAATCGTGACGTCCGCCGGGCCGCGAGCCGCTCCGATGGCCGCGGCCAAGCCCGAGGCCCCGCCGCCGATGACTGCGACCTTGGGTTTCATGAGGGCCGCTTTCTCGCGGCGCGCAGGGCCAAGGCGACTTTTTCGGCCGTGATGGGCATGTCTTGGATGCGGAGGCCCAAGGCGTCCTCGACCGCGTTGGCCACCATGGAGGCGGCCGGGATCATGGTATGCTCTCCGACCCCGCGCGCTCCGAAGGGGCCATCCGGTTGGGCCGCTTCGATGATAATAGGCACGACCTCTTCAGGCGCGTCCAGGGCCGTGGGGATTTTGTAGTCCGAGAAGTTGGGGTTGAGGAGCCGGCCTTTTTCGTCGAAGCGCATGTCCTCATAAAGGACGGTGGCCAGTCCCTGCAGGAGCCCTCCGGTCACTTGGCTGCGGATGAGGCCGGGATTCAACGCCTTGCCCACGTCCGCGGCCAGGACGGCTTTTAAGACCTTCATCTTCCCGGTCTGCTTGTCGATCTCAAGAATAATGCCCCCGGCGCCGGTGGTGTAGTGCACGTTGGGGTGGCCGCCCTGTCCCGTCTCCGGGTTGCTGATGGCGGATGAGAACTCGGGCATGAACATGCCTCGTCCCATGATCGGGCCGCCCTTGAAGGTGTGGTCCTCGGATTGGATGCCGTTGATGACGAAATCCTTGAAATCGAGCTTCCAGCCCTTCTGGGTCCGGCACTTGACCGCCTCATCTTCCAGGTAAAGATGGTCTTTTCCCAAATGCAGCGCGCGCTGCACTAGGTCGAATATCTGCTCGCGGGCGTCCAGGGCCGCTTTCTTGACCGCGTTGCCGCAGCCCCAGGTCACGTGGGAGGCCACGGTCTGCCATTCGTAGGGATTGCGGTCCGTGTCCGGGGTTTCGACCCGGATCTTGGAGACGGGCACGGAGAGGATTTCCGAGGCGATCTGGGCCATGACCGTGAGCAGGCCCTGCCCGATCTCCATGCCCGAGACAAGTATGTTGAGGCTCCCGTCCTCGTTGAACTTGAGAAAGGCCGAAGATGACGCGTTGGGCGGCATGGCGGGCGCTTTCCAGAACAGGACCAGGGCCTTGCCCACGGCCTTGCGCGGATCCCGCGAAGCCTCTTTCTTGCCCCAGCGTATTTCCTCGGCCGTGCGATCGATGGCCTCTCGCAATCCCGTGGGATTCATGCGCGCGCCGTAGGCCAGGGTATCGCCTTCCCGTATGGCGTTCTTGCGGCGCAAGGCGACGGGGTCCATCTTGAGTTTGCGCGCGAGTCCGGTGATGTGTGACTCCAGTCCGAAACCGAATTCGGAATAGCCGAAGCCGCGGTAAGGGCCTCCGGGAGGAAGGTTGGTGTAGACGCAGACCGAATCGATCTTGACGTTGTCGATCTTATAGGGGCCGGTGGCGGAAAGGCCCGTGGCATTGACCACGTTGGCGCCGTATTCAACGTAAGCGCCCGCGTCCCAGTAAATGGTGTGTTCCAGGGCCGTGATGGCGCCGTTTTTCCTGACGCCCATCTTGAGCTTGGAAACCACTCCCTGGCGTTGGTAGGTGTTGTAGAACTCCTGGGCCCGGGACCAGAGCACCTTGACCGGATGTCCCTTGACCGCGGTGGCCAGGGCCGCGCCCAGAATCTCCATGGAGACTCCGGCCTTGCCGCCGAAGCCGCCGCCCACGTAAGGGGTGATGACGCGCACGTCCTTGTGCGAGAGGCCGAAAGGCGCCAAAGCCTCGGCAAAGAGGTGGCGTTGGGTGAAGGGGGATTGCGACGCGGTCCAGACCGTGAGGCGGCCCGAGGCGTCGTGGAGCCCGATCGCGCCGTGAACCTCGAGGGCGCAATGGGCGTAGCGGGGAACCGTGTAGGTCCGCTCCAGAACGAGATCCGCCTCGCGAAAGCCCTTGGCCACGTCGCCTTTCCGTATCTTGCGCCAGTGAGCCACGTTGGTGCCGGCCTTTGGAAAAAACCAGGGCACGTGCCGGTATTTATCCAGATCGGGATGGATAAGGGTCGCGTTCTTGGCCAGGGCCGTCATGGGGTCGAGTATGGGGGACAATTCTTCATATTCGACTCGAACCAGGGCTGCGGCTTTCTCGGCTGTTCTGGGATCCCAGGCGATGACGGCCGCTACCTGCTCGCCCACGAAGCGCACCCGATCCTGGGCGAAAACGTAGCGGTCCTTCATGTAAAGCCCGAACTGGAACGGAAAATCCTTGCCGGTGACGACCTTGACCACGCCGGGGACCTTGGCCGCGGCCGAGAAGTCGATGCGCTTGATGCGGGCGTGCGCCACCGGACTTTCCACTATGGCCGCGTAGAGCAGGTTGGGGCCGAAGTCTATGTCGTCGACGAATTGGGCCGCGCCCATGACTTTTTCCAGGCCGTCGATGCGCGGGACGGATTTGCCGATGGTTTTTAAGTCCTCGGATTCTTCTTCGAAAGGCGGGGCGAGCCTGGCTCCGAGGTCCGCCTGCTCTTGGAGCTTCTTGCGGCCGTTGGTATGCGGTTTATGGAGCAGATTGAGCTTGGCCATGGCGCCTCCGATAAGAAATGCATTCTGATTCTACCAATTTGCGGCGCTGGTCCCCTTGATTCCCGAGTCGGCATGCCCTATACTTCTTTTGTGCCCGGAAAATTCGTGAATCTCAAGCGCCTCATGCCGGTCATGACCCTGGTCCTCATTCTGTCCGGCTGGCTCGCAGCTGAGCCGCCGGAGGTCTTTGTCAAAGCCCGCTCCGGCGCCCTCCCCTCCGATATGCTCCTGGTCGTGGTCCGCCATGAAGATAACGCGCGGCCTCCGGTCGGCCGCTTCGGCGCGCAGCCTCTATGTTTTTGGCGCGTGGCTTCCGGCACCTTTTTGAGTTTCGCCGGCCTGGAGCAGAGGGCTTCTGGAACGCGGTCCTTGGAGCTTGAGATGTGGGGCGCTGACGGGGCGCCCGCGAGCTGGGACCAGGAAGTCGTCATCGAGCCTAGAAAATTCCCCGTGCAGCGTCTTCGGGTGGCGCCGCGCTACGTCGAGTTCAGCCAGGAGGACGAGGATCGCGCCGCGGACGACGTCGATCGTCTCCACGATATATACGCGCGCCGGACCCCCGGCGACTTCATTTCCGGGAACTTCCGAGTCCCGCTTAAAGGCAGGATCTCCGCGGAGTTCGGCATGCATCGCGTTTTCAACAACGTGCCCATGTCGCCGCACGGCGGGGTGGATATCGCGGGCCGCCAGGGAGCCATGGTCGCGGCGGCGCAGGGCGGGATCGTCGCGCTGGCCGATGATCTTTTCCTTACGGGCAATACCGTGGTCTTGGACCACGGGTGCGGTCTTTTCACCCTTTACGGGCACCTCTCGACGATATTGGTCCCGGTGGGCGCCGTGGTGCGGCGCGGCGAGATCCTGGGCCTGGTGGGCGCGACTGGACGCGCCACGGGCCCTCATCTGCATTGGGGCGCGCGCCTGGGCAAGCTGTCGTTGGATCCCCAGTCCTTGACCGCGCTCAACTTGGAAGCCTGGATGAGGCCGGAGCCGGATCAGTGAGCCGCTATTAATTCACGGATTTGGCCCTTAAAACCGCGATCGGGTTTTTCGTTTTTTCGGAGTTTGCACGAGCTTTTTCTTATCCGATTAAAGTATTCTGTCAATTCCCTGTCAAAATGATGCGCGAAAAGACGTCAGTTTAATAGGGGTTGCCGAGGGCTTAGAATCTTTGCTTCTTGGCCGCGGCCCTAAAGAGCAGCACGCACAGCGCGCCGAAGGCCCCGACTGCCATGAGGTCGGCATAGGGCCCGAACATCCCGATCAAATTGAAGCGCTCCCCGAAATTGAAGAGGGTCGCGTAATAACCCTCCTGCACGCCGGCCAGAACCGCGATGGCGATGCCGGCCAACGAGCCGCCCGCCACCAGGCCGGTCGAGTAGAGCATGCCCGAGCTGATCTCCCCTTCGCTCTCGGCCTTGCGCTTCGTGGCCCAGGCCACCAGGGAGTTGAGCATGCCGCCCACGAAGATCGGGAACGTCGTGGAAAGCGGCAAATAGACCCCGACCGCCACGGGCAGCGAGCGCACGCCCAAAAGCTCCACGAAGACCGAGATGAGCATGCCCGCGAACACCAGGCCCCAAGGCAGCTCCTGGGCCAGGAGTCCCTTTATGAGCGTGGCCATCAGCGTCGCTTGCGGCGCGGCCAGCTTCTCCGAGCCGATGGGCCCATAGGGCGAGGTGTGCAGCAGGAAAAGCGTCACGCCGATCACCGCGACCGAGGCGAGCACGCCGATGAGCAGTCCTAGCTGCTGCTTGTACGGGGTCGCGCCTATGATATAGCCGGTCTTGAGGTCCTGCGAGGTCGCGCCCGCGTTGGCCGCGGCGATGCAGACCACGGCGCCTACGAAGAGCGCGATGGCCTGGTAGGACTCGCCGGTCCAGCCCAAGGCTACGAAGATGAGGCAGGTGGCCATGAGCGTGCCGATGGTCATGCCGGAGATGGGGTTGGAGGATGAGCCGATGATGCCCACGATGCGGCTCGACACGGTCACGAAAAAGAAGCCGAAGACCAGGATCAAGAAGGACATGATCAAGGTCGAAGGAAACTTGCCCGGGAATTGGGGCAGGATCGACATAAGCAGGGCCAGGCCCAGGGAGCCCCACATCACGTAGGTCATGGGGATGTCCCGCTCCGTGCGCTTGCGTCCCGATTCGCGGCCCGCGGCCTTGATATCCTTGAGGCTGCCCTTGAAAGAGGAGATGATGGTCGGGATGGTGCGCACCAGGGTGAAAAGACCGCCCGCCGCGACCGCGCCCGCGCCTATGTAGCGCACATAGCCGCGATATATCTCCATGGGCGACATCTGGGAGATCAGCATGCCCTTCCAGCCGGGCAGCATGGGTCCCGGTATCTTGTCTCCGAACACGGTGATCAAGGGGATGAGCACCATCCAGGAAAGAACGCTGCCGGCCACGATTTGGGCCGAGCCCAAGGGGCCGATAATGTAGCCCACGCCCAAATATTCGGGAGTGATCTCCGAGGCGACGGTCGCGTTGGGCAGTTGGGAGGTGCGGGCGGTCACGTAGGAAGGGCTGTCTTTCCACAGGCCGAATACGCTCATGAGCAGCTTGTAGACGATGGACGTGTAAAGCCCGGAGAAGACCATCTTGGCCAGGTTGCCGCCCTTTTCGCCCGCGATCAAGACCTCGGCGCAAGCCGTTCCTTCGGGATAAGGCAGGGCGCCGTGTTCCTTGACGATGAGCGCCCGGCGCAGGGGAATCATGAACAAGATGCCCAGGATGCCGCCCACCAGCGACAGGGTGAATATCTGGAAGTAGCGGAAGTACTGCTCGCCGTTGGAAAGGAAGATCAGGGCGGGCACGGTGAAGACCACGCCGGCCGCGATGGACTCGCCGGCCGAGCCGATGGTCTGCACGATGTTGTTTTCCAGGATGGTCGACTTGCCGATCTTCTTGAAGACCGCGATGGCCAGCACCGCGATGGGGATGGAGGCCGAGACCGTGAGGCCCGCGCGCAGGGCCAGATACACGGTCGAGGCGCCGAAGATGATCCCGAAAATAGCGCCCAACACCACCGCCTTGACGGAGAACTCCGCGATATTTGCGGCGTCGTCGATGTAGGGTTTGAATTCGGTCATGATCTCCTCTCAGCGGGCTTAAGGCTGGTCTGAGGATACTAAATTTGGCCGGAGTTTCGGCTGAGAAATCCAAGACCTTTTTTCCATCAGGGAAGCCGCTTTTCGGGCGGGCTTGCGCGTTGCGAACGGGCCGCAGCCCGCTGACCTGGCGCTATTTCGCGGCGTCTTCTATGGCCTCGATGATGGGCGTATAGCCCGTGCAGCGGCAAAGGTTTCCGGCTAGGGCTTCCTTGATCTCCTCGCGCCGCGGCTTGGGGTTCTTGCGCAGCAGCTCCGTCGCCGAGAGCACGATTCCGGGGGCGCAGAATCCGCACTGAAAGGAGCTGTGCTTGACGAAAGACTTTTGGAGCTTGGTGGGGCCGCTGTTGGATACTCCCTCCAGGGTCACGATCTCTCCGCCGTCCGCCTCGATGGCCAGGACCAGGCAGCTGCGCACGGTGCGGCCGTTGAAGAAGACGGTGCAGGTCCCGCAGTCTCCCCGGTCGCAGCCTTTTTTGGGGCTCTTGACGCCTAGTTTTTCGCGCAAAACGTCCAGGAGAACGTCATTGGGCTCCACTTCCACGCTGCGCTGTTTGCCGTTGAGCTTGAGGGAAATCGCGGTTTTCATAGGACGCTGGCTCCGTAGGCCGGACCCTTGCCGGCGAGCCTCGCGGCCGCGGTCTTGAGGCCGCGCTCCAGCATGACCTTGGCCATTTGCAGACGGTATTCCTTGCTGGCGCGCAGGTCCGAGATGGGCGATATTTCTTGGGCGACGAGTTTTTGGGCCTTGGCGATCAGGGGGTCCGAGAGCTTTTTGCCTCGGAGCAGGGCCTCTATGCGGCGCGCTCGCGCCGGCACCGGCCCAACCGCGCAGAAAGCGAGCCGGTACGAGTTTCCCGGCTCGATGAGGACCGCCAGTCCGGCTTGGGCCAGGTCTTCTCCCTGGTACCTGCCCAGCTTGACGTAGCAGCCGCCGGTCTTCTTGTTCGGGATGGGAAGCTCCACTGCGGTGACCAACTCGTCGCCGAGCAAGGCCGTGCGCTTGGGGCCGATGAACCATTCCGACATGGGGATGGAACGCTCTTCTGCGGAGCCGCGCGCGCGCACGCGGGCCTCGTGGACCAAAAGCGCCGGAGCCGCGTCGAGGGAGGGGATCGCGGAGCAGATGTTGCCGGCCAAGGTGGCGCGGTTGCGCACGCCGCAGGAAGCCACGGTTCTGCCCGCCTCCCAGAGTACGGGGAAATGTTTTTTCACCAGTTCGGACTCGATGAGTTCCGTGAAGGTGACGCGGCTGCCGACGCGCAGGGCGTCGCCCTGCGCGTCGAGGTGCCATAGCTCGGGGATGCCCTTGACGTCGATGACGGCCTCGGGTGTCTTGACGCCTGTCTTGAGCCAGACGATGAGGTCGGTCCCGCCGGCCAAGACCTGGGCCCGGCCTTTATAGCGCGAGAGCAGGGCCGCGGCCTCGGGGACGTCCTTGGGCTTGTGGTAATCGAACTGCGCGGTGATGGGCATGGGGTCTCCTACGGCAGCCAGGCCACGATGCGGCACATCGCGCTTTCCAGCTCTATGCCGCGCAGCGGGAAACATCCGATCCAGGCGCGCTTGTTGGAGAGCTTGTCGATATCGCCGCCGAGATTTTCCGCGTGCACGATCTTTTTCGGGAAGAGTTTGAGGTGCATCACCTGGTAATAGGTCTCCAAGGGGAAAGTCTCGTCCCAGGCCTTGCCCGTGACGGCTTGGAGCTTGCGGTCGGCCTCGACGAATGATTTGGGATGCCAGTTGCGTATGATGGTGTTCATGGGATGGTCGGCGCTGCCGCAGTCCACTCCGATCCACTTGAACTTCATTTCCAGGCACCATTTGTGGAAGCTCGGCCCGGGGCCCGGGTGCTTGACGAAGTAGCGCACTTCGTCGGACTGGGGCTGGTCCCAGGCGTAGCGATGATAGCCCGTGTTGATGATGAGAATGTCGCCCTTGCGGATATCCACTTTGCTTTTCAGGAGCTCCGGCTCGTAAAGGTCATAGTCGCCCATCTCGCGGGAGAGGTCCACCACGGCTCCCGGTCCCACCCATTCGTTCATGGGCACTTGGCCGATGGAGCGGCCGCTGGCGTGGAAGTGAATCTCGCCGTCCATGTGAGTGCCCACGTGATTCGAGGTGGTGATGACCTGCCCGTTGGCGCCTTGGCCCATGTGCGCGCCCGCGAGGCGCTTGAAGTACTGCACTGAAAGGGGAATATAGCTGGGCCACGGGGGGGTGTGCACGCTCAGGCGCTGGGTCAGGTCGTACATCTTGACCTTGCCCATGAGCCTGATGAATTCATCGGTTTTCATGGTTTGCCTCCAATTTTCGGGCGAGTCCGGTTAGGGCTTTCTGGAACGGCTCCGGCGGGGCGCTCAATATGCCCGCGCCCACTTGGCCGACGCCGGGCTCGCGGTGCGCCACGCCGGTGTCGATCACGGGGAAAATCCCCTTGTCCACGACTTGGATCGCGTCGATGCCCGTCGGGCTGCCGCGGAAATTAAGATAGGGGATCTGATAAGCCGTGTTTTCGGCCAGGGTGATTTCGTACATCTGCCGGGTGTAATTGAGCGCGTCCTCGGGGCTGCCGCCGATGAACTGCACGATGGCGGGCGAGGCCGCTATGGCGAAACCGCCCAGGCCGTTGGTCTCGGTGATGGCGGAATCCCCGATGTCGGGATTGGCGTCTTTTTTGGAGAAGCCCGCGAAGTACAGGGCATCCGGGACCGGGGCCGGCCCCGTGAACCAGTCCTGGCCCGTGCCCGAGAGCTGAATCCCGAAATCCGTGCCGTTTCGCGCCATGGCGACTACGAGGGAGCTTGCCGGCACATCCCTGGCCGCGTCCAGCGAGACCTTGCTGGCGGGCATGGAAAGGTTGAGAAAAAAGTGGTCGTTGCCGTTGATGAACTCGAGAACGCGGGCCGCGGTCTCCGGATCGGCGGCTGTGCGCGCCACGGCCGGGGCCATGAGACGGTAGAAAAGCGAGGTCGCGGCCCGGTTGCGGTTGTGGACTTCGTCGCCCATATGCAGGGCCTGGGCGATGATGTTCTTGAGATCGATCCTGCCGAGCTTGGCCAGGGCTTTTTTCAAGGTCGGATAGAGCGTTGATTCCATCCATTTGAGCTTCTGGATGACTTCCGGGCCGTAGGCGCCGTAGCGCAGGACCTTGCCCAGGCCCTCGTTCATGGTGCAGTAGCCCAGGTTTCCGTGCTCCTCATTCTTGAGGACGAAGACG
Organism: Elusimicrobiota bacterium; assembly: GCA_003452935.1. Classification (GTDB taxonomy): domain Bacteria; phylum Elusimicrobiota; class Elusimicrobia; order UBA1565; family UBA9628; genus UBA9628. The sequence goes on from DMMY01000015.1 coordinate 16,752, forward strand.
GGCATGGAGGCTGACACGATGCCGGCCATGGGCCCGACCGTCGAGTGCTCGTGGCAGGGCGAGAACTCCACGCCTCCTGAAGATGCGATGGCCTGGGCTTCTTGCGGCGAGCCGGCCGCGCCTTCGTATATGAGAGCTCCCATGACGGCGCCGCGCATGGGGCCGCACATGCGATCCCAGGTCACGGGCGGGCCCGCGTGAAGGATCATGTTTTTTTTCATGCCCGGGACGACATCCAGGGCCTTTTCCAGTCCGGTGAGGAAAGGCTGGGCCGCGAGGACTTTCGCCGCGGCCCGGGCATTGGCCCGGGAGATTTCATCGGCGCGTTGGCGGACAGCGCGCAGGGTCGCTTCATCAACCGCGACCGGAGGCCTCCAATCTACCTGGACGCATGGAGCTTGGGCTTGCCGCAAACTCTCCCCGAAAGATTCCAGGCCGATATTTACGACTTTTAGTTTCTGCCGAAAAAGGTCCTTTATGGGCATTTGTGATGTTATTCTAACACTTTTTTTATTATTGCCGCCGCGCTTTTGGGGCTTGCCCGAAGCCGGTTTGAAAGAATATACTTCCCCGAGACTCTATTAGGGAGAGGCTGTCCGCTCTTGGTCAAAATATTTCTCGTCGTGATCTCCGTCATTGCCGCGTCGGAAGCGGTCACGGCCCTGGTTGTCGGCTACGCGTTTGACTTTCGGCTAGGGACGGCCCAGATGCTGCTGCTCGACGCCGGCTTGGGGACATTGCTGGCCGGCCCCTGTCTGTTTTATTGGGGAACGAAGGAACTTCGCGCGCGCCGGCAAGCCGAAGAGGAGGCGCGCCAACACGCCGGGATGCAATCCATCCTTTATGAGATCGCCCGCCTCTGCCTGCGCGACATGCCGCTTGAGGAACTGCTTTGCCGCATACTGGACCGGCTTTTCCAAGCGCCCTCGTTGAGGCCGGATTCCCGCGGAGGAGTCTTTATTTTGGACCCGGAAACCGATGCCCTGGTTTTGCGGGCGGCCCGCGGGGAGTGTCCGGATGTCGATCTATGCGCTCGCGTGCCTCTGGGCGACGGCTGCTGCGGCCGGGCCGCCTTGACCGGACGGGTGGAGTTCGCGGGCGGCGAAAATCAGGAGCATCGCCTCCGGCATCCGCATGCTCCGGCTCATGGCCTCTATTGCGTTCCCATCAGGCTGGCGGATAAATGCCTGGGAGTGCTCCAGGTTCACGTTCAGCCCGGGCATCGTCGCGATGAAAGGGAGGCCGTTTTTCTGGAAGCCGTGGGCGGACTGATCGCGGTCGTCATCTCGCGCCAGGCGGCGCAGGAGGAGTTGCGCCGCCTGGGCACGGCTATCGAACAGTCCTCGGAGATCGTGGTCATCACGGATTCCAACGGGGCCATCCAGTACGTCAATCCCGCATTCTGCCGCGTGACCGGCTTTGCCCGCGAAGAGGCTCTGGGACGCAATCCTCGTCTTCTCAAGAGCGGCAAGCAGGATCAGGCTTTCTATGCGTGGATGTGGCGCACCGTCAGCGGCGGCAAGGTCTGGAGCGGGCGTCTGACCAACAAGAAAAAGGACGGGTCTCTTTACGAGGAGCAGATGACCATATCTCCGGTCAAGGACGCCTCGGGCCAGATCGTCAACTACGTGGCCGTGATGCGGGACGTCACGGCCGAAGCCAATCTGGAAAATCAGCTGCGCCAATCCCAGAAACTGGAGGCGGTGGGCTTGCTGGCCGGCGGCTTGGCCCATGACTTCAACAACGTGCTGACTTCGATCGTGGGCTACAACTATTTCATGCTGGAGGGACTTGAGCCCGGCAATCCCTTGCGAGCCTTCAGCCTGGAGATCCGCCGCTCGGCCCAGGTGGCGGCGGCCTTGACCCGTCAGCTCTTGGCGATCAGCCGCAAGCAGATCGTCGAGCCGCGGCTTATGGACGTCAATACGGTTCTCATGGAGACGACCAAGATGTTCCGGCGGCTCCTGGGCGAGAACATCAAGCTCAGCCTGGAGACCCAGCCCTCTCTTTGGCCCGTCAAGATCGACAGCGGGCAATTGGAGCAGGTGATCCTCAATCTCGTGGTCAATGCGCGCGACGCCATGCCCCAAGGGGGCAATTTGGCCATTGCCACCAAGAACCTGACGGTCGGGGTGCGCGGCCAGCCCGATCCCATGATCGTCCTGCCGCCGGGGCAATACGTTTGCTTGGAGGTCGAAGACACCGGCGTCGGCATGAGCGCGGAGGTGCGGGAGCGCCTCTTCGAGCCGTTCTTCACCACCAAGGAAGCGGGCCGGGGCACGGGGCTGGGTTTGGCGACCATCCACGGCATCGTCAAGCAGTACGGCGGGCAGATAGCGATCCAGAGCGAACCGGGCCGGGGTTCGCGATTCAGGATATATCTGCGGCGCGCCGAGGGCGGCGCCGAGGCCATGCTGCCGGGGGAGGCTCCCCGTGCATCGCGGGGCGGTCACGAAACCATCCTCGTAGTCGAGGATAATGCCGTGTTGCGGGGCCTGATAAAAAAAGCGCTCAGGGACAAAGGCTACAGGGTCTTCTCGGCGGGCAACGGCCATGAAGCGCTGTCGGCCTGCCGCATCCGCAAGGAAAACATCCAACTTCTGCTGACCGATCTCGTCTTGCCCGACATAAACGGGACGGAGCTGGCGGTTCAGGTAGCGGCCCTCAAGCCCCGCATCAAGGTGGCTTATATGTCGGGTTATGCCGGCAGCCTGCAGGCTTTAAACGGCATTGACAGGGACACGGTCCTTATTGAGAAGCCGTTCTCTCCGGAGACGCTCTTAAGCGCCTTGAGGCGCGCTCTGGACGCCGGCCGCGTCGAGGCCTGCTAGCCCTCCTTTACGGAACTTTTTCAGGCCCACGTCGTATTTATAGTATGCACCACGAAAACCGCCTCGCCGCCGTCGTGCCTCTCATCCGCATCGTCAAAGGCCTGCGCGTCATCCTTGACTCGGACCTCGCGCGCCTCTACGGCGTCACTACCAGCCGTCTCAACCAGCAGTTCCGGCGCAATCCCCGCAAGTTCCCGCCCGACTTCGCCTTCGTCCTAACGCCCCAGCAGACGCGCCGGATGCTGTCACAAAATGTTACAGCATCGCGCAAGCGCAACATCAAAAAGCCCCCCGTAGCCTGCACAGAATATGGCGCTGTCATGGCCGCCAACGTCCTAAGCAGCGAACGCGCTTCGCAGATGAGTGTCGCCGTGGTCCGGGCCTTCATCCAGATGCGCAAGATTGCCGTCTCCCGCGATGCCCTGGCGAAGAAGCTGGCCCAGCTTCAGCGCGCCGTCAGCACAAGGCTCGACCGCCACGACCAGGAGATCGAGACCCTCTTCAGCGCCCTGGGCGCCATCATCGATCCCGAACCGGAGCCCGAGCAGGCCACGAAGCGCATCGGCTTCATCCCCGCCGACGAGGCCGCCAGCTCGCGCTAAGAGTTTGAGGCCAGGTTCATGGCGATGCGGGCCGCGAGCTTGGCCGCGGCCGCGTTGGTGGGCATGACCACGACGCCCGAAGCCTTGAGGCCGTCCTCTACGCGGCTGCGGACCTGGGGGTCTTTCTCGGTCCCGGTCACCGAGGCGACAAAGACGATGTCCCTGCCTTCCCGGGCCGCGGCGATAGCCGGGCCGAGTTCCCCGGCCGGGTCGAGGTTGGAGCCGTAGCCCAGCACTACGTCGAGCAGGATAATCGCTGTTTCCGGGTCCTTGGCTTCTTCAAGCAGGCGGCGGTTGCGCAGGGAAAAGTCGATCATGGGATGGGGCCGGCCCACGGTGAAGGCATCCTCTCCAAGGTCCACGAAAGTGTGGCCCTGGCTCCTCCAAACGTCGGCGAGCGGCCGGCCCGGGGGCAGGGGAACGTTGGAATAAAATTCCGGGAGCATCTCCCGGAAGATGAGCTGGGTCTCGCTGCAAAAAGTCCCGCCGCTGAAGAGTCCGCGCACGTAGCGCTGGCCCTTCTTAAGTCGCGAGGATTGTTGAACCGCAAGCCGCTCGATTTCCTCTTCTTGAGCACTCATTCGGCGGCGTACAGCGTCGGCGGTTCCGCCTTGGACCAGGGCCGAGGCCAAAAGCGCGGCTTCCTCGAGCGTGCCGGCCGCGAGCATGCCATCCCGTGATATTCGCGCCGGGTCGGCGCCGAGGAAGGCGGCCACCACGGGTTTTCTTATGCCCTGGACCGCGTGCGCGAGCTTGGCCAGGACTTCCTCGTGCGGGGGCTTGGAGACCAGGACGATGACCTGGGTTTGCGCGTCTTCGGCCAGGGCCTCGAGGCCGGCCAAAAACATGATCCCGCCGACCTCTTTTTTAACGTCCCGGCCGCCCGTGCCGATGGCCTGCGACACTCCGGCGCCTTCGTTGGAGATGATGGAGGAGACCTCCTGCAGGCCCGTGCCGGCCGCCGCCACGATGCCGATCTCGCCGCGGCTGACCGCGTTGGCGAAGGCCAGGGGCACGCCGTTGATGATGGCGGTCCCGCAGTCCGGTCCCATGACCAGCAGGCCCCGGCTGGCGGCGAAGGTCTTGAGCGCCACCTCGGTCTCCAGCGGGACATTGTCCGAGAACAGCATCACATGCAGGCCCTGCCGCAGGGAGTTCATGGCGACCTCGCCCGCGTGCTTTCCCGCGACCGAGACCAAGGCGAGATTGGCGTCCGGCAGGACCTTGAGGGCTCCGTCCAGGCTTTTGGGGCAATACCGGCCGGCCTGCGCGCCGCGCTGGCGCGTCTTCTTGAGAAGCGCCTCGGCCTCGGCCAGGGCCGAGGCCGCCGAGGGCTCATCGGCCGCCTGGACGCTGATGAGCAGGTCGGCGTCGCGCGCGCCGGAAAGCTCGTCGGTGAGCAGGCCCGAGGATTTAAGGATGGCTTTGTTCTCGGCCGTGCCCATGACCACGGCCGCGTCGCGCACCCCCGGTCTGGAGGAAAGTTCACGGCCCACGATCATGAGGGTCACGGAGTCGAAGTATTCTCCCGTCTTGATGAGACCTTTGACGTTCATGGGCTTTCTCCTTGAAGGGCGGCCGTTAGAAGGCCGACGCTGATGTCGGATCCGGAAGTCTCTCCCAGGCTCAGGACTTTCCTGGCGCGTTGTTCCCATGAGGATTCGCTTTCGTAGAGGAGGGCGCCGAGCAAGGAGCGCAGACGCTCGAAGCATCGGCCTTCCCGGGCGCAGCGCAGCTGGCTGGAACAGAGCGGGCTTTGGCTTTGTCCGCAGGCATAGATTCGCTCGATTTCTGTCGATGCATCGCCTCCGTCCAGGCGCTGGCGCGCGTGGAGTCCCCATAGGTACCCGGCCAGGAAATCGTCGCCGCCGGGCGTCAGGCCAAAGCCCATCCCGCGCATGGCCCTGGCGCCTGACTCCAGATGGCCGCGTTGAATGTCCCGCGCCGCGGCCTCGGTTTTTTCGACAAGGACTTTCTCGAAGCCTGATGAAAAGTGGCGGCGACGGCCGCCATCGAGCAAGAAAGCGAGACTTTTCGGGTGCGCTTCGCGGATCAGGAACTCTTGCCAGGCGCGGATGTTGGCGCGGGCCTGGCGAGGATCGGTTTTACCGGACGGGAAACATGAATCGTAGCGCGGCTCTTGGCTCAGGGCGGTTTCATCCAACGCAAAGCCGCCCTGGTCTACGCGCAGGGATTTGAGGCAAGAGAAATCCAGGTTCTCCACTACTATATTGAGCGGGCCGCGGCCTACGCAAGGAGCGACCACGCAGGCCAGACGCCCGCCTTGCGCGAAGTTGACGACGTCTGCAAAGCGCGAATGGAGTCGGTATGGGCCGGGCTCGATGCGGTCTCCGAAACTCTTGACGCGGATCACTTGGCCCGGAACACCATGCCGTGGTATTGGTTGTACTCGTCCTTGCGCACGACCTTGACCTCGCCCTGGACCGCCATGCCCGACTTGGGTTTGGGGATATCCAACTGGGCGGTCATGCGCACCCCGTTGGACAATTCCACGATGCCCAGCGTGATTTCCGGCACGTCGAAATCGCCGGGCAAGGTCGAAAGACGCGTGAAGGTCAGCAGCTTGCCGTCGCGCGGCAAGGGGACGGGCTTGAAGTCGTTGTGCCGGCATTGGCGGCAGAGGGTCCGGTTGGGATAGTTGACGCGGCCGCACTTGGCGCACTGATAACCGTAGATTTCCATGCTTATCCCTCCCTCTGGAAAACCAGGCAGACCACGTTGTTGCCGAAGCCGCCGAAGTTGCATGTAAATCCCGTCCTGGCGCCCGCGACCTGCCTCTTCTGCGCCTCGCCGCGCAGCTGCAGGACGATCTCATGGGCCTGGCCCACGCCCGTGGCGCCCACGGGGTGGCCCTTGGCCTTGAGTCCGCCCGAGGTGTTGATGGGAAGCTCGCCGCCCAGGCGGGTGAGGCCCTTTTCCAGGGCTTCATGGCCCTCGCCTTTCTTGAAAAAACCGACCTCCTCGCTTTCCGCGATCTCCAGGATGGTGAAAGCGTCATGGAGCTCGGCCACGTCGACTTCCGAGGGTTTGACTCCCGCCATCCGGAAGGCCTTTTGCGCGGCCCCTCGCACCGCCGGAAGTTCCGTGGGATCTTTCCGGTCGTGCACCGCGTGGGTGTCCGTGGCCTGCCCAACGCCCGCCAGGCGCACCAGGGGCTTGCCCAGCTTGCGGGCGATCTCGGCCGTGGCCAGAATGAGGCAGGCGCCGCCGTCGGAGACCGGGCAGCAGTCGTAGAAGCGCAAAGGGTCCGAGACCATGGGGTTGTTCGTGGCCGCGTCCGGGCCGTCCTGGATGCCGTCCATGGTGATGGGCTCGTGCAGATGCGCGAAGGCGTTGAGCATGGCGTTGGCGTGAGCCTTGACCGCCACCATGGAGAGGTGCCGGGGCGTGACTCCGTATTTGTCCATATAGAGCCGCGTGAACATGCCGGCCAAAGACGGCAGCGTCACCCCATAGACGTATTCGGCCAGGGGATGGGTCAGGGTGGCCACGAAGTCCGTGGTCTCGAGATTGTTGGCCGCGCGCATCCGCTCCGCGCCCGTGACGAGGACCGTGTCATGGAGCCCCGAGGCGACGGCCATGTAGCCCTGCTTGAGGGCCGAAGCGCCGGAGGCCGGGCCGTTCTCGATGGTTTCGGCGCCGGCCGGGGTGAGGCTTAAGTGATCGACGACCGCGCTGGCCAGGCCGGTCTGCTTGTTGAGCCGGCTTGCGCCCATGTTGGCGACGTAGACGTGATCCACCTCGGAGAGCCCGGCGTCCTGGAGCGCCATCATGGCCGGGTAGCCGGCGATTTCCACGAGCGGGTACTCGAGGCGGGAGAAGGCCGTGATGCCTATGCCGACGACGTAGACCTCGCGCATGGCTTATTTCCCTCCCAAAATTTGCCGCTGCAGGAGCAGCGCGGTACCCGTGTTGTCGCCTTGCGACCGGGTGGCGGCCATGAGGTCTTGGGGCGGAGTCGGCGGATCGGAGGGAGGCAGTATCCTGGCTTGGGCTCGGGCGAGCAGTTCCTGGGGCACGGGCCGCCGGCCCGTGAGCAATGAGCCGCGGATGCGTTCAAAGAGCTCCCTGGTCAGGGAGAAGGACGGCACGCCGCCCAGTTCGTGCGGGGTTTGGAAGCGCTTTTCGAGCTTGTACTCGATCATCCAGCGCCGGAACCCGATGGGCGATTCGGCCACGATGAGGACTTCTTTTTGCTTGAGGAAGTCGAAATGGTACTCCATCTTGGCCGCGAAAGCGTGCGCGCCCACGCGCAGGCCCCGGCGCAAGGAAAGGGTGTGCAAAGACATTCCCACGTCCGGGTTGTAGCGCCGGCCGTTGACCACGGCGGTCAGCTCGCCGTCGATTTGCGCGACCAAAACGTACTCGTCCTGCATCCGGTATCGATAATAGCCCAGCAGCTCCGCGTAGACGCGGGCCGCCACGATGTCGTAGAAGTCGCGCTCCACATGGATGAGGGGCTCTATATGAGGGAGTATGTCCGGGATTTCATCGCGGTCCACCTGGCGGATGACCATGGTCTCGCCGCCGGCCAAGGTCATGCATTTCGGAGTGAAGGTCGGGGCGGGGTTGTCCGCGGGGCGCAGAATCTTTTCGAGATCAATGCTCATGGGGCCTCCCTTCAAGACTTTGTAAGAGAATATATTATTTTGTCTGAATTAGTTCAGGGAGGCGTTCTCGGGTGGCTGGCGAGGCCAACAACTTCAGCTGCCGGGGCAATCAAAATTTGTATCATAGGCTCGAATGGCGAAAGACAAGGCCGTCGTCGGCATCGATCTCGGCGCGACCAAGATGCTGGTGGGAGCGCTGCGCGGGTCTCGGGTGCTGGCCACGGTCAAGGCCAAGACCGATCCGGCCGGAGGGCTGAGGCGGTTTCTCGACGGCATCTCGGCCGCGGTCGAAGAGGTTTTGAGCCGGGCGGAAATCAGGCCGAAACAGCTCGCGGCCGTGGGCGTCGGCTGTCCCGGCGTCATAGATTACCGCAAGAACCGCATCCGTTCTTCGGCCAATATCCCCTTTCTCATTAATTTTCCGCTCGCGAAAAGGCTGGAAAGAATATTCGGGACTCCGACCACGGTGGAAAACGACGCCAATATGGGGCTCTACGGCGAGCAGCAATTCGGCGCGGCCGCCGGGTATCGCCATGTCGCCGGGTTTTTCATGGGAACGGGCATCGGCGGCGCGCTGATCCTCGATGGGACTTTATATCGGGGCTCCTCGGGAGCGGCCGGGGAGTTGGGCCATCTCTTCATAGACCCCCTGGGGCCGGGCTGCGGGTGCGGCAATCGCGGCTGTCTGGAGGCTGCGGCCGGCCGCCTGGCCATAGCGGCCGAAGCCGCGGCCCTGGCCTGCCGCGGCCGGGCCGACCATCTGCTTTCCGACGCCGGATCAGACCTCAGGAAGCTCAAGAGCGGGGCCCTGGCCCGCGCCGTGAAGGCCGGCGACGATGAGCTCCGGCAGCTCTTGCGCCGCAAGGCGCAGCTCGTGGGCATCGGCATGGCCAACGTGGTCAATACCCTGGATCCGGAGTGCATCGTCCTGGGGGGCGGGCTGATGGAAGCCATGCCGCAGCTGATCTTGCCCGCGGCCGAACAATCCATGCGCGGCCACGCCATGCCCGACATCGCGGAGCACGTCAAGGTGGCCGCCGCCGAGTTGGGCGACCTGGCCATTGTCATGGGCGCGGCCAAGTGGGCCCTGGACCATGCCGGCTCCTGAGACCGCGGCCGCCAGGGAGACCGCGGCGGTCATCGACATCGGCTCTGGGGCGGTCCGCATGGTTCTCGCCGAGCTGGGTCCGGGCGCGGCGATCCGGGCCCTGGAGAACCTTTCCCAGCCCGTTCGTCTGGGCCGCGACGTATTCACCAACGGCCGCATCTCAGCTCCCGTGATGCGCGAGACCATAGAGATCCTGCGCAACTTCAAGACCGTGCTGGAAACCTATGGGGTCAAGAGACTGCACGCCATAGCGACCTCGGCGGTGCGGGAGGCGGCCAACCGGGATAATTTTATCGACAAGATATTCCTGGCCGCGGGCATCGACGTCGAGGTGGTCGAGGGCACGGAGGAAAATCGCCTGGACCTTCTGGCCGTCGAGAATTCCCTGGAGGGCAGTCTCCAGATCCAGAAAAAGAACTGCCTGATCATGGAAGTGGGCTGCGGCGCGACCGAGATCATCGTGCTTTCCAAGGGCAAGGTGGACCTGACTCGAACGCTTTTGATCGGCTCCATCCGGCTGCCGGAGCGCCTCGCGCCCGGCCGCAGCGAGTCCGGGGTCATGCAGCGCGTCGTCAAGCGCGCCGTGCACACCATGGCCGAGGACGCGCGGCGCGAGTACAACCTCGACGAGGTGGACACCTTCATCGCCATGGGCTCGGACATGCGCCTGGCCGCCCGCCAGATCGCCGGGCCCGCGGAACAGAACCATTACCAGATCGCGGCCAAGGATTTCCTGGATTTCTCCAAGTCCCTGGCCAAGGTTCCTCCCGAGGAGCTCGCGGCCCAGTACGCCATACCTTTCGCCGACGCGGAGACCCTTTATCCCGCCACGCTCATCTATTCCTGTTTTATCTCCGAAACCAAGGTGGAAAGCCTGGTGGTGCCCACGGTCAGCATCCGCGACGGCCTGCTCCTGGAGATGTCGCAGATGGTCTCCGGAGCCAAGCGCACCGACGTTTCCCGCCAGGTGACGAATTCCGCGCGCAGCCTCGGCCGCAAGTACAAGTATGACGAGCCGCATGCCCTCAATGTCGCCGCCCTCTCCGGCAGGCTATTCGACGCGCTCAAGGGCGAGCACGGCTTGGGGCCGCGCGAGAGGATGCTGCTCGAGGCCTCGGCTCTCCTGCACGATATCGGCATATATATCTCTCCCACGAGCCACCATAAGCATTCCGCCTATCTGGTCAATGCCTCCGAGATTTTCGGCCTGCGCAAGTCGGACAAGGACATCGTGTCCAACGTGGTGCGCTACCATCGCCGCTCCCTGCCCAAACCGACGCACACGGCTTATATGTCCCTGCCGAGGCCCGATCGGACCGTGGTTTCGAAACTCTCCGCTATTCTGAGGGTGGCGGACGCCTTGGATAATCCCCATCAGCAGAAAGTGCGCGATTTCGATCTGGAAAAGCAGCCGGAGAGCTACACCATCTGGGTCGGGCCCGAGTCCGGCGACGTTTCCCTGGAGCGCCAGTCCGTGCAGGCCAAGGGCGACATGTTCCTGGAGGTTTTCGGCGCCGGCGTGGCTCTCAAGCAGAGGGCCGCGTGAGTCCGGACGGAGAGGGCGCTTTTCTGGACCGGGAGCTCTCGCTTCTGGAATTCCAGGCCCGGGTCCTATCCGAGGGCATGGATCCGTCCAATCCCCTGCTCGAGCGCCTCAAGTTCATCGGCATCGTGAGCTCCAATATGGACGAATTCTTCATGAATCGGGTGCCGCGCCTGGAGCGCAAGAATCCGGTCGCCGAGGCGGCGCGGCAGAAATCCCGGGACTTGCTGCAGCGGCAGTGGCGCTATTTCGTTGAAACCCTGATTCCTGAATTGGAGGCCGGAGGCATCGCCCGCGTCGCGGCCAGCGCCTTGGACGAGCGGCAGACTTCCTATCTGGGCCGTTTCTTCGCCAGCGAGCTCTTTCCGGTCCTGACGCCTATCGCCTTGGCGCCGGACCGGGAAGTCCCGGTTCTCGCCAATCTGGGGCTTTTCCTCATCGCCGCTCTGGCCGAACCCGGGCGGCGCAACGCCGTCAAGTACGCCTTGGTCGAGATTCCCCAGAATCTGCCGCGCCTGGTGGCCCTGCCGGCGCAAAACGGATATCGTTTCGTGCTCATCGAGGATGTCTTGCGCATGAACGCGGGCGCCTTGTTCCCGGGCTACGAGGTCCTGGCCACAGGCCTCATGCGGCCCACGCGCGCCGCCGGCATGTCCATCGACGAGGAGCGCGATGAGGACTTCATGAAGGTGATGTCCGAGGCCGTCAAGGCCAGGCGTCAAAACCCGGTCGTGCGCCTGGAGGTCTCCGCGCCCGCCGAGATGACGGCCTTCGTGCGCGAGCGCCTCGGCCTCGCCGAGGCCGAGATCTTCGAATATCCGGACTGGCTGGATCTTAAAAGCGTCTCCCAACTCGCCTTCCAAGCCGGCTTCGAGGAACTCAAACGTCCGGCGTGGGAGCCCCGGCCGGTCATGGAGTTCGAGCGGGCCGACGATCTCTGGAAACTGCTGCGAGACTCGGACGTTATCGTTCACCACCCCTACGAAAGCTTCGATGTCGTCGGCCGTTTCCTGCGCGAGGCCGCGGAGGATCCCGACGTCCTGGCCATCAAGCAGACCCTTTACCGCGCCGGCCGGCAGTCCTCGGTCATCAATGCCCTGGAGCTGGCCGCGGAACGAGGCAAGCGGGTCACGGTCTTGGTCGAGCTCAAGGCGCGCTTCGACGAGGAGAACAATATCGAGTGGGCGCGGCGCCTGGAGGCGGCCGGGGCGAGCGTGATCTACGGGGTCGCGGGACTCAAGACCCACGCCAAGGCCTGCCTGGTCGTGCGCCGGGAACCGGAGGGAATCCGGCGCTACGTGCACCTTTCCACCGGCAACTACAACGAGAGGACGGCGCGGCTCTACTCGGACATCGGGTTTTTCACCTCCAAGGAGGATTATGCCGCCGACGTCTCGGCCTTCTTCAACATGATCACGGGCTATTCCCAGCCCGCGAACTGGGCCAAGATCGAGGCGGCGCCCTACGGCCTGCGGCGCCGGCTCTTGCGCCTCATCGCGCGCGAGGCCATGACCTCGACCAAGGCACGGCCGGGCCTGATCATGGCCAAGATGAATTCCTTGGTCGATCCCGAGCTCATCGAGGCGCTCTATGCCGCCTCCAAGGCGGGAGTGCAGGTGCGGCTCAACGTCAGGGGCGTCTGCTGTCTGCGTCCCGGGGTCAAGGATTTAAGCGAAAATATTGAGGTCGTGAGCATCGTGGACATGTTTTTGGAGCACGCCCGGATTTTCTATTTCGCCAACCATGGCGAGGAGGAGGTCTACCTCTCCAGCGCGGATTGGATGCCGCGCAACCTGGACCGCCGCGTGGAGATCATGTTCCCGGTGGAAGACCCGGCGTGCCGGCGGGAGCTCGGCGAGCTTCTGAAGCTATACCTGCGCGACAACGAGAAAGCCTGGCAGCTGCAGGGCGACGGCAGCTACCGCAAGCTCGCGGGCGACGCCAAGAAGCGGCTGCGGGCTCAGGAACAGCTCTGCAGCCGCGCCGCCGAGAAGCAGCGGCTCTTCGCCAAATCCGCGCCCGCCCAGCTCAAGCCCCGGACCGCGCCCAAGCCGGCCTGAGCTGGCCTATGGTGTCAGGCATTTACGTTTTTTACGATTTACCGGAGCGTGAGCCCACGATTAATGTCGAGGCGAAGGGCGTGTCCCGCCGTTTGATGGAGCCAAAGCCCGCCTGCTTGAGCCAGGAGCGAATTTCCGATTCCGTGTAGGTGTCTCCGGCTGCGGTCGCGGTGAGCATATTGAGGGCGAAAATGGCTCCAAACGCCGGGGCTGTGCGGTCCGGATTCATGACAAAGTCCTGGATGACGATTCGTCCTCCGGGATTGAGGCTGCGGCGGCATTTGCGCAACAGACGGATATTGGCTGTTGGTGAATTGCTGTGGATAATCGCGGAGAGGAGCACAAGTTCAAAGCCTTTAGGCAGAGGGTCCTTTTCATAGTCGCCGGCGCGCACCGCGACTCTGCCGGAGAGGCCCTCCCTGCTGATGTAGCGTCGGGTCAAGGGCGCGACTTGGGGCAAATCGAAGACGGTCGCGCGCAATCCGGGCTTGGCCCGGACAAAGGCCATGGCATAGGCGCCCGAGCCGCCGCCTACGTCCAGAACGCTCTCCACCGCGCCGAGGTCCAGGCCCTTGACCACGGCGTCGGCTTGGGCGCGGGCGCGCTCGTGCATGGCCGAAATGAAGGCGGAAAGCCAGGCCGCTCCGCGGCGGCCGACAGAGGGCTCGAGGACGCTTCGGCCGCGGCGGACCGCGGCTGTCAAGGTGGACCAGGAATCCCAGAGGTGGACGCAATGCCCCAACCCGGCTAAATATTCCGGCCGGCCTCGGACCAGATGGCGGGCGGCGAGAGGCGTGTTCGAGAACAGCCTTCCCTTCTTGCGCGTCAGGCCCAAGGAGACTAGGGCGTTTAAGAGGCGGTCCGTGGCCCGGTTGTCGCACCGGATGCGCCGCGCCGCCTGAACGGAGTCGATCGGGCCTCGATCCAGAGCGGTGAATATATCCAGGTCGAAGGCCGTCAGCAGTATCCGGCTGGCCATGAAGCCGCGGGCGAGGGCCATGATCGGCGCGGCTTGGTGGCGGCCCGCGAAGTCGGGAATCATGGCTGCTGTCTGTTTCTACGGCTCAGGCCGATGGGGGGATGGCAGGCAGATCCACTATAAACAGGCTGCCGCCGCCCGGCTGGTCCTCCACGCGGATAGTGCCCTTGAGGGCTTGCGTGGCGATGCGGCAGAAGGCGAGACCGATTCCCGTCCCTTCCCGCGGGGTCCCGGTCGTGTACTTATCGAAGATTTGGGTCTTGCGGCCGTTGGGCACCCCCGGTCCATGGTCGCAGACCGCGAAGCGCGGCTGGCCGTTGTTGAGCGTCGCTTCCACGCTGACGGTCTGGCCGCGGGAAGAGAATTTGAGGGCATTTGACACCAGGTTGACGAGAATGCGGAACACGAGGTTGGCGTCGGTCTGCAGGATCGCGGCTTCGGGCGCGACCCGGATTTTTAAGTTGACTTCCCGGGCGCGGCAATGGCCTTGGAAAAGGGTTTGAATTTTTGAGAGGAGAATCTCCATGTTGGTCGAAGCTATTTCGGGCGCGAGTCGGGCCTGCTCCGCCTGTCCGATGTCCAACAGATCGTTGAGCATGAGGAGCATGAAGTCCGCGGCCGTGCCCGCGGAAGCCAGCAGGTTTTGGTAGGCGGCGTCGCTGATGAGGCCGTGCTTCATGGCCAGCTGCAGGGTCCCCTTGATGGAAGTCAAGGGCGCCTTGAGATCATGCACGATCATGTCCGTCAGGTCCTGTCGGGCGCGGTTGCGCAGCTCCAGCTCGTAGTTGCGGCGGGAAAGCTTGTCCCGGGACGCTTTGAGCTTAAGATGCACCTGTATCCTGGCCAGGAGCTCTTCCACGGCGAAAGGCTTGGGGATATAATCCATGGCGCCCAGGCGAAAGCACTCCAGGCGGGTCTGGATGTCGCCCGAGGCGGTGAGGAACATGAAGGGAACCTCGCCCTCCGGCCCCAGATTAAGCTCCCGCACCAGATCCAGGCCGTTGCCGTCAGGCAGGCCGATGTCCACGATTAAGAGATCCGGCCGACCCGCCGAAAAAAACTTGCGCGCCTCGCTGGCCGTGCCGCAGATGACGGCCGTATAGCCGGCGTTTTCCAGCACGGTCTTGGCATAGCCTTGGATGCAGGGATCATCTTCGACGATCAGGATTTTATGGGGCATGGCTCACCTCGTCACGGATAGATGCGATAAAGCATGCGGGGAAAGGCTATGGTTTCCCGTATATGCTCTGTGCCGCATATCCAGGCCGTGGTGCGTTCCACTCCCAGGCCGAAGCCGCCGTGGGGGACGGAGCCGTAGCGGCGCAGGTCCAGGTACCACTCGAAAGCTTCCTTGGGGAGGCCGTGCTTGCCGATCTGGGCCTCCAGATAGGACAGATCATCCGCGCGCTGTCCGCCGCCGATGATCTCTCCGAAGCCTTCCGGTGCGAGCACGTCCACGCACAGGGCGAGCTTTTCGTCGGCTGGGTCGCGCTTCATGTAGAAGGCCTTTACGTCCGCGGGGTAGCGGTGCACCATGACCGGACGGTCGAACTCCTCGGAAATCGCGGTTTCCTGGGGCGCTCCGAAGTCGTCGCCCCATGCGAAGCTGACGTTTTTTCGCTTCAGTATGGCCGCCGCCTCGTCGTAGCTGACCCGCGGGAAGGGGGGAAGTATCTTCTCGAGCTTGGAGGCGTCCCTTTCGAGTTCCTTGAGGTCCTCGCGGCAGTTTTCCAGGCAATGCCTCACCACGTGGCAGAGGAAGCGCTCGGCCAGGTCCATGACGCCGTTGAGGTCGCAATAAGCCACCTCGGGCTCCACCATCCAGAACTCGGTCAGGTGCCGCCTCGTTTTGGAGCGTTCGGCCCGGAACGTGGGGCCGAAACAATAGACCTTGCCCAGGGCCATGGCCGCGGCTTCCATGTAAAGCTGGCCCGATTGGGTCAGATAGGCCTTGCCCTCCTCGAAATATTCCAGCTCGAAAAGGTTGCTCGTTCCCTCGCAGGCGCTGGGCGTGAAGATCGGCGCGTCGACCTGGACGAAGCCGTCCCCGTCGAAGAAGCCGCTGATGGCGCGCTTGACCTGATGGCGCACCCGGGCGATGGCCGCCTGCTTGCGCGAGCGCAGCCACAGGTGCCGGTTGGTGAGCAGGAAATCCGGGCCGTGTTCCTTGGGGCCGATGGGGTATTCCGGGCCTTGGTGCACGATGCGCAGATCCTTGACCCCGATTTCCACGCCGCCCGGGGAGCGTTCGTCGCCGCGCGCGCTGCCGCGCAGAACGAGGGCTGTTTCCTGCGTCAGCGACTTGGCTCGTTCGAAAACTTCCGGGGAAACGTCGCCTTGAAAGACCACGGCCTGGCAGATGCCGGAGCCGTCGCGCATCAGCAAAAACGCCAGCTTGCCCTTGCTGCGCATGTTGTAGAGCCAGCCTTGCAAGGAGACTTCCTGGCCGGCATGGGCCTTGAGGTCCTTGATGCGCACGGCTGGGGGGAAGCCTTCGGGCAGGGCGGCCATGAGGTGCTCCTGGGTTGAGGTTTTCATGGGAAATGGGCTTTCTATGGAGCTAATATACCTAAATTGCAGGGAAGGAGGAAATCATAATCCTTCCGGTTTTGCCGGGGGGTATCGCCGTCGAGAGACTGCTCGCTATTATTTAGTGGAGCTGTTGAGGGCCGGCCTCTTCGTCCGCGCCCCGGCCTCTTCTGGAGTCGGAGCGGGGGGGTCTTGGGCGTCGTCGGCAGGGGCTTGCGACGGCAGCAAGTCCTGCAAGGCTTTAAGAATGGCGCTGCGATATTCGGAGAAGCCCGTGCGCATATCCTTTGCCGTAAGGTCATAAGGGATGTCCGGCGTAACCCCGAGGTTTTCTATGGGGTTTCCGGTCGGGCGCCAGGCGATGCTCCAGGTGGCGTTTAGATCCGATATGCCGAACTGGTTGTCAACGGCGAAGGGCTTGACCATGCCGCCCGCGCCGGCAGTGCGCGCGCCGAGTATGGTGACGCGTTTGTTGTCCTGCATGATGGCCGGGAAGAAGTCTCCGCCTGAGAAGTCCAGCGCGTTGGTCAGCAGCAGGACCGGCTTGGTATAGCGCTGCTCCGGATCGGGCGCGGGGTCTATTTTGTCGACTCCCCAGAGGTGGGTGGCGTCGTCCTTCGGGGTGAGGCGGTTTCCCAGCGTGAGTTGGTCGATTATGAACTTGGCGAACTTGACCAGGAGCTGCATGAATTTCCGGGTTACAGGATAGCCGGACGAATTCGGCGGCTCATCAGAGGCGACGGCTTCATCGTCGTCCTTGCCGTTGCGGCTGGCTTGCGCATGTCCCATGAGTTGCAGCAGGAGTTCCGCGGCCCATTGCCCATCCTCCTGCGAGATGAGGAGTTGGTGCTTTGGCGTGACCAGGGGCTTGTCCGTCAGGTGCGAGGCCAGGGCGTAGAGATAGAACACGTCGCCGCCCGGATTGCTGACCTGGTCTATGACCAAGGCGTCGGTTTTCTTTTGGAGTTTGGCCATGAGCTGGCCGAATTCCTGGACCTCTGCATAAGCCCCGTCGTAGGCCGCGATGCGCACGAAACCGATCTTGCGGCCGTCCGGGTTCTTGAAAATGTAGGCGTGGAAGTGGGCGTCATCCTTGGATTGCCAGACGATGTCTCCCAACTGGGGCACGAAGCTTTTGCGCGCGCCGATCATAAAGGGATTGGCTGAATCCGCGACGCGCATGTCCTTCAGGATGCTGGCCAGGGGATGCACGGCCTTGGCATAGATGCGGTCGAGCAGGCTCGTGAGGGTTTTCCCGGAGGCCTGCGATATGGCCGGAGAATCGTCGATGCCGGATTGAGGCTGGGCCTCGGATGGAGGCGGCTGCAGCAAACCGACGTCGCGCACCGGAACGTTTTGGGGCACCAGCTCCGGGATATGGTCCCAGGGCATCGTGACTTGCGTGAGCTGGCCGTCCTGGCCGCGGATGACGATGACGACGTTGCCTTTGGGAACATGATCTCCGCGCGTCCGGCGGCGGTTCGTGAGCATGATTTCGGCCCAGCGCCGGTCTGTCTCGGCGACGTTGTTTCCAAGCCGGCCGGCCACGGCCTTCACCGCTTCCGCGACGGGCTGACCGTCGAAGGCCACGACCTCGTCGCCGACCCCGAAAGGGAATATGTTTTGGGGAAGCCGGTCCCGGTCCACGTAGGCCAGGAAGTACTTGTCCTCGGCTCCGATCACCATGAACGGCAGGCGCGCGCGTTCCGTGGCGTTAAAAGCGATGCTGACGTGGTAGTCGCGCATGGATTGGACAAATTTCACAAGGAGATCTTGGAACTGCGGCGTGGTGATGCCGGGGTTGGCGCGAATGACGGCGGCGGCCTCGTCGTACGCCTTCTTTACGTCCACTAGAAATTTTTCTTTTTTCCATTCAACAGGCGCCCAACGGGAGGCGAAGACGGCGGCCACGTCGACGAGGGTCTTGAGCATGGTTTTCTGCGTCAAGTTGAGCGCGTATGCGGCCTTGTCGTCCGTTTCGGCTGGTGCGGGCGTCGTGCCGGTTTCGTTATCACGCGGTTCTGCCAGGAGGATTTGAAAAATCTCGGCGCCCATGCCTTTGGCATTCTCCGCTCCGGTTTGGGCCACTGGGCCGGCGGCCTCCAAGAGGTTGCGGACTTCCTGGCTGATATCGGCCACCTTTTCCGTTGTCGCGGCCTGGCCCGCGTCGGCGGGGATGGGCTCCGCGGTCACGGGTGAAACGGCTGAAGCCGGCAAGGCCTGGGGCGCGGCCTGGAGCCATGACGACTTCGGCGCGGCGTTCATGGCTGGCTGGTCCTTGACCCGGGGCGTCACCGCTAAATTCGTCTGGCGCATGGCGCCGGGAATGGCTTCCACTCCGCGGAGGGTTGATCCGGAGAGCGGCTGGTTGCGCCATTGGGAGAGAGGCGCGATTGCACCTCGGGCCGGCCCCCGGCGAATGACCGTTGCCGCTATGTTGACGGCGAAGGCTCCGGTGTTGGAGCCGGCGATGAGAATGGCCAGGAGCGTCGAGAGCGTGCGGCAGGATAGTCGCGTCATAGAGGTCTCCCTTGCAGTTGAGGTCGTCATGCGTGTGTATCATAACAACCCGCATGAGAAAACGAATAGGACGATTGGCCTATGAAAGGTTAGGCAAGAGACCTAGGTTCGAAATGGGAATTATGGATTATGAGGCTAGGCCCAATGCCGCGTTCAAATTCCCCAAAAGACCCAAGTCCCGGCGACCCGAAGCGAAGCATTCTGGGGGCCGTGAATCTTATGTACACGCTTGCATGTCTGATGAGCGGTTTTGCGTTGTTTGCCGTCCTTCCGGTGCTCGATGCGTCGTGATTTTTTTGTTTCCGTTATCAGCGTCCCAGCCATCAGGGTTTTTCATGCCGGGTGCGGCCCTGACTATCGAGGCCGTCGCCATCAGCCGGTGAAGCCCGGCCGCGGTGTGGTATGATAGCCGGACCATGCCGCCCGCATTGCACGTCTGCCAGCAGGGGTTCGAGGCCTTTCTCGCCAAGGAAGCGGGCGCTTGCCGCGAAAAGGGGCCGGGCTGGGTCATGTCCGCCTCGGCCGCGACGGACTTGTGCTTCGCGCACTTTTCCTTGCCGCAGCCCTTGGAACTTGAGGGTGAATCGGTTAATATCCTGGCCGGCCGGATCGCGGATTATTTCCTGGAGACAAGCCGGGGGGAACTTTATGAGGCGGTCTGGCCGTTGTGCTTCGAGGCGGCCGGCGTGGAGAGCCTCAACCAACGCTGTCGCGGCGTCCTGAAGGCTTTCCAGGAGAAGACCAGCCGCATGGCGCGGGTCATGAGGCTGGCTGAGGAAGGGCGTCCGGCCTTGGGCTCATGGCGCGGCTTGTTCGTTTACTTGACTGATTTCAAGAGGGCTTTTGCCGCGCGCCAAGCCTGGGGCGGCGGCCAGAGGCGCATGTCCGACGACCCCAGGGCTCCGTCGCGCTCTTATCTCAAGGTCGAAGAGGCTTACCTGGTCTTGCGCGAAGCGCCCCGGCCGGGCGATAGCGTGGCTGACTTGGGGGCGGCGCCCGGCGGCTGGAGCTTCAGCGCGGCGCAGCGCGGAGCGCGCGTGCTGGCCGTGGACAACGGGCCGCTCAAGGGCGGCGCGTTGGACAATCCCCTGATTGAGCATTGTCCTCAGGACGCCTATAAGTTCGCGCCGGAAAGGACCATGGATTGGCTTTTCTGCGACATGATCGATGATCCCCGCAAGGTGCTTGAGCTTCTGCGCCGATGGGTGCGGCGGGGCTGGTGCCGAAAATTCATCGTCAACCTCAAGTTCGGCCGGCATGATCCCTTCTTATTGCTGAGGGAAGCGGCCTCTTCTCAGGGGGGGATATCGTCGCGCTGCAGCGTCCTGCGGCCGCGTCATCTGTTTCATGACCGCGAGGAGATCACCCTCGTAGGCATGCTCAAGGAAGGACAGGGCCGCGGCCATGGACGTTAGACCTCTTGCAGAAAGCGAGGTGCGGGAAATATTTTTGCGAGCCTCGGGCCCGGGCGGCCAGAACGTCAATAAGGTCGAAACCGGGGTTTTGCTCGTCCATATCCCCACCGGCCTGAGCGTGCGCTGCACCCAGGAGCGCTCCCAGGCGCGGAATCGGCTCATAGCCCGCCGGCTCTTGGCGGAGAAGGTCGAGGCGCGCCGGAAAGCAGAAGGCGCGCGTCGACTGCATGAAATGGAACGCGAGCGCCGGCGCAATCGCAAGCGCAGCCGCGCGGCCAAGGAGCGGATGCTGGAGGATAAGCGCCGCCGGGCTCAGGTAAAGAGCGGGCGGCGATTCGGGCGTCGCGACGAATAGTTCCTGGCTAGCGGTATTTTTCGACCCAGACGCCCACCAGATGGACCACCGTTTCCAGGGCTTTTTCCATGGCGTGCAAGGCGGCCCATTCGGTTTTGGAGTGGGCGTTGATCCCGCCCATCCAGATGTTGGGCGTGGGCAGCCCCATTTCGGTCAGGCGCGAGCCGTCCGTCCCGCCGCGGATGGGGACCCATCGGGGCGCGATCCCGGCGCGCTTGACCGCTTCCCAGAGCGTGTCGAGGACGACTTGGTTGCGCTCCAGGATGGGACCCATGTTGCGATAGGACTCGATGAAATGGAGGTCGATCTGGGCCTTGGGGAACAGGGGCCGGACCTCGGCCGCGATGCTCTCCAGGCGCCGGCGCAGTTCCTTGAGCCCGTCGCTCTTGAAATCGCGCAGGAGAATCTTGACCGCGGCCTTGCCCACGCCGCTCTCCATCACGTAGGGATGGAGGTAAGGCTGGTAACCGTCGGTGGTCTCCGGCGCCATGTCTTTCGGGGTGCGCGCCACGAACTCGCAGGCGACGCGAGTCGCGTTGACCATGACGTCCTTGGCCATGCCCGGGTGGATGTCGCGGCCGCTTACGGTGAGGACCGCGGTTTCGGCGCTGAAAGTCTCCTTGTTGAGCTCGCCGAGTTTGTCGCCATCGATGGTATAGGCGTACTTGGCGCCAAATGATTTCAAATCGAAGAGCTTGGTGCCGGCGCCGACCTCCTCGTCGGGGGTGAAGGCGATCTTGATGTCGCCGTGGAGAATGTCGGGCTTGGAGAGGATCGTGTCCACCAGGCTCATGATGATGGCGACGCCGGCCTTGTCGTCGGCGCCCAGCAAGGTGGTGCCGTCCGAGGTTATGACGGTCTTTCCCACGTTGTCCTTGAGGTCGGGGTTCTCATCGGCTCGGATGACGACGGCCGGGTCTCCGGGAAGGGCGATGTCGCCGCCCCGGTAGGTCAGGACTTGAGGCCTTACGCCGGCGCCGCTGACCTCCGGCGACGTGTCCACGTGGGCGATGAAGCCTACGGCCGGGACTTTCCCGTAGGCTTTGTCCGTTTTGGGCAGATTGCCGGGGATGGAGGCCATGACGTAGCCGCTGCGCTCCAGGCGCACGTCTTCGACGCCCAAATCCTTGAGTTCCGCGGCCAGCATCTTGAGAAGGTCCCACTGCTTGGCGGTGCTGGGATATTCCTCCGCATCCTCCTTGGATTGGGTATCCACCTTCACGTAGCGCAAAAATCGGTCCAGCAAGGTGTCGGTCTTGACCATGGCGGCCTCCGGACGGGGGTGATTGTCTATGCGCTCAGTTTACCTATGTATTCGCCGGGCATTCAAGCTTGACGACGAGCAATCAACTGTGGCACCTTATTCATATCCGGGAGGTGGCATGAAGAAAAATATTCTCGTTTTATGGGGCCTTTTGCTTGCGGCTGGCTGTGCTCAGACGGTCCAGCCTCCGGAGCAGCCCGCGCCGCAGTCGTCCCCCGCAGCCGCTGTCCAGCCTCCGGTCGCGTCATCCGCGCTTTTGGCGCCGGAAAAAGCCGCGGAGCAGGCGCCGGCGGTCTTTAAAACCCGCTTCTCCACGACCAAGGGCGACTTCACGGTGGAGGTCCATCGCGATTGGGCGCCTCATGGCGCGGATCGATTCTACAATCTGGTACGCGTGGGCTATTTCGATGATGCGGCGTTTTTCCGGGCCGTGGAGGGCTTTATGGTGCAGTTCGGACTCCACGGTTCTGCCGAGGTCAACGCGAAGTGGCGCGAGGCCCGCATACCCGACGATGCGCCGACTGGGCAATCAAACAAGCGCGGCTTCGTCACCTTCGCCACGGCCGGGCCCAACACGCGCACCTCCCAGATATTCATCAACTACGGCGAAAACGGCGCTTTGGACAGCATGGGGTTTACGCCTTTCGGCAAGGTGGTCGAGGGCATGGAAACCCTGGATCGCCTTTATAAGGGCTACGGCGACGGCCCGCCCCGCGGCATGGGGCCGGACCAAGGCCGCGTCCATATGGAGGGCAACGCCTACTTAAAGAAGGAGTTCCCTCTCCTGGATTACATCAAGACCGCCCGGCTGGTTCCCTAGCTAAGGCTTGGGCCGGCGCGCTTCGCCGGTCATGGGCACGAAGCGCACGTCCATGCGGATCTGTTGGCTGAGTCCGGTCTTGGTTTTTCGCGCCAGGATCAAATCCTGGCCTGCCAGAAGTCCGCTTTCGAGGCCGACAGGAATGACCAGCCGGCCTCCCTCGCGCAGTTGGTCCACGATAGGCTTCGGTATGTGGTCCGGCGCGCAGGTGACGATGGCGGCGTCGAAAGGCGCGTGCTCGGGCCAGCCTTTGTAACCATCGCCGACGCGCACCGCGACGTTGCCGTAGCCCAGGCGGCGCAGGGTTTCTTCGGCCCGCCGCGCCAGGGTCGGCACGATTTCAACGGTGTAGACCTTCCGGGCCAGTTCGGCGAGAATCGCGGCCTGATAGCCGGAGCCGGTGCCTATTTCAAGGACCTTGTCCGTGGGCTTGAGCTGCAGGAGTTCGGTCATGAAGCCCACCATGAACGGCTGCGAGATGGTCTGCCCCTCTCCGATGTCGAGCGGCCTGTCCGAGTAGGCCAGATGACGCAGTTCCTCGGGCACGAATTCATGGCGCGGGACCTTGAACATGGCCGCGAGGACCCGCGGGTCGCGCACTTTGTGCTCGCTCGAATAGTCGGCTATGAGGTCCACCATTTCTCTGCGCATTTGGTCATATTCTCCCTTCTCCGGCCGCGGGGTGCGGTCGGTGCAGGCGGCCAGCGCCGCGGCTGCGACCGCGACTACGGCGGCTGGTATGATGTAGCTCATCCTGATTTCATTCTATCACGAAACATAGCCGACGATTCTCCCAGCCGGCAGCGCCGGGCAGTCGGAGCTGTGGGAAATGAAAAGCCCCCGCCGGCAAGACGGGGGCTTTTCTGAACTGGCGCTGATGTCAGCGGCTGGCCTGAGCTTCGTCCTCGTCTCGGATGTGGCGCTGCCATTGGACGAACCTCGTCCAACTGCCTTCCTTGGCCCAGGCGAGCTTCTCGTAATCCTCGTTGTAGGACGAGCTTGGAATATAGATCGCGAGCCCGAAAGCGTTCTTGAAGGCGTCTCCGGTCGTGGCGTTTGCCATGATCACCTCGCCGGCTAGATGTTTCTCCAGCTGAGCGCCTTTGCTTTTGACTTGCGGGTCTTTCGTGCCTCTATCGACGAGGCGGATGAAATGGAGCAGGTCCTTGTTGTCGTTGGTGGTGAAAGCCTGGGCTTGGGAGCGCGCGTTTTTGAGGACCGCGGTCTCATTGGCGGCCGTGACCGCGTCGGCCCAATCGCTGAGCAGGGACAGCAGCTTGGGCAGGGCCGCGGCTTTGACCGCGGACTGGGTGGCGCCTTCTCCCGCTCGGGCGTAATGGGCGGTGTAGGCCTCGGCCGTGAGCCTGGCCAGTGCCGCCGGGGTCATGGCCGGCCTGGACGTCAAGGGCTTAAGCAAGGCATCGTAGGTATAGCCGTCTCCCGGCTCGGTTTCCTCGGAGCCGACGATGTATTCGGCGAAATCCTTGACCTGGTAGGCGACCTCGGCCATCTGCATGAGGCAGGCGTCCGAGGCGTAGATGTCGATTTTTCCGCTCCGCGCCATGGCCTGGCCCAGGTCCATGGTGCTGATGTTGTTGCCGGTCTCGTCGTCGTATGAGATGCCGTTGATCACCACTTCGGGGTAACGTCGCTTATCCCAGCCGCTGCCATGATTCCACACGATGAGCATGTAGTGCTTGGCCGGAGCCGCTTTTTTGGCCCACTGCACGAAATCGACGAGGTGGCGCCAGTCTCCCATGTCGGCTTGCGCGATATTTTGCAGGACCGGGCTCGTGATCTTGGCCGGCTCCTTGTCTTTTTTTATGATGTAGCGGCGCTGGCCGGTCCAGTTCCCATCGGAGGCATCGTAGCCGTTGATGCGGCCGAGCTCCACCGCTATCTTGACCTTGCCCGAGGAGCCGATCTTCTCCATCTCGTTGACATCCCCCAGGCCGTATTTTTCCAGATTATTCTTGGCGTTGACGTACACCATGATGGTCCATTCTCCGGAGCGGGCCTTCTCCGCCGCGGTCTGCTGCGCGATCCGGGCCTTGACCGACTCGATGACGCCCTTGACGTCCACGCCTTGATCGAAGTCGATCGAGGGTGCGGCGGGAGCCGGGGCGCCCGCCAGCGAGGCGCAAGCCAGACAAACGACAAACCATTTCCTGAGCATGATGCCCTCCGATTAATTCAGCAGCTTCTTAAACGCGGCGCGAGGCCGATTGTATCATAAAGAATGACCCAATAGGCCCAGGATATGAATAGGTCTAATGGTGCCGGAGATCATGTTGTTGGCATTGTTGGCATTATTTCCCCGAACCATTGCCCTGGAAGGTTGAACCAGTCAGGGAAGTTGATCTCCGGCGCTTGTTTCCAGGAGGCTGTAACCGTAGGGCGGAAGCTGCCCCAGCCAGGCCAGGCCTGATTCTTCGTCGTGAAAATCCACGGCTACGCTGCGTTCCGTGGGATTGGCCAAGACCAGTACCGCGGGCTGTTTTTTCTCCGGCGCGAGCAGAGCATAGCCCACCCAAGCGGGATCGCCTTGGGGTCTGAGGGCTTTGAGGATCGGGTTGTCGTGGATCTCGCGCAGGGCTTGGGCGGTGCGGAATAATTCTTCGTAGAACTGCGCGGTGTCGGATTTTGCGCTTTGCCAATCGATCGTCACGGGCGCGCAGAACGGGATGGATTTGGGCTCTCGCGGGTCCGGCCGGTCGAAACCGATCTCCTGCGAGCCGTAGAAAAGATGGCTTCCGGGCATGAGCAGGGTCAAGAAGCTCGCGCCCTGCGTCCAAGGACCGAAGCTGCGCTGCGGCGAGGCTTCGTCATGATTGCCGAAAAAATGGAGCGCGGCGGAGCCGGCCGTCTGCCATTGCAGGTATTCGGCGCGCTCGATAGCCGCCTGGATGCAGCCCGGACAGCGGCTGTGCAGGGCGTCGTACCAGCCCGTATGTCCGCCGGGTCGATCCATATTGTTTTTGCTGTAGATGAGGTCGAAGCCCGCGATGGAGAGCTCATCCCAGTTATCATAGCCTTCGGCTATGAAGGCGGTAGCGGGGTAGGCGGCTTTGACCGCGGCGATGAGCTCGTCCATGAACTCCTGCTGCGGCATGCGCACGTCCCAAGTGCGGCTGAAGTTGGCGTTAAGGTCCAGGTAGGCCATGTCCACGCGGAAGCCGTCCACGTTGAATCGTTCCACCCAGGATTTGACGATGCGGATCATTTCGCGGCGCAGGCCTGGTTGGGAATAGTCGACCTGGGCCGTGTCGATCCAGAACTCCACGTTGCCGAATATGCCGTAGCCGCCGTGGCGCACCCAAAGCTTGCGGCCCGTGGCCGGGTCCGTGTGCGTGAAAAAGCCTCGGTCCGGCTGCTCCGGCCCGGCTGGATCGGCTCTCTTATTAAGGAAAAACTCCGGATGATTCATGAGAAGCTTCGAGTCCATTGAGGTGTGGTTGGGCACGAAATCCATGATTACTTTCAAGCCGGCCTGGTGGGCCCGATCCACGAAGCCGCGGAAATCATCGGCTGTGCCAAGCTCCGGGTTGAGCGCTTCATGGTCGCGGATCGAATAAGGCGAACCCCCGGCGCTGCCTGAGCGGTTGCGCAGGCCGATGGGGAATATGCCCATCACCCAAACCGCGTCGAAACCCAGGGCCTTGATGTCGAGCAGGTCTTGGGCGCCGAAATCTGCGAAAAAGGGTCGGCCCGTGCCCGGGGCTCGACCCCGGGCCATTCTTTTGCCCGCGAGATTGAAGGCGCGAGGAAAAATTTCGTAAATGCGGGCTTGGCGCGACCAGCGGCTTTTATCGGCGGCCGCCATTTCGCGGCGCAGGCCCTGGGTATATAGGCTTAAGAAATCCATGAGCTGGCCGTACCGGGCCTGCGGCGGCAGGGGGGAATGCAGGATGTTTTGAACTTTATTGCAGGCTTCTTGCGCCCAGGCAACAGGAGCGAAAAGGCCGCCCAGATAGCGGGCGTAGTCCGGCAGATGGCGCAGCAGCATCTCCCTGCCGACGAGTTTGGCGGAACGTTCCTCGCCGTAAAGAAAGCCCTCAAGTCCGGCCGTAGGCGAGGCGTGGAGGCGGCCTTCGCCCAGGCTGAAGACGAAGGGGCGGATGCGCTCGCCGTTGGGCTCGATCGTTCCCAGGCTCAGCAGGGCGCGTGCTTCCTGCAAGGGGACCATGCCGACATAAATTACCAAATTGATCCTGACACGGGAACTGATATCGCGCCCATATTGAATATAATGAAGCATGGTCGAGACGGAAAATTTTGTCTTGCAATGGCTGGCCTGGGAGATTACGAGCCGCTGCAATCTTTCCTGCATCCATTGCCGCAGCCAAGCCGGGGCGGATGCCGGGGGAGGAGAGTTTTCCACGGCCCAGGCCGCTGCCCTCATCGACGATATCGCATCCTTCTCCAAGCCGGTGCTTGTGCTCTCGGGCGGAGAGCCTCTGCTTCGGCCGGATATCTTCGAGCTCGCGGGCCACGGCGCCAGCCGAGGGCTGCGTATGGCTTTGGCCAGCAACGGCGCGTTGATCAGCGACGGCATCTGCGGCCGCATCAAGGCCAGCGGCATACGCATCGTTTCTCTGTCCCTGGATGGGTCCACGTCCGCGGTGCACGACGATTTCCGCAGGCAGCCGGGCGCTTTCAACGCCACGCTGGCCGCCGCCGGGGCTTTGCGTCGCCACGGCATCGATTTCATCGTGAACTCCTCTTTCACCCGACGCAATCAGGCTGATATCCCGGAGGTCTATCGATTGGCCAAATCTCTGGGCGCCCGGGCCTGGTATCTCTTCATGGTCTTGCCCACGGGCCGGGCCGAGGCTTTGCGCGAGGAACTCATCGGCCCGCAAGACTACGAGGAAATTTTGGGATGGCATTATCGTATGGAGAAAGACGAAAGCGAGATGCTGGTGCGGCCCATTTGCGCTCCGCATTACTACCGGTTGGCCCTGCAAAAGTCCCGGGCCGAGGGGCTCTCTTGGAAGCGGCGCTCCCTTTCCTTTTCCACGGGCGGGGCCAAGGGCTGCGTGTGCGGCCAGAGCATCGCCTTCATCAGTGCCCAGGGAGAGGTCCAGCCCTGTTCTTATTTTCCGACGTCGGCCGGAAATGTCAAAGAGAGGGCTTTTTCGGAGATTTGGCGGCATTCGGAGCTGCTTCGTTCCTTGCGGGACTTCTCCAGGTATAAGGGCCGCTGCGGGGCTTGCGAATATATCAAGGTGTGCGGCGGCTGCCGCGCGCGGGCCGAACTTTATGGCGGAGACTATCTGGGCGAAGAGCCCCTGTGCAGCCATAAGCCCGAGCGGAAGCGAGGCGAGGCCTAGATGCAAGACGCCCGCTTTCTTAGGGCCTGCCGCAAGGAGCCGGTGGACGCGACTCCGGTCTGGTTCATGCGGCAAGCGGGCCGCTACCTTCCTGAATATCGCCGGCTGCGCGCGAAGCACGGTTTTCTTCAACTCTGCAAGACGCCGGAATTGGCGGCCCAGGTCACGCTTGAGCCCGTGACGCGCCTGGGCGTGGATGCGGCCATCCTTTTCTCGGACATCCTGATATCGGTGGAGGCCATGGGCGTGCCCCTGCGATTTGCCGAGGGCAAGGGCCCCATCCTCGGCAAAGTCATCCATGATCTCGCGGACGTGGAATCTCTGCGCGTCCCGGATCCTGAGTCCGAGCTCGGTTTTGTCCTGGCCGCGATCCGCCTGCTGCGCCGTGAACTTGAGGGCCGCGTGCCGCTCATAGGATTTTGCGGCCTGCCCTTTACCTTGGCCAGTTACATCGTGGAGGGGGGCAAGTCGCGGGATTTTCGCAAGATCAAAACCCTGATGCTCGAGGCGCCGCATATCTATGGCGCGCTCATGGCCAAGCTGGCGCGCGTGGCAAGCGCAAGCGCCAGCGCCCAGATTGCGGCCGGGGCCCAGGCGATCCAGCTTTTCGACACCTGGGCCGGGGTTCTTGAGCCAGCGGAGTATGAGGCCCAAGTCCGGCCTTACACTGTTGCGGTCATCGAGGGCATACGGCGTCAGGGCGCTCCTCTGATTCATTTCAGCGCGGATTGCAGGAGGCTTTTGCCGCTCCTGCGCGCCTTGCCCGTTGACGTGATGTCCATAGACCGGCACGTAGCCTTGGGCGAGGCAGCCGCGGCTCTAGGCCCGGGCTTTGCTCTCCAAGGCAACCTGGCTCCTGAGGTCCTCTTGAAATCCGTTGTTGAGATCGAGGCGGCGGTGGGCGATATCCTGCGCCAGGGGCGATCCGCGGCCAGCCATATTTTCAATCTGGGCCACGGCATACTGCCGGGCACCGACCCGCAAAGCGTCAGGTCTGCGGTCGAGGCCGTGCATCGCCTCGGCCGCAGGGAGCAGCCGTGGCCGACGCGATAAAGGGAGTCGTGCTCCTGAGCATGGGCGAGCCTGAAAGCCTCGATGCTGTCCGTCCGTATTTGCGCGAGCTTCTGTCTGATCCCGACCTGGTCAGCTTGCCCGTTCCTTTTTTGCGGCCCGCTTTCGCCTGGGGCGTTTCGATCCTGGGCAGCGGCCGTTTGCGCCGAACGCTTCGCGAGATGGGCGGCGGTTCTCCCTTGGTTCGTCTGACCGCGCGACAGGGGCAGGCCTTGGAGCAGGCCTTGCGCAAGAGAGGCGACTTCCGCGTGCATTGGGCCATGCGCTACGGCGCGCCCTCGGCCCAGGATGCGGCGCGGCGGCTTCAAGCCGAAGGGGCTCAAAGCGTCGTGGCTTTGCCCCTCTACCCGCAATACTGCAAGGCCACCTCCGGATCAAGCCTCAAGGACCTCAAGGAACGTATGCGGGAGCAAGGCCTGCGCCTGCCCCTGCGCGAGATCCGGTCCTGGGCCGATCATCCCGGCTTCGTGGCCGCGCTCGGCGAACTGGTCGCCCGGACCCTGGCTCGGGCGGCCGGGCAAAAGGCGCACATCCTTTTCAGCGCCCACAGCGTGCCGTTATCCTTTATAAAGGCCGGGGACCCTTACCTGGCCGATGTGGAGCGCACCGTGGCCGCGGTGAGCGGGGTTTTCCCGGACATCGCGCATTCCCTTTCGTTCCAGAGCCGCGGCGGCCGGGGCGAGTGGCTGGGTCCGGCGATTGTCGATGAAACCGAGCGCTTGGCGCGCTCCGGCGTGGAAGCCCTGGTGGTCGTCCCGGTGAGCTTTGTCTGCGATCACTCCGAGACCTTGCATGAGCTCGATATCGAGTTGCGGCGCGCGGCCCAGGCCGCGGGCATCCGGACTTTTTTGCGCGTGCCCGCGCTTAATGATTCCCCGCTTTTCATCGAAGCCCTGGAGGACCTTGTGCTTCGCGCCGAGGCCGCGGCTTGAAGCGGATCGCCATCGTCGGCGGCGGGGTTTCCGGCCTAGCCACGGCCTACAGCCTCGATCGTCAGCTGGAGGCCGCGGGATTATCGGCCGAGATGCTGATCTTTGAATCCCAGCCCAAGCCCGGCGGGACCATGCGCACGATTCAAGAGCAGGGCTTTTTCATGGAATCGGGCCCCAATGGGTTCTTGACCAACAAGCCCCATGCCTTGGACTTGGCGCGCGAGTTGGGCTTGGAAAACCGCCTGCAGAAATCATCCGGCCTGGCCCGCAAGCGTTTCGTTTTCTCCAGGGGGCGGCTGCATCGCTTGCCCGAGACCCCCGGCGCTTTTCTGGGCTGCCGGCTTCTTTCCCCGGGGGGGCGCCTGCGCGTCCTGGCCGAGCCCTTTGTCCGGCCCGGATCGCGGCAGCAAGACGAGTCGGTCGCGCAATTCGCTTCCCGCCGCCTAGGCCAGGAAGCCATGGAAAAGCTCATCGAACCCATGACCGCGGGCGTTTTCGCCGGCAATCCGGATCAGCTTTCCTTGCGCTCGTGTTTCCCGCGCATCCATGAGTTGGAAAGCCGTTATGGCGGGCTCATCAAGGCCATGCTGGCCTTGCGCGGCGAGCGCAGGCGGCGCGGGGTGAAGCAGTCCATGTCCGCCGGACCAGGAGGAGTGCTGACCTCTTTTGACGCCGGAGTCGAGGTGCTTATCGATTCCCTGGCCGGCTGTCTGGCCAAGAGCCTGCGTTTAAATGCGGCCGTCGAGGCTGTAAGCCGTTGCAACGGGAAATATCTGCTTTCGGTCCGGGAAAATAGCGGATCGGCGCAATGCGAGGCTGACGCCGTGGTCTTGGCAACTCCGGCTCATGCGGCCGGCCGCTTGCTGGGCGTCAGCGCCCCGGAGCTCGGCGCTGAACTAGAGCGCATCCCGTACGTTCCGGTCGCGGTCGTGGCCCTGGGCTTTGACGCCGCGGCCTTGAGCCGGCCCTGGGATGGGTTTGGGTTCTTGGTTCCCAGGAAAGAGGGCCGCGGAATCTTGGGCGCTTTGTGGGATTCCAGCGTGTTCGAGGGCCGGGCTCCCGCGGGCAAGGCACTTGTTCGGGTCATGGTGGGAGGCGCGCGCCAGCCGGAATTGGCCCGGCTGACGCAAGGCGAGCTTTTGGCCTTGGTCCGCGAAGAGTTGCGGGGCATCATGGGGATAAAGGCCGAGCCGGTGCTTTCCCGCGTTTTCTTCCACGAGCAAGGCATCCCTCAGTATCTGGTCGGCCACGGGCAAGTCCTGGAGCGCCTTAACGCGCGATTGGCCGCTTGGCCCGGATTTTATCTTAACAGCAACGCTTATCGGGGCGTGTCCCTCAATGACTGCATCCGTGAGTCCAAGCTGGCTGCGCAGAGCATGCTCAAGGTTATAGAATGAAGCTTAGGATGGGGACTCGCGGCTCGCCTTTGGCCTTGGCCCAATCCGGGATCGTGGCCGCGGCCCTGAAGCGGCTTGACCCGGGCCTGGAGATCGAGACCGTGCGTATCCGGACCAGCGGCGACCGTTTTTCGGCCCGGAGCCCTCGCGAGGCTTATGCCCTAACCCAGGGCTCCAAGGGACTATTTGTCAAGGAAATCGAGGAAGCCCTGGTCAACGGCCGGGCGGATTTTGCCGTGCACAGCGCCAAGGATTTGCCGGCGCAGCTCATGGACGGACTCCTGATCGCGGCCTATCCTGAGCGCGAGGATCCTCGGGATGCGTTCATCGGCAGGGCAGGGCGCAAATGGCCGGATATGGCTGCCGGGTCGCGGCTGGCCACGTCTTCGTTGCGCAGGCGGGTCCAGCTTCTGGCGATCCGGCCCGGCCTGATCATCGAGCCCATGCGCGGAAACGTGGACACGCGCTTGCGCAAGCTGGAAGAGGGGCTTTGCGACGGAATCGTCCTGGCTTTGGCCGGCTTGCGGCGATTGGGGTTGTCGACGACGGCCCATGAGCCGTTTGCCGAGGAACTTCTCCTGCCGGCGCCGGGGCAAGGCGCCTTGGCCGTGGAGGCGCGAAAGGACCGGAGGGAACTATTGGAGCTTTTGGCCCTATTGGATCATGCTGCCACGCGCGTGGAAGTCGAGATGGAGCGGGCTTTCTTAAGGGAGCTGGGAGGCGGCTGCTCGATTCCTTTGGCCGCCCGGGCCAAGGCGCGAGGGGCAGAGGCTGACATGAGCGTTTTCTTTTCCGAGCCGGACGGCAGCCGGGCCGTGCGTCTGAGCGGGGTGTGCAAGGACCTTAAGAGGCGAGAGGAATTCGCCCGTGATTTGGCCGGTCAAGTCCGTTCAGACCGCTAAACCCGCTAAAAAAGCTATAATTTTTAAGATCCGAACAAGGGTTCGAGGCTCGCGGCCTCGAAGGATCGGGATGGTCGGGCCGCCATCCCAGCACCGTTTATGCGCATTACCATCCGGCTCATTGTTTCTCTTGCCTGCGTCGTCGCGGCGGTCGCGGCGATATCGGCTTTTCTCCAGGTCGGCCAGGAGCGTCAGCGCCAAGCCGACGAGTTGGAGCGCCGCGCGCGACTGGTCGCGCAAAGCCTGCTCGAGACCTTCGACTCTTTGGACCGGGCGGCGGTCGCGCCCAAGCTTCGGCGGCTCTCCGAGCGCTTCGACCACCGCGGCCGCGTGACGGGGGTCGCGTTCTTCGGCGCGGACGGCGAAGTCATCGTCGCGTCCCCGTGGATGTCGTCCGGACTGCCCGAGGCTTCCGACTTCGCGCGCGGCGCCATCGCCAACCGCATGGAGCAGACGCAGTTCAAGCGCGTCGAGGCGACGGAGTCGCTTCTCTACATGCTCCCGCTCGAGGCTCCCTCCGCCGGGGTGGCGGCCGTGCTCGTGGTTCATGACGCGAGTCATGTTTCCGGGCTGCTTCGCCGCATCTGGCGGTACGCGTTTCTGCGCGTCTTGGCCCAGATGTTGCTCATCTCGTTGGTGACGCTCATGATCGTCCGCTGGAGCATCGTCGGTCCGATCGCCAAGACCGCGGAGTGGATGCGGCACATGCGGACCGGAGGCGGAACAGGGGCGTTGAGCCTGCCCAAGGAGGATCTCTTCGCTCCCCTGGCCAAGGAAGTCAGCACGTTCGCGCACCACCTCATCGCGGCCCAGCGGAGCGCCGAGGAGCAGGCCAAGTTCAGCGAGCAGGCGGAGTCCTTCTGGAGCCCCGAGCGGCTCAAGGAACATGTGCGCGTCAAGCTCGGCGGGAAATCCTTGTTCGTCGTCTCGAACCGGGAGCCGTATATGCACGTGCGCGCGGGCAAAAAGCTGGAGACGATCATCCCTGCCGCCGGGCTGGTGACGGCTCTTGATCCCGTTATGCGCGCCTGCGGGGGCACTTGGATCGCCCATGGCGCGGGCGACGGCGATTGGAGCGTGGTCGACAAGCACGACCGAGTCCGGGTGCCGGAGGGCGACCCTCGATATCTTCTGCGGCGCGTGCCGCTTTCGAAGCAGGAGGAGGACGGTTACTACTACGGCTTCTCGAATCAGGGCCTGTGGCCTCTTTGCCTGATGACCCATCAGCGGCCGGTGTTTCGCGAGAGCGATTGGCTTCAATACCAGGCGGTCAATAAGAAGTTCGCCGAGGTGACGCTGCGCGAACTGGCTGGGGTCGAGGATCCGTGCGTCTTGATCCAGGACTATCAATTCGCTCTCCTGCCCCGGTTGATCAAACAGGAGCGTCCGGACGCGCGGGTCGCCATTTTTTGGCACATACCGTGGCCCAACTCCGAGGCTTTCAGCATCTGCCCGTGGCAGCGCGAGATTCTCTATGGAATCTTGGGCGCGGACTTGGCCGGGTTTCATACTCAGCTGTTCTGCAATAACTTCATCGAAACCGTCGACCGGGCCCTCGAGTCCAGGGTCCGATGGGAGAGCTTTTCGGTGGAAAAAGAAGGGCACCGCACCATGGTCAAGCCATTCCCGGTCGGCGTGTGTTTCCCCCAGGTCTTTCCCGACGTGGCCATCGATGCGGGTGCCAGCGTCCCCAAATCCGAGCTTCTGCGCGATCTGGGCGTGAAGGCCAGCCGGCTCGGCATCGGCGTTGAACGCATCGACTATACGAAAGGCCTGCTCGAGCGGTTCCTGGCGATCGAGCGATTTTTTGAGAAATATCCTCTTTACGTCGGGGAATTCTCGTTCGTCGAGTTCGGCGCGCCGAGCCGCACGCATATCAAGAGCTACCACGACTTCATGGCGCATGTGGAGGCGGAGGTGGACCGGATCAATTGGAAGTTCAATCGCAAGGACTGGCGGCCGATCGTGCTTCTTTTGCGGCATCACGCCCATAAGGATATCCTTCCGTTCTATCGCGCCGCCGATGTGTGCATGGTGACCTCGCTCCATGATGGTATGAACCTGGTCGCCAAGGAGTTCGTCGCCGCCCGCTCCGAGGAGACGGGCGCGCTCATCCTGAGCCGTTTCGCCGGCGCTTCGGCCGAATTGCGCGACGCGCTCATCGTCAACCCCTACGATATCGAGCGCATGGCCGATGCCATCTGCGCCGCTTTGGAGATGCCCAAGGAGGAGCAGGTCCTGCGCATGAGGCGCATGCGCCAGTCCGTCAGCGAACATAACATCTACCGATGGGGAGCAAGCCTCGTGGCGGAGCTCGCGAAGCTTCGGCTTGCCGCGGCGGCGGCCGAGGAGAGCCACGGGTGAGAAGGCTCGACCTGGAATGGATCGCGCGCTCCACGCGCGGCCGGGATCTGCATCTCTTTCTTGATTTCGACGGCACGCTGGCCGCTCATCGCGCCGACGGAGGCCGTTCGGTCCCTTATCGCGGGATCATCGGCGAACTTTCCGCGTTAAGCCGCGCGGGCACGGACCGGGTCTCGATCGTCTCGGGCCGTCCCGTCGCCGAATTGAAGCAAAAGCTCGGGCTCAAGGAGCTGTATTACGCCGGCAACCACGGCCTCGATATCCGCGGCCCGGGCGAGGCGTTCCTGCATCCGCGCGCGGCGGCCGCCCGGAAGGCGATCGGAGCGGCCGCCAGGCTGATCCGTTCTCGAACGCGGAGGGTTAAGGGCGTCGTCGTCGATCAGAACGGCCTTTCGTTGAGCGTTAATTTTGGGCTCGTGGCGCCGTTGCTGCGGTTGAGGATCCGCCCGGCGATAGACGGCCTGCGCCGGGAGACCGCCGCCTTGGGGCTGCGGTGGCAGGAGGGCTATCTCGGCTGGGATCTCATCTTCAAGCTTGGCTGGGACAAGGGCGACGCCGTGTCTCGTCTCATGCGGCTGACGCGCAAGTCCCTGGCCGTGGCGATCGGCGATGGGGCTTCGGATGAGCCGATGTTTCGAGCCGTTGGCGCCGGCGGCATCTCCATTCGGGTGGGCAGAGCGCGCGGCTCGAACGCCCGCTTTTGGGTCCGGGGCGTGCCCGAGGTCGCGCGAATTCTGAGTTTGTTGCGGAGCCGATCAAGCCGTTGAGACGCAATCCGTCGGCCTGCTCATGCCTGCCGCTGTTTTAGAACAGCCTGATCTTGAAGACGAATTGGATTATCAGCAGCAGCCCGGCCGTAATGAGGATGGAGATTGCGAGAGCGCGAAAGACCTTCCATAATCCGAATTCGTAGCGCTCCGGGTTTTGGGGGCCAGGGGTGGGCGCGGGGGTTTTTTCCTGCCGGGACGGTTGGTTCGGTTGCATGGGACCCTCCTGTGAATGCGGCATCCAGGCGGCCCTGTTGAATGGAACCAACAAAAAAGCCGCCTGGAAATTCCAGGGCAGCCGAATAAAAAGCCGCCTCTGGTATTTCCCAGATGGCGGCCCGACCATCCAAATCCTCCGGAGCAAGCGTTTCCTCCGGACCCTTTACGGACTATTATACGAAACTTTTCGCGGGCGACGCCTTTCGTTTGTGCGGTCCCGCGGGGTTCGTCAAAGTTCAAGTCGTCATGATGTGATGGCATGAAAAGATGGAGGAGACATGAGGACTCTCTGCCTAGCGTGGGGGCGATTATAATGGTTTTATAACGGCCCTGCCTGGTACTCTATGTATATTTTTATGGATATGCCAGCAGAGCCTCTGAAGAATCGTCTCGCCTTGTTTTGTCTGACTGCTTTAGGCGTTGTCTACGGCGATATTGGCACAAGTCCTCTCTACGCCGTCCGTGAGTGTTTCCATGGGACTCATGGAATCGCCGTCACCGAAGCCAACGTTCTGGGAGCCCTGTCCCTGATTTTCTGGACGCTGGTCATCCTGGTTACGTTGAAATACCACGTCTATGTCTTAAGGGCTGACAACAAGGGCGAGGGCGGCATCCTGGCCATGATGGCACTGGCCCGAGGCAGCCGGATCAGTCCCGGGGCGCAGCGCGTGGTTCTGGCGCTTGGCTTGTTCGGAGCCGCGCTCCTCTATGGGGATGGGATGTTAACCCCCGCCATATCGGTTTTGAGCGCTATAGAGGGCTTGGAGGTCGCCACCCCGTTCTTCACTCCTTACGTCATTCCTATCACGGTCATCATCCTGATCGGTCTGTTCAGCATCCAGAGCAGGGGCACGACCAAGGTGGGCCTGCTCTTTGGGCCGGTCATCTTGGTCTGGTTCCTTTTCCTGGCTGCAACGGGTATCGCGAGCATCAGCCAGAAGCCATCCGTAATGGCGGCATTCTACCCCGGCTACGCCGTAAACTTCCTGCTGACGAACGGCTTTCGGGGGTATTTGGTGCTGGGGGCTGTTTTCCTTGTGGCGACTGGAGGCGAGGCTCTTTATGCGGACTTGGGCCATTTCAACGAGCGGGCCATCCAAATCGACTGGTTCCTTATAGCAGGACCGAGCCTGCTCTTGAACTATTTCGGCCAAGGGGCGCTTTTGCTCCGGAACCCCGATTTCGCCGACAATCCGTTCTATCGCATGGTCCCGGGCTGGGCGTTGTATCCGGCGGTCGTCATGGCGACCATGGCCACGGTCATCGCGTCCCAGGCGGTTATCTCGGGGGTATTCTCCCTGTCGCGGCAGGCGGTTCAAATGGGTTATCTTCTGCGCCTGCGCATCGTCCATATGTCCTCGCAGCAGATGGGTCAGATATATATGCCCGCGGTCAATTGGATACTGATGCTCGCCACGGTCGTGCTTGTCGTTGCTTTCAAGCGCTCGACAAACCTGGCTTCAGCTTACGGCATCGCGATATCGGTCACGATGATCATCACCACGCTCCTGGCTTACATCGTATCGCGGCATGTCTGGCATTGGCGTCTGCCTGTGGCGTTGGCCGTGACGGGAGGATTCCTGGCCGCCGATCTCGCGTTTTGCGGTGCGAATTCGGTGAAAGTGCTGGATGGCGGATGGTTCCCGCTGGTCGCCAGCGGCATCGTGGTGGCGATATTCCTGACATGGGAGAAAGGCCGTGCCATTATCGCAGAGCTCCAAGGTGTAGGGGCCCTGCCGCTGGCGCAGATCGTCCGTGAGGCGGAACAAGGGGGCATCACGCGGGTTCCCGGCACCGCGGTATTCCTATGCGGCACGCCCGGCGCGACGCCCAGCGCCCTTCTTCATAACCTGAAGCACAATAAGATTCTTCACCAGCAGAACCTGTTCGTCTCCGTGCGCACGGAAGATGTCCCGCGCGTTTCGAACGGCGAGCGCTTCAAAGCTCAGGCCATAGGTCAGGACTTCCACCAGGTCGCTGTCCGCTATGGCTTCATGGAGGATCCCGACATCCCGGAAGTCCTGTCGCAAATGGCGGCCGGAGGCTTCGATTTCGCAGCCAGTCCGTCCCGGATCACCTACATGCTCAGTGATAATACGCTTGTAACCACCCATAAAGGCCGACTGCCTGCATGGCAAACCGCGTTGTTCGTTTTTTTATATCGCAACGCCTTGCGGCCGACCCAGTTTTTCCATCTGCCGTACAATCAGGTCATCGAGATCGGGCGGCAGATACAGCTCTGAAAACGCTACCATGGTAAAGATGCTTCGGAGACTGCCAACCTGCATTCTCGCGGTCGTCGCCGCTGCTGCCTGTACGATAGTCTCTTTTGCCATCCATCGGTTCGTTTCTTTGACGGACCTTGTCATGGTCTACTTGGTCGGGACCCTGGTCGTGGCTTTGCGCGGTGAACGGGGGCCTTCCGTCCTGTCGTCGTTCCTGGGGGTTCTTTGCTTCAACTTTTTCTTCGTCCCGCCTCGATTCACTTGGAACGTCGAGCATTCGCAATACCTGGTGACTTTCCTGGTCATGCTCGCCGTCGGCCTGCTCATCAGCCACCTGACCGTTCGGGTGAGGAGCCAAGCGGAGGCGGCCAAACGCTCCGAGGTCGCCGCGGAGACCGAGCGGCTGCGCAGTTCGCTCTTGAGCGCGGTGTCCCATGAACTCAAGACTCCGCTGACCGCCATCATCGGCTCGGCCGGCAGCCTGCTGCGGGCTCCGTCCGCCGGGGGCGCTCATTGGCGGGAACTCCTGGAAAATATACAAGAGGAGGCCGAAAGGCTCTCGCGGTTGGTCCACAACCTCATAGAAACCACGCGTCTGGAATCGGGCATAGTCCAGCTCAAGAAGGAGCCCTATCCCATCGAGGATGTGATCGGCACGGCCCTTGATCGCCTAGAGAAGCGACTGTCGGGTCGTGAGGTTAAGACCGATATCCCTGAGGACTTGCCCCTTGTCCCTGTGGACCCTGTTCTTATGGAACTTGTTTTCATCAACTTGATCGAGAACTCAGTCCGTCACGCTCCGGGCGCGGCCGCCATTGAGATCTCGGCTTATGAGAAGTCCAGTGCCGTCGAAGTATCCGTCGCGGATCGCGGCCCCGGCCTTGGCGCGGAACACATCGGGCATGTTTTCGAGAAGTTCTATCGCGCCAGTAAATCCGCCGGAGGCGCAGGGTTGGGGCTTGCGATCTGCAAGGCGGTCGTCGAGGCTCATGGGGGGACGATCAGGGCGGAGAACCGTTCCGGAGGAGGCGCGGTGTTCCTGCTGGCGCTGCCGCACAAGGACCGGTCATGACCGCGCCCTTGAGGACCATCATGGTGGTCGATGACGAGGTCTCCATCCTGCGTTTTCTGCATGCCTCTCTCGAGGAGGCCGGATTCGCGGTCATCGAAGCGTCCAGCGGCAGACGTGCGTTGGACCTGGCCGCGTCCGGAAAGCCAGATGTGATCCTCCTCGATCTGGGTCTGCCGGACATGGACGGGCTGGACGTCCTCAAGAGCCTGCGGGAATGGACCTCTGCGCCTGTCATCGTGTTGTCGGTCCGCGGGGATGAGTCCGACAAGATCGAGGGCCTGGACCGTGGCGCGGATGATTACTTGACGAAACCCTTCGGCATCGAGGAACTATTGGCCCGAATCCGCGTCGCGCTGCGTCATAAAGAGATGATTCGGGAGGACCCGCTGCCCATCTACCAGCACGGAGACTTGAGGATCGATCTCATGGCGCGCAGAGTTTGGATCGGCAAAAAGGAAGTGCGGCTTTCTCCCCTTCAGTATGCGCTTCTTGCCGTTCTGGTCCGGAACGCCGGTCGTGTGGTGAGCCAGCGGCAGCTGCTTGAAGAAATCTGGCCGGATGGTGAGAGCAATTCCGAGGCTTTGCGTATCTTGGTCCACCAAACGCGTCACCGCATCGAGCGGGAACCGGTCCGGCCGCGCCATCTCAAGACCGAGCCGGCCGTTGGCTACCGGCTCGAATCTTCGGATTCACAGTCGTAACGCCTTCATGACGCTCTGATCATGGAAAGGGCTATTATTCAGACATGTTCTGGGCGACAGGCCCGACGCAGATCGTGCAGCTCCTGAAAAACCAGCTATAAAGGGGAGTCGGGTCCGAGCAGCGCCGGGGTCTGCTCGCGGTTCTGCCGGCGTGCTTCATCCCGCACGCGCGGGTCCAGATAATCGAAGAGCGCCTTGGCCGACCTCTTTCCCTCGCCCAGGCCCTTGAGGAAAAAATAGGTAAACATCCCGTGGCCTTGGTCGTCGAGCGTGCCCGTGATCTGTTCTCCCGACGCGGCGGCAAGGATCGTGATCCGTCCATCGGGGGCGACTCCCTGGTCGACTTTCGTCACGAGCGGCCGCGCGCCCTTGGCGAGAACGGAACGCCCGCCGGCACCCGAGAAGCAGGCGTCGAGCGCGACGATTACATGCCGGGCTTTCGTCTTGGCGAGGTCGGCGTAGAGCTTCTTGAGCGGGTAGGCCGTGGATTTGAGGAACTGCGGGTCGCCGTCCCACGGCACGAGATAGGCCTGGCCGTTCTGCGGGTCGGGCGCCCCGTGACCGGAAAAATAGACGAAAAGCGTTGAATCAACCTTGACGTTCAAGGGCAGCCATTCCTCAAGATAACTCTTGACCTTGTTGCCTGTAGCTGCCTGCCCTGTCAGGGCTATGATGTTGCGCGCGGGGATGCCGAGCGCCTCGAAATGTTTGCGGACCGCCTGGGCGTCGCGCGCTCCGAACTCGGCCTTGGGCAGGCCCTGGTAATCCTCGATGCCGATGATCAGCGCGAAGTCATCGGGGCGCGCGGCGCCGCTTTTTAGGGGTTGGTCGATGTCTGAAACCGGCCCGGCCGCCGCTCCTGCGGCCGGGGCCGGGCGCGGTGATTCTGCGGACTCGGCCGCAGGACTTGCCGAGTTCATGGTCTTGGCGAGGGCTTCGTCGAGCAGGTTCTTCATGAGGCTTCGCTCCGGGACCGCGGCCTCGCTCATCGCGGCCTGGTCCACCACTGCGCCGTGCTCCAAGAGCAACTTAGTGGCGTTGACGTTCCCTTTGCGAACGGCGCAGGAGAGGGCCGTATGGTTGCGATTCTTGCCTTCATGATAGAGTTCGCATTGTTGATTGGGATTGGCGCCGCGCTCCAAGAGCAGCTCGACGACATCTTCTTTTATCGGGTTGTTCCAATAGTTGCCGGGAACACAGGCTGCTATGAGCAGAGGCGTTTCCGGCGCCCCGCCGTTCGGGTCTGCGCCGGCCGACAACAGGAAGTCCGCCATGTTGTAGTCGCCCCACCGCGCCGCCGCGTCGAGGGGTGTCCGTCCTGGAGACTTGATTCGATTCACCTGGGCACCCGCGGCAACCAGCATCTTCGCAGCTGGCAGGTTCCCCGTGACCGCGGCGGTATAGAGAGGGGTTTCTCCCAGGTCTGTCCCGGTGGCTACCTGCTCCACATCAGCTCCTTGTGAGATCATCCGACGCACGGCCTCGTTCTCTCCGCGCATGATGGCCTTGTGGAATTTCGCGGCACACCCGGACAATAAGGATGCGGAAACCAAGAAAATGAGCGTGATTCTCATAGGCCAAGTATATCACAAGTGATGCCTTGAGCTTCGTTGAGTGCTCGGCGGACATAAAATCAAGAAGCCCTCCGTGGTCGGAGGGCTTCTATCGATTGATCGTTTGGCGGTTTTGGGCTCCAGGGCGGAAGGCCATTCTCTCTCGCGCGCCATGCGGCAAGGCGATTGGTCTGCAGGGGAAAATCAAATCCCGCCTTGCCTGAGATAGCCCTGTAAAGTAAAATCTGACTATAAGTGTAAGGAGATTTTACACAATGGACATCCCGCGGATATTCAACATCACTGAAAGTGCTCACCGCATCCACAACCCGATCACACCCGAAAAGCTCGCCGCTCTCGGCGCGGCGCTGCGTCTGGAACCCGGGGCCCGAGTACTCGACCTTGGCAGCGGTTCGGGGGAGATGCTGTGCACCTGGGCACGCGATCACGGCGTCATCGGCACCGGCATCGACATGAGCCGGTTGTTCACCGAGCAAGCGAAACTCCGCGCCGTAGAACTCGGCGTCGCCGATCAAGTCCAGTTCATCCATGGCGACGCTGCGGGCTACGTCTCTGACGAGAAGGTCGGCGTGGCGGCCTGTGTCGGTGCCACTTGGATCGCCGGCGGAGTCGCCGGCACTATCGAGCTTCTGGCGCGGAGCCTGCGCACCGGAGGGATCATCCTCATCGGCGAGCCCTACTGGCGGCAGTTGCCGCCGACGGAAGCTGTTGCCAAGGGGTGTCTTGCCCACTCAATCTCCGATTTTCTCATGCTTCCGGAACTGCTCGCGTCTTTCGGCCGTCTTGGCTACGACGTCGTTGAAATGGTTCTGGCTGACCAAGACGGCTGGGACAGATACGAGGCGGCCCAATGGCTCACCATGCGCCGATGGCTTGAGGCCAATCCCGGCGACGAGCTCGCGAAAGATGTTCGAGCCAAACTGACCTCGGAACCCGAGCGCTACGCCGCTTACACGCGTGAATACCTGGGCTGGGGCGTGTTCGCGCTGATGCCGCGGTGATGCGTTGGCAATGACAACGAGGCCGGTGGTCCGCGCGACTGCAAGACACGCTCCCCTGATCCCAATCTGAATTCTCGCCCCGCGTCCCGTCCGGGCTGTGGTTTGATCTTGCTTTGACCTTTCTCTCATAGAATCAGCTGTGACGTTTCGGCCTTCGCCGCCGGCATGGGCGAGGCAATATGAGAATCAAGGAGGCGTTTGTGAAAAAGTTCGCGTGTCTTGCCGTACTGTCGCCGCTGTTCTTCGCTGCCGCCGCGTTCGGAGCCGGATACTCGGGCCCCATCCAGCAGAACTCCGCCATGTATAACTCGTGCACTCATGAGTCTATGCTCTTGACGCTCACGGGCAGGCTTACCTTGACGACCAATGGCACCGCCAACAATACGCAAGCCAGCTCGCATCTGGAGCTTCACGGCACCGCCGTGGGTCAAATCTCGAAAGACCGGTACATCATCAACGATATCTTTAACTGCATGCAGAACGTCGGGACAAGCGGCGTCCCTTTCGAGACCACGCAGACGATCGTCCTCAACGTGATCGGCCAGGGAAAAACCCCGAACTTCACCATCAAGAGTTTGGCGCGCCTAACGGTAAACGCCAAAGGCGAGGTCGCGGCTTCCCTGAACGATTTCTCGTTCATCTGCAAATAGGGACGACTGCGCATTCTGGAAGCCGTTGAACGGACCGGCGAGGCTTTTTTGCCGACCGGGCCTTGACCTTCCTCTTCCAGAATCGGAGAATCGGAGTGCGCTCGAATCGAAGCGAACGGGGGACCGCCATGTCCATATGCAATGAAGGCGAAAACAGCAAACCAGGGCGGCGCATGTCAGCAAGGATGCGTTGGCGCTTCTTTGGCGAATGCTTGCCTCTGGCCTTGGCGCTCGCCTGCATGAATACCGGCGCCTTGGCGGGCCCTCCGGCGGCCGCGGAGTACGGACGTATCTTCGACGGCGCCGAGCCTGGAGGGGTTCTGCCGGCCAGGGCGATTCTTGAAACGCTCAAGGCCGAGCCGGCTCCCGTGCCCCAAGTCAAGCCGACGGCTCAGGCCCATGGAGACGTGGAGCCCAGGCTTGACGAAAAAAGGGCGCATCCCTACGTCGCTATCCAGGCGGCCTATATTTTCGGCATCAAGGAGACTCCCGAAATAAGATTTGGCGCCTATCTCGCCCGGAGCGAGGGCGACGTGGATGTCCGCCGGGAGGACGGCACCATTTGCGGGGGCGCCTACGATGAGGACCACCGGGACCATATCGACGGCTACTTATGGCCGTTTACCATGTGCTCTCACTTCTGGGAGGCGGATGAGGGGGACTGCTCCAAGGGCTTGTGCCGCCGTCGCAATGCCTGGCGCCGGGGGACGCTGCTCTGGAGCGGGCCCGAAGGCGTGCTTCCATTCTATCTGAAGGGGGACAAGGCGCGGGCCTACGACAGGCTGGGGCATGTCGCGCATCTCTTGGCCGACATGGCTACCCCGGCGCACGCGCATCGGGAGTTCCATGGCTCTGACCGTTGTTTTTTGGACGATTCCTACGAGGACTGGATGGCGGACGGAGGGTACAGGAAGTTCAACCACAATGACGCCGGCGGCGTCGTGCCCATACCTTGGGACAAGAAACCCGCGGACATGGACTCCGCGAGCTTTCCTCTTTACTATCTTTTTTATACCGCCAATCAGCACGCGGACTATTTCGCCAGCGACCGGACGGA
The DNA here is from genome assembly GCA_003452935.1 of Elusimicrobiota bacterium. GTDB lineage: Bacteria > Elusimicrobiota > Elusimicrobia > UBA1565 > UBA9628 > UBA9628. The sequence goes on from DMMY01000015.1 coordinate 60,674, forward strand.
CGGAAACGCGCGGCAGCGGACGGACCGCGCGGGCTGGCTCGACTATTCCGGCTGGCCGGATTCGCCGACCCGGGACCAGGACCTTGCCGATAATGATCCGGGAGACAACGACGATGACGGCGACTTCACCCGGATCGCCTCCAAGGCCTTCGTCTATTCCATTGGCGCGACGGCCACGCTCTATAAGCTTTTTTGGGAGACCACCCATCCGCGATGCGAGATCCCGCCGGTTTCCGGCTCGTCTGAGATAGAGGTTCGGGCGTTGTCTACGAATCTTGTTCCGGCTCAGGCCGTGGAAATCGAACGCCGGGATCCTCAGGGGGGATGGCGGTCCTTGGGCTCGGCGGTCCGCAAAAGCCGGCAGGACGAGTCCCACGAGCTGTGGTCCGTCGCCGCGGGCGGGGCAGGGGGGATGCTGCGCGCCAGGATGAAAAACGCGGCGGGCGTCTATTCGGATTGGTGCCTTAGATAGGGGCCGGCTCGCCGGCCAGAAGCGCGCAGAACTCGTCCGTAAGCGCGGCGGCGATCTTCTCGGCGGCCTCGATCTCGCCTCTGCGTTTGGCCAATGATTCCTGGACCACGGCCTCAAGATCATCGACGCTGTGGAGGTGGACGCCCGCGATGGAGGCCGCGGCCGGGTCCACGTTTCGGGGCATGCCCAGGTCGATGACGACCAAAGGCCGATTCTTGCGGTCCGCGGCCAGGCCGGCGAGGCGTTCCTTGGTGACCAGATAGTGCGGGCAGGCCGTGGAGGCGATGACCACGTCCATCTCGCGGATAGCGGCCATCCCCTGTTCCAGGCTTAAGGCTTGGGCTCCGTGCTGGGCGGCCAAGGCCCGGGCCCGTTCCATGTCGCGGTTGGCGATGAAGAGTTCCGCGGTTTTGTGGGAGACAAGATGCTGGGCCGCGGTTTCCGCCATTTTGCCGGCGCCGACCAGGAGAATGCGCTGCCTGCCTTTGCCGGCCAGGATTTTCTCGGCCATGGCCACGGCCGCGCCCCCGCAGCTGGTGAGTCCCTGGCAGATGCCGGTTTTGGAGCGGATATCCTTGCCCGCCGCCAAAGCGGCTTGGAATAGCTTGTTGAGAAGCTTGTCCGTGAGGCGCGCTTTGGCCGCGGCTTGGTAAGCGGACTTGACCTGGCTGAGAATTTGATGCTCGCCGACCACGACGGATTCAAGTCCTGAGGCCAGCCGGAAAAGATGCTGGACCGCGCCGCGGCCGCGCCGCGCAAAAACCAGGGCTTCGCTGCCTGGACAGCGTTGGGCAAAAAAGCCGCGCAGAATATCCTCGGTTGCCTCGCAGCGGATGGTGCTGGCGTATAATTCCAGCCGGTTGCAGGTGGGCAGAGCGATCAGGCCCGGGACGCGGCCAGCTTCACGCAAACCGATGGCGGCTTGCGTCAATTCCGCGGGGGGCAGGGCCAGGCGTTCCCGCATGGAAACTCCCGCTTCCTTGTGGCTAAGGCCGATGAGGACCAGCTCGGACCAACTGGTCAAGGGCGGCGTTTCGGGGGGTGCGTCGATGACAACGGAGTCCATGGCGGCTGTTGCAATCGCCATATTCTACCGCTATGACGGATGCAAGTCCAGAATAAAGCCGCTGCCTAGTTGGGCCCGAACCAGCGTTTGAACCAGCCCCACACCCCGCCGCGATGCAGCGGGCAAACTTGCTTGGGCTCGGTCCCGGCCGCGAACATTTCGGAGCGTTTCTCCGGACAGCCGGACCTGGCCAGCAGGCCCGAGAGCGGGTCGATCCGCGCGGTCGTCAGCCCTTGGGGCTGGGCAAACGGCGCGGCCGGGCCTTCGACGGAGTCCCGCATGAATTGGGCCCATACCGGCAGCGCGTCCTTGGCCCCCGTGAGCCGCAGGGCCTCGTTGCGGTCGTTGCCGACCCAGACTCCGGCCAGGAGCCGCGGCGTAAAGCCGATGAACCAGGCGTCGCGGCCTTCATCCGTCGTGCCGGTCTTCCCGGCGCAGGGCCGCGCAAATCCCAGGCCCTGCAAACTCTTGGCCGTGCCTTCCTGGACCACGCTTTCCAAAAGAGACGTGACCAGGTAGGCGTGCGCCGGGGCCAGGACGCTGGTTCGCTCGCCGCGGGCGTACTCCAGGACATTGCCCTGGGCGTCGTAGACCGAAGAGACCAGGATCGGCGATACGCGCAGTCCTTGATTGGCGAACGGCGCGAAGGCGGCGGTCAGCTCCAGGAGGTTGACTTCCGACGTGCCCAGGGCGAGGGCCAGGCTGTTTTCCAGAGGGCTTTCCACGCCCAGGCGCTGTGCGAACTGGGCCATGGCCGCGGGGCCGATCTGGTTGAGAAGATCCAATGAGGCCGCGTTGAGGGAAAGCGCCAGCGCCGTGCGCAGGGTGGTCGTGCCCCGATAGACCCCGTCATAGTTCTTGGGACGCCAGGTTCCCTCTGGGCCGGAAAACGCGCGCGGGCGATCGTCGAGCGTGGTGGCCGGGGTGTAGCCTTTCTCGATGGCGGCGCCGTAGAGAAAGGGCTTGAACGCCGAGCCCGGCTGCCGGCGGGCCTGCGTGGCCCGGTTGAATTGGCTTTCCGCGAAATCTCGCCCCCCGACCAAGGCGAGGACCCGGCCGTCTTCTGGGTCCAAGGCCGCCAGCGCGGCCTGGGTCTTAAGGCGGCTCACCGCGCGCTCCGCGGCTTTTTGATCGAGCGGGTCCATGGTCGTGTAGAGGCTCAGGCCTTGGCGGAACAGGGCCTCTTCGCCGTAGCGAGGCAGGACTTGGCGCACGACCTCGGTCACGAAATAATCGTTGCCGCGGAGGTCCCGAAGCGGACGGGGCGCCGCGGCCAGCGGCTCGGCGAGCGCGCCGCGCAGTTGCGCGGCCGTTATGAAGCCTTCCTCGCGCATGCGGCGCAGGACGAAATCGCGCCTATGCAGCGCCGCCGCCGGGTCGCGGCGGGGGTCGTAGCGGTAGGGGGAGCGGATGAGTCCGGCGAGCATGGCGCATTCGCCCAAGGTCAGACGGCCGAGGCTTTTTTCGAAGTAAAAGGCGGACGCGGCCTTGATCCCGGCCACGCTGACCGGGCCGTCCTGGCCCATGTAGATGTGGTTGAGGTAAAGGGTGAGGATGCGCTCCTTGTTGAGCCGCAGCTCCAGGTAAAAGGAAAAGGCGGCTTCGGCAAGCTTGCGTTGCAGAGTCCTGCGGGGGCTTAGAAAAAGGTTTTTGGCGAGCTGCTGGGTGATGGTGCTTCCTCCCTGCAGCTCCGCGTGGCCCGATAGATCGTGCCAGGCCGAGCGCAGGACGGCCAGGGGATCCACTCCCCAGTGGCGATAGAACCGCTTGTCCTCGGTCGCGATCACGGCCTGTTCCAGGGCGGGCGGGATTTCCGCGGCAGCGGCCGGTTCCCGGCGGAGTTTGCGCGCTCCGGAGAGCTCGGCCATGAGTTCCGGTTCCAGCCGGATCGCCGAGACGCTCGATCCCGACGAGTCGCGCGCCTCGGCCGTGCCGTCCGCATCGAACCGGATCTCGAAGAGGCCGGGGTTTTGCGCGGGCAAAGGGACGCTATAGCCGCGCAAAAAAACCTTGAGAACCGGGGGCTGCCAGGCGTATTGGCCCGGGGCAGCAGGCTCGGGACTTTCCCGGTAGCCCAGGCGGCGCAGGCGCTCCAGCAGCCGTTGCGGGTCGCGCGGCGAGCCCTCTCCTATGTTAGTCGCGGCGGAGAATATCTTGGTGGAGAAGCTCTCGCCCAATCCGCCCAGGACCAGAGCGGAGAGCTTGCTTTCCGCGCGCCAGGCGACCAAGGCGGCGGCCGAGAGCAGGGCCAGGCAAAATCCGAGCCACGGCCGTCGCGAGGTCCTGCCGCGTGAGCGCCTCATGGCCTGGCTCTAGAACTTGGCGCCGAAGGTGAAGTGGTGGGTGTTGGACAGGTTCTGGCCAATGGCGCCGAGGCCATAGTCGAGCAGCCAGCGGCCTTGGCGCAGTCCCATGCCCACGGTGAGGGAGTTGATCTCCCTGGAAAACAGGTAGCCGGCCCGCAAGGCGCCGTAGCCTTGTTCCCCTATGGGTATCCCCAGCTCCAATCCCGCCGCGGGCAAATAGTCTTTCTCCTCGCGAATCCGCACGACGTCGGCCGTGAAGAGGATGCGGGAGAGGCCGAAGCCCCCTTCCTTGAGCCACCCTACGTTATCGAGCTTGAGGTTGTAGGCCGCGCCGAAACGCAAGGTCGTGGGCAGGGGGTCCGCGGTCTCCTCGAATTTCACATCGGGGCCGAGGTTCTGCACGGCCGCTCCCAGATTGAGGCCTCGCAGGGGCGTGCGCCAGATCGCTCCCAAATCAGCCGCGTAGCCCGTGGTCCGGGCTTCCTCGGCCAATTCCAGACGGAACAGTTTGCCCGTCGCCCCCGCGCACAAGCCCCAGGACAGGGGAACGCTCAGGCTCAACAACCCCGCCATATCCCGCTGCGCGGTGCGCGTCTGCTGGGTGCCGTTGGAGAAATTGATCAACACGTCTCCGCCGTCATAATACGCGAAGCCTCCGGCCAAGGTGCCCCAGGAGAGGGGGTGGGCATAGCCGAGCGTTCCGAAATTATCCCGGGCGATGCCCCGGGCGTAGCTTGACTGGAACTCGGCGCGTTCGGCGCCGGAAAGTCCGGCGGGGTTGTAGCCCAGGGAGTCCACCCCGCCGTCCACGGCCGCGAAGGCCTCCGCCATGCTCTCCGGGCGCGCCGCCAGTGCCCGCGTGAGCGTGGCGGCCGCGGTGCGGCCGTTTTCGGCGCGGAGCGCGGCCGGGGCGAGCAGCAACACGATCAAGGCCAGGGCTGGGCGCATGGGATCACTTGACGACGACAATCTTGTCCTTGGAGTTCAATTTCTCGCCCACGGTGTGCAGGAGATAGACGCCGCTGGCCACGGTGTTGCCCAGGCCGGTCTTGCCGTCCCAGAACACGGTGGTCGTGCCCTCGGGCACGTCTTGGTCGAGGAGGGTGGCCACGGGTTTGCCGGCGAGAGTATAAAGACGTATGGTCATGCGGCCGGACTTGAAGGTCATGGCATCGATCCTGGCGCGCGTGCCCAGCCGGGGCCGCATCAGATTGTCCGTGAGGCGCACCGAGCCCGGGGCGAAATCAACGAAGACCGCGTTGCTCAAGGTGGCGCTATGGCCGTTGCCGTTCGTGGCGACGAGGTCCCAAAAGCCCAGATTTTGCCCCTGAAGGTTGAAGCTGACGTCCAGGGTCTGGTCGTCCGTGCGCGTCAGGCCGGCTCCGGCGATGGTGGTGGCGCTTTGGCTGAGCTGCAGCGTGGGCAGGCCGGAGGCCGCGTCCGAGAATATCTCTCCAGTCACGGTGAAATCCAGGGCTCCGGAAGTCCTCAATACGGCGGCTGGGGACATCGACCTGGGATCCGGGGCGTAGGTCGAGGCCGAATAGACGTCGGCGGTGCTGGCGGGGGCGGAGAAAGGGTTGAAGTTGTAGTACAGCTTCCAGCGCCATGTGTCGGTCGATCTAAGGACGAAGGGATTATGCACGGTTCCCAACGAAGAGGCGGTAGAGAGGCGCACGCCGGTCTCCAGGTTGAAGACGGTGCCGTTTAGGTCTCCATCGGCGCTGAGGGCGCTGACGATCGTGGAAAAAGTCGTCTCGCCGGTAAGAGGCGCGGTGTAGAACAGGCGGGTCTTGTCGTTCGTCAGGGTCACGGCCGCCACCTCGCCGGCCAGGGCATCGACGACCCGCGTGCCGGCGGAGAAGCTGGCGCCCTGGTTCGACGATAGAGCCGAAAAGATGCGGCGTTCGGCCGGGGCGGTGCCTCCGTCCCTGTTGCCGATGTAATAGACGCGCCAATCGCCGTTGGCGCGCCGGACCAAGGCGGGGGAGCCCACGAAGCCGAGACCGCCGTTGGATTCGATGACAGTGCCCGTGGCGTTGGACCAAGCCAGGCCGTCGGCGGAGGTGGCGGCATAGATTCGGAAGATGGTCCCGGTGGAGCCCATGGCGGAATAAAGCATGAGATAGCTGTTGTCTATGCGCTTGAGCACGCTCAAGGCGGTAATCGAGGTGGCCTCCACGCGCGGCTCGGTGAACGTCGAGAGGCGCACGCCCGCGTCATCGGCAAATGTGTCGCCCCCGTCCGCGGTCACGGCGGAGAAGACGGCGGTGCTGCCGCGGATGTAGTAGAATCGCGTGCCGCCCGCGATCTGGGTGTTGGTGGCCCCGGCCAGGACCGCGGAAGAGAGGCGGACCCCGTCTTCCTTGAGCAATGCCGGCGTTGATCGAGCCGGCATTGCCATCGCCAACAGGAGCAGGGCGCTCAGCATGGCGTCGAAATTCTCCCTTTTTTCTTCGCAGGAATCAATCCGCCGGCCTGGATCAACGCTTCCTTCCTGGGCCGAGGCAGGGACTTGATGCGGGCCTCGCGTACCAGGGCTTGCGAGCGGGTCAGCTCAGCCTCGCTGTAGAGCAGGCGCACTGGCCGGCGCGCGCGCGTGTAGGCCGCGCCTTGTCCGCGGTTATGCTTGGCGATGCGGGCTTCCAGGTCATTGGTGACGCCGGTGTAAAGGCTGTCATCGCTGCAGCGGACCATATAGACCGACCAGTCGCGTTGCGCGCGCGCGGATGACTGCGCGCCCCCGATCATTCGCCGGTAGCGTGGTCCCATGCTCCTGGGCGTCATCGGAAGAAATCCCGCACCATCCGGACCAGGCCCTCGGTCGCTTTCTCGGGGATCTCTTCTCCTACCCAGTTGATGGAGAAATGGGCGTTTTTTTGAGTGGGCTTGACGTGGTTTTCGTACATGGGCAGGACCGTGGTCAGTATCTGGTGCTTGGCGCCCTCCACGTCGCGGCCCCGTTCCTCGATGTCTCGCGCGATGCGCCGCAGAGCGGCCGTGGCGATGCCGGTGGAAACGAAGATGCGGTAGTGATAGAAGGCCAGGAACTCCGGGGGATGCAGAGCGTAGAGGCCTTCCACCACGATGAGCTGGGCCGGTCGGCAGGTCACGGTCTCGGCCTTGCGCGTGTGAGCCTTGAAGTCGTAGATGGGCTGCTCCACAGCGTCGCCCGCGGCCAGGCGCTGGAGATGTTCGTGCGCCAGGGCGAAGTCGATGGCGTCGGGATGGTCGAAGTTGTAGGTTTTGCGCTCCTCGAGACAGAGGTGATGAAGAGGGCGGTAATAGTTGTCGAGCGAAAGGATCTGGCCGTTGATTCCCACCTTGGCGCATTCCTCGACGACTTTGCGCGAGAAGGTCGTTTTGCCGGAGCCTGAACCTCCGGCGATACCCACGATAAACGGTTTGTCTTTTTTACCCGCGCTATTCATGCTCCTCAGTCCCTCCCGCGGCTGGATTTTAGCGGCCCCGGTTATTATCGCAAATCGCGAGGCATGCTGGCGCGGTCCCCGGGTAAGAGAAGTCCGGGCCGTCTAGGGGTCCAAATGAGGGACGGTCTGGCTTATTCCTTTGAGAAAGGCCGATATGGGAACGCGAAGAGCCTGGGCTAGTCGGCACAGGGTGTTGAGGCTTGGAAGCCGGTTGCCTCGCTCGATATGTCCTAAAAATGTGTAATGAATATCGACGCGTTCGCTTAGTTGCTCCTGGCTCAAGCGGCGCGCCATGCGATAGCGGCGAATGTTCTTGCCCACCTGCCCTGCCAGAGTGTCCATGGGCGTTTATTATGGCGCACTTGCGTAAGTTTGAGAACAGACTGGGTGACGCGATAACTTAAAGTCGCAATTCGCAGCTGAGACATGTATCCGGGATTTATGCGCGCGGATATTGAAATATCGGGGTTGCGGGGTTATACTTCCTCTGTCCGGGAGCCCCTCCCCAATGAACGCATTATTTTTTGCCCTGCTCGGCTTTTTTGTGCTCGGGGCTCCCTCTTTCCTGTTCGCAGGTCCCGGCCTCGAATCGGACTATCCGGCCGTCCTGGCCGACGCTTTGTTGGCGGATCGCGAGCTTCCGGCCGCTCCGCCTTCATATGAGCGTTATCGCCGCGAGGCGGCCGACTTGGCGGCCGGCTGTACCGCGTGGCAAGACTTCCAGGCCTGCCGCGGCCGCATCCTGAAATTCAGTCATGGCTTGAGTCTGGATCGCGAGCGCACCCAGAGGCTTTTGGAGCGTTTTAGCGGCGGCGTGAGCGGCTCTCCTGGCGCCGGTCCGGGAACCCGGCTCGAGGACGACAAGAAATACCAGATCATGGCCGCGCATGCGCGATCGTATGCCGCGGCCTTGGGCGTGACCGCGTATGACTCGGCTCCGCGGGGCGCTTATATGCTTCCCGCCCACGCCCCGGTCAAGGCGGCCGGGACGTCGATCCGGGCCGCTCCCTCCCGCGGCCCTCCGCCGGCGACGGCCGCGAAAATTACGGACCGGCCGATTCCTTGGTCGGAGATCCGCAAGGTCGTTAAATTCGGCCGCCGTCCCGCTTATGACAACCGCGCCCTGGAGTGGGCGGAGGATGCGTTGCGCCGCATCCGCAATCCCGAGGACGCGGATCTGCGCGCCAAGCAGTTGGCCAGGGATGCCATGGCGCGCATGCAGCAGACGCCCGAGGGGCGGGAAGTGCTGCGCCAGCTTTTGGATGAATTTGGGAAGAAGGGCAAGTCGGTTCTGATAAAAGGGAAAGATACTCCGGGCAGCTTGCTGTATTCCGACAAAGGCGTGGAAACTATTTTAGGAAATAGAGGCGTGTCTAATTATCTTGATTATTCTTATAGTTTTAATAGAAAGTTTTTAGAAATGAAGGACAGAAGTCTGGCTGTGGATATGCTTGCCGGGAATATGGCTCATGAAATGCGCCATCTTGTCTCTTTCGCGCAGGTGGAGAGGATTTCTCCTGAATATTTTAAATCTTTTACCCTATCGCTTATTAACGAGCAACGGGCGCGTCAAACAGGGTATCTTGTCGCGGCCAGGCTGAGTTCCGGCAAGGCCACTTTTCAAACGCAGGAAGCGGAGGCACTCGCGAAGGATCCTGAACGATTCTGGGACATGTATAAAGGCGGCTCATATGCCCGGATGCTGGATATGACGGAAATGAGGGATCCCTTGGCGGCTTACCGGCAGCGGATGATGGTCTTGCAGGAAAAGATGGCAGAATATATCCCCATGATTAAAGAACTGCCCGTATTGAACATGGCTATGGACATTATGACGAAAAAGGAGGGTCTCGGCCACAATGCGGACGACCTGCGTTTAGAGATCAAGGCGCGCGAGATCGATATACCTGCGGAGCTTCAGAAGGTGACGGATGCGTTATTGTCCGTTCAAAGTCTTAGCGAGGAATTTCAGGATCCGAAAAACAGCGAATGGCTTGTGAGAATGAAGACCGCGTCGAAATCGGCGGCGTTTCAACGGCTGCTGGCGGATCAGAAAAAAGATCAAGAAGCTCTGGTCCAATTGCTTCAAGGAAAGCGCATGCCCTTGCCTCAGCCGAAAAGAGATCAAATAGGATGGGAGGAATTCGGACGGCTTGTAAAAAAATCCCAACGCGAACATCCTGAATATTGGGTTGAATTCTTTAAACGGTTTCGGCGCGTGAAAGCGGATCGAAGCAGATGAGGCTCATCGTGCCCGCCGTGATCTCTGTGTTGCTCGCGGGAACACTTTCCAGTTTCGCGGCTGAGAGCCCTTCGCTTCCAGAGGAGACTGGGGCGGGGCTTTTTAGTTGCCATGCTCCGGTCGGCTGGAAGAAGAAGGATATGCCGACTGGCGGCGTTCGGTACAGCGACGGCCGACGCAGCATCAGCGTGATGCGCTATGGGGGGGAAGGCTCGGCCTACGCCACGCCGGAAATTTTTTTCAAGCGGCTCAACGACTTCGCCAAGCTTGAAAAACGCGACCCGGCCCGGGTCTCGGGAAGGGAGGCGGACCGTTTTATCAGGTCATACGAGCTTTCCCTCGGCGGCGATGAATACCCCGCGCAAAAAGAATGGATATACGAAGAGTTGGTGATCCTCAAGGAGGGGGAAACGTTTTGGGTTCTCAAATTCCAAAGTCCGTCCCGTCTGCCCGCGGACTCGCCCAAGGGCCTGGCGCTTTGGCGCCGATTCCTGAAAAGTTTCCGGCTCCTGTAATTCGTCGGCTAAAGTTATAAAATAGGATCTCCTTGAATATCCTTCTTGTCTCCGCCAGCCCCCGCCGGGCCAAGAGCCAGACCTTTGCCCTGGCCCGGCGCGTCATCGCAGGCTGCAAGGGCGCCGCCCAGGTTGAAACCGTGCATTTGCGCGACCTCAAGATAGACTTCTGCATCCATTGCGAGGCCTGCCACATCCACTGCATGCGCTGCCCCGTCAAGGACGACGTCTACGCCCTCTTGAACAAGATGCTCGCCGCGGACGGCATCATCCTCGCCACTCCCAACTACATAAACCAGGTCACCGGCGCCTTGAAAGCCGTCCTGGACCGCTCCGCCCATTTCATCCACTGCAAGCGTCTTTTGGGCAAGTATCTGTGCGGCGTCGTCACCTCGGGCAGCGGCTCCCAGGACCGTCTCGTCCTCGATTACCTCAAGTATTACGGCCACGTCTGCGGCGCGCAATGGTCGGGCGGCGTGTCGGCCTGCGCCTATGCCATGGATGGCGCGACGCCGGAGGCTTTGGCGCTGGGCGGCAAGTTCGTCGAGGATATCGAGACTCGCAAGCGGTACCCCGCCCAGATCAAGATAATCGAAAAAGGCAAGGCGCATTTTCATGAAATTATCGAGTCGCGCAAGGAACTGTGGAAGGGTGAGTACGAATATTGGCGGGAGAAAGGCTGGCTGTAGAGCGCCCCGAGCGACGAGGATGGGGGGATGGGAGGAGGAATTTCCGTCCGCGATCACGGTCTGCGACAGGCGCGGGGTTGTTTTGGCGATGAACCGGGCGGCGGGGAAGGTTTTCAAGCAAGACGGCGGCCGCAAGCTGATCGGAAAGAACATCCTCCGGCGCCACCCGGAGCCGGCGCGTTCCCTGCTGGCCGGCATGCTCAAGCGCCCGCGGACGAACACATATACCATTGAGAAAGGGAAGGTGCGCAAGCTGATTCATCAGTCGCCGTGGTATAGGCGCGGGCGTTTCTCCGGATTCGTGGAGCTTTCCATCATCCTGCCCGAGAAGCTGGCGCATCATGTTCGCCCGGGGCCTTCAAAATAGAGGCGGGCATCGAGGAGACCTTGTCCATGAAACTGGGAATACGGAGTTCCGGCGTGCTATTGCATCCCACCTCCCTGCCCGGACCGCACGGCATCGGCGATATCGGCTATCCCGCCCACAAACTGGCCGAAGCCCTGGCGGCTTGCTCCCAATCCTGGTGGCAGATGCTGCCCATCGTGCCGCCCGGAGGGTGCCGCTCTCCCTATAATGCCATTTCGGCCTTCGCGGGCAATCCGCTCTTGCTGAATTTGGATGTTCTCATCGAGGAAGGCTATCTGGGCAAAGACGACGTCCGGGCCATGAACGTCCCGGAGGACATCGTGGATTTCGCCTCGGCAGAGCGGTTCAAGCTGCCGCTGCTGTTGAAGGCATACGAGTCGTTCTCCTCCCGCGCGTCCTCGGCGGCGCGGGCAAGCCTGGAGGCGTTTCGCGAGCGGAACGCTGATTGGCTGGAGGACTACGCGCTCTTTTGCGCGCTGCGTCAAACCCATGACGGGGCCGCGTGGACGCAATGGGACGAGGAGCTGCGCTTGCGCCAGCCCAAGGCCTTGGCCGGCGCGCGGCGGAGCTTGGATAGCCGGGTCCGCTTTCACTATTTTCTGCAGCATCAATTCTCGCTTCAATGGACGGCCCTGCGCAAACGCTGCGGCGAGCTCGGCGTCGGATTGATCGGCGACGTTCCCATCTTTGTCGCGCACGACAGCGCCGACGTGTGGGCCAATCAGAAGCTTTTTTGGATAGATCAGAACGGCAAGCCGCTGAAGGTCGCCGGTGTTCCCCCGGACTACTTCAGCAAGACCGGCCAATTTTGGGGCAATCCTCTCTATCGCTGGGAGGCGATGCGTAAATGCGGCTACGATTGGTGGATAGCGCGATTTCGCTGCGCCCTCGAGCGTTTCGACGCCGTGCGCTTGGATCATTTCATAGGATTCCACAATTACTGGGAGATACCCGGCGGCGCGCCCACGGCCGAGCACGGGCAATGGGTGCCGGGCCCGGGAGCCGACCTTTTCACCAAGGTCAGAAACGCGCTGGGCCATGTTCAGATCATCGCCGAGGACTTGGGGGTGGTGACCCCGGAAGTGAAAGCCTTGCGCGATCGTTTCGATATTCCCGGCCTAAAGGTCCTGCAGATGGCTTTTGGAACCGATCCGGAGGCCGACAACTACAAGCCGCACAACTACCCGCGCAACTGCGTGGTCTATACGGGAACGCACGACAACGATACGACCATGGGCTGGTTCAGCGACCAAGGAACCCTGAGCAGCACCAGGAGCCGCGACGACATCCGCCGCGAGCGGGAGGCGATCCTGCGCTACGTGGGCACGGACGGAAGGGAAATCCATTGGGACATGATCCGTTTGGCCTTCATGTCCGTGGCCGACATCGCCATCATCCCGGCGCAGGACCTGCTCGGCCTGGGCTCGTCGGCGCGCATGAACCTGCCCGGCAGCGGGACGGGTAACTGGCGCTGGAGGATGAAGGCCGGCGCCTTAAATGAGAAGATCGTCGACCAGTTGTCCGTATTGACCGAGACCTACGGACGCCGGCCCGCGCGTTAAGCCGCGGCCCGTTGGATCGCCGGGGGAGGCGGGTTTTTGGCTTAAATCGGAGGTGCGAGCGGGATTTGAACCCGCGAATAATGGTTTTGCAGACCATCGCCTTGGACCACTTGGCTATCGCACCAGGTATTAAGGCAGGCCCTATTATAGCAATTTGAGCCTGAATTCTTCCTGTTGACACGGGCATCCTAGATGGCATAGGATGGATTCATGGCCCATCACCACAAGGACCCCAGCCAGCCGGCTCCTGAACGCAGCCTGCCCGAAGGCGTCAAGCACATCGTGGCCGTGGGCGCGGGCAAGGGCGGAGTCGGGAAGTCCACGGTCGCGGTCAATCTGGCCGTGGCTTTGGCCCAGCAGGGCCTGAAGATCGGCCTTCTGGACGCCGACGTCTACGGCCCCAACCTGCCCCAGATGCTGGGCGCCGCGGGGTATGTTCCCCAGATGGGGCCGGACGGCAAAATCGAGCCGGCCTCGGCCCACGGCGTCAAGCTCATGTCCATGGGCTTCCTGCTCGACCCGGAGTCGCCAGTCATCTGGCGCGGGCCCCTGCTGCACGGCGCCATGAATCAGTTTCTTAAAGACGTGCGCTGGGGAGAGCTCGACTGCCTGGTCGTGGACCTGCCCCCCGGCACCGGCGACGTGCAGATATCCATCGGACAGATCGTTCCCTTAAGCGGAGCGGTCATCGTCACCACTCCCCAGAATATCGCTTTGCTCGACGTGATGAAGGCCGCGCAGATGTTCAACAAGCTCGATGTGCCCATCTGGGGCGTCATCGAGAACATGGCCGAGTTCGTCTGCCCGCACTGCCGCAAGGCCAGCCGTATATTTTCCTCGGGAGGGGCCCGGAAGTTTTCCGAAAAGTACGGCGTTCCCCTGCTGGGGGAAATCCCGCTCGATGGCGTCGTGTGCGCGGCCGCGGAGGCCGGCACGCCGGCGTGCGTGGCGCAGCCGGAGAGCGCGCCGGCCCGGGCCCTGCGCGCCGCGGCCAAGCACGTCGCGTCGCGCTTGAGCGCGAAGCCGAAGACGGACGACGTCAAGCAGCATGGAGGCTGAGATGAGCACCGAAATTATCGCCCAAGAGACGACTCCCATCGCCGTGGGCGGCGCGGCGCCGGATTTCCGGCTCCAGGACCAAAACGGCAAGGAATTCCACGTGGGGGATTATTTGGGCAAGAAGATGGTGATCCTGTTCTTCTATCCCCTGGATTGGAGCCCGACCTGCACCAAGGAAAACGCCTGCTTCAGCCAGAATCTGAGCCGTTTCGAGAAATACGGGGAAGTCGCGGCCATCTCCACGGATTCGGTCTACTGCCACCGGGCGTGGGCGGAAAAAATGGGGCTCAAGCATCGCCTGCTGGCCGACATGCACCGCACCGTGGTCAAGGCCTACGGACTTTACTTTCCGGATGCCAACATCAATCAGCGCGCCACGGTCGTCATCAATAAGGACGGCAAGGTCGCCTGGGTCAAGGTGGAGGCTGACATCGCCAAGGAACGGGACTACAATGAGGTGGAAGCGGTCCTTGCCAAGCTGACGAAATGAGACGCGTCCAAGACGGATTGTGGAGGATGAGACCATGATGAACATCAAACCCGACGCCAACAAGGCCGAGCCGCGGATGGATGCGGCGAGCCTGTTCCGCGAGGAGACGTTTTCCGACCGCAAGGTGGGCAGCATACGGCGCCTTACCCCGGTGAAGGCCGACGGTTCCCCGGATTCGTCGCGCGGCGTCGTCTACATCGGCGAGGCGCAGCTGCTGACTTCCATGGGCGCTTTGCCCCTGACCTTCGAGATAGCGGCAGCTTCTCTTGACGACGCGGTCAGGAAATACGGCGATGCGGTCAAGCTCGCCTTTGAAGAGGCCATGCAGGAGATTCAGGAGATGCGCCGCCGGGCCTCGTCTTCCCTGGTCATCCCGGAAAGCGGCGCCGCGGGCTTGGGCGCGGGCGGGCTGATGCCGGGCGCCTTGCCTTCCGGCTCGAAACTTAAGTTGCCCTAGTCTCCGAAGGAGATTCCCAGGGCGCGGCCGGTTTGCACGAGGTCTCCGTCCGGAGGCACTTGCCGCAGGCGGCCGATGGCTTCCGTGATCTTGACCGCGACCGTGTCCGGCGGCCGCAAGGCCACCATGTAGCCGAATTGCTCGCGCGCCACGAGCTCCACCGCCTTCGCCCCGAAGCGGGTGCACAGGAGGCGGTCGAAGCTGGTGGGGCCGCCGCCGCGCTGCAAATGCCCCAGGACGCAGACCCGCGTCTCCTTGCCCGTGCGTTTCTCGATTTCCTTGGCGACCGCCGCGCCGATGCCTCCGAGGCGCACCTCGCGGTCCTTGGCCGAGGCGTCCAGGGTCACCAAATTTCCGCCCTTGGGCTTGGCTCCTTCCGCGACCACGACCAAGGTGAATTCCCGGCCGATGCTTTCCCGTTCCTTGATCTTGGCGCAGATGCTCTCATAGGTGAAGGGGATTTCCGGTATGAGGATGATGTCGCCTCCGCCGGATATGCCGGCCGAAATGGCGATCCAGCCCGCGTGGCGTCCCATGACCTCCAGGATCATGATCCGGTTGTGGCTGGCCGCCGTGGTGTGCAGGCGGTCCAGGGCCTCTGTCGCGCAGCACACGGCCGAGTCGAAGCCGAAAGTGATGACCGTGGCTTCCAGGTCATTATCGATGGTCTTGGGAACGCCCACGACCGGGATGCCGCTTTCAAAGAGCTGCTGGGCGATGGTAAGCGAACCGTCCCCGCCCACGCAGATCAGGGCCTTGAGGCCGAGCTGCTGGAAATTGCGTTTGGCCTCGGCGATGATATCCTGAGGGATTTGCTGGACGCCGCCCAGGCCGGTCTTGGCTGAGAAGCGGCCGCGGTTGCTGGAGCCCAGCACGGTGCCGCCCTGGGTTAAAAGATAGCCCATGTCCCGGTAGTCGAGGCGCGAGCACTCCACGGGGTCGAGCAGTCCTTCGTAACCGCCCTTGAAGCCCACGGTCTGCCAGCCGCGCATGTGCGAGGCCTTGACCACGGCCCGGATCACGGCGTTCAAGCCCGGGCAGTCGCCCCCGCCGGTCAGTATCCCGATCTTCGGTTTATTGTTGTCCATGGCAGCCATAAGTTTAGCATTTCGCTCGCGGCGGATTTCTCGCGTCGGGATCAGATGGTCTTGGTGACTTTCTTGAGGCCCCGGGGGTGGTCCGGGTCGAGGCCTTTGTCCACGGCCAGGGCCAGGGCCGCGAGCTTGAGTTCGACGTCGAGCAGCAGGCAGGAAAGCGGGGCCTTGCCGGCCGACGGCGCAAGCAGCGCGTGGGGAGCCTGGCGCAGGCGCAGGCCTCGGCGGACCTGCGCCAAGTCGGCCGGGATTTGGCTGGCTGAGGGAGACAATAGGAAAATAAGATCGTCCGGGCCGCAGGCGCCTACGGGTCCGTGGAGAAAGTCGGCCGCGGAATAGGCCGCGGCATGCACTCCGGCCATCTCGCGAAACTTGAGCGCCGCGTCCGTGGCCACGGCGTAGAACGGCCCGCGGCCCACGAAAGCGAGGTGGCGCGCGCGCTTAAGCTTGGGCCAAAGCCGGGCGAACCGTCCCCCCGGAGGCAGGGCCGAGGTTTTGTCGAGCATGCCGCGCAACAGGACCGGCGTCCGCGCCAGGTCTCGGCCGGCAGGCCAGCCGCTCCAAAGCCGCGAGGCCCAGAAGGCCAGCCACAACTGCAGAGAGAATGTCTTGGTCGCGGCCACGGCTCTTTCGCGCGATCCCGAGAGCAGTATATGCCGGTGGGCCGCCGCGGCCAGTGGGTTGCGCGTCAAATCCGGCTCATTGGTCACGGCCACGCCGGTCGCTCCCCAGCTGATGAGACTTTTGAGGCATTTGACCACGTCCGTGCTGCGGCCGGATTGGGAAAAGGCCCAGACCACGCGGTCGCGAAAATTCAGGGGCCGTTTGGCTTCGAAGATGGCGTGGGGATGGATGAATTCCGTGCGCACCCCCGCGTAGGTTTCCCAGATGTACTTTGCGAAAAGAGTCGCGTGGTCCGAGGAGCCGCGGCCGACCAGGTGGACTGATTCGTCCGAAGACTTGGGTACGCAGCCGTTGAGGCGCTTGGCAGCGCCGCGTGAGAAAGCCTCCAGGAGTCCCGGAATTTCCTGGATATCCTGCCAAGTCCGGGTGTCGGTCATTTTCATATGTGCCTTATTATAACCCTTTTAAGGAAGGGTGCCGGAGATTGCCTTTTGGAACTTGTTGGAATTGTTTGCGGCGCATAATTTATCAACAATTTTAATACCGCCGGCAAGTTGATCTCCGGCGCCATATCCATTAAGATATGCCTATGCGGATCACGCGCCAGGGTTTCATCAAGCTGGGTTTCTCCGTCGTGGCGGGCGGGCTGCTGCCTCCGCTTTTGCGCAAGCCGCTCCTGGGCAAGACCAAGGACGTGGCGGCCAATGCGAGCCCTGATTTGGTTGCGGTCAAGGAGGGGTCCCCGGTCCAGATGTTCGACGCGGGCATCAAGGCCTTGGGAGGGCTGGGGCGTTTCGTCCGCAAGGGACAAATCGTGCTGGTCAAGCCCAACATCGGCTGGGATAAGACTCCCAGCGAGGGGGCCGACACCAATCCTGAACTGGTCGGCCGCGTCGTGGCCGCGGCTTACGAGGTCGGCGCCAGGAAGGTCTACTGTTTCGACCACCCCGTCAACGTGGAAGCCGACTGTTATCGCCGTTCCGGCATCGAGAAGGCGGTCAAGGATCATGGCGGCGAGATGCGCGCCGGATCGGACCAGGGCATGTACCGCAAGGTCGCGATCCAGGGCGCCAGCGTTCTTAAGGAAGCCCTGGTTCATGAACTTTACCTCGATTGCGACGTGGTCATCAATGTGCCCGTGCTCAAAAGCCATGGCGGCGGCCGTATGACCGCTTCCTTGAAGAATCTCATGGGCGTGGTGTGGGACCGGCGTTTCTGGCACAGGACCGACCTTCAGCGCTGCATCGCGGAATTCCCGCTGCTGCGCAAGCCGGATCTCAATGTGGTCGACGCTTACCTGGTCATGATGGAGCATGGTCCTTACGGCGCTTCAACCGAGGACCTCGCTCTTAAGAAGATGCAGATTCTTTCGGCCGATCCGGTTCTGGCGGACACGGCCGCGGCCAAGGTCCTGGAGCGTTCTCCCGAGACCGTTCCCTACCTGAGGATGGCGTCCGATTTGGGCGTGGGGAGCATGGATCTCGCGCGGGCCGCCATCAAGCGGATTTCCCTGAAGGCTTGAGGCCGTGGCTCCCCGCAGCCGCTTGTTGATCCAGGCCGTTTTTTTGGCGCTGAGCTTGTCCGTGTTTTTCGGCGTCATCGGCGACCAGCGCGTGATCGCCTTCTACAACGCCCTGCATTTGTTTCCGATCCTGTCCCAGCTGCCTTGGATGATGCTGGCGCCGTTTGCCGGCGTGACCGCGGGCTTGATTATTCTAAGCCTGGTTTTTGGGCGTCTTTACTGCTCATTTCTTTGCCCCGTCGGCTTCATTCAGGACCTTTTTCGCAAGTTGGGCCGTGCCCTCGGTCTTTCGGGCCGTCCTGCCGCCGGCTGGACCAGCTTGCGGTTCTTTATTCTGGCTTTGTGCCTGACCCTGGCAGCCTTGCGCTCGTCGGCTTACCTGTACTTCGATCACTTCAGCAACCTCGGTCGGGTCTATGGACTGGCGCGGACGCCGTTCGGATTCAACGGCGCCCTGGGCCTGATTTTCCTGGCGACCATCCTCGTTTCCTTGCGCTGGCCGCGCTGGTTCTGCGCCGTGATTTGTCCGTCGGGAACCATGTTCATGCTCGCGCAGGTTGCCGCTTTCGGGAAGGTCCGCTTTTTCGGGTGCCGCGGGCAATGCGGCCGTTGTTCCCAAGCCTGTCCGGTCATGTGCATATCGGATGGCGGCATTGACGAAAAATTATGCATCAACTGTCTGGAATGCGTCTCGGCCTGCGGCCAAAGGGCCCTGGCGTTTTCTTTTAGATGGCCAGGGAAACCCCGCGCCGTTGGGACGGAGTCCGCGCCTTCAGGCCTGAGCCGGCGGCAGTTCATGGCCGCGGCCGGACTGGCCGCGGCCGGCGCCGCGGCCGGATTTTTTGTGAAGAGGCGGCTCTTGCGGCCTGGGGCGGCCGACGCGGTGGTGCCTCCGGGGGGGAAGGCTTTCGATTCCTTCCTGGAACGCTGCACGGCCTGCGCGGCCTGCGTTTCCGTCTGCCCGACCAGGGTCTTGGCTCCCGCGGGCCGGGAAGCCGGGTTTTCAGGCGCCGCCAAGGTGAGGCTGGATTTCAACCGCTCCTATTGCGCCTATGAATGCAACGCCTGCCTGGCCGTATGCCCGAGCGGGGCCATATCGTACTTTCCTCTGGAGACCAAGAAGCGCATCCGCATCGGAAGGGCCCGGCTGATCAAGGCCGACTGCATACCCTACGCTTTCGAGCGCGACTGCGGCGCTTGCCAGGAGGCTTGCCCGACGTCGGCCATCACCATGGAGCCTTTCCGGTCGGTCTACGCGCCGGTGTGGCATGAAGAGACCTGTATTGGTTGCGGAGCCTGCCAATTTGCCTGCCCGGCGCGGCCCCGGAAAGCCATTTGGGTCGAGCCCGTCGATATCCATTCTTTCGCGGCCGCGCCGCCAGCCGGGCGTCAACCCGCTGCCGCTTCGCGGCCTGCGGAATTCCCTTTCTAGCCGGGCTTGGCCGCGGACGCGAGGCGCGCAGCCAGGCCGTTGTCGAGGAATAGGAAGAAATCGCAATCCGAGCCGAAGGTGGACGACGTGAAGCGCGCCTGGCAAACCCAAGAGCACGCGCCGGAGGGTTCCAGCCGCTTGAGGGTTCGGAGCAGGATTTCCTTGCGGGGCGCCTTGACCGGTTCGGGGGAAGAGAGGATGAGGCTTTTGCCGCATGCGCCGGCCAGGGCGTCGGCCAAGGTGTTGATGATGATATTGGAGACTTCGGCCAGGACCTTGCTTTCCCGATCGGGCAGGGCGTCGATCGAATCCGCGCCCGCCTGAGTGAAGCGGTTGGTCACCAGGCCGCCGCTTTTTTGAGGGAAGACGACCAGGAACCCTCCCCCTGGGATTCCCAAGAAGGTCCCGAAACAGTCCTCGCCGCCTTCCGGGATTTTGTCCAGGATGGTTTTAGCGCAGTCGGAGTCCCAGGCCACGGCGTCGACGTTCCAGGTCGAATAAGAAAGCCTGCCCAGGCTCTTGGCGCAGCGTTGGATGCCGTCGGAAAGCAGCCGGGAGAGGTTTTGCCGCGTCGGCTCCTGCGTGCTCATGCGGGAGAGAATCTGGTCAGGGCGCGCAGGAGGTCGTCCTGGTCAAAGGGCTTGGCCACGAAGCCCGCGGCGCCGGCGGTGATGAGATCGGCGATGACTCTTTCTTGCGTGTTTCCGGAAATCACCAGGACCTTGGCTTTGGGGTCGTTTTCCAGCAGGGCCTTGAGTATGGCCCTGCCGTCTTCCTTGGCCAGGGACAGGTCGAGGGTGACGAGGTCCGGTTTCTGGTTCCGGTAGGCCTCCAGGGTTTGAGCCATGTCCTCGGCTTCGGCCACGACCTCATGACCGCCTTCCCGGACCATCTCCGTGATCAGTATGCGGGAAACCGGACTGTCATCGACGACTAGAAGGCGCAGGGGCATGACTCCATTATAGGCGTAGGAGAGAGCGCTGTCAAACGGCCTTGACAAGAGCCCCCGAGCCTGTTATCCTATTAATGACTGACGAGTCAGTCATTAACTGAATCATGGCCAGGCCCCGGACCGAGCCGGTGGACGTGCGCCGCCGCGAGATACTTAACGCGGCGCGGGGCATTCTCATTCGCACCAAGTACCAAGACCTCAACCTTGACGAGGTGGCCCGCAAGGCGGACGTGGCCAAGGGCACTCTTTATCTCTATTTCCGGGACAAGAATGACCTGCTTTTTTGCGTTTTTGTCGATATGCTGGAGGCCTTGGAAAAACGTCTGGACCGGGTCGCGCCGGCGGACGGAACGATATCGTCGCTGCTGCGGCTCGCGAAGGAAGAGTTGGACTTTGTCGATGAGACGCTTTATTTTCTGGCGCCCTTTTCTCCAGGCAGTTCCGTGCTCTGCGGACCGTCCGGCGCGGGTTCGACCCAGCGCTGGCGTTTTAAAAGCCATCTCGATATTTTCGCCCGGCGCTTGCAGGCCTGCGCGGCCAGCGGCCTTCTGCGCAGGGGCGATCCTTTTGACGGGGCCCTTTATCTGATCAGCCTCGTGCGCATGTTCATGCTGCGCAAGTTCATGCGCGGCTCCAAGCGCCCCTTGCGTCAAGACGCCGCGCGGCTCGTCAAACTCCTTCTGCATGGGTTGGGCGGGGATAAGTCATGAAAGGTGTTTTAGTTTTAGCGGCTCTGATGAGCGCGGGGCTAGCTTGGGGACAGGATGCTCCAACCGCGCCAATGGAACTGACCCTGGAGAAGGCCATAGCCCTCGGGCTGGAACAAAACCTGGACATCAGCCTGGCCCGGGAGCGTTTGGCGGGTCTGGAAGCCCTGCGCCGCGAGGCCATAGGCGCGGCTTTGCCGGCCCTGAGCCTCAATTCCTCCTACAACCGCAATCTTAAGAAGCCCGCTTTTTTTCTGGGAGGCCAAGCCATCACGGCGGGATCGGACAACAGCCTGCGTCATGCCTTCAACCTGCAGCAATATCTTTTCGCCGGGGGCGCGGTTTCCGAGGGCATGAAGGCGGCCCGCATCGGCGTGGAAGGCGGCCAGGCCCAAGTGCGGGGCGCCAAGGAAGACGTTGTCCTCGCGGTCAAACAGTTTTTCTACGCGGTGTGCCTGGCCAGCGAGACCGCCTCCATTCAAAGAGACTTCCTGGCTTTGGCCGAGGACCACTTAAAGACCATAGCGGAGCGCTTCCGGCAAGGTCTCGACAGCGACCTGGTCGTCCTGCGCCAGAAAGTCGAGGTGGCCAACGCCCAGCCCGCGCTCGTGGCCGCGCGCAACGCCCATGAGCTGTCCTTGACCTTGCTCAAGGATTCCCTGGGCCTGGACGTGGACGCTCCGGTCCGCGTCCTGGGCAGCCTCGATGGCGGCCGCGTGGTCTTGATGTCTTACGAGTCGCTGCAGAGCGCGGCCCTGGAGCGCAACCCCGCCTATCAAACGGCGCGCAAGCAGTGGGAGCAGTCCGAATCCCTGGTCCATGTGGCCCAAGCCGGCCGGTGGCCGTTGCTGTCCCTTTACGCCGACTACCAATGGTACTCCGAGTCCAACGCTGATTGGCCCGGCCCCAACGAGCGGGCGTGGAGCTCTGTCGCCGGCCTGCGCCTGAACTATCCCTTCTTCACCGGGGGCCAGACCTCGGCCAAGATAGCGCAGGCCCGCAGCCGGCGCGACGCGGCCCGCACGGGGATGGAGCAGGTCGCGCGCGGCATCCGGGTGGAGGTCAAGCGCCAGTGGCTGGCGGTAAAGGAAGCCCTGGAGCGGGCCCAGAGCCAGGAATCGGCCATCAGCCAGGCGCGCCGGGCCTTGGAAGCCACGGAGATCCGCTACCGCGCGGGAGAAGCCAGCCTGCTGGAGCAAAACGACGCCACCTTGGCCCTGCAGCAAACCCGGTTG
The DNA here is from genome assembly GCA_003452935.1 of Elusimicrobiota bacterium. GTDB lineage: Bacteria > Elusimicrobiota > Elusimicrobia > UBA1565 > UBA9628 > UBA9628. Next base: position 82,896 of record DMMY01000015.1, read on the forward strand.
CTTTACGCCAACGCCTTGCATGACTATCGCGCGGCCTTGGCCGCGCTGGAGCGCGCCGTCGGGATGCCTGTCGAGGAGGTCGTACGATGAGACGCATAAGCTATTTATTTTTCTCGGCCTTCATGGCCCTGGCCGGGGCGTGCGGCAAGAAGCCTGACGCCGCGGCGCGGCTCGATACATTTCCGATCAAGACCGCTTCGGCGCGGGTTCTCGACCTGGAGGAAACCATCGTCTTGGTCGGCAGCGTCAAGGCCAAGGACGAGGCGATCCTCTTCTCCCGCGTGCCGGGCAAGCTCAAGGAAAATCTCCTGAAGGAAGGCGATTCCGTGCGCAAGGGACAGGCCGTGTCCTTGGTCGAGCGCGACGAGGTGGGCGTGCGCTTCGAGCCCGCGCCCGTGCCCTCGACCTTGAGCGGCACGGTCGCCCGCATCTATCTGGACCGGGGAGAGAACGTGACTCCCCAGACCGCGGTCGCATTGGTCGTGGATCAAAGCGAGGTCATTGCCCGCGCCGAGGTTCCCGAGCGTTACGCGGCGCGCTCGGCCGCGGGCCAGGGCGTGCGGGTCAAGGTGGAGGCTTATCCGGATCGGGTCTTCACGGGACGGGTTTCCAGGGTCAGCCCCGTGGTGGATCCGGCCACGCGCAGCACTTTGATCGAAGCCAGGCTGGACAATCCCTCGGGCAAGCTGCGCTCGGGCATGTTCGGGGAGTTGACCCTCATCACGGGCAGCCGCTCCGGCGTCGTGGCCGTGCCCAAGGATGCCTTGACCGACGGCAGCGGTCCCGCTGTTTTCGTGGTGGAGAACGGCAAGGCCCTCAGACGCGAGGTTGAGCTGGGTCTGCAAGGCGACCGGTTTCTTGAGATCCGCAAGGGCGTCAAGCCGGGGGAAAAGGTCGTGGTGTTCGGGCTTTACGGCTTGAAGGACGGAAGCCCGGTCGAGGTTCTGGCTGATTTGTCGGATAAGGAGGAGAGCTCGGCGCCGTAGGCGCCGAGCCGGATCTCCCCCTGCGAGGGGGCGATCATTGCGTTGGGATGGGCAAATGAAAATCGCCGACATCTGCATCAAGCGTCCGGTCTTCACCACCATGATGATGTGCGCCTTGGTGGTCGTGGGAATATTCTCCTACCGGCGCCTGGGCCTGGATCTTTTCCCAAATATCGACCTTCCTTTCGTGATCGTGTCCACGACCTTGGCCGGCTCGGGGCCCGAGGAGATCGAAACCTCCATCACGAAGCCTATAGAGGAAGCGGTCAACACGATTTCCGGCATTGACAACCTGAAGGCCACGAGCTACGAGGGACTTTCCCAGGTTTTCATCAGCTTTGTTTTGGAGAAGGACATCGATGTGGCGTCCCAAGAGGTGCGCGACGCCGTTTCCCGCGTGCAGCGGGATTTGCCCGAGGGCACGGATCCTCCCGTGGTCCAGAAATTCGATCCCGGCTCCATGCCGGTGATGTCCGTGGCGGTGAGCGGCGACATGCCGATCCGGGAATTGACTTTCATCGCGAAGAAGCAGGTCAAGGAGCGCCTGGAATCCGTTGACGGCGTGGGCAAGATTTCCATTATCGGAGGACGCGAGAGGGAGATACACATCGTTTTAAATCCCCTCAAGATGGCCTCCTTCAGACTGACCGTGAGCCGGGTCAAGGACGCGCTCAAGCAGCAGAATATCGAGATCCCGGGCGGGCGGGTCGAGCAGGAACGCCGGGAATTCGTGCTGCGCACCATGGGCCGCATCGAGAAGCCGGCTGATTTCGAGAAGGTGGTCGTGGCCACGGTCAACGGCGTGCCGGTGCGCATCCGGGACATCGGCCGCGCCGAGGACTCGGCCCAGGACGCCCGTTCCCTGGCGCGCCTGGACGGAAAAGAGGCGGTTTCCCTCATCGTGCAGAAGCAGTCCGGCGTGAATACCGTGGAAGTCATCGAACGGGTCAAGGAGCGGCTGGCCGAGATCAAGCCCACCTTGCCCGCGGGCGTCCGGGTCGATATTATCCGGGATATGTCCGAGTTTATCCTGGGCTCGGTGCGCAGCGTCGAGGAGCATCTGGTGCTGGGCGCGATCTTGGCCGCCCTGGCGGTCCTTTTATTCATGGGCGCGGCGCGTCCCACCTTGATCGCGGCCATGGCCATCCCGACCTCCATCATCGCGACCTTCCTGCTCATCGACCGGGCGGGGTTCACCCTCAACGTCATGACGCTCCTGGGCCTGGCCCTGGCCGTGGGCATCGTCATCGACGACGCCATCGTGGTGCTCGAAAACATATTCCGGCATATGGAGGAAGACGGGACGCCGGCCAAGGAGGCGGCTTCCCGGGCCACCATGGAAATCGGTCCGGCGGTCATGGCCACCACCCTGTCGCTGGTCATCATTTTCCTGCCCCTGGCCTATATGGGAGGCATCATCGGCCGGTTCTTGCGCAGCTACGGCCTGACCGTGGCTTTTGCCATCATGGTCAGCCTCTTCGTCGCTTTCACCCTGACCCCGATGCTGTGCTCGCGTTTCCTGAAAGTGGAGCCGGTCAAGAACAAGTTTCAAATCTTGGTGGAACGTTTGAACGATTTCTTGAAGGAGCATTACGGGCGAATGGTTCTTTGGGCCATGGCCAACCGTTGGAAGGTCGTGCTGATCGCCGTGGCCATCGCGCTCTCCTCGGTGCCATTCCTTAAGATGGTGGGCAAGGATTTCCTCCCGCCCGACGATTCGGGCGAATTTGAGATCAACTTCACCGCGCCCGAAGGGACCTCGTTGAGCGCCACGGATCTTATCTTGCGCCAGGTGGAGGCCGAGGTCAGGCGGCTGCCCCACGTCACCAGCATCATGGGCTCCATCGGCGAGGGCGAGGGCGCCAACGTCAACGACGCCCGCGTCTATGTGCGGCTCGAGAACTACGCCAAGCGCAAGCTCAACCAGTCCCAGATCATCGACCTGGCCCGGCGGGCTCTGGCCAAGTATTCGGCCCTGCGCCTGAGCGTCTCGCCGGTGTCTCATTTCGGCGGCGGGGGCAAGCAGCGCGACGCCCAGTTTCAATATTACATCACCGGGCCGGACCTGGAGGTTTTGCGCGCCTATTCATCTAAGGTCGTGGAGGCCCTCAAGGCCACTCCGGGCATCGTGGACGTTGATACCACCCTGGTCTTCGCCAAGCCCGAGGTCAAGGTGCGCATCGACCGGGACCGGGCCCAGGATCTGGGCGTCAAGGTCGAGGACATCGCCCTGGGACTGCGCACCATGGTCAGCGGCGAGGAGAAGATCACCAAGTATAAGGAAGGCGACGAGCTCTACGAGGTGCGCATCCGGGTGGACAAGCAGTTCCGCGACCGCAAGGAGGTGGTGGGCGGGCTTTACGTGCCGTCCTCCAAGGTCGGGTTGGTCCGGTTGGACAACGTTTCGCAACTGGTGGAAGACACGGGTCCGTCTCAGATCGACCGCATGAACCGGCAGCGGCAGGTGGGCATCGTGGCCAATCTGACCGGCGTGCCGTTGAACCTGGCCATCAATAAGGCGGAGGCGACGATCAAGGCTTTAAAGCTGCCTCCCGGCTATAAGACCGGCTTGGAGGGGCGCTCCAAGGAGTTCGGCCGGATGCTTAGCGAGTTTCTCCTGGCTTTCTTCCTGGCCGCGATCTTCATGTACATGATCCTGGCCTCGCAGTTCGAGAATTTCCTGCATCCGGTCACCATCATGCTGTCCTTGCCTTTGGCCATCCCCTTCGCGGTCCTGTCGTTGATCGTTCTCAATCAATATTTGACGATCTATTCGATCATGGGCCTCTTCATGCTTTTCGGCATCGTCAAGAAAAACGCCATTTTGCAGGTGGACTATACCAACACCTTGCGCGCTCAGGGCATGCCCCGCGATCAGGCCATTCTTGAGGCCAACAAGACTCGTTTGCGGCCCATCCTCATGACCACGCTGGTCCTGGTCGCGGCCATGATCCCGGTCGCCTTGGGCCGGGGGCCCGGCTCGGCCAGCCGCGCCACCATGGCGGTGGTCATCGTGGGGGGGCAGACCCTTTGTCTGCTTATCACGCTTCTGATCGTGCCCGTGGCGTATTCCTTGTTCGACGACGCGGGGCAATGGGCGCGCGCGCGGTTCAAACGCCGCTTCTAGCGGGCGCCTATTCCCCGCCCGAGTGCGGCACGAGCCAGATGAAGTCCGCCAGGCCGGAGAGATCCGCGGATAAGAGTTTCGGGCAGACAGCGCTGCCTTCGGTGTAGAATGTCGTCTGCCCGGCGCCTGGGGCCCTGCGTCCGACGCCGAACGGGATGCCCGCTCCGTACATGACATGACCGTTGCCCGCCGCTATCAAGACCGCTGAATCAGCGTTGGCGTTAAGATAAGCCGCGACATTGGCGGCCATGACCTCGTTCCAGATCATCATGGCTTCGAGGTAATGCGCCCAGGTTACGCCGGGCATGCCGGCTTTATGGCCGCTAAATGCGGCTTTCAGGAAGGCGAGATAACGGGGATCCTGGGAAAGCTCCATGTCCTTTGGAAGGAGGGCTTTCTCCTCGGCGGAAAGTCCGGCGATGCCCAACCGGGCGGTCTTGGTGACGATCCCGCGGGGCGCGTTCAAGGCCAGGGCCTTTAGGCGATGGCCGCGGATGAAATCGAACAGAGGCCGGTAGAGAGCGAAAGAAAACCCCCATTCCTGCTTCCAGCCTGATTGCTCCAGAAAGTCGCTTTCCGATATCGTCCCCGAGGCGTAGGCGTCGAGCACGGGTTGAAGCGATTCGTTAAGCATCTCGAAGCCCACCGCGACTTTGTTGTCGCGGACCGCGGCCAGGCTCTTGAGCGCTTCCAGCTGGGCCAGATGGTCGTTGGGCTGATCATGCGTCTCTCCGACCGATACGGCGCGGCTGCGCTCCAGGGCCGTGAGGACGTCCTGGGCCGAGGCCGGCTGCCCGGTCTTGCCGTTGAATAGGCACGTGCCCGGACCTGGACGGGCGCCGGTTTGGGAACGGTTCGGGGCTTGGCGCCGGGAAAGAAGCTCGCGCGAGGCGGACCAGGCCGCTTCCAGGGATAAGGCTGGGCAAGCGGGCGCGGCTGGTGCCATCAGGAAAAAAACCGAAAATAGGGTTTGGGGAATGGTCATGAAGTCGAGCCTCCGAATTTCTTATATCATAGCATGCTGGTGCGGCAGGGCCTTTAAGTTCCTTGCCCGCTTGTGTAGAATACAGAGCCGTTAGGCCAATCCGCGATTATAGAGAGGCGCGCCGGACCGCGCGAACCATATGCCCGAACTCAGACAGAACCTGGCCACCAAGGAATGGGTGATCATCGCCACCGAACGCGCCCTGCGGCCGGAGGATTTTCACAGCCAACGCAAGCCGCGGCCAGCCTTGCCGGAAAGGCTCGAGTCCTGCCCTTTTTGTCCAGGCAACGAAGCCCGGACCGGAGAAGACCTTTTTAGCCTCAACGGCCCGCGAGGCTGGCGGGTGCGGGCGGTCCGCAACAAGTTCCCGGCCCTGATCCCGGACGCCCGGCTGGATGGCCCGACGGAGGGTCTTTATCGCCGCTTGGCCGGCCTGGGCCGTCACGAGGTCATTATCGAGTCTCCTTCGCACTCGGAGCACCTCGCGCATATGGCGCCGGAGAATGCGCGCCAGGTCTTCTTCGCTTACCGGGAGCGTTTCCGCGCCGCGCAGCAGGATCCTCACGTCGCGCTGACCCTGGTTTTCAAGAACCATGGAGAAGGGGCGGGCACGTCCTTGGAACACCCGCATTCCCAGATCATCGGCTCTTCCGTGGTTCCGGCCAATATCCGCCACCGCATGGATGAGGCCGAAAAGTACCATGCCAAAAACGGCTCCTGCGTGTTTTGCGACATGATCGAAGAGGAGCTTAAACAGAAGCTTCGAATCCTGGCCGACACCCGGTTTTTCACCGCTTTTGTGCTCTTCGCCGCGTTGTCGCCGTTCCATATATGGATTCTGCCCAAGCGCCATACGGCCAGTTTCGGCGAGGCCGGCGATGACGAGCTTGCCGACCTCTCGGGCGTCATGCAGGTCTTGCTGCGCAAGCTGTACTCTGGACTGGGCGATCCGGACTACAACTTCGTCATCCAGTCTTGTCCGCAGGACCGCGGGGAAACCAAGCCTTTCCATTGGTATTTGAGCCTGGTGGTGCGGCTTTCCAAGGCGGCCGGTTTTGAGCTTGGCTCCGGCATGTTCATCAATACGTCCCTGCCGGAGCGCAGCGCGGCGTTTCTTAATTCTTTGAAATGAATATCTTCAAAGCGCTTGAGCCTAGGCCGAGAAATTCGAATAAGTTCCGTAAGTTCACGTCTGGCACTGTTTTTGCGATACTGCTGGCGGCGAGCGGGGCGCGGGCTGAGGAGTCCAAATTATGGGGCCGGGACGGGGAATCCTGGTCTCCAGCGGGGCGTTTGCCTGATTTTTCCTACGCGGGATACCGGGCCGGCGCCCGGGCGATTCCGGACCTGCCCGTGAAGATCAATGTCAGGGATTTTGGCGCCGTTGGCGACGGCCTTGCGGACGACACGACGGCTTTCTTGCGGGCCATTGAGGCGGTTCGGGAAGGCGCAATTTTGATTCCCCGCGGCAGGTATAGGATCACGGCCATGCTCCGGGTCAGAAAACGGGGCGTGGTTCTGCGCGGGGAGGGAGAGGACCAGACGGTCTTGTTCTTTCCAAAACCGCTGGCGCAGACGGCCGGCTCCGGAAAAGCCCATGCGCCCGGCGAGAGTTGGTCTTGGTCGGGAGGCTATCTGTCCTTTGAGGGGTGGGATGTCGGCTCGAAGCTTGGGGAGGTGACGTCTTCCGCCCGCCGCGGCGATAAACTGCTCACCGTTTCTGAGGCCGGGGCGATGATGCCGGGGCAGTGGATCCGGCTCCTGCTCACGGACACGGACGGGTCTTTGGCCAGGCACCTTCACGCGGACCAGGCCGATGGCGCCAAGGCCTACCACGGCCGCAATCTGGTTGATTTCGCCTCGCCCATCGAATCCGTCGACGGCGACAAGATCGTCTTGGCGCGGCCTTTGCGCACGGACGTGCGGCTTAATTGGCGGCCGGCCGTGTGGGCGATGGACCCTTCGGTCCAGGAGGTGGGAGTCGAGAGCCTCGCCATCGAGTTCCCCGAGCAAAAATATGCCGGGCATCACGATGAGCCGGGATACAATGCCGTCAGCTTCGAGGCCGTGTCCAACGGCTGGCTGCGCCGCGTCCGTATCGTCAACGCTGACAGCGGCGTGTTCTTGCGCAATCGCACGAAGTTCTGTACCGTCCAGTTCCTGCATTTTCTGGCCGGGCCGGGACGGATGCGGACCGGCTACGGCCGGGACAAGGGGGAGCCCGCGGCCGAGGTCGTCGGCGGCCATCACGGAATCCTGGCCGAGGGCTTTGCCCAGGATAACCTGGTCTCGGATTTCCAGCTGGATTACCGCTTTATTCACGACACCTCGGTTTCCGCCTGGTCCGTGGGCAACGTGTTCTCGCGGGGACGGGGAATCGATTTGAATTTTGATCATCATCGCCGGGCTCCCCACGAGAATCTTTTCACTCAGATCGAGGCCGGTCAAGGCGCGCGCCTGTGGCAGCGCGGAGGCGACGAGAGCGACGGGCCGCCGAGCGGGGCGCGAGAGACGTTCTGGAACGTGCGGGCGCAGCGGCACCAGGTCCCGCCGTCATGGGGTTTGCAGGGCAACTTCGTAGGCGTCGCGACCCAAGAGCCCAGCCGGCTTTCGGCCGATGGGAATTGGTGGGAGGCGGTCGATTCCGCGCGATTGACTCCGGCCAACCTCTATGAGGCGCAGAGAAGAAACCGCCTGGGGCGCTAACTCTGGCGCCGCAAAAGGGCGAAATTGCGCAGCATGTGGCCGCACAGGCCGAGCCTGCCGCCGTAGCCGGTGATATTGCGCTCGATCGCCGGATTCATCCTGCCCTTGAGGCTGGCCCGGAGCAGGTATATCAGAACCTGCTGCGCTTTGGGAGAATAGCCTCCCATGAGCGCCCAGCCGTGGTAGATGGAGCCGTTGAGACCCGGCTCTTTGTAGACCCGGTACGGCGCGTTGCTGCCGTTGAGGTAGTTGGCGAAACTCGGGCTGTCCGAGGAACGATCCCAGATCGTGTCGGTGAGGGTGGCGGCCATGCGCTCCAAGTCGGCCTGCGTGAACATGATGCCGGCCTCGTGCAAAGCCATCATAAGGAACGCCTCGCGGTTGGCGTGCGAGGTGTCCGGGACGCCCGCCTGGTTGCCCACGGAGCCGGGCGTGTTGTCGGTGTCCGAGCCGATGGGGATGGTCTGGTTTTCCCAGATCCAGCCGCGTCCGGCGGGCTTGATCTTGGACTCAAACGCCCGGCCGATCCGGCGGGCCATGTCCGCATAGCGCCGGTCGCCGGTGGCCTGATATAGGAAGGCCGTGATCAGTCCCAGGTTGGCTCCGTTGTCATTCCAGATGGGGAAATGATCCGGGTTTACCCAGGGGATATCGCCGTGCAGCTGCGAGCGGCACCAATATTGGATGACGGTCGCGTCGACGAAGGCGGTGTAGCGTCGGGCCGCGGCGGCGTACCGCGTCCTCCATTCGGGGCGGGCCATGATGATGGCCGCGGCCCGGGCCAGGGGCACCGAGGCTTGAAAGGTGTAATGCAGGCTGGGATGGGCCAGGGTTGAATCCGGCGTGATAAAAAAAGGCTTCCAAGCCTTGTAGGTCCTGCCGTTTTCCTGGAAGTCATGGGCCGTGGAGACCATGGTATCCATGGCGCGGATGGCGCGCTCGAGGATGCGGTCGCTGCCCGTGCCTTCCGCCGCGGAGAGCAAGCCGTTGAGATAATAGCTGGTGAAATAGTACGTGCTGGAGAGGCCGCTGGAGGATTGCTCCTGCAGTTCCTTGGATTCCCCGGCGAGAAAATATTCAAAGGCCAGGCGCGTCAGAAAGACGGACGCGGATCCCTGGCTCAGGGAGTAGAGACCCCAGCCGCAGGATGCGCTGATGGCGGTCAATAGCAGCAGCACGAGCCAGGCCGGCGCGGCTTTGCCGCGCCGGCGCCCGGAGCCGGCGGGCGCGTCATGAATCCGGATTTTATTTGATGTGGTCATGTTAGAAGTGTAACTCGAATTGCGCCATGTAGATGCTGTTGCTGTAGCCGGGCGCCGTGTAATATTCGTACGACGGCTGCAGCGTGGCCCGGTCGCTGATACGCCAGATGAGCGAGGCTTCCGTGTCGCTTTCATATCTGCGGGACCGTCCCGATTCCTGCGCGTAGGCCGGCATGTAACGGGCGGTCAGTTCCAGGTTTCGCCGCAGGGGGAAGGAAAATTCCGGACCCAGAGCCGCCATGCGCAGTCCCTGCGGGCTGTAGTAATTCGGGCTTAGAGCGCGCATGTCGTCGTAGGTCAAGCGGGCCGCGGCGCGCAAATGCCCGAAGGCGACGAGTTCCCTCGATCCTTCGAGCCAGGCCGTGAGCCTGCGATTGCCGTCGGTGAGCGCCGAGCCGCGGCCGCGAGCGCTTATTTGCCAAGGCCCATCCTTCTGATTCCAACGCGCGAGCAGGTCACCGTAATCGGCGCCTACGTTGTTGGCCAAAGCCAGGGCGTTGGTGTTGTATAGGGCGTGCCCTCCCTGAAGCTGGGTCTTGAACTCGTCCGTCCATCGCGATTGCAGGCCGCCGTTGAGCGAATAGGTGTTCTGCGGCGATCCGGTCAAGAAGTGCGCGAGCCCCTCGGCCGAGAAATGGTGAAAGAGCCCCAAAGGAATATCGAGTGAGATCCCGCCGGCGTTGTCTACGACGGTGGGCGCGTTGGAGTGCATGTATTCGCCGCGCTGGTGGCGCAGGCTCCACTTGACGACGCCGGTATGGGCCACGTCGAATGTCTGGTCCAGTATCCAATTGCTGCGATCTTGATTGTCGCGCTGGTAGAGGTAGGTGGGCAGCCATGCCGGAACGGTGCCGGAGCTGATCAGTTGCGCGGCCTCGGGCAGGTCTTCCATGGCCAGGGCTCTCCTGGCCAGTTGTCGACCCTGGACGGGATTGTCCGCCGCGAACTGCAGCTGCGCCTGTTCGGCGAGAAGCTTGCCCGGCGAGGCGCCGTTGGCCTCGAGTTGCCGCAGCCACCGTAGGGCTTCATGGGGATGGCCTTCATCCAGGGCCCAGTGGGCGCGCTGCAAGTAGACGCGGTTGAAAGGATTGTTGTTTTCAAGATAGCGGACCAGGTCTTTCCCGGTCCAGGTGTTCTCCGGAATCAGCCGCCGGAGCAAGGCCGTGTTGTCGGTATGGACATTGAGGCCGTAGCCGTCCTGGACATAGCTCGTCTGGAATGAATCGCGCGTCAACTCGAGATTGATGGGCGCGGCCTCGGGAACGTTGGAGTTGCCTTGCTGGCCGTAGTAGCCCTCGGGAAAGGCGAAAGCGCAGGGGACCTCCCCGATATTTTGGGCGATGAGTTGTTTGCCGCGCTCATGATCCTCCACGATGCGCCGCCTCCATTCCTCCTCGGTTTCGAGCCGTCCCTCGGCGGCCAGCCATTGGCGGTTGAGCAAGAACCTTCCTTGCTCCCCTTCCGGGCTCGTGGGTATGCGCCGGTGCGCGTTGTTCCCGTGCGATTGGATTTCCCATCGGCCGGTGTTATGGAATTGCCGTAAAGTCGTCCAGGAGGCGAAGCCGGGGCTGCTTTGCCCCTCCACATTCACCAAGGCCGCGAACATCGTCGCCTTCAGTCGGTGTTGGGACAGGATCGGATCGGCATAAGTGAGGCTGTCGAGACGGCCGTCGTCGAACGTGATCAGGATCGGTTTTGGGGGAAGCGGCGTCCGGTCATAATACCAACGAGCCACTTGCGCGGCGGTCACCGGAGCGTAGCCGGCGTCGTGCAAGGCCCGCATCTGGTCCTCGAAAACGGAGAGGCTCATATGGTAGGGGTAGGCGAGCAGGGGATCCTTGGCAAACGGCGTCAAGCCGTGGTAGAGGAGCACGGGCAACACCGTGTGATCCGGGTTGTCGTCGAGCCAGTCTTGCAGGAGCCGTTTGGCCTGGCGCGGTTCCCCGGCCTCGTAGAGCAGGGAAGCCGTGTTAAGCACCGTGTAGGGATTGGCCGTTTCCGCCGCGCTCAGTTGGCGCGCCGCCTGGGCCGCCTGCGCCTTATGGCCCAGCCTCATTTCGACGGACACGATTCCCAGCAGGGCGGGGAGGCAATGGGGATTGAGCCGCCGCATCTCCTTATAGACCTCAAGCGCCTTTTGCGGCTGTCCGGTCTCGATCAATTGCGCGGCTTTCATCTCTAACGCCTCAAGATCCTGGGGCAGGATGTCCAGGACGCGATTGACGATGACTCCCCATTTGGCCGTGTTGCCGGACTTCTGGTATAGCTCCGCCAGTTTCAGGGCGCGGGCCTCGTCCGCGGGGGTCATGGTCTTGAGGCTTTCCTCAAGGAGTCTTTGCGCTTCGGGCATGTCTCCCTGCATGAATAAATCATCGGAAAGAAATTCCAGGGCTCTGGACTGCTTTTGGGAGAGCGCCGTGCTTTTCAGCCTCTCCTTGGCTTCTTGAAGCTGATAGAGGGCTGATTTCGTCTCATAGAGCCCGTATTCCGCGTTGTCGGGGAACTTCTGATTGGCCTTAGACCAGTTCAAGGCGGCCTGGGCGTAGTCCCGTTTCCAATATTGAGCCTTGGCCAACAGGACATGAGCCTTGGCCATGCCCTTGTCGTCGCCGCTCAGCGGGCTCAGCACGGCTATGGCCCTGTCGAAGTCGCGCATGTTGATATGCAGCGTGCCCAAAGCGACGCGGATCTTGGGCTGGTCCGGCGCCAATTCCAGGCTTCTTTGATAGGCACTGACGGCCAAGTCGCCGTGCTCCAAGCCGGACTCCATATGGCCGAGCCAATTCCAACTTTCCGGATCTTGGGGCCGAGCCTGCGTCAATTCAGCCGCGACGGCGGCTCCCTCCTGGAATTGGCCCAGCCTGCGCAGGCAGGAAAGAAACTTCGGCGCGATCGTCGAATCGGAGGGGGCTTGCGTCATGAGTTCCCTGTATAGAGCCGCCGCCTCGGCCCAATCGCCTCGGACCGCCAGCTCGCCGGCCTTACGGCGCATCGCCTGGGCGCGGTCCGCGCTTTCCGCCTCGGAGGAACGCCCCAGCAATTTAAGGGCGTCGGGATCCTTCGGCCGAAGCCCGAGGATCTCGCGCGCCACGGCCGCCGCCTCGCTCGTGTATTTCCGATCCCGCAACGCCCACATCAGATCCTTGAGGACAAGGGGATTTTTCGGGTCCAGCCTGGACCATTCTTCGTAATAACGTATCGCCTGGTCGTAATCGCCTCGCTGATAGCTCGCGACCGCTTTCTGGCGAACCGTCTCGATTCTGGCCCTATTGGCCGCGGCTGGCGGCAGTGGGGCGACCGCCGGCCAGGCTGTCCTGGCCAGGAACATGGGGATTATAAAACAGAGAGAGCGAGATATGTTTTTCATGGGATGGAGGGTGATAATTTCGCGAGATTGGACGCCGCAGCCTCCGCATCCGATAGAGGCTTGAGAGTCATGATGACCGAGTCAGCTTTGGCCGCGCCCCTGATGCCGTCCGAGAGATACAGTTGAACGATTCCTTTGCCTGGGACCGGGGCCGCAAGATTGTCGACGACGATGGGCTGGCGGCCGTCGATGGAGAGAGTCATGCGGCGCCCCGTCAGCACGGCTTCAACGGTAAAGGGGCGTCTTTGAAACGATCGCGACTGGGGAATGACCATGACGCGCTCGGAGGCATTTTGCCGCCGTTGTTCGACGATCAATTCCCGGCGGTTGAATATCAACTGCAGGGCGTTGCCGGATTCCTCGTCAAAGCGCAGCTGGAGGCACAGCCGGCCGATCATGAACCGGACCCGGGCGCGCAGCCGGAAATCATTGATTCCTGCCGTGCCCAGCCAGAACAGTTTCTCCCCGCGCCTGGCGGGTCGGGTCTGGAGATCGAAGCCGGGTTCATGGGATGATGTTTTCGGCGACAAAATCCCCCATTCCCGTCCCTGGACGAGCCCCCGCGATAGCATGACCTCGCCGGCCGGCGGAGTTTCCGCTTCCAGGCGGCGGACTAGTTCCTGCGCCGTCCAATCGGCATTCACGGTCAGGAACTCGAGGGGGCGCTGGGCCGGCCAGCGGTTCAAGGCCCTGGCTCCGCCGGCGGGGTGCCAGGCCGCGGCCGGGTAGTTGCCATTGAGTCGAAATCCCGCGGGCGAGTCGGCAAACCCCACGTCCCAGCCGCCGGCCTGCATCCGCCGCAGGGCATGATACGTTTGATAGCGCCGGTCGGCGCGTTTGAGGGCGGTTTCGTTCGTGAGCCAAACCGCTGGAAACTGGTGCTTAAAGAAGATGGGCGAAACGATCTCGTAAGTGCGTCGGTAGCCGGGGTTGAATAAGACCACGGCCGTTTTTCGGGGCAGCCCGCGATACTCTTCGATGCGTCGGCGCGCCTCGGAGAACCGCATGGGGTGAAATCCTGCCTGGCGCAGGCCGGCCAGCCACTGGTCGACGCGCAGCTTCATGGTCTCGACGCCGGACTCGCGCTGGGCCGTGATTTCAGGCATCTTGATCATTAAAAACCAATGCGTTCCGGGCTGGGCCGGCGCAGCCGGCGCTGGCGCGGCCGCGTGGGCGGCGGGCCGGCGCGGCCAGGCCAGCCAAAGGAAGACTGCGGCGGTCAGGCAGAAAAGGCCGGCCACGTTCCAAGCGAAGGCGTTGAAGTTTTTGCGGCGCATTATCGGGTCCCCCAGTGGTTTTGGCGAACGGTCAGGATGGCGTAATAGGTTTGCAGGGACAATAGCCAGGAATAGACCACGGCGAAGACCAAACCGTAGTACCAGTAGCGCGACTGGGTATGATAGTAGTACAGGACCCCGAAGAGCAGGAAGACGAGCATCAGCCCGGCCAGATAGGGAAGGTAGGCCGCGCCTCCCATCACCCACGGGGAGTAGAGAAAAACGCGCAAGACCACCAGGGGAGACATCAGCGTCAACAGGATGCTCGCGTAATAGGGCGCGGCGGCCAAAGGATGTTCCCGCGCCATGATCCGCGCCGTGCATAGGGTCTCGCGGACCCATGACTTTTTCCAACGCAATTGCTGCTTGAGAAACGCGGCCCAGGTATTCGGGGCGTAGGTGCTGCAGCGGGCGCCGGAGTGATAGACGACGCGGTAATGGCGCAGGATACGGTTCGTCAGGCTGCGGTCGTCTCCGAAAGTCGCCTCGGCGCCCAGGAATCTCTGGTTGAGCCATTCGTCGAGCACCGCCAGCACCGCCTCACGGCGGTAGGCGGAGAGGGGGCCGGGACAGCAGTTCACGGCCCCAAAAATGCTTTCCGCGGCCTTCATGACGCGTTGGGAAATGAAGTAGCGCACGGCCTCCATCTTGGAGATGAAATTGGCCGGCTCTATGATAATGGACGTGTGTCCGGCGACCGCCCCCACCCGGCTGTCGTGAAAAGGCTGGACGAGGCGATAGAAGCTTTCGGCCGCCACGAGGCTGTCCGAGTCCATGAAAATCAGTATCTCTCCGGCGGCTTTTTGCGCGCCGAGAGCCATGGCATGCCGTTTGCCTTTATGGCTCTGGAAACGGTGTATCTGCAAGCGGGGAAATTCAACGGCCAGGCGCTGCAGCGCCGCCCAGGTGCCGTCCGTGGATCCGTCGTCGATGGCGATGACCTCGAGCATCTCGGCCGGGTAACGCGCCTGGAACAGGCGTCGGATGACGGCCTCGATATGGCGTTCTTCGTTCATGATGGGCAGGACGACGGTCGCCGGCTTGATGATGCCGTGGTCTTCCGGTTCCTTGTAGAACCAGGCATAGGCTATGCGGGAGAGGACGTAGAATCCGGCCAGCATGCTGTATGTTTGCCAGAACGGATCGTACCAGAAGGATATGATGTTGCGCGTCTTGAGGATGGAGATGGCCGCCGCCAGAGCGGCCGCGGTCAAGGCGGCCATGAGCTTGCGGCGTCGCGCTTGGTGCTCGCGGAGCTGCTCATCGAGCAGGCGGTCGAAGCGAAAACCGCAGGAACCGGAGTCTCCCCGGGGCAGGAGCGTGCCCGTGACGCGCAGGCGGATGGGACTTCCGGAAGGGGACATCGCCGATGGAATGTCCCAGCGCACGGCCGCGCGGCTGGCTGTCCGTAGCGGGTCGAGCGGGGAAACCCGCAGGCCCATGCCCGTGGCGCTTACATCGCGGACATGGAGGGGCAGCCTTAAGCGTCGGGGCCACCAGCCGTTGAGGATGATCTCTCCGGGCGCGTCCGAGAGCGCGCGCGGATAGCGCCGCCGGTCATGAGGCATGCGGCCGGTTTCGATTTCCTTCAGGGCAGCTTCCTGGTTGATCATACGCGGGTTGCGGTCAAGCTAGAGACGGAAGATGTTGCCGTTGGCTCGGCCGCCGAATACGTTGCGCGTGTCGAGCACGAGCCGGGCTTGCCGCGCGACAAGATCATAGTCCACCGCGGAATGGTCGGTCACGACCAAGGCCAGGTCCGCCGCGGATAAGGACTTCGCGTCCAGCGCCACGGAGCGCAGTTCCCGGCCGCGGATTTGGAGCGCGGGCAAGTGCGGGTCATGGTAGGAAACCTCGGCCTTCTTGTGCCGCAGATGTTCGATGACCTCGACCGCCGGCGATTCCCGCATGTCCGGGACATCCTTCTTGTAGGAAACCCCCAGAACCAGGATGCGAGCGCGAGACAGGGCCTTGCCCTGCCGCAGGTTGAGGATGTCCTCGGCTCGCTCGACCACGTATTCCGGCATCCTCGAGTTTATGGCCCCGGCCAGCTCGATGAAGCGCGGCTCGAAGTTGAGCGTGCGCATCTTCCAGGCCAGGTAGTGAGGGTCAAGAGGAATGCAGTGGCCGCCGATGCCCGGCCCCGGATAGAAGGGCATGTAGCCGAAAGGCTTGCTTTTGGCGGCCTCCACCACCTCGCAGATGTCGATGCCGAGGCGGCCGCACATCATGGCCATCTCGTTGACCATGGCTATGTTGACGGCGCGAAAAGTGTTTTCCAAAAGCTTCGTCATCTCGGCGACCTCCAAAGACGAGACCCGGAAGACTTGCCGGGCGACCTTGCCATAGAGCAGGGCGCAGAGTTCCAGACAGCGCGGCGTGGCGCCTCCGACCACTTTGGGCGTGTTGTGGATCTTGTACTTTTTGTTTCCCGGATCGACGCGCTCAGGCGAGAAGCCCAGGAAAAATTCCCATCCGACCCGGAAGCCCTTGCGGGAGAAGGCCGGAAGCAGTATGTCCCGGGTGGTTCCGGGATAGGTGGTGCTTTCGAGAACCACGAGCTGGCCGGGCCGCAGGGTTTGCTCGATCTGGCGGGTGGCCGCTACGATGTAGGAGATGTCCGGGTCCTTGCTCTTGCGCAGGGGCGTGGGCACGCAGATGATGACGGCGTCCTGTTCGCCCAGCAGGGCGAAGTCCGTCGTGGCCTTGAGCCTCTGGCCGGCCAGGGCGCGGCGCAAATCCTCGTCGCGGACGTCCCCTATATAGGAAAGGCCGTCGCGGATGCGTTGCGCTTTCTCGGCGTCGACCTCGAAGCCGGTCACGCCGTAGCCTTGCTCGGCCAAGGCGCAGGCCAGCGGCAGTCCGACATAGCCCAGGCCCACCACGCCGACTTTGGCCGTGCTGCCCTGGATCTTGCGTCTCAATGCCGTGAAATGTTCCATCGAGCCGAGAGGGCCTTGCGCAACGGATCTTATGACGCTGACGGGCGCGGGCCCGGCCTCTCCGCATAGCGGCAAGTCGGCGAGGTCCTGCGCCTCGGCGATCGGCTCCGCGGCCACGGCTCCGGCTGATAAATTTGTGTGCATGTCGGTTTTCCTTTGCGGCTCTAAAATTTGATCTTGAAGGAACGCGGCGGATGCTTGGCCCGCCTTTTGACGGCGCTGCGTTATTTGTCAACGAACGAATTCGGCAACGCAGAGATTCTACGCGGAGAAGATCAAAGAGACGTCAAAGCGGATCCGCTCACGTCGGCATTTCGGCGCGCCGGGGCGCGATGTGAAATCGATATTCGAGGGGTTGGGTACGACGATTAAGCCCTTCCATGTTTCCGGACAACCCTCGTCCGAATGATCCGCCGTTGGTTCTATGCTTAAAAGCAAACCACCAAGGGGGATGTTATGGCCCGGGACTTTCCGTGGACTTCCCGAGCGCTGTCTCTCGCGGGGCCTCCTGGCTTAGAGCCTATCCCAAAACCACATTTCGGGCTGCAACCTCGGTCTTCTGCCTGCGCCTTCGTTGCTCGTCGCTTACATGCCTATCGGCATGCTCGTTCCTCGCGCCTTGGCTCGGCGAGAATCCCGAGGTTTCGCCGCGAAAGCGGGTTTTGGGATAGGCTCTTAAGCAGTTCAGGCGTGCTCGCGCGGTCTTTCAACTCCGGCTCGCCGATCGAGAGGGAAACCTGCTGGGGGAGGCAGTCAGCCGCCCAATATCCCGGCCGCGGTCAAGAGCGCGATGGCCACGCCAAGCAGGGACTCTCCCGCGATGAAGCCTGAAGCCACGGTCACCACGTATTTTTCAGCGGTCTGAGGCTTCTTGGCCTCCAGAAGGGTCGCGATGGCGGCGCCTATGAACATGGAGAGCGAGTTGAAGAAGGGGATGACGAAGGCCATGCCCACGCCCATGGCCGAGGGGATGAACTTGTGGTGCTTTGGAAACAGCCTCTCCAGGACGGGGATGAGGATTCCGATCAGGGCGCCTATGAGCAGGCCCCAGCGCGCCGTGGGATGAAGGGCCGAGAAGCCGTTGGCCAGCAGGCGCGCCACCGCGGCCCAGACCTGGGCCGACGGCGCCGGCCATTTGTCCGTGCCCAGGACTTCGGCGTTGGGCACCAGGACGTAAAAGGCCGGGATGACCACGACCATGCCGGCGAAGATGCCCAGCAACTGGGCCAGAAATTGCTTTCTGGGATTGGCGCCCAGGATGTAGCCGGTCTTGAGGCTGGTGAGCAGGTCCGCCGAGGAACCGGCCGCGTTGGCCGTGACGCTGGCGGTCATGAGGTTGGTGGTGATATTCGAGGGGGCGAGAACGCCGAACATGAGCTGGGTGATCTTGCCCATGGCGCCCACGGGAGTGGTGTCCGTTTCCCCGGTGGCGCGGCAGGCCACGATGGCCAGGAAGAAAGTCATGGCCACGGCCACGAAGCCCATGAACACGGTCGTGTCGAAGGCGAACTTGAGCACGGCCATGCAGCCCAGGCCCGAGATGACGAGGCCGGTCAAGAACCATGAGGTCGGGACCTCGATGTGCGCCATCTTGTCCGCCGTCTTGGAGCCATGGGGTTTGAAGATGTCCGTGATGCCTGAGAAGGCCCGCACCACGGTGCGCCACTGCAAGGCGAACATGAACAGGCCCGATGTGGCCATGATGGAGGCGCCGGTCCAGGTGCTCCAGCGCACGATTTCCCTGTAGCCGAGCTTCGAGTCTATGGCGCCGATGGCGGCCATCCAGGGCGCGAGCACCCCGTAGTTGACGCAGGCTCCCAGGAGCATGGACCAGCCCACCTTCCAGCCGATCAGGGCTCCGGCCGCGACCATGATGGTTGAGAGTTCCAGGGAGATGGTGTATTTGTGCAGAGGCTGGCCGCCTATGGAGCCGGGAAAGTGCAGATAGCTCGGAATGGTTAACATGGAACCCGCGTTCTTGAATCGCGAGAGGATAAAAGGGTTGCCGGAATCCTTGAACCATACGATCACGGCTCCCAACAGGCCGGCGATGCCCAAGGACTTGGCCTTGTCCGCGGCCTCGGAGCCCTTGGTGTGCAGGCTTTTGAGGACCTCAGCCGCGGCAATGCCGCTTGGAAACCTGAGTTGTTCTATGTTTATCATTTGGCGTTTCATGGGTATGGACATGAAGCAGCCCAGACCGGCCAGGAACAGGGTCCATAACGTCAAGGTCAGCCAGGGAATGTGGTGGCCGGTTACTATGAGATAGGCCGCGATGGCCGAGCTCAGGGTGCCTCCGGTCGAATAACCTGCCGAGGATGCCGTGGTCTGCATGCAGGTGTTCTCGAGTATGGTGAACTCGCCCGCGAAGAGCCTGGGAAAGGCGGCTGAGAGGGTCCGGTAGATGGCGTAGGAGAGAATGCAGGCCGTGATGGCCACGCCCAGCCCCCAGCCGGTTTTGAGGCCCACGTAGATATTGGACAGCGACATGAAGCCGCCTAAAAGCGCGCCCATGCCCACGGCTCGGAGCGTCAGTTGCGGCATGTCTCCCCGATAGGTGTGCTTGAGCCAATGAGCCTCGATTTCCTCAGGCGTCGGTTTGCGGCCCTTGGGAGGCTGGCCGGCCTCCGCCTCGGGCAATTCCGTGAATTCCTCGGCCCGGGTTTCAACGTGCGGTTCGTGGTGCTCGTGGGCCGGATGCTCGGTCTTGCGATCTTTCATTGCGGCCTCCTTAATAGAGACGGCGCTCAGGTCTGTAGATTATAAACGATACAACCGCTAGATCGGCAGCCCTTTTTCCCGCGCCCAGCAACGAACTTCTTCGAGCTTGGCCGCGCTGCCGATATCCTTGTAGTACCACTCGTCCATGCGAAAGGCCCGGATGTCGGCCCCTTGCGCGGCCAGGCGCAGGTAGGAACGGTTGATGGAGAAAGCTCCAGTCTCGCAGAGCCCCGCCACGAGGCCGGGGGAGATGACGTGAATGCCGTTGAAGGCGAGGCGTGTGGCTGCAGGGACCGGAGCGGTTGCCCACTGCGTGCGGCCGTCAGGCGCCGACTCCCAGCCGCAAAGCCGTTCTTGCTCGTCGAAAAGCAGGTGTCGGGCGCTCGTTCGATCGGATACGGCCAGGGTAGCCAGGGCGCCGCTATCCATATGAGACCGGTAGAATCCGGCGAGGTCCAGATTGGTGAACACATCCGCGTTATGCAGGAAGAACGGCCGGCCGTCGTCGAAGAACCAAGAGGCCCGTTTGAGTCCGCCGCCGGTATCGAGCAATTCAGTCTCACGGGAGATATGAACTGGTACGCCGAAGTCTCGGCTTTGGAGGAAATCCTCAAGCTGGTCGGCCAGGTGAAACGCGTTGACGATGATGCCGTCAACTTCGGCCTTGGTCAGGCGCCGGATGACGAGCTCGATCATAGCCATGCCGGAGACTTCGACGAGAGCCTTGGGGTGCGCGTCGGTCAGCGGGCGCAGCCGGCTGCCGATGCCGGCGGCCAGGATCATGGCTTTCACGTGACCGGGACGGTGGCCTCGTCTTTCTCCAGCTCCCGGTGCCGGATCTCGACGCGCAGCCCGTGCTCCTCGCGCAGATGCTTGGCCAGGAGTTCGGCGCAGTAGACGGAGCGGTGCTGGCCGCCGGTGCAGCCGAAGGCTGCCATCAGATTCGTGAAATTCCGGCTCTGATAATTCTCCACGGACCCATCGATGAGGGCATAGACATGGGACATGAAGCGTTCCACGGCCGGTTCCCGGCGCAGGAACTCGGCCACTTCGGGATCCCGGCCGTTGAGCTTGGCGTACTGCGGGTGTTTGCCCGGGTTGGGCAGGGCCCGGCAATCAAAAATAAAGCCGCCGCCATGGCCCTTGTCGTCCGCGGGCAGGCCGCCGCGGTAGGAAAAGCTCTCTATGCGCACCGTGAGTTCCAGCTCCGCCTTGCCGAACTGGCGCAGCCGGGATGAACCGACCATGCTGCGAAAGACCTGCATCAGGGCCGGCGCCTCGATGGGCAGTTCGGTGGTGCGCATGAGGTATTCGAGGTTGCGAATGGCATAGGGGATGCTCTGGAGGAAGTGGCTTTTGCGTTCGTAAAATCCGCGCAAGCCGTAGGCGCCCATGGCCTGCATGATGCGGATGTAGACGAAGCCGGGGTAGTGCCTGAGGAACTCCGTCTTGTCGATGGGGATGATCCGCGCGGCCGCGTCCAGGTAGAGTCCTAGCAGCTCCTCGCGCAGCTCGAAAGGGATGTCGGCCTTGGCATCGAAAAGCAAGGACGCG
Source organism: Elusimicrobiota bacterium (assembly GCA_003452935.1). Classification (GTDB taxonomy): domain Bacteria; phylum Elusimicrobiota; class Elusimicrobia; order UBA1565; family UBA9628; genus UBA9628. Next base: position 103,823 of record DMMY01000015.1, read on the forward strand.
ATGTCGTATTGGAGGGCGCCCTTGCGGCCTCCCTGGTAATCGATGAACCAGGGCGAGCCGTCGCGGACCATGACGTTGCGCGACTGAAAATCCCGATAGAGGAAGCAGTCGCGCTGCGCTTCGAGCAGGAAGTCCGTGAAGCGGCGAAAATCGTCCTCCAAGTCCTGCTCGTGGAATGGAATCTGGGCCAGCTGCAGGAAGTAATATTTGAAGTGGTTGAGGTCCCACCGCATGGACTGCTTGTCAAAGCTGGCGCGGGGGTAGCAATCCCCGTAGTCCAGGGTCCGGCCGGCCGTGATTTGGATTTGGGGCAGCAGCCGCACCACCTGCCGGTAGACATCCACGACGCCGGGCGTAAATCCACGGCTGGCGCTGATGAGTTGGAACAGGTTCGTGTCGCCCAGGTCTTCCTCAAGATAAATGCCTTGGTCTCGATCCTCCAGGTATATCTCGGGGACGGGGAGGCCGCAGCCGCGAAAGTGCCGGGAGAAGGCGATGAAAGCCCGGTTTTCGAGCCGGTCCGAATTGACCGCGCCGATGACGCTTCGGCCGGCGCTCGTGAGGCGATAGAGCTTGCGATGGGAGCCGTCGCCCTTCAAAGGCGCGATGGCCTCGGCCGGCTCGCCGAAGTTTTTGCGGTAAAGCTCCTTTAAGGCCTCGTTCATGAACGTCCAGCCATTGTAGCATACGCATCGGCTGCTGAGGTTCGCTTATGGTACACTATCATTGAGCCCGGAAAATTCGAGATGGCCCAGAAACCAAGGGTCGTGATTTTGGACGACGACGACATATTCGCCGCTCTCTTGACCGCCTCCCTGGCGCCGGAATATGACGTGGCGGTCGGGCGCAGCGGCCGGGAAGGCTTGGAATTGCTGCGCGGCGGAGCCGACCTGCTGATCACGGACATCGGCATGGCGGATATCGACGGCATTGAGCTGCTGGGCTTGCTGGATAAGGACCCTCGGTTTGGCGCCATTCCCGTGATCATCGTCACGGCCACGCATTTCAACCAGCGCCCCGTCTCCGAGGTGAAACGTTTTCGCCAGGTGCGCGAGGTCATCTGCAAGCCTTGTCGGGTCGAACAGATACTCGTCTCCATGCGGAAGGTCTTGCAGCGCTAAGAGCCGCTGCCTGAACCAGCCCGCTTCATGGCGGCATGTCGGTTCATGTTCTTGCGCCAGGCTGCGTGTTTTCAACGGCCGGCAAGATTAGCTATGATGAGGCTCGATACAGGCGCCAGCTTATGGCATACAATATCCTAGTCGTCAACCCCGGCTCGACTTCCGACGAGGTCGGTTTTTTTCGAGGCGAAGAGAAGGTCTACCATACCGTAGTGCGCTATGCGCCGGGCGAACTCAAGGCCTTCGAGAAAAAGAAAGTCACGGCCCAGTTCCAAATCCGCAAGGATCTTGTGGTCAAAACCCTGACGGAGAATAGGGTTTCTCTTGCGGATATCAGCGCGGTCATCGGGAGGGGAGGGCTGGTTCGTCCCATCCCCAGCGGCACGTACCGCGTCAGTGAGAAAATGCTCAATGACCTGCGGCAAGGCGCCTTGGGCGACCACCCGTCCAACCTCGGGGGCTTGATAGCCTATGAGATAGCCCAGCCGTTGAACGTCCCGGCCTTCATCGCCGACCCGGTGGTAGTCGATGAAATGGAGCCTCTGGCGCGCTACTCCGGCATGCCGGAAAACCCCCGCATATCCATATTCCACGCTCTTAATCAAAAGCGGGTCGCTCGTCTGGCCGCAGCCAAGCTGGGCAAGAGCTACGAGGACTGTAATTTCATCGTCATGCACGGCGGAGGGGGGATATCCGTCGGGGCGCACCGCAAGGGCCGGGTTATCGATGTCAACAACGCTTTGGACGGCGAAGGGCCGTTTACCCCTCAGCGCAGCGGCGGCGTGCCCTCCGGGGCCTTGGCCCGGATGTGCTTTTCGGGCAGCTATAGTCTCGATGACATAAAACTCAAAATAAAAGGCCGGGGCGGCTTGGTCGCCTATACCGGGACCAGCGATGTCGTGGCCCTGAAGAAATACATCCAGGGCGAGGCCGTTGCGGAAAAGTCGGGTCTGGACAGCCGCAAAGTAAGTCCCGAGGCGGCTCGCGAGTGCCTCCTGGCCATGGCGTATCAGATCGCCAAGGAGATATGCGCATTGGCCGCGGTTCTGGAAGGCAAAGTGGACGCGATCGTGCTCACCGGCGGCATAGTCTACGACACGGAGATCCTCATGCCCGCCGTCGAACAACGTGTGGGATGGCTGGCCCCCGTTCTGTATTTCCCGGGGGGCGATGAGATGCGGGCTCTGCGCGACGCCGCCGTCAGCGCTCTGGCCGTCCCGGGATCCGTTAAGGAATACTAGGGTCAGGTCTTGATATTTGACATTTGACTTTCCGTGTAAATTTGTCAAATATCAAGACCTGACCCCATAAAGGAGAATGTCTATGAAATTCAAGAATTTCGATGAGCTCATGCGCATGGTGAAGGGAAAATCCAACCGCATCGTTTCGCCTGGGGCCAATAATCCGGAAGTCATTGAGGCTATTAAGATAGCCGACGATGCCGGGCTGGTTTCCGGCGGGGTCCTTGTCGGCGACTCGGCCGTGATCAAATCCCTGGCGAGCGCGGCCGGCCTGGATCTTAAAAAGTTCGAGTTGGTGGACTGCAAGGATACGGCGCAGATGTGCCGCTTGGCGGTCTCTTTCATCAAGCAGGGCAAGGGCGATTTTTTGGTCAAGGGTCTGGTGGATACGAGCTTGTATCTTAAGGCCATTCTGGACAAGGAGGCCCGCCTGGTCGAGCCAGGGTCCACGCTCTCGCATTTTGTGCTTTTTGAGACTTCCCATTATCACAAGCTCTTCGCGGTTACGGATGCGGCTATCCTGATATCCCCGGACTTGGAGCAGAAGCGCAAGATTATCCAGAATTCCGTCAACATCATGCGCACCTTGGGCGTGGACAAGCCCAACGTTTCCGTGGTCTGCCCGGTCGAGAAGGTCAATCCCAAGGTTCCCAGCACAGTGGACGCGGCCGAGCTCTCCAAGATGAGCCAGGACGGGCGCATCCAGAATGCCGTTGTGGAGGGGCCCTACGACATTTATATCAGCGTGGATCGCAAGCTCGCCGATGAGAAAGGCGTGAAGGGCGGCCAGGTGCCGGGCCAAGTGGACATCATGGTATTCCCGGATCTTGACGCGGCTAATCCGGTCTACAAGAGCATCACCTACTTTGCCGAGGGCTTGAAATCCGCGACCTTGGTGGCCGGGGCCAGCGTGCCCGTGATTCTCCCGTCGCGCACGGATCCGCCCTTGACCAAGGCGCTTTCCATCGCCTTGGCGTCCTTCATCAAGGATCAAAAGAAGGTCGCGGCTTAGGCCGGCTGCTGTTCTTGAAAACGAGGCCGCCCCGCGCGGGGCGGCCTCGTTCGTTTAGAGCCAGGTCGTGATTTCCGAGAGGGGCTTGCGTTGAGGTGGGTTGCCGGGTTCGGCCGGGATGCCCAACGGGGTCATGGCCACGGGTTCCATGTCGTCAGGCAGGTTGAGGCAGCGGCGCACTTCGGCGGGCTTGAATGCGCCGATCCAGCAGGTTCCCAATCCCTCGGCATGCGCCGCCAGGGTGAGATGGTCGAAAGCGATGGCGATATCCACCCAGGCGTAGCTGACGTCATCGATCCGTTTCCAAGCCTGCTTGGGCTTGGCGCAAGCCACGATGATGGCCGGCGCGCGGCAGAACCAGTCCTGGTTATATGCCGCTTTGAGAGCGGCTCGTTCGGCAGGGTCGAGCACGACGAAAAAATGCCAAGGCTGTTTGTTGCAGGCGCTGGGTGCCAGACGGGCGGCCTCGAGCACGCGCGTGATCGTGTCTCGGGGCAAGGGGTCTGGTTTATAGGCGCGTATGCTGCGGCGGTTTCGTATGGCGTCCCAAAGGTCCATGTCTTTCTCCGGCGCTAATTTTTTCGGTCAGCAAATCAATGGCTTTTAAATAGGAGTCCACGCCGTTGGCGCAGAGCATTTTCCCGCAGACCGGAGCGATGACCGAACGGCGGCGGAAAGGCTCACGGTTGCGGATGTCGGAGAGATGCACCTCTATCGCGGGGATGTTGACGGCGGCTATGGCGTCGCGCAGGGCGTAGGAATAGTGGGCATAAGCTCCGGGATTGATGACCAGGCCCTGGGCCCAGCGGCGTTGTTGGTGGATGAGGTCAATGAGGCCGCCTTCATGGTTATCCTGATGAATCCGCAGCTCAACGTCGCGCGCTCGGGCATGGCTGCGCAGCCGGGCGTTGAGCCGGGCCAGGGTCGCGGTTCCATAGATTTCAGGCTCGCGTTCGCCCAGAAGATTGAGATTCGGCCCGTGCAATACCAGGATATGGATTTTGGATGGCTTCATGCTCGCAACTCTTGAAGGCTGGATTGGATGGCTCGTCTCACGCTGCGTTGGGGCAAGCCGGACTTGATCACGGGCCGGCCTATGCTCCTGAGCAGCACGAATCGGCCGCGCCCCGCGCGCGTTTTTTTGTCGAGATTGAGGGCGGCCAGAACCGAATTCGGCCGCGGCGCCAGCCTGGGAACAGGCAGAAGACGCAGAAAAGCGTCGATCTCGTCGCTGGCGCCGGCGGCAAGCCCGGCGTGAGCTTGGGAAAGGCGAAGGGCCGCGCGCATTCCGCAGACCACGGCCTCGCCATGGCGCAAAGGTCCCAGGCCCGCGGCCAGTTCCAGGGCGTGGCCGATGGTGTGGCCAAAATTCAAGAAATCCCTGAGCCCCTTGGTCTCTTGCGGGTCGCGCGTTGTCAGGCGCAGTTTCCCTGCCGCGGCCCGGCGGACCAATGTTTCTGTCGCCGCGGGCTGGGCGAGGAGCAGTTGCGTCCAATTTTTGCGGATGAAGGCCCAGAGTCCGGGGTCGCAGACCAAGGCGAATTTAACCGCTTCGGCCAGACCGCAGTTGAAGTCTCGCGGCGAGAGAGTTTCCAGCAGGGCCGTGTCGCAGGCCGTGATCAGGGGAGGGTGGAAGGCTCCGGCCAGGTTCTTGCCCTGGGCCAGATCAATGCCGGTTTTTCCGCCTATGCCGGCGTCCACTTGTCCCAACAGGGTGGTGGGCAAGCTCACCCAATTGATGCCGCGCATGTAGATGGCCGCGGCGAATCCGGCCGCGTCCGTGACCGAACCTCCGCCCAACGCGAGCACGGCGCCGTCCCGTCCCAAGCCTTGGCGCAGCATTCGGCTCATGAGCCGGGAAACCGCGCTCCAGGTCTTGGCCCGCTCTCCACGCGGCAGCAGATGCATGCCGCATTCAAGTCCGGCGCGGCGCAAGCCGGCCAGAACCCGGCTGCCGTGAAGTTTCCAAACCCGGGGCTCTGAAACGAGCATAAGGCGCGTTCTCGGGGCCCATAGCCGGGGCTTAAGGACCAGGCCCCGGTCCACGAGGAGCCGGGAGAGATAGGGCATATTCGACATCATACCAAACGCGGCTCAATCCGTCGCAGAAGCGCGGCGATGCGCATGGCCGCCTGATGCGGGGTGCGGCGCGTGGTCGAGACCAGGATATCCGCGTCCAGATAGAGGCGACGCCGCTTTTTGAAAAGCAGGAGCCATCGGGTTTGAGGCCGCCGGGCCAGCAGGGGCCTTTTTCTGCAGCCGTGCTTCAGACGGCGCCAGAGTTCGGGCTGGGCGCAGGTGAGACTGACCAATATCCCTGAGGAGCGCGCCAAGCGCTTGTTTTGAGCGCTGAGCAAAGCTCCGCCTCCCAAGGCCACCACTTGGCCGTTCTGTCGGGCGGCTAGGCGCAAAGCCGCGGATTCGAGCCTGCGGAAGGATTTCTCTCCATCCTCGAAGAGTTTCGGGATGCTGCGGCGGCCGCGGCGCTCGATCTGGGCGTCAAGGTCCACGAAACGACGGCCTAGTATTCTCGCGAGTTTGCGGCCGACCGTGGTCTTGCCCGCGGCCATGAATCCGGAGATGTAGATGTTCATGGCCGCAAGGCTCTTATGAGAGCTCCTTCATGAGCGCGTTTTTCAACCTTTGCCGCTGGTCGTGTCCCAGCGGTCCAAACCAGAATTCCCAGGAACGCAGGGCTTGCCAGACGAGCATGCTGGTGCCGCCCATGGCGCGGGCGCCCAGACGCAGCGCATGGTTCTGGAAGGCGGTCCGGCGGCCGTAGACCAGGTCGCAGGCGACCGCGCAGCCGGACCAATCCGGCGGGGCCGGCGATCGGTCGGGAAATCCAGGCAGGCCCAGGGGCGTGGCATTGACAGCCACGTCCGCCTTGCGGGGAATTCCCGGGCGAAATGCCGTCTTGGCAAAGGCGTCGGAGAGGGTTCCAACCAGGGCGAGTTGCGCGCGACGATTGCGCGCCGAGATATGGACGCGCCGGGCTCCCAGGCTGGCCAAGGCGCAGGCCGCGGCCCTGGCAGCCCCGCCGGCTCCGAAAATCACCGCATCCAGGCCGCGAACCGCGATGCCGGACTCTTCCAGAGCGTCGCGGAATCCGGGCCAGTCCGTATTGTGCCCATGAAGCCGGCCGCCCGAGCAACGCACCACATTGACCGCGCCCGCGAGCCGGGCCTCGCGGGAGAGACTGGCGAGGTGCCCGATAATCGAGATTTTATGCGGGATCGTGACATTTGCCCCGCTAAAACCGGCGCAGCGCAGCAGTGCAACGGCACAAGCGAGTTCGTCAACCGGGACGTCGCAGGCCCGGTAGATGACCTTGCGGCTGGTGAGGCGGCCCAGGGCCGCCATGATGCGCGGCGATAGGGAATGCGATACTGGGTGGCCCAAAAGCGCGAGTTTGGCGGGCTTTAAGGACATGGGTGCTTTCCGGGTCTTGGAGCGTTCCTGAATTATGGAAAATCCGTGAAAGCCTGACACCCTGCCAGGCGCCGCCCCAGAGCCCTGGTCAGGGCCGAGAGCTCGGTCATCAGCGACTGGAAGTCCTCGATGGAGAGCGATTGGTCCGCGTCAGAGAGCGCTTTTTCAGGCTGCTCGTGGACTTCGATGAGCAGCCCGTGCGCCCCGGCCGCGGCCGCGGCCCGGGCCAAGGCGCCGACGCGGCGGCGCGCGCCCGCGGCGTGGCTGGGGTCGACGAAGACGGGCAGGCGGGAGAGCTCCCGGACCGTCGGGATCGCGCCGACGTCGAACCCGCAGCGGCCGGTCTCGCCCAGCAGGCGCTGGCCGCGTTCGCAAAGGATGACGGCCTCGTTGCCGCTGCTGAGGATATACTCCGCGGCCAGAAGCCATTCCTCCAGCGTGGCCGCCAGGCCCCGCTTGAGCAGGACCGGCCGACGCGCGCGGCCGAGTTCCTTTAGGAGCGGAAAGTTCTGCATGTTGCGGGCTCCAACCTGCAGGACGTCGGCTACGGCGGCCACTTCCTCCACGTCGCGGGGGTCGAGTATCTCGGTCACCACGGGCAAGCCGGTTTGGCGTTTGGCCAAAGCCAGGATGCGCAGTCCTTCCTTGCCCAGACCTTGGAAGCTGTAGGGGGAGGTGCGCGGCTTGAAAGCGCCGCCGCGCAGCATGTGAGCGCCGGCGGTCCGGACCGCGGCCGCCACGCGCAGGAAGGACGCCTCGTCTTCCACGGAGCAAGGGCCGGCGATGACCACGAACGGGGACGCCCCCAGACTCAGGTCCGCGACCTGCACCACGGCGTCCTCGGGGTTTTGCTCCCGGCTGGCCAGAGGATAGGGCGAAGACATGTTCTAGCCCAGGGCTTCGAATTCGCCCCGGCTCCGGTTCTTGCGCACGTTGCCCCAGGGAAAATGTCGGCCGTTCATGGCCACATAGACGCCGAAAGGAAGGCTTTGGGCGAAGGACAAGGCGCTGCCGAGGTTGAACATCCCGTCGGAACTGCCGAATTTGTAGGGGACCATGGCTCCGGTCAGCACCACGGTTTTGTCCTTTATCATGGGGCCCAGGACCCGGGCGGTTTCCACCATGGTGTCGGTGCCATGCGTGACCACGATGTGACGTTCCGGCGCCCGCAGGCATTCCTGGAGGATGCGCCGCCTCTGGGCCGGGGTCATGGCCAGGCTGTCGATCATGAGCAGCGTGCTTAGCCTGACCTCCAGCCGGCAGCGGCCCAGCCGCAGCATTTCCGGCAGATGGGTCTTGCGGAAAAACAGGGTGCCGTCGAGCTCGTTGTACTCCTTATCGAAGGTCCCGCCCGTGACGATGATCCTGACGGCGTCGTGCCCGCGCGGCTGATACGTCGCTCGCCGTTGATTTTTTATCGGGATCTCCTCTTGTCCTTCATGAACGCCAAGAATCCCTTGTACGTCATGTACACGTCGAACTTGCCGGACACTTCCCAAGGCGCGTGCATGGAGAGAATGGCCACGCCGCAGTCCACCACGTTCATGCCGTAGCGCGCCATGAGGCAGGCGATGGTCCCGCCGCCGCCCTGGTCCACCTTGCCCAGCTCCGCGGCCTGCCAGACCACGTCGCTTTTGGCGAATATGCGCCGGATTTCGGCCACGAATTCGGCGTTGGAGTCGTTGGCCCCGGATTTGCCCCGCGCGCCGGTGTATTTGGTCAGGCAGGTGCCTTGATTGAGCATGGCCGCGTTCTTCTTCTCGGAGACGGAAGCGAAGAGGGGGTCGAACGTGGCGTTGACGTCGGCCGAGATCATCCAGGAATTGTTGAGGCTGCGCTTGAGCACCAGCTCGCTGTACTGGCCGCCGCAAAGTCCCACCATCTCGCTAATGGTGTTCTCGAAGAAGTTGGACTGCATGCCCGTGGCGCCGTAGGAGCCGATCTCCTCCTTGTCGCAGAGAAGCACGCAGGCCGCGTATTCGGGCGCGCCCGCGAGGTCCAGCAGGGCCTTGAGCGCCGTGAAGGCGCAGACCCGGTCGTCCTGGCCGTAGCCGATGATGAGCGAGCGGTCCAGCCCGGCCTCGCGGGGCGGGCCCGCGGGCACGAACTCGAGCTCGGCGGAGAGGAAATCCTCCTCGGTCACGCCGTAGCGCTCGTGCAGGATCTCGAGAACGCGAAGCTTGATCTTATCCTTGGCTCCCTTGTCCCGGCTCGGCCTGGAGCCGACCAGAACGTCGAGATTCTCGCCTTCGATTCCTTCGGCCAAGGTCTTCTTCATCTGGTCCTGTCCCAGGTGGGGCAGCAGGTCCGTGATGCAGAACACCGGGTCTCCCGGCTCCTCGCCGATGGCGACCCGGATCTTGCGGCCGTCCGGCTTGACGAACACTCCGTGCAGGGCCAGGGGCATGGCCACCCATTGGTACTTCTTGATGCCGCCGTAGTAGTGGGTGTCGAGCAGCGCCATCTCGCCGCTTTCGTAGAGGGGGTTCTGCTTGACGTCAAGGCGCGGGCTGTCCGTGTGACCGCCGACGATGTGCAGGCCTTTTTCGAGAGGCTCCTTGCCCATGACCGCGGCCATGAGGGTCTTGCCCGCGCAGCTGCGAAAGATTTTGTCGCCGGGCTTCAGGGGCGATTGTCGCGCGATGAGGGCGTCGAGGTCCTTGAATCCCGCGGTCTCGAGAAGCTTCACCGCCTCGTCGTGAGCCTGGCGCTCGGTCTTGGCCGCGCCGAGAAACGCGCGGTACTCGGCGCAAAGCGCTTCGAGCTTCTTGAACTCCGCTGGAGCGAGCTTGTCATAGCCGTTGGCGCGGGCATAGGTGAGCTTCTTTGTCTTGGTCGCGGCGGTTTTCTTGGCCATGGGGTGTTCCTTTTGGGAAGATTTGCCCTATTTCACTAAATCCAAGGGAGGGATGCAATCCGGCGTCTAGGGCTTGGGGCGGCCTGAGGGCGGCGGGGGCGCGGCCGCGGGCGAGATGACCAGCGACGTGGGGTCAGGAGCGTTGAGGGGCGTCACCACGCGGTCGTGCCGCTCGTGGAGCGCCTCGCGCACCGCCGGGCCCACTTCGTTTTGTATCTGGCTGGATAAAGACGAGGCAAGGGTCGATGCCTGGGCGTGGAGTTGGCCGCGCAGCCGGGCGCTGAAAATCCAGAACAAGAGCAGCGGCTCGATGATGAATATGAACAGGAGAGACCCGGCCACGATGGCCAAGTCCCGCCGGCTCAGGGACCGGAAGAATTCCGCGGCCTGGGCGCGCGACGGCAATCCCGGACCGTCCCAGGAAAAAGTGAGGCTGAAAGACCAGGTCTTTGGCGCCTGATTGGCCGGCGGCGTGTCCATGCACGCTAGTGTAACAGCCTCTTGCCGCGGCGTCAAGGCGGGCGCGAATAACTTTTTCCCAGCTTCAATTATAAGATGTATCATACTTCTCCGCGCAATGAATATCCTGGTCTGGGGCTTGAGCGGGGCATTCCTGGTTTCCCTGGCAGGGGGGTTTGGCCTCTTTCTCCTGCCCTGGACCGTGCTCTTCATCCTTTCCGGGGCCGCCTTGCTGCGCCAGATTCTGTCGGATCATCGGGCGGGCCGGGACTGGCTGAGTAGCCGGCCGCAATGGACGCTGTTCCTGCTCTGCCTGACCGTCTACCTTTCCACCTTCCGCTGGCATGGCGGCGATGATATTCCCGGCAGTCTGCTGCCCTATTCCTTTCTGGGCCACGGCACCCTGACATTGGACCCATTTCCCGAATGGGCCGGCCGCGATAATATGCGCGACTTGGTGCGATTGGTGGACGGCCATTGGTTCTCCGCCTATCCCGTGGCTCCGAGCATACTCGCCTCGCCGCTCTATGTCCTGCCCGTGTTTTTTCGGGTGGAGCCCAGCGACGTTTTTTTGCACAACCTGGCCAAGATAGCCGGAGCGTCCCTGACCGCGCTTTCCGCCGTGGTCGTGTTCCGGGCCCTTCAGGCTAGCTGCTCGCGCCGCTGGGCCGCGGCGGTGACCTTGCTCTACGCCTTCGGATCGTACTCTTTTAGCGTGAGCAGCCAGGCCCTTTACAGCCACGGGCCGGCGCAGTTGGGGGTGGCCTTAGGCGTCATGGGCCTAGCGAGCCGTCCGGCCTTGCCTCTGGTCTCGGGCTTGGGCTTCGGCCTGGCCGTGGTCTCGCGTGAGGACAGCGTCTTTTTCGCGGTCGCGGCCGGGCTTTATATGCTTTTTCATAAACGCCCTTGGTTGCCTAAATTCTTGGCCGGGTTCGCGGTTCCCGTAAGCTTGAACCTGGCCTATTGGCTCCTTTGCACCGGCCGGCTTCAGCCGCCCTATTTCGACTCTCAATCCGGCCAGTTCTCCACGTTCAGCGTCGAGGCTTTGGTTGCCATGCTGCTGAGTCCATCGCGCGGCATGGTCTTCTTTTTTCCGGCCGCAGCCTTCGGGGTGTGGGCCTTGCGGGGGGCATGGCGCAGGCCCGCGTCCGGCTGGATGCCGTATTTCGCGGCAGCCTGTTTCGCCGTTTGGGTTTTCTACGGCTTTCGCTGCAGCTGGACGGGGGGCAACACCTTCGGCAATAGATATTTTTCCGTGGTCTGCATGGTCTTGGCTCTGTTCTGCGGCGAAGCGGAGGAGTCTGTCCGGGGTTCGCCTGGGCTGGCGTGGGCATGGTCGGTCCTGTTCTCTTTTTGCGTCGGCGTGCATGCCATGGGCGCCTATTTCAATTGGCCCGGGGCGGGCTGGACTCTTGTCCAGCAGCAGGCGCAAGGCTGGAGCCTCTCTCAATTTCCATTGATGCATCTTCTGACTGCGCAGGGGGCTTTGGGCGCCTTGGGCGTGGGGCCGCGCATCGTCGCGGCCGTGGCCATGCTGGCGTGGGGGATTCCGTTGAGTTTTTGGATGCGCCGTTTTATCCGCGCCTAACGCTGGCAGATGGGGCAATAGAGGCTGGTGCGGCCGGCGATGGGTTTCGGGGTGGCTTTGAGCGCGTGTCCGCAGACGCCTCTTTTGCGGCCGTAGACCGAGGTGCGCAGCTGAAACCGGCCGGGCCGGCCTTCAGGGTCACGGAAGGCTTGATCCGCCAGTGTGGTTCCACCGACGCTTATGGCGCGACGTAGGACCCGTTTGATCGCGGCGCAGAGTCTGGCTGCTTCGGCGGGCGAGACGCGGCCGGCCGGCCTTTGCGGTTGGATTCCTGCCTTGAAGAGCGCTTCCGTCGCGTAGATATTGCCCAATCCCGCCACTATGCGTTGATCCAGCAAGAGCGCCTTGATCGGCGCTTTGCGGCGGCTCAAGGCGCGCCGGAGTTCACGTGCCGTAAAAGCTGGCGAAAGGGGTTCGGGACCAAGCCGCGGCAGGGAGCAGTCGATCCTCCCGAATCGCCTGGGGTCATGGAATTTTACGATACGGTCTCCGGCCGTAAATTGGAATCGGACGTGTCCTTCATCCCGTCCGAAGGATACGCTGCCGCTCATGCCCAAGTGACAGACCAGGACCCGGCCTCGGGAAAGGCGCAAAAGAATGTATTTGCCGCGGCGTTTAACGGCAAGTATGGTCGAGCCTTTGAGCCGTTGCAAGGCGAGCCTCGGGATGGGGCGGTTGAAAGCCGGCCGGCCCACTGCAAAGGAGGTTATGCGGCGGCCCAGGATATGCCGCTCAAGGGCCCGTCGGACCGTTTCTACTTCGGGCAGCTCCGGCATGAGGGGCACTTGGGGTCTTTCTTGACGCGCAGGCAGCGCCATTCTCCGGAAAGACCGTCGAAGAGCAACAGCCTGCCTATTAGAGGCTTGCCTATTCCCAATATCAGCTTGAGAATCTCCAGGGCCTGCAGAGCCCCGATGGCTCCGGGCACGGCTCCCGCCGGCCCTTGCGGCGTTGGCGCGGCCGGCGTCGTCGGCAGGAAACAGCGGTAGCAGGGACCGCGCTTGGCCCAGAACACGCTGAGATATCCTTCGAATCCGGAGACAGCGCCGTGCACCATGGGCCGGCCTGCTGCCGCGCAGGCGGCGTTGAGAGCGTAGCGCGCCGGGAAATTGTCCGTGGCATCCGCGATCACGTCGTAACCGGATATCAAGGCCGCGGCATTGTCCGGCGAGAGCCTCAAGGGCAGGACTTGGACCTGGACATGAGGATTCAGGGCCCGCAGACGAGCCGCGGCCTGAGCTGCCTTGGGCTGGCCCAGGCCGCGAGTTGCGTAGAGGATCTGCCTCTGGAGGTTGGAGAGCTCCAGTCGGCCGTCGTCAACCAGCCCGAGCCGCCCGATCCCCGCGGCCGCGAGATAAAAAGCCAGGGGCGAGCCCAAGCCTCCGGCTCCCACGCAGAGGACTTTGGCGGCCTTGAGCTTTTCCTGGCCGCGGCGTCCGATCCCGGCCAGGGCGAGGTGGCGTCGGTAGCGCCGCAATTCCTCGCCCGATAGAGTCATGCCTTGTTATTTGGCCTTGGCGGCTTCGAGCTTCTTGATGATTTCCTCGAAATACTCGGGCGGATAAGCGCCGCGCACGGGTATTCCATTGAACAGGAATCCCGGCGTGCCTGTGAAGTCGAAGCCTTTGGCTTCCTTCATATCGGCATCGATGGCGTCCTTGACAGCCTGACTCTGGGCGTCCTTTTCAAGTTTGGCCACGTCCAAGCCGAGGGATTTGGCGGTTTCCTTATAGAAGGCGACGCCGAGCTTGTCCTGGTTCTCGAAAAGCTTGTCGTGAAAGGACCAGGCTTTGTCCGCCGACTGAAGGGTGGCGGCTTCGAACCACTGGGCCGCGGTCATGGCTTGATCGTGGAAGGGCAGGGGCAGATTCTTGAACACGACGCGCAGGTCCTTGCCGTATTTCTGACGCAGGGACTCAACGGTCTTATAGCCCTTGGAGCAGTAGGGGCATTGGAAGTCCGAGTATTCCACGAGGGTGTATTTGGCGTCGCGGTTGCCGCGGACGCGGGTCTTCTCGGTAATGGCCGGAACCAGCGGATTTTTTATGCGCTCGTCGAGTTCCTTGCGCTGGGCTTCCTCGGCTTCCTGCTGGCGCCGCGTTCTCTCTTCCTGGTCGGCCTGGATCACGATCTCGAAGAAGGCCTTCTTGTTTTGTCGAAGGACGTCGAGAACCAAGTCCGGATTCTTGTCCAGGACTTTCTTGATCTCGTCTTTGGAAAGGCTTGCGGCGCGGGCGGGGATTGCCGCAGCCGCGGCGGCCAATATCAGCAACCAAGCGCGAAGTCTCATCATGGGCTCCTTGTGCGGGAATATGATATTGGAGGATATCATTTTTTCGCGCTTGCGTTGTCGCGCAGCGGACGTATGGTATGATAATCGCGGGAGCGGCTTTTGCACGAATTCTTCCGCATCGTCGGACTCTTGATAGCGGGCGCGGCCTCGGGGTTGATCGGAAGTCTCCTGGGCCTGGGCGGCGGCATCTTTCTTATTCCGGCTCTCGTCTTGATTTTCAAGGTTCCCATGCATTCGGCCGTGGCCGCCGGCCTGGTGGCGGTCATAGCCACTTCCAGCGCCGGCGGCTCCCGCAACGCGCAGAAAGGTTTAGCCAATGTGCGCCTCGGCATGACCCTGGAGGTCGCCACGGTCCTGGGCGCTTTGGCGGGAGGCTTGCTGGCCCCCAGCTTGCCGGCGCGACTTCTGGGCCTGCTTTTCTCGACCCTGCTCTTGGTCGTAAGCGTCGTGCTGTGGCTGCGCCGGCGCAGCCGGGACGCGGGAGAATATAGTGCCCGCGGAGGCCTGCTCGACGGGCGATATTACGAGCCAGCCGCGCGTCGGGAGGTGCGCTACTCCATCAAGAGGTTGCCCGCGGCCTTGGCCGCTTCCATGGCCGCGGGAATGCTCTCGGCGCTGCTGGGAGTGGGGGGGGGCATAGTGAAAGTGCCGGTTCTTCATTTGTTCTGCGGCGTGCCCATGAGAGCCGCCACGGCCACGAGCAACCTCATGATCGGGGTCACGGCCGCGGCCAGCGCCATGCTTTATTTGACCGGAGGGTTTGTCCCGGCTCTGGTCTGCGCCACGGTGTCTTTGGGCGTTCTGGCCGGATCCAGAGCCGGCTTGTGGCTGGCGCGCCGTTTAAGCGAGGGGATGATCCGGCGCATTTTTTCGGCGGTGACGTTGATCATAGCGGTCTTGATGCTGAGGAGGTTCCTTGCGGGCTGAAGCCTGGCGGCAGCAGGAGGGACGCCTGGTGAGCCGGGTGCTGCGCATAGGTATGTGGGCGAGCGGCGTTCTTATGGCGGCGGGTCTGATTTTGGCCGCTCTGCGGCCGGCGCCGCTTCCGGCCGGTTCGCCGCGGTGGGGTTTGATCTTGCGAGAGGCGTTTTGCGGCAATGGCGCGGCCTTGGCCTTGCTGGGCATATTGGCGCTGGTAGCGACGCCGTATCTGAGGGTGGCCCTTTTGGTCGTAACCTACGCGCGGGCGCGGCAATGGCGCTTCTTGGCCGTTTCTTTGGCTGTTCTAGCCATGCTCACGCTCGGCCTCTTACTTTAATCTGACGGAGGCCGGCTTTTTCAGTTTTTTTGAATGATGTGATTTTTTTGAGGGCTTGGAAGCGGGCATGTATGAGTCCACGTTCACTTTGACGCCTGTGAGCGCTTCGTTTCGGTTCATAACCCGGCGCACGTATTTCTTCGTTTCCGGGATGTTGGGAATTTTGCCGCGGCTCCTATCCACCCGGCCTTCACCCGCGTTATAGGCGGCCACGGCCAGAACCATATTGTTGTCGTACTTGGCGAGAAGATAATCAAGATATTTGGTCATGCCCGCAAGGCTTTGGAGCGGATCAGTACGATCCGTGACGCCCCAATGCGCGGCGGTCTTGGGCATGAATTGCGCGATGCCCGTGGCGCCTTTCGGGGAAACCGCGTTCGGGTCGCCCCCGCTCTCCTCCATGACCATGGCCTTTATCAGCGGCGCCGGAACTCCTGCTTTTTCCGCCAACGCGTCGATGATCGGCACGAAAGGGGCGAGTCTTTTATTGCCCCATAAGGACTCGGTGATATCCAAGGATATCACCTGGAGTTCCTGTCTGACCTGCTTGGTCGCGGTGTGTTTGGGCGCCTGCACGGCCTGCACTTTGGGCTTGGGAAACCTGCCTTTTCGATACGCCAGCTGGAATTCTTTCAAGAAATTTTTAACATCTTTTCTGTTGGGGATGCCTCCGCTGCGTATGACCGCGGCTGGTCCCGCCTGGTAGGCGGCCAAAGCGCGATGCAGGTTCCCGTTGAACTGCCGCAGGAGCCTTGCGAATAGCCGTGTCCCAAGATCGATGTTGATCTCTCCGTTGGCGAGGTCCTTTTTGTTGCGGCCGAAGAGCTCTGCCACCCCGTCCGAGATCTCCATGAGGTTGCGCGCGCCGTAGGAGGGGCGCAGGGCGCCGGCCCCGGATTTGGCTATTATGATCGCCCTGATGACGCCCGGGTCCACGTCGTATTTCCTGGCCGCGGCCAGGATGGCGCTTTTATAGGAATCGTCCGCGCCTGAAGCCCGTTTCGGCGCGTTGCGCTTAGGGGCGCTTGCCGACGCCCATGACGCTACGGGCGTCGCCGTGGGCGCGCCTCGGTTGTAGCGGCTGCCGTCGTAAGCCTGGTCGTGGCGCCCGGCGAGCAGCGCTTGTATGGCTACGACGCCCAGGGCTTTATCCCCTGCCAAAGCCAATGTCTCGGAATGGGGCATGCCTAAAATTTGGGAGGCATATAAATTGTCCGGATAGTGGCGGTAGCTTGGGCTATCGATGAGGATGTCGTTGCCCCAGAGCTTGAGTAGGTCTAGCCGGGCTTTATCGCATTTGGCGTGGGCCGTGGCACAGCGCCAGCCGGGCGCGCCGTAACGCAGCGTCGCGCCCTTGCCGGCCGCGGCGGGCTCCACTTTCTTGCGGGCCGCCTGGCCGAGCAGGACGGCGATAAGCTTGTCCGTCGCGGCTACCTTGTCGAGCGCGGCCGCCGAGGGGGCATCGGGGAGCTTGATCAAAACCTTGACGGCATCCTCGGCCGCCAAAAACGCAGGCGCCGCGAGGAGCGCCGCGCCTGTTATGGCGAGCCCCCATCTTGACCCAGGCATGGTAAGCATAGGATAAAGCCCCGACGGAATTCTGTCAAGGGCCATCAGCCTTGACAGAATTCCGATTTTCGGTTCGGCTGACCTATAGCCACAGGGGCATCGGGCCAGGCGACTGTTTGTCGAGCTTGTCCGACGCCAGCAAGGCGTCGAGCTCGGCGATCAAGCGCTGTTTGTCCCTCGGCAAAGTCGCTTCCAGCGGCACGATGTTGGAGTTGTGATTGGCCCGGAAGACGGTCCGCTCGAGATTTAGGCCCTCGAGCAGCATGCGCAGCTCCTGAATGGTTTCGTATCCGGTCAGCTGGCGGAATTTCCCGCGGCTGATTTCATCATGCCAAGGCGTTGCCGGCGCGGGGATGCCCCTCAGCGCGCTGAGCAGTCTCGGCTGCATCTCGTTGAGGGCAAATGCGGTCAATCGCGCGTGTTCAGAGGTCCTGTCCTTGCCGCCAAGGCCCAGAAGGACCATGACGGAGAGATGCATTCCGGCTGACTGAGCCCGGCGGCCGGCCTCAACCATCCGGCCGGCGGATTCGGCTTTGCGCATACGCTTGAGCGTTGCGTCATCGCCGCTTTCCAGCCCCATGTAGAGAGTGTGCAGTTTGAGTCGGCGCAACGCCAGCAGCTGCGCATCGGTTTTTTCGTCGATTGCGCTGCCCGTCGCGTAGCTGTTGACCCGCGCCAGGCGGGTGAATTTGCCCTGGAGCATGGCGAGGATCGCGGCCAGCTCGTCAAACGGCCTGCGCATCACGTCGCCGTCGGCCAGGAAGATGCGCCTCGCCTCGCCGTGGCGGCGCGCTTCGAGGGCGATCATGTCATTGACCCGCTCGATGGGCAACTGGCGGTAGGGAACGTCTTTATACATCCCGCAGAACGAGCAGCGGTTATACGGACAACCTTGGTCGATCTGTAAAATAAGGCTGTCGGCTTCGGCCGGCGGTCTAAATAACGGCAGGTTCACGGCGTTGGGTTCTTGGCATGCAAGAAGAGCTTGAAGCGTCGGACGAGCCAAGAGCAGAGGGGGACGCCCAGGCTTACCACCGCGATGGCCGCGGCCACCGCGGTCAGCAGCAGCGGCATGGGCCAGCCCAGGAATATCCCCGCCTGCATGAAGGTGAAGGCAGGCAGGGTCGCGACCACGCCCAGGATGGAAAGCCACTGGAACACCGTGGGCTGAACAGCGATGTCCAGCCTCTGTTGGTAGAGTGAGCGCCACTGGACTTGCATGGCGGTCAGGCCTATGCCCAGCAGGAACGCGGCGCCTAAGGTCAACAGCTGACTCTGCAGGAACAAGGCCGCGGCCATGAAGACGAGCATGGACGCCACGCCAAGCGCGGCCCAGTGACGTTCCGAGAGTTTGCCCGTCAGCTTGGACGCGTAGGCCGTGACTAGAGCGACGAGGAGGCTGCCTACGGTGTAGCAGGCCACGATAGTGCTGTTGAGAGCTTCCTTATGGAAGATTTCCAAAGCCAAGAAAGGCGCGAGCAGCATATAGAGCGAAAGATGGGAAAAAACGGAGAAGATGTAGGGCAGGTAGAGCATCTTGGGCAGTCTTTTCTCGATTCCGCCCTTCGCTTCGTCTCCCGGCGCCGCCTTCTTGAGCTGCATAAACCAGATGGGAACTGCGCTTGCGAGCATGACCGCGGACATGATGGCCGCGGTCGGGTTAAGGCCTAAGAATGGAATGAGGCCCATGATGAGGAGGGCGGCGATGAGTTCGGCGCCTTCGAAAGCCGCGTAGAACAGTGCCCCTGCCCGGTTGAGCCGGCCACGATCTTCCTGGCCCAGGATGCGCGGCGCGATTTCTTTTTCGGCCACTCCCCGCAGGGAACCGTAGATGAAGCCTGTGATAATATTCGAAGCCAGGAAGTGGAGGGGAGAGAACGCCCCGGTGAGAACGTGGAGCACGGGCACGGACAAGGCGAAGAGGCCGTGCAGAATATTTCCCGCCAGATAGACTTTTTTGGCGTCAAAGCGCTTGATCCATTTCGCGCCCAAGAAGCTGCCCGGCAGGATCGCCACGAGGAATAGGGCTTGTGACGCCACGGCGAAGGCCAGCCCCTGGGCGCTGTAGGCGTAGAGGGGGGCAATGAGCGAGGTGGCTTCCTGTCCCAGGGCGTAGAGGAATTGGCCTATGAGGTAAAGGTAATATGAGAACGGGAGGCGGGTTTTGGGCGGGTCTTGCGCAGGCCTTTGCGGGACCTTCGCCTGGGATTCGGGCGCGGCACTCCTCGTCTTGGACGGGGCATCCGAGAGCGGGTGTCCGGGCTGGGCGGAAATGGTGATGGATTCGGCTTGTCTGCGTGTCGCGATGCCGTCGAAAAAATTGTCCAGAGCGTCCGCATGGCGCGGTCCGGACGGGTCCGAGGGCTTGCCCTGCGCCAGCTGCTCGTGCAGGGTCAGCAGCGTGTCGCGCGCTCGATCCGTGGCCGGGGTTTTCCGCGCGATGGGAGCGGCGACCGATTCGAGTCGCTGGACCGGATCAAGCGCCGCGGCTTCGGCAAGGATATGGGAGGCTATGGAGCTGGCGGGCGCGGCTGCGACAACCCGTTGAGGCAAAAGTCTTGAAGGCCCCGGCAAGGCTACGGCCGCCGGGGCGCTGAGGCCGGCAGGCTTGGAAACGTGGAGCGCGGGGCCGCAATGCCTGGTCTGGCGCGTGCCGGTAGCGGCTTGGCCGCCCAGCGGCGTGTAAACGCCGACGGAAGCCACCCGGCCGACGGCCTGGGCCGCGAATGCGGGCAAGGGCCCGTTGGTCCATGCCAGGACGGCCAACAAGAAACCGGCGACGGATTTTTTCATCACTCCAGGACGATTATACCCTATCCTGGATGGAGCTGGTCTATTAGAGGGTCGGAGTGCCGGACAATACCTGGCCCTTAGCCAATGTCACAATGTCAAATTTCAAGACCTGACCCCGGCCGCACGCCGATGCCGGCCTTGATTCCGGAAAGGTCATAGAGCCCGTCCGGCCGCAGCCCGGCGCCGCGCATGGGATTGCGGGAGAACCATAGGGGGGTGTCCAAATCCACGAATTGGAAGCCGCCCAGGCCGGCCGCGAAATGCGCGGCCGCGGTCATGGCCAGGTCGGATTCGATGTTCCCTCCGATCATCAGCCGCAAGCCGGCGGCGCGCGCGATGCCCGCGATGTCCCAGGCCTCGAGCAAACCGCACTTCGTGAGCTTGATGTTGACCACATGGGCGGCGCGCTCCCGCACCAGACGCAGCACGGCATCCCGGCTCGAGGCCGATTCATCGGCGGCTACCGGCACTCCGCCCAGGCGCGCCACCCGGCGCAGCCCGGCATAATCGTCGGCCGCGGCCGGCTGCTCGAAGAGGACCGGCACGATGCCCCGCCGCCTGAGCCGGCGCAGCAGGGTCAAAGACTCTTTTGGGCCATAGCCCTGGTTGGCGTCGAGCATGAGGCGCAGGCCCGGGCCTGCCGAATTCACGGCGCGGATGCGGGCTTCGTCGCTTTCAAGGTCCGTCCCGATTTTGATCTTGATCGTGCGGATGCCTCGCGCCAAAATGCGCCGGGCCGCTTGCCGGGCCTCTTTTGGGCCAAGGATGGAGACCGTGATGTCCGTGACGAGGCGCGCCTGGGCCCCGCCAAAGAGCGCCCGCAAGGGGATGCCCGCATGCCGGGTCCAGGCGTCAAGCAAAGCCGTGCCCAGCGCCGCGCGGGCGGCGCCGCAACGGGGAAGGAGCCTTTCCAGCTCTTCAAGAAGACCGCGCCAGGCCGCGGAGTCCCGCCCCACCAGGGCGGCGCACGCGGCGCGGGCTTCACGGAGCGCGAGAGCCTGGGTCTCGCCGTTGTAAGAGCCCATGGGCGCGCCTTCTCCATAACCGACCGTGCCGTCGGCCAACCGCAGGCGCGCCAGGACGTTGCGCACCTCGGCGTGACTGCCGCCGGCGATCTCGAAAGGCTGGCTCATGGGCACGTCGAGAGGCCGGGCGTCGACGGCGATGATGCTCGCGGCGCCGCGACGGGGCATCAGAGGATCTCCGTGACGCGGCGCAGGACCGCGCCTGGGAGCCTCACTGGTCTGTGGCCGCGGGGCGCGGCAGCTTGCCGGTGAGCATGATATCCACGAGACTGGAGAGCATTTCGGCGCGTTCCCTGCGGCCGCTTTTTTGGTAGATGGATATGAGATTGCGCATCATTCGGATCAAAACGGCGCGGTCGGCGGCGGGCTCCAGGAGTTCGGGCCGGAAGTCGTAGCCGCTGCGCGCCAGCATGCGTTCGACGTCGAGCTGGCTCATGAGCCGGCCCCGGCCGTAAGCGTCGAGGAAACTCACGCCGGGCCCCAGTCGCGCTGCGACGAGGAAATGCCCGGGAGTGGCGACGCCGTGGACCGGCAGGTCCAGCCGCCGGGCTAGGAGCAGATAGAGGACCGAGAGGCTGACCGGAATGCCGCGGCGGGTCTCGATGACGCGGTTTAAATAGGAGTTGTCCGGGTCGTAGTAGTGCTTTTCATTGCCGGAAAATCCAAGAGATTCGAAGAGCTCGGAGTTGAGCCGCTGGAAGACCAGGGCCGCATCGGTCCCCGGACCGCAATCCCGGCGAATTTTTCCGGCCAGTTTATCCAGCCAGGCCTTATGGGCCGGAGCGTCGAGTCCCGGATAGCCGAAGCGCGCGATAAGCCACGCTCCTTCCTCGAGGTCCGTTTGGCGCGCGGAGGCCAAGGCCAAAAAGGAGTCCTGCAGCCCGCGGAAGTGGAGCTGCCGCGCCAGGGCGTCCGCCCGCGCGGTCACGTCCGGTTCGCAGCGGACGCGAAACTCTTCCAGAAACGGGATGGCCGGAGCTCCGAGGTCCAATATCTGGCGCTCGACGATGTCCAGATTCTTGGGATCCCTCTCGTCGAGCAGGGAAACCAGGCTGCGAATCTCTCCTTCAGACAAGGTCTTCATGGCCGCCCTCAGTTTAACAGGAATCTTATGAGGCGTCAAGAAGGGAAACTCGGCGCCGCAGGCGCCGAGTCTGGCCGCCCCCCTTGAGGGGGGCGGCCATTCCGTTGGGGGAGCCGTGCCGTTAGGGGAACCGTGCTGCGGCAGGAGTCAAGACAAACTCGGCGCCTTCGGCGCCGAGTCTGACGGCCCCCCTTGAGGGGGGCCGTCACGCCGTTGGGGGAGCCGTGCCGTTGGGGGAGTGATTGTAAACTCAGCCCAAATGGCGCCGAGTCTGACGCCCCCCTTGAGGGGGCCGTCATGCCGTCGGGGGAGCAAATGCCGTGATGATGCCTTTCAAGCTTTTCTGATCTCTGCTTCAGCCCGGCCCGCGCGCCGCGCCTTGAGGAATTCGACCACGGGCGGGATGCAGGAAATAAAGATAATGGCGAGGATGACCAGGTGGAAGTGGGTCTTGACCACGGGCAGGGCCGAGAATTTATAGCCGGCCACGAGGAAGGCAGTGGTCCAGGCCAGGCCGCCGGTCACGTTGTAAAGGGCGAAGCGGGCATAGGTCATGGTGCCGATGCCGGCCACGAAGGGCGCGAAAGTGCGGACAATGGGCACGAAGCGCGCCAGGATGATGGTCTTGCCTCCGTATTTTTCATAGAAACGATGGGCTTCATCGAGGTGCTTGCGGTTGAGAAACCAGGAATCCTGGCGGGCGAATATTTTGGGCCCGATCCATTTTCCCGCCGCGTAATTGACCGCGTCGCCCAGGATCGCGGCTAGGCTAAGCAGCAGCCACGTCCACCAGAGATTAATGGGGGAGCCGTCCCGCGCGGCCAGCGCCCCGACGGCAAACAGCAGGGAGTCGCCGGGCAGGTAAGGAGCGACGACCAAGCCGGTCTCGCAGAAAATGATGAGAAAAAGCACCGCGTAGAGCCATGGCCCGAGAAGAGCGGCCCATTGGTTGAGGTGCGCGTCGAGATGAATGAAGATGTCGAAGGCGGTGTGCAGGAGTTCCATTTGAAAGGATTATACAAATCTGGCAGTGCCTTCTTGGGATGAAAATATGTTAAATTGAGCCCGTGAACGGAATCCGCCCTCAGGAGATTTTGGAGATTGTGCGTTCCGTCGATGCCTCGGCCGCGGCGGACGGCGGCCAATCTCCCGCGGTGTTGGCCACCTTTATTTCTATTGGCGGCTCCGTCTTTAGCCGGGCCGGAGCCATGTCCGTGTTTTCTCCGGCGGCATCGGATGGAGGCGCGACCATACCGGTCGGCGAACTGCGGGGCATGCTGCGTCAAGAGATCGAAGCGGTCGCGGCCAGCGGCCGGCCCAAGCTTGCCGTTTTGGAACTGGCCGAGGATGATCCCGTCCTGGGCTACGGTCTGGGCGCGCCAGGCAAGGTCGAGGTGCTCCTGGAACCCGTGAGCGAGGACTTGCGCCGGCATATTTCGCAATTGCGCGAGGCCCTGCAGCGCCATGAGGGCGCGGTCTGCGCCGTGGAGATAGAAGGTCCGGAACTGGGGCGGCGCAGCCTGTACCGTCCTGACGATCCTCTGGTGAGGGAGTGCTATGAGGAAATGAGCCCGGAGTTGGTGGAAATCTCCCAGGATGGAAGTATCCGGCGCACCTTTCTTTGCCCGGTCCATCCCATGGGCAAGGCTCTTGTTTTCGGCTCTGGTCCGGTGGCGGCCGCGCTCTGCCGTTATCTGGCGGATATGGGATTCTCCGTCCTGGCCGCGGACCCGCGGCCGGGCCGGCTCAAGGGAGCGGACTGGCGGATTGCCGGAGTGGAGCTTTTGGAAGGGGGATGGGACCAGGCGCGGATCATGGTCCATCCCGACGAGGAAACCTCCGTCGTGGTGTTGACTCGCAGCTACGCCCTGGACCTGGAGACCTTGCAGGGGGCGCTTAAGAGCCCTGCTTCCTATATCGGCCTCATCGGGCCGCAGAAACGCACGCAGATGCTTTTGGCCGAGCTTTCCGCTCTGGAAGTTCGGCCGCGGACGGGGGTCCTCTTCGCCCCGGCCGGCCTGGATATCGGAGCCGAGGCTGCCTCGGAAACGGCTCTGGCCATCGCGGCCGAGATACTGGCCGCGCGTTCGGGCCGCAAAGGCGGCCGGCTTTCATCCCGGCGCCAAGCGCCGGCCGGGCAGGCGCGCGCCCGCATTCCCGGTCTGATACTCGCCGCGGGGCCCGGAACCCGGTTCGTCGGCGGGCATAAACTTTCCGCCGCGCTTGAAGGCCGGCCGGTCTTGCGGCACGTGGTGGAAAACGCCTTGGCTTCTCGTCTGGATCCCGTCATAGTAGTGCTGGGCTGCGAGGCCGAGGCCGGGCTCAAGGCCCTGGCCGGCCTCAAGGATTCAAGGCTGCGCGTGGTCTTCAATCCTCTTTGGGAGGGAGGCAAGGCTTCTTCTTTGGAAGTGGGATTGCGCGAGGTGCCGCACGGAGCCTCGGGCGCGGTCAAGCTTCTGGGCGACATGCCCATGGTCAAGCCTTGGCTTATCGACAGGGTCATCGATGAGTTCGAGCTCTCCGGCCGTCTCGCTTTTCCGGTCTATCCCGGGAATCAGGGCTCCGAAGGGGGCTATCCTTTGGCCATTCCCCGGCGTCTTTTCGGCGAGATCAAGGCCCTGGCCCGGGAAAACGCCGATGAGAAGGCGGCGCGGGAGCATTGGTCGGAGGCCGTGAAGATACCATTGGCCGACGGCCGCACCCAGGCGGACATCGACACCGCCGCGGATCTCGACCTTCTGGTAAATGCCGGCGGCCAAACCTAGACTGAGACCATAAAGTTCAGCCCAGGCTCACCAGCGAGGGATCGTAGCCATCCGGCGCCTCGTAGCCGAGCAGGTTGCAGATGGTAGCGGCCACGTGGCTCAGGCCCGGAGCCTGGACCGGCGCCAGGTCCCAGGAGTTTGCCCCGGAGAAGTCCTTGACGATGAAGGGCACGGGATTTAAGGTGTGGGCCACGTGCGGGGAGCGCTTGCCGTTTTTCTCGGTCCAAAGACAGTCCGCGTTGCCGTGATCGGCCGTGACCATGAGCATGCCCCGGGCTTTCTGCAGGGCTTGGACCAGCCGCCCGAGGCCCAGGTCCACGGTCTCCACTGCCACGCGCACGGCCGGAGCCACGCCGGTGTGTCCGACCATGTCGCCGTTGGGATAGTTTAGGCGGATGAACTTGTGTCGGCCGCCGGCGACCGCATTGAGCGCGGCGTCCGTGATCTCCGCGGCCTTCATCCAGGGCCGCAAATCGAAGGTGATCTTGTCCGACGGGATCTCCACGTACTTCTCCAGCTTTTCGTCGATATAGCCCGAGTTGTTGCCGTTCCAGAAATAGGTCACGTGCCCGAATTTTTGGGTTTCCGAGACCGCGAAAGAGGTCACGCCCGAACCGCAGAGAAACTCGCCCAGGACCCGGTCGATGGCCGGCGGTTCGACCAGAAAGTTTTTGGGGATGCGGGCTTCACCGTCGTACTGCATCAATCCCGCGTAGAAGACCTTGGGCGCGCGCTTTCGGTCAAATTCCTTGAAATCAAGCTCGTCGAAGGCGCGCGAAATTTCTATGGCCCGGTCGCCCCGAAAGTTGAAGAAGATCACGGCGTCGCCGTCATTGATCGCGCCTACGGGCTTGCCGGCCTCGGCGACGACGAAGCTGTCCATGTACTGGTCCGTTATTTTCGGGTCTTCCGCGTAATAGGTGCTCACCGCTTCCGAGGCGGACTTGAACTGCCGTCCCTCGCCGAGGACGTGCGTTTTCCAGCCCTTCTCCACCACGGCCCAATTGGCGTTGTAGCGGTCCATGGTCGTGACCATGCGGCCCCCGCCCGAAGCCACGCGAAAGTCGCGTCCGCCGGCGCTCAAGGCGGCGAGTTTTTGTTCCAGGGGTTCCACGTAGCTCAGGGCGCTTTTCTCGCCCACGTCCCGGCCGTCCAAGAGGGGATGGACCCGCACGCGCGCAAATCCCTCCTGGCCGCAGCGCTCGAGCATGGCGTAAAGCTGGCTGATATGGGAGTGTACGTTGCCGTCGGAGAGCAGGCCGATGAAATGGACCGCGGCTCCGGCGCGCGCGCGGCCGCGTACGCCCTCCCAGGCCTGGCTTGAGAATATCTTTCCCGAGGCCACGGCTTCGTTGACCAGTTGGGCGCCCTGGGCCAGCACGCGGCCGCAGCCCAAGGCATTATGGCCGACCTCGGAGTTTCCCATGTCCTCGTCCGAGGGCAGGCCCACGGCCTTTCCGTGAGCCTTGAGCTTTGTGAAAAGTTTTTCCTGGGAAAGTGCGTCCAAAACCGGTTTGTAGGCCAGGTACACGCCGTCCGACTCGTCGCGCTTGCCCAGTCCCACCCCATCCATGATGACCGTGACCAAGGGTCCGGGAAATTCGTTGTAGCCTTTGAGTTTGCGTAATTGCCGGTCCAGCATGACAACCTCCTAGCTCGATTGTCGCCCGCCGCCCAGCAGGGCCGCGAGTTCGTCAAAACCGACGAGGCTTTCCTCGCCCGAGGCGAGATTCTTGGCCTTGACTTTCGCCATGGCCGCCTCATCGGGACCGAGGACCAAGGCGAAGCGCGCCCCGCGGCTGTCCGCGTACTTGAACTGGGCCTTGAGCTTGCCCGTGCCCGGATACACGTCCACAGCCAGTCCCTGGCCGCGCAAACGGGCGGCTAAACGCAGGGTTTGCAGGCGCAATTCATCGCTGAAAACCGTCAGACAAGCGTCCGGGCCCGACGGCTTTTGCCCTTGGGATTCCTCCAGCACGAGCATGAGGCGCTCGAAGCCGATGGACACGCCGCAGGCCGGAGTCTTCTGGCCGCCGAATTTTTCCGTGAGCCCGTCGTAGCGGCCGCCGCCGCCCAAGGAGCCGGCCAGGCGGGGATCTCGGAACTCGAAGACCGGCCCCGTGTAGTAATCGAAGCCGCGCACCAAGGTCGGCGAGATGGAGACCGGTCCGTAGCCGTCCAGCAGGCCGGTCAAGGCATTCTTGATCGTTTCGAGCCTGGACATGGGGTCCGGCGCCACCCGGGTCAATAGTTCAGGCTCCACCTGGCCGGCTTGGACGCAGCGCAACAGATCGGCCGGGACGTTGCCGCCTAGAAGGCCGCTGATTTCCGCGGCCACGGCGTCCTTGTCGAGCTTATCGAGCTTGTCTATGGCGATGCATATCTCGCCTCGCTTTTCCGCCGGCACTTGCCAATGATCGAGCAAGGCGAAGAGGATGCGCCTGTCGTTGAGCAAGACCGCGGGCCCGTCGAGGCCGAGCGCTCGGAAGGCGGACATGACGGCCTGGATGACTTCGATCTCGCAGTGCGGGCTTTCGGAGCCGAGAATGTCGGCGTCGCATTGATAGAACTCGCGGTAGCGGCCTTTCTGGGCGCGTTCCGCGCGCCAGACCGGGCCGATATGGAAGGCCTTAAACGGCGTAGATAGAATCCCGCGGTGGCGGCCGTAGAAGCGGGCCAGGGGAAGGGTGAGATCGAAGCGCAGCCCCATGTCCGCGAGTTCGGCGCAGCCGAGCGCGGCCTCGAGCTTTTCGCCGCGCTTGAGGATCTTGAAGATGAGTTTTTCATTCTCGCCGCCGCCTTTGCCCATAAGCACGGCCAAGTCCTCGACGGCCGGTGTGGCGATGGGCGAGAAGCCGTAGGAGCGGTAGACCCGCGAGATGGTCTCGGTCACGCGCGTGCGCAGCGCGCAGGCGTCGGGAAGAAAGTCCCGAAAACCCGATGGCGGAGTGGTCGCAATGGAGCTCATGGGCCATTATTGTAGTATATCTGTCATGCTCAAGGTTTTTTACGGGTCGTTTCACCCGGACCTGGAGGATGCTTTCGCGCGGCGTCTCGGCGAGTTGGCCGAGAGCCGCGAGCCGGTCGCCGTGGTCGCGCCTTCGCGCGGGCTGGCCGACCGGCTGGAGCGTCTGCTGGCCGTGGAGAAAGGGCAGGCTCTTCTGGGCGTCCATTTCCACACCTTTCACAGTCTGGCCGTGGCCGTGACCGAGGGCTCCTGGGGAGGGGCCCGGCTGGTCGGCGACCCCATCCTGCATGACCGCATCGTAGACGGCCTGCTTGCCCGCCAGCCGGCCTTGGACCGCTTCTTCGGCGGGCAAGCCCGGCCGCGGGCCTTGGCCGGGGCTTTGCGCTCGAGCCTGCGCGATCTCATCGACGCCGGCGTCTCTCCGGAGAATCTGGATGAATTTTTCGGGGACGAATTGCCGGTGCAGGCCGAGGAGCGGGAACGGCTGCGCATTCTGAGTCATCTCGGCCGGGAGTACGAGGCGCGTCTGGAGCGTTTGCGCATCCTCTCGCCCTCCGCGCTCACCCGGCTGGCCGTGAGGCAGGCCGAGACCTCGAGCTTGCTGGCAGGGTTTCGTGAAATCATCTATTACGGCTTTTACGATCTGACCGGCCTACAACTCGAATTTTTCGAGGCCGTGGCGTCGCGTTGCCCGACGCGCCTTTACTTCCCCTATCGCCGCGGCCATCCCGCCTTTCGTTTCGCGGAGCCTTTTTTTGAGCAGAAACTCCTCGCTCATGACGCCGAAGAAGTTCCTCGTCCGGCGGCGGGACGGCCCGCTTTGGAACCGGCCTTGGACCGGCTCTTCGGCGCGCAATCCGGGGCTGTCGCCGCGAGCCCGGTTCTGCGCGTGCTCAGCGTTTCGGGCGCGCGCGACGAGGCCTGGGCCGTGGCCAAGGAGATACTGCGCCTGGCGCAGCGCGAGGGCCGCGCCTATGAAGACATCGGCGTGGTCGCCCGCAGCCTGGAGCCTTATCGGAGCGTTATCGCCGAGGTTTTTGGCGAGAACGCCATACCTTGCGACCTGGACTGCGGCGAGCCCCTTTTGCGCCATCCCCTGGCCAAGACCTGTCTCAATCTTCTGACCCTGCGCTTGAGGGATTTCCCGACGCAGACCGTGGAAGACTTGTTTTCTTCTCCCTATTTCGTCGGTCCTCGCGGCGAGCCTGCGCCTGTCAAAAATTGGCGCCTGCTGCTTCGTCACCTGGGCGTGCAGGCCGGCTGGCTGCAGTGGCGGGGCAAGCTTGAAGCCCGCGTCAACGCCGCCGTTGAGCTCAACGGCGGGGCGGCCGGGGAGCGAGGCGAAGGCTACAGCGTTCCTCAGGCGCAGGTGCGTGACTTGTGGGATTTCATCTCGGGTCTGGAACGCGAGTTTAGAGATGGGACCGTCGGGTCATGGTGGGCCAAGTCCCTCAAGGTCCGCGCTCTCGTTGAGGCGCGGCTGCGCCTGCCCGCGAAAAGTTCGGCGCGCGAGCGCGCGGTCTGGGACGCGGTCATGGGCGAGATAGCCTCCCTGGCCGAATTCGACCTCCTTCAGGAACCCTGCGGTTGGCGCCTCTTCCTGGAAACGCTCGTCGAAAAACTGCGTCTGGCTTTTCTGCGGACGCAAACCGGCGGCCGGGGCGTGCGCGTGCGCGACGCCATGTCCGCGCGCGGTGAAAGCTTCAAGATTCTTTTTCTCATCGGGCTCAAGGAGAAATCTTTTCCGCGTGCGGTGCGGGAAGATCCGCTCCTGCGCGACCGCGTGCGCGCGGTCCTGCGCCATCCGGCCGGGTATTGGATCGCCCAGAAGAGCGCAGGCTACGAGGAGGAGCGGCTGCTTTTCTATCTCATGACCGCTTCGGCCCGGGAGAAGCTCTTCTGCGTGTTTCCGCGCTCCGATGAGGCTGGCCGCGCCGAGGTCCCGTCGCTTTATTTACGCGATCTTTGCCGCGCGGCTGGCGTGGATTTCGCGGACAGCGGGGAGGTGCTCCATGTGCCGCGCCAACCCGCGGCCAAGTTCGAAATTCTCGACCCTGGATTGGCCTCGGCTAAGGAACTGTTCCTGCGTTTGGCTCTGGAAGGCAAGACCGCCGCGGATCGGCTGCCCCCCGGCTTGGGAGACGCCGAGCTTTTCGATGCGATCCTGGCGCGGGCGTCGAAGCTGGGCTCTTGGGGCAAGGCCGGCCCGTGGGACGCCATGATCGGACCGGGCCATGAATTTGTCAGGTTCATAGACCGCAAAGGCCTCTCCCCAAGCGCCCTTGATATGTTCGCTGCTTGTCCGTTCCGGTTTTTTGCCAGTCGGGTCCTGGGCCTGGGAGAGCCTCCCGAGTCCTCGGACCAGGGCGAGTTCCCCGCGCCGCGGCGAGGCCGAATCTATCATGAGATTCTGGAAAGATTCTACGCTGGCGCCGACGAGTCTCTCTGGAGCGAGGGCGCTGCCTGGCAAGAGCGTCTGCAGGCCAGTTCCGACGAGGTCTTTGCCAGGCACGGTTGGCAGGAAGTCGGAGTCTATCCGCTTTTGTGGATCGCTGTCAAGGAAGCCATGAGCGAGATGCTGCGGGATTTTCTGGCCTGGGATCGCTCCGAGATCCGGCGCAGCGGCCTCAGACCGGCTCGCGCCGAGGCCAGGTTGGAGGGAACCTTCCGTGAACCCGTGCCGCCGGAGCTTGCTCGTTTTCAAGTTCATGGCATCGCGGATCGCATCGATCGCGGAGCGGATGGGGTGTTTAGAATAGTCGACTACAAGACGCATTGGACCAGGACCGGCGGCCTGCGCGCCCTGGTCCTGGCCGGCAAACTGCATCAGCTCCCGATCTATGCCGAGCTCGCCGGAGCTTTTCCGGGCTTGATTCGGCTCCAGGATGCCTGCATCTACGCTTTGGAGGACTCGCCCGAGACCACGGGCCGCCAGCGCGCCATCCGTTGCTCCGCCGAGGAGCTCGCCGCGGACCGGGCCGCTTTTCTGGAAATGATCGTCTCGGCGCTGAGGCGGATGCGTGCCGGCCGGTTCTGCATCACGCCGGAGGACGGGGATTTTGGCGTTTGCAGCCGCTGCCCTTTCCCCTTGGTGTGCCGCAAGAGCCATGGCCCCTCGCGCACGCGCGCCGCTAATGGTGGCTAATGGTGTCAGGCTTTGACGAATTTTACGTTTGTGCATGGATGGGTTGTCGTAGAGCCTTTGATATTAAGGCTGGAGAACAACGTAAGAAAACCGCAATTTTCCCCGGACGTAAACCTAGCGCCACGAAGCTGCGAATCAAGTTTCGCCTTGCATCCGCTATGGGGCGTGCCCTGCTGGCGCCGCGCAGAACATCAAGAGGAAAGCCAGTATTAAGAATGTGTTGCCGTATCATTGGGTCCGCATCAGTGATGACAGCTTTTTCTGTACATGAGATATCTTCCGTTCTGTCTGCTGAGAGCTGCTCCATACTGAAACAACAATTTCCCAGAAGAGCCGATTCTGGTTCTGAATCAGTTGAGCCGGATTCTGCAAATTCTTTGTATTGCTCCCGGGCCTTGTGAGCTTGAGAATGAAACAAGGCTAAGGTGAATTCCGTGTCCACAAGCCCGTTGCGGTAAGGTTCGATTAACGCGCGATGACCGGTCCAAGGCCAATCGCCGGGGTCTTGGACTTCTCCTGCGCGCACGGGGTTGCGATGTATATAGCGCAGTAACGTTAAAAAATAGGTTTCGTCTTGACAATAAAGCGCCTTGAAGCGATTTTGAAATAAATGTCCGTGACGGTCATTGTGAATGTTAAAATACTTGGCATAACAGGTTAATATCCATTGCATGATAAGGGACAACGGCAGGTGCTTGACTCTTATTAGCATGTGGAAATGGTTGGGCATCAGGCAATAGGCATGGAGTCGAAAATCAAAACGTTGTTTTGCGCGCCACAGCAGGGATTTAAATTTTCTGTAGTCGTTGTGCCCGCAAAAGATGATTTGACCTCCGTTGCCGCGGGCCATGACATGATATATTCCACCATCATGATGGATGCGCGGAGGTCTGCCCATTGATTACTATACGATCGTGTTTCGATAAAGTTCCATCAAACGTGAAAAACGTAAAAGCCTGACACGCATGGATAGGTTGGCCCGGGACGGCGCGCGCTTGAGCCTGGATTCCAATGTCGTGGTCGTGGCGGGCGCGGGCACGGGCAAGACCACTCTTTTGACCGACCGCATTATCTTCAATCTTCTCGGCCGTCAGCCGGCCCTGCCGGTCACCGCCGTGGTGGCGCTGACCTTCACGGAGAAGGCCGCGGGCGAGATACGGCTGAGGCTTTCCGAGAGATTGCTTGATGTGATGGCGCTGCTTTCAGGCGGCGCGCTCGAGGCGATGGCCCGGGCCAGGGCCGAGGTCATTGTGGGCGAGCTGCGATTGAATTTCAAGAGGACCGACGCCGAGATCGGCGAGCGCTGCCGCGCGGCCTTGGAAGATATGGACAAGGCCCAGATCGGGACCATCCATTCCTTCGCCGCGCACCTTCTGCGGCTCTACCCCCTGCAGGCCGGGGTCGATCCGGGATTCCGCGTTGACGAGGGGTTGGACTTCGACGAGCTTTTCGCGACGCAATGGGCCGCTTGGCTCGACGCGGAATTGGGCGAAGCGGCCGCGGGAAGCCGCAGGAAGGAGTGGCTGGAAGTCCTGCACAGGGCTCCCCTGGAGGACCTCGCGGCTTTGGCGCGCGGGCTTTGCCGCGAGGGGGTGGACCTTTCCGTCGCGGGCCGGCCGGACCCCGCGACGGCGCGGCGTCTCTCCGATATGGTCCGCGTCCTAAGCTCCGCCGGGCTGGGCCAGCCGCCTCCCCGCGGCAACTCCCGCATAGCCGAGGCTTTGAGCTGTCTGTGCGCCCACGTCGAAAAGCTGGCCGCGGCCGCGGCCCAGGCCGATCCGCCCTTGACGCGGCCTTGCCGCTGCGAGGCGCCTCGGGCGCAATGGCCGTCGGGCTGGGATCAATCAGCCCGGGCGGTCTATGAGGACGCCCAGAAAATAGCGGACTGCGCTTCCGCCGGAAACGAAGCCTTGGCGCGTCGCGCCCTGCGTTTGCTGGCTCCTTTCGCGGAGTCCTTCCGCCGGACTTATACGCGCGGCGGCTTGGTTTCGTTCGACGGTCTCCTGCTCAAGGCCCGGGACTTGGTGCGCGACCATCCCTCGGTCCGGGAAGAGCTCAAGGCGCGCTATGAAACCTTCCTCGTCGACGAGTTCCAAGACACGGATCCCCTGCAGGGGGAACTGCTTTTGCTGCTTTGCGAGGTGCGGGGCGGCCGGGCCGGCCGTTGGGACCAGGTCCAGCCGGGTCCGGGCAGGCTCTTTCTTGTCGGCGATCCCAAGCAGTCCATCTACCGTTTCCGCGGCGCGGATATCGCCGCCTACCAAAGCTTCGTGGCGCATCTGCTGGCTGACAAGAAAACCGTATCCTGCGAGCTGAAGACCAATTTTCGCAGCACGGCCGCCGTTCTTGCCGCGGTCAACGCGATCTTTCCGCGGCTCATGCGGCATAAGCCCGGCTCCCAGCCCGAGTATCTGGCCATCGCGCCGCGCGAGGGCCTCCGGGACGGGGGGGCGGCCGTCGAGGCCGTCATCGTTGAGGCGCCGGATGCCCTGACCAGCCAGAAAACCGAGGCGGCCTGGGTCTCAAGCTGGATACTGCGCCATTGCGGCGAGCCGGGTTCAGAGCGGGGCCGCGCTTCCGGACGGCTGCGCTTCAAGGATATGGCCGTGCTCATGCGAACATCGAGCGCCTTGTCTTCGATTCTCGACGCCTTCAAGGCCGCGGGCATTCCTTACGTCGTGGAGATGGAGAAACTCTTCTATGGGGCCCAGGAGATCATCGATCTCCTCAATCTTTTACGCGTGCTCGACGATCCGGAGGATAGGGTTTCCATGGCTGGCCTGCTGCGATCTCCTCTGCTGGGTCTGCGCGACGCGGACCTCGGCCGCCTGTTTCAGGCCGGGTCCTGGAACTTTTTTGATGATCCGCCCCATTGCCTTGCCGCGGAGGAGCGCCGTAGGCTGGGCGGCGTATTCGTCCTGCTGCGCCGCCTGCGGGGCCGTGTGGGGCGCATCCCGCTGGGCGAGTTCGTGCACGCGGTCATCCAGGAGACCCCGCTCCTTGAGGCCGCGGCCCGCGCCTACCATGGCCAGCAAAGCGTCTCCAATCTGCTCAAGTTCGCGCGCATGGCCTCGACCGCGGCGGATGAGCGCGGCATGACGCTCAAGGAATTCATAGGGGTGGTGGCTTGCGCCATGAGCGAGTCCCGGGCCGAGGGCGAGAGTCCGTTGGCCGACGAACATTTGGACGCCGTGCGCATCCTCTCCATCCACAAGGCCAAGGGGCTTGAGTTCCCAGTGGTGTTTTTGACCAACCTGTCAGGCGCGAGCGGCCGTGCCGCCGCGGATGAGGCGGTTCTGGTCGACTGGCAGACCGGCCGCGCCGGATTGCGTCTGCCCAAGACCGGGGCGGCCGACGCTGTGCGCGCCGATCTGGAGGCGCAGGAGAGGCTGCGACAGGCGGATGAGTCCGTGCGCCTGCTTTACGTGGCCTTGACCCGGGCCAAGGACAGGCTCTTTCTCTTGGGCAGGGAACGGGCGGACAAGGGCACCTTGGCCCAGCTCCTGCGCGAGGCCGGAGCCTGGCCCTGTCAAGACGACGATGCCGGTGCCGAGGGCGAAAAGTTTTCGCCTGGCGTCGGGATCAAGGTCCATAGGGTCCGGGCGGGCGAGGGCGAGTCTCTCCATGGGATTGGCCGCCGCGCCGGCCTCAAGCCCGAGCATCGGCTGCCGCCCAAGAAGGCATTGGAGCGCCTCTGGCAGGAGCGCCTCAAGCGCCGGGACGCGGCCGCGTCCCTGAGGTGGACGCGCAGCGCCACCGAGTACCTGCAGCGGGCGCAGCCCGGGCCTGATGAGGAAAAGAGCGCCATGGCGCCGAGTCACGCGGACTCCGCGGACGGCGCTCTCGTGGGACAGGTCTGCCACCGGGTCCTGGCGGGCTGGGACTTCCGCGGCGCTGCGGATCCGGCTCGCGGCGTGGTCGAGGCCTGCCGCGCCTTGTCCCACTTGGAGCCGGATGCGGACTGGGAAGCGGTCAGGCGCCAGTCCGAGGAGGTCTTGCGGACGTTCCTTGGTTCTGCGGCGGCCCGGGAATTGGCCGACGTCGAGATTCTTGGCCGAGAGCTGCCCTTTGTCTATGGAGAGGACGGCGCCGTGGTGCGCGGCGTGATCGATCTGGTCTATCAAAAGGGCCGGCGCGTAGTCGTGGCCGACTACAAGAGCGAGGCCATCGCGGCCGGGAGCCTGAAGCGGTTGCGCGACAAGTACCGCGGCCAGGGCGAGGCCTACAAGGCGGCCGTGGAGAAGGCCTGGGGCTGCCAGGACGCCGAGTTCCGGCTGATTTTCCTCAGGCAGCCGGACTGGGCCTAGTTATTTGCCTTCCTGCAGGTTGAGGATGAGGCCCTGGCTTTGGGGCACGACCATGACCTTGAAGTCCTTTTTTTCCAGCATCTCGATGGTGCGCAGCTGCAGATAGCTTTTGGCCGCGGCCAGGGCGTCGTTCTTGATTTTGATGGCCTGGGCCTCCTGCTTGGCCTGCTCCACCTCGAACTGCTTGCGCTGGATGGCCTGCTGGGCCGCGACTTTCTCCTCGATGGAGCGCTGGTAGGAGGCGGTCAGATGCACGTCGCGCAAGAACACCCCGTCGCCGTCGAGCACGAAGAAGCTGTCGTCCTTGAACGACTTGTCGATGAGCTCCTTGATTTTTTCCTGGACTTCGGTGCGCTTGGGGCCGTAGAGTTCTGGCGCGGTGTATTTGGCCACGGAGAGGCGCACGGCGTTGCGGATGATCGGGCGGATCACCTGCTCCTCGCACCATGCCTGGGTGCCGAGGTTGAGGTAGACCTTGCCTGCCAAGTCCCGGGGGATGCGGTACCAGACCGTGATGTCGAGGCCTACGGCGTTGCCGTCAGCGGTGGGAGACCAGTTGGTGTCGGATTGCCCTTGGATCTGGCCTTCTTCGGGGCGCATGGACATGGTGTAGGCCTTGCGCCGGCAGTCGTAGATGATGACGTTGGTGATCATCGGGACGCGCAGCTGCCAGCCTTGCTTCAAGGTGGTGGCGCTGACCTTGCCGTTGAGCTTGTTGAAGAGCACGCCCTCGTGGCCGGCCGGGATGAAGACCACGGTCGACCATAGAAGCAGCAATCCTGCGGCAACCAAAAATCCCGTCAGCAAGCCTCGGCTATGCCGGCTAAAGAGCTCGCGCGGATCCACGTCGTCTTCTCTCCAATTGGCCATGGCGCCTCCCCGATGGGTTCAGATAGCGGCTATGGTATCAAAGCCTCGTGTGGAATGGAAGCGCGAATTTAAGACCGAGGCCTAGAGTGGATGGGAAATTTGGCGCCTGTATTCTGGGTCTTTGGTCCCACGGGTTTTTTGCCGGAATGGGTTAGAATTTTTCTATGAAATTTTCCCCATGCCTTGTCTCCTTGCTCTTTTGGATCCCTGCGACGGCCTGGTCGCAGACGCGCGTCGCGCCTATCAAGGCTCCGGTCGGGATACCAGGCCTGGCCGCGGCCGGCGCCGGGGGGGAGTCCGCCTCCGGAGCGGCCCAACTCGGCGCCGCGCCGGTGCTCTCTTACCCGACGGCCTTCCGCGGCATGTCCGCCGCATACAAGGCCGCTGAAGCGCGGTATCTCTCTTCTATCGATGCCGTTCTCTCCATCCCTCGCTCAGAGCGCACTTTCTCAAATACGGCGCAGGCCCTGGCCCACGCCGACGCCGCCTTCAGCGAGGCGACGACTGGTCCTTCATTCATGACGGCCGTTTCTCCTGACAAGCGTGTGCGGCGCATGGCCGAGGCCATCGACCGGCGCATGAGCGGCCTGGGCATCAGGCTGGCCGACCGGCAGGACATCTATGAAGCGTATAAGGATGTCGCGGCCAAGGGCGAGCCTTTGACCGGGGAGGATAAAAGACTTTTGGAAAAGACCCTGCTGGGCTACCAGCGCCGCGGCATGGGATTGTCCCAGCAGCAACGCGACAAGCTCAATGCGATCCGCAAGCGCCTCTCGGATCTGGCCCAGGCCTTCGAAAAAAACCTGCGCGAGGTAGACGACGGCATCGAGGTCGAGCCTTCGCGCCTTGAAGGTCTTCCCCAGGCCTATATCGACGGCCTGCCGCGCACGGCCGACGGTAAGGTCAAGATCGGCCTGGATTACCCTTCCTATAGGCCGTTTATGGAATTGGCCAAGGATTCGTCGTTGCGGCGGGAACTTCACATAAAGTTCGATAACCGAGCCGCGGAAAAAAATCTCCCTATTTTGACCGAGGTGCTGGCTTTAAGAAAGGAGATGTCCGGCATGCTGGGGTATCAGTCCTTCGCGCACTACGCCATAGAAGAGCGCATGGCCAAGACTCCTGAGCGCGTGGCCGCGTTCCTGCAACGGATCAAGGATTTGCTGGCCGGCCCGGCCAAAGCCGAGGAAGAGCGTTTGCTCTCGGAAATGCGGCGCGAAGAGCCTTCGGCCGCGAGCGTGCCCAACTGGGACCGCGGTTACTACGCGGGCAAGCTCCAGAAGCGCCTCTATGATCTCGATAACGAGGAGGTGCGCCAGTATTTTCCGGTGGACCAGGTGGTGGCCGGGACCATGGAGGTTTATCAGAACCTGCTCGGCCTGCGCTTTGAAGAAGTGGCGGCCCAAGCCTGGAGCCCGGATGTCCGTCTTTTCGAGATATCGGACGCGCCCACCGGCCGACGTATCGGCCACTTTTTCCTGGATCTCTATCCCCGGCCGGGCAAATATCAACATATGGCCGCGTTTCCTTTGATCTCGGGCCGGGAACTGCCGGACGGGTCCTATCGGCAGCCGGTCTCGGCCATGGTCGGCAACTTCACGAAGGCGACCGGAAATCAGCCTTCCCTTCTTCTGCACAGTGAAGTCGAGACCTTTTTTCATGAGTTTGGTCACCTGATGCACCAAACCCTGACCCAGGCGCGCTATGAGGAGTTTTCCGGCTCCCGGGTGGCGCGCGATTTCGTCGAGACGCTGTCCCAGATGGCTGAGAATTTCGTCTGGCAGCCCGCGGTTCTAGACAAGCTTTCCGGCCATTGGCAGGATCCGTCGCGCAAGCTCCCGCCCGAGCTCCTGGCCAAGATGCTCTCGGCCCGCAACTTCAATATGGCGATGTTTGAGCTGCGCCAGATCGGTCTGGCCTCTCTCGACTTAGCCTATCATACTCTTGCCGGAACGATCGATCCCATGGCCGTTTATGAGCGAGTCTGGGCCGAGTTGGGGTTGCCCGCGCCCACTCCCGGGACCCACTTTCCGGCGGCTTTCGGTCACCTGATGGGTTATGCGGCCGGCTATTACGGCTATTTGTGGTCGCGCGTCTACGCCCAGGATATTTTCGCGCGGTTCGAGCGCGAAGGCATCGACAATCCGGCCGTGGGCATGTCTTACCGGCGCGAGTTTTTAGAGACCGGCTCCAGCCGCGAGGAGGAGCTATCTCTGCGGGCCTTCCTGGGGCGCGAGCCTAACGAGGAAGCCTTCCTGCGCTATTTGGGGCTGGCCGCGTCCGAGCCGCCGGCGTCCTAGCCCTGCGCCCCGCCGCCCTTGCGGTAGCGTTGCTCGAGCTCGCGCAGCCGGGTTTCGTACTCCTTCTGCAGTCCGACGCGCTCCTCGGCCAGGCGGCGCAGCTTCTCGTCGTGCTGGGCGGCATGCTCGATCTTGGCCAAATTGAGCTCGTTGCGCAGCTCGTGTTCGAGCTTCTGGAAGTGCTGGGCGAGCTCCTCTTCCTTCTCCAGCAGGTGCGTGCTGGCGCGGCTCTTTTCCGCCTCGAGCTGCTGGAACTTTTCCCGGTAGGAGTCCTCGAGCTCGCCGAGGCGCTTGTCGAAAGCCGTGTTGAAGACGTCCCTCTCTGCCCTTAGGGACGCCGCCAGCTGTTCCTTGCGCCGGGCGAAATCCGCCTCCAGCGCCTCCTGGCGCTGGGCCAGGGACTTTTCCGTTTCCTGGACGCGGCGCTCGAGTTCGGCCTGCTTGGCCGCGAAATCCGCGCGCAGTCCGGCGAGTTCGCGTTCCACCAGGTCTTTCTTTTGCAGGGCGAATGCGTTTTCCTTGGAGATCCATTCGCTGGTGAGTTTCTTTTCCAGCTCGAGATATTTCAGCTCCAAGGCCTCTTCCCGCGAGCGGTAGGATGCGTCGAGCTCGGTGCGGGCCTTGTAGAGCTGGTCATCGTAGGCCAAGATGAGG
This sequence comes from Elusimicrobiota bacterium, assembly GCA_003452935.1. Lineage (GTDB taxonomy): Bacteria > Elusimicrobiota > Elusimicrobia > UBA1565 > UBA9628 > UBA9628. The sequence goes on from DMMY01000015.1 coordinate 142,564, forward strand.
TCCTTTTCCTTCTGGAGGAGCAGGTTTTCGGTCTCCTTCTGCCGGGAGCGGATGGATTCCTCGAGCATCTTCTCGCGCTGCTGGACCGCCAGCTCCATTTCCCGCCGGCGCTGCTCCGTGCCTCGTTCGCGTCCCGCCTCCCACTCCTGGCGCTCTCGGGCGAAGGCTTCCCGCTGGCCGTTGATCCACTCGGTCTCCCGGGCGCTGAGGGCCTCCTGCAATTCGGCCTCGCGCTTGATCCAGGTTTCCTGGATGCGGGCTTCCCTCTGACTGAGTTCGGCCAGGCGCTCGTCAATGGATTTCTTGAGCGCCGTCTCCTTCTGGCGATACTTGTCCTGGAGCTCGGCTTCCCGGTTGCGCGCCTCGATCATGATTTGCAGGCGCATGCCCTCGAGTTCCTCCTGTTGGCGGTGCCATGACTCCTCGAGTTCCTTGGCCTGCCGGAAGCCTTGGGCTTCGAGCTCCTTGATTCGCGCGGCGTGCTTCTCCTCGAGTTCCTGGCGCATGGTCACGAAAGCCGATTCCTTCTGGCGGAAGCTTTGCTCCAGGCGCTCCCGGTCGGCGTTGAGCAAGGTTTCGCGCTGCGCGACCCATTCACGCTCGCGTTGGGTCCAGGAGTCCTGGAGGTCCCGCTGCTCGCGGGCGAAACGGTCGCGCAGGGATGTTTCCAGGGCGGCGAGGCGTTCCTCCAGGGCGGCTTTTTGCTGGTCGAAATTCGCCTCGTAGGCGGCCCGATACTCGCTTTCCTTTTTGATCGCTTCGGCCTTTATCTCGGCCTCTCGGGCAAAGTATTCGTCGCGCAGCGCCTTTTCCTTGGCCTGCAGGGCGCCGTCGAGACCGGCTTGCAGTTCTTGGAATTGGGCCTGCAGCGCGGCGCGTTCGTTCTCCAGGGCCGCGCGCTTAAGGCCGAGTTCTCGCTGGGCGTTCTCCTGGAATTGCTCGCTCTGCCGGCGGAAGTCTTCCTCGGCTTGCGCCTGCAGGGCGCGTTGGCGGCCCTCCAGGGACTTGTCCAGGGCCTGATATTTGGCTTCGAGCTGATTGCGCTCCTCGGCCAAGCGCCGGCGCACCTGATCATCGAGGTCGCGGAGCCGTTCGTCGTATTGCGCCTGCAGGTAGGCTGACTCGGCCAGGGATTTCTCCGCCAGTTCCTTGCGCAGCTTCTCCGCGGCTTGCTCGTGGGACTGTATCCACTGCGCCTGCTCCGCCGCCAGGCTCTGGCGAAGAGCGGCCTCGCGGGCCGCCGCGGCCTGGGCCATATTTCTCTCGTTGCGCAGCTGCAATTCCTGCAAATGGCGCCTTTCCACGTCGAGTTCGGCCGAGAACTCGGCCCGGGCGCGGGCCAAGTCCTGCTGGTGCTCCGTGAGCAGGGCCTTTTCCCGCTGCGCCCAGTCCCGGCGGACCTCGGCTTCGTTTTCCGCGCGCTTGCTGGCCAGGGCTTCTTCCTTGCGTTCGTAGCCCTGCAATGCCTCCTTTTCTCGGGCCGCCGCGCAGCGCTCGATTTCCTGGCCGCGGGCCAGGAGGGCTTCCTCCTTGCGCTGGTACTCGGCCTCGAGTTCGGTCCGTTGCTGGGCTAGGTCTTCCCGGCTTTTGGCCAGGCTGTCGGCGAGCTTATGTTGGTGCTCGGCCCACTGCGCCTTCTCCTTCTCGCTCCAGGCGGCCTGCATGTCCTCGAAGCGGCGCGTGAGCTCCTCTTCCTTGGCCCGGAAGGCGTCCTGGAGCTCCTGCTGGCGGCGGAAGAGTTCCTCCTCTTTCTTCTGATAAGCCGCCTCCATGTCCCGGAGCTTGGCGAAGAGCTCGTCTTCGCGTTGGGTGATCTCGGCCCGGGCTTGCTCTCGCTCCTGCTCCAGTTCCGCGCGGCGCTGCTCCAGGGCCGCCTCGAAATCCTTCTGCCGCTGCTTGACGAGCTGGGCCTCGCGCTGCATGAGCTGCTGCTGCAAGGCCTGGTACTTGGCGGCGAGATCGGCCTCTTTGAGCTCGTAATACTTGAGGGTTTCCTGCTGGCGCGCCAAGGCCGCGGCTTCCAGCATCCCTTCTTTCTCGTGGAAGTGCTCTTCCAGGAACCGGCGTTCCGCCTCGAGGCGTTCCTGCAAGTGACCCCATTCCGCCTCATGTTTATGGGTGTAGGACTTGTCGAGTTCCTGGACTCGCTGCGCGTGCTCCTCATCGAGCTTTCGGCGGCGGGCCTCGATGAGCTCCTCCTTTTCCCGCAGCCAGGCCTCGTTTTGAGCGAGCTTGGCCTGGTACTTCTGTTCCAGGTTCTGCTCCTCGCGGGCCAACATCTCGCGGTTGTGCTTGAGGATTTCCTCCTCTTGCTTCTCGTAACGGCGCCGCAGCTCCATTTCCTTGGATTTGACCTGCTCGTCAATGAGCCGCTGCTGGCCTTCTAGGTCGCGCTCCTTGGAGCGGATGAGATCGGATTGGATCTTAAGACGCTCCAGCAGCGACTGTTTGGTCTCCTCCAGGGCCTTCTCCTGATGGCGCAGAACGGCCTGCATCTCGCGTTCGCTCTCGGCCCGGGAGGTTTTGACCGCGTCGATAATATCCCGGCGCAGCTGGCCGATCTGTCCCTCCTTTTCGGCCAGTTCGCGCTTCAAGGCCTCGATATGCAGCTGCAGTTGGTTGCGCTCTTCCTTGGCGCCCAGGTCCTCCTCGTGCACGATTTCCCGGCGCAGTTCCTCGCGCAGCCGGTCTTCCATCTGCTGCTGGTCCTTGACCGCGGATTCCCAGGATCGGATGGTTTCCTTCCAGCGCTTGAGCGTCTCGTCCTTTTGGATGATTTCTTCGGAGAGTTGGCGGCTCTGCGCCGCGGCCTGGTCCTTTTCTTGGCGCAGGAGGGCGGTTTCCTCGTTCATTTTGTGGATGCGCTCGAGGGCCCAGCGCAGGGCGAGCCGGGCGGTCTCTATGTCGTTGACCGCGGCCGCGTCGATGAATTCCTTGTCCTGTTCCATGCCGGTAAAATGCCGCGCGACAGGCAGCCCCCTAATGATGCCAGGAGGATGTTACATTTTCAAGACACAAGACGGGCTCTTTGCCTGTTGCCTCACCCGGTCCATTTATGGAAAAATTGGATATGGACGCGCGCGCGGAGCCACAGAGTCTCATGGACACCTCCACCATAACCGAGCAGACGGCCCAACCGCAGGAGCCGGCCGGGCACGGCCTGCTGGCGAGCGTCGCGGCCGCGGCGCAGGCCTTGCTGACTTCGGCCAACCTGGACCAGTCGATCCGGCGCGCCTTGGAGGCCGTGGGCCTGGCCCTGGACGTGGACCGCGCCAGCATCTTCGAGACCCATCTCCATCCCCAAACCGATGAGACCTTGATCAGCGGAAAATTCGAGTGGCTTCGCGAGGTCTCATCCGGAGCCTCGAGCGCCGGGCTGCAAAACAGCTCGCTTCCGGGCACGCTTCCCCGCTGGCATGCGGCTTTGTCGTCAGGACAGATTATCCGAGGCCTGGTGCGGGACATGCCGCCGGGGGAGCGCGCTTTCCTGGAGCCATTGGGAGTCAAGTCCATTTTGATCGTCCCTATCGTCATGCAGGAGCGCGGGATCGGCTTCGTCACTTTTCAGGACTGCCGGAGCGAGCGGCAATGGCGGGCGGAGGAGACTTCGATCCTTATGACCATGGCCGCTTGCCTGGGAGGCGCCATCTCGCGGCTGCGTTCGGACGAGGCCACCCGGGCCTCGATGCGCAAGTATCGCAGCCTCTTCGAGACCAGCCGCGACGGCATCGTCATCACGACCATGGATGGCCGCATAGAAGACGCCAACCGGGCCTATTTGGAGATGCTGGGCTACAGCTTCGAGGAGGTCCTCAAGCTTCCGTATCAAAGCCTGACGCCGATGCAATGGTCCAAACTCGACTCCGATATCATCCGGGATAAGGTGCTCAAGCGGGGCTACTGCGACGAATATGAGAAGGAGTATGTCCGGCGCGACGGCAGCGTGCATCCCGTTTCGGTGCGGGTCTGGCTCGTGCGGGACGAACAGGGCCAACCCTCGCGCATGTGGCGAATCGTGCGCGATATCTCCGAGCGCAAGCGGATGGAGGAATCTCTGCGCGCCAGCGAGCGGCAGCTGCGCATTATCGTCGATAAGCTGCCCGTGGGAGTCTGGCTGACCGACGCCCAGGGCAGGATCATTCTCTGTAATCCGGCCGGCGAGAGCATTTGGGGCGGCCGCCGCCTCTCGGGCATCGAGCAGTACGGCCAATGCGCGGGGTGGTGGCACGGGACCGGGCGGCGCATCCAGCCCCATGAATGGGCTCCCTTGCGCGCGTTGACGCGGGGCGAGGTGTACGTCAATGAGATTATCGATATCGAGACGCCGGAAGGGGTGCGCAAAACCATCTCGCATTCCGCCATCCCGGTGCGCGACGATGCCGGCGGCATCGTCGGCATAGTGGTCATCAATGAGGATATTTCGGAGCGCCAACGGGCCGAGCAGCGCCTGCGCGACAGCGAGGAGCGCCATCGCCGCATCACCCAGGCGCTTTCGGACTACGTCTATACGGTGTGGGTCAAGGATGGCCGGGCCGTGTCCACGGAGCATGGAGCGGCCTGTGAGGCCGTGACCGGCTATACCCGCGACGATTTCTCGTCCAATCCTTACCTGTGGCTGCGCATGGTCCTTGAGGAGGACCGGCCCGCGGTCATCGAGTTGGGCCGCCGCATTCTCGCCGGGGAGCCGACCGCGCCTTTGGATCACCGCATCATCCGCAAGGACGGCCGGATCCGGTGGGTGCGCAATACCCCAGTGCCGCACCGGGACGCCCGGGGAGCTCTGCTTTACTACGACGGCGTGATCCAAGACATCACCGAGCGCCATGAAGCCCAGGACCGGATGCGGCAGTCCCAGGAGATGCTTCGGCTCGTGCTCGACAATATTCCCCAGCGCGTGTTCTGGAAAGGCCGGGATTTTCGCTATATGGGCTGCAATCGCGCTTTTCTGCGCGACGCCGGCTTGCGGGCGTTCAAGGACGTCGTGGGCAAGGATGATTTCGAGCTGTCCTGGAAGGAAACCGCGCCGGTCTACCGGGCCGACGACAAGTTCGTCATGGAGCATGACCAGCCCAAGGTTGACTATGAGGAACCGCAGCACAAGCCGGACGGCGGAGTGATGTGGCTGCGGAGCAATAAGCTGCCTCTGCACGACAAGGATGGGAAAGTCATCGCGGTCTTGGGCACCTACGAGGACATCACGCAGCGCAAGCAGGCCGAGGAGTCGCTGCGCTTTACCCAGTTTGCCGTCGACAATTGCACCATTCCCGCCTTTTGGATCGACTGCGAGGGCCGCTTGACCTACGTCAACGACGCGGCCTGCCGTTCCCTGGGCTACTCGGCGCAGGAACTATTGGGGCTGCGGGCGTGGGAAGTCGGTCTGGGCCTCGAGGAAAAGAATTGGCAAGGGTTTTGGAAGGATGTCTGCTTGCGGCGCAGCGTCGTGCTCGAGGGCTGCGGGCGCGCCAAGGACGGCCGTGTTTTCCCCGTCGAGGTCGCCTACAGTTTCCTGGAGCACGGCGGCAAGCAACGCTGCTTCGCCGTCGTCCAGGATATCACGGAGCGCAAGCGCGGCGAGGAAGCCCAAGGCAGCTGATAGCCTATTTGCTTTTCAGGGCGTTGGCGATCGCGTCCCGCAGATCCTTCGGGTCGAATGGCTTGTCGAAAAAGCCCGCGACCGCGGGCAGGGCCTCGAAAAGGCGGCGCATGTCGCCCTTGGCCGTGACTACGAGGATGGGCAGACGGGCCGTGTGCTCGGCGTTGCGCATGGCGATGGCGGCGGTGTAGCCGTCCATGACGGGCATCATCACGTCGAGAATGACGACGTCCGGAAGGTCGGCGGCGGGGTTGGGCGGATTGACGCCCAGGACCTGCAAGGCTTCCTGGCCGTTGGCGGCCGAGATGATCGTGTGGCCGCAGCGTTCGAGCACGACCTTCATGAGGGCGACGATCGGTTCCTCGTCGTCCACGATGAGAACCTTGGCCATGAGGCTCATTTATATCATATTCTGATTGCTATGGAGCGTCCCGAAGCCCTGGCCTTGGTGCGGGATGTGCGCGATTTCCTGAGCGGTTTGCGCTGCGAACTGCCCGAGCTCTTCGCCCCGGGAATTGACCGCGTCAAGCCTCCGGTCGAGACCGAGCTCTTGCATCGCGGCGACCCGGTGCGGGAGCTTTTCGCGGCCAGGGTGCGGCATTGGAGCGGGATCATGGGCGTCGCGCCTCGGCGCGTTTTTTTGAAGAACCAGCGCACGCTCTGGGGCAGCTGTTCGGCGCGCGGAAATCTTAATTTCAACCGCGCCCTGGCCGAAGCTCCTCCCGAAGTGATGGATTACGTCGTCATTCATGAATTGGCCCATCTCCGGGAGATGAATCATTCCTCCAGGTTCTGGAATATAGTGGGCCAATGGTGCCCGGAGCATAAGCAACGCCGCCGTTGGCTGCGGCGCAACGGCGTCTTGCTGACGAGGCGCGGCGCCGGTGGCGCGGTTATGCCGGACTTTCCGGCAGAGGCGGGCGGATGTCGTCCCAGGACGGAGCCTCTCCAGCCGGAGGCTTGCCCGCCGCCAAGGTGATGCGCGAGAGCCAGTAGGCGCCCAGCAGGGTCACGCTCAGCCCCGCCACCTGCAGGACGTGTATTTCTTCCCGGCCCAAGCCCCATGAGATCAGCATGGTCAGGCTCGGGTAGGAGAGCAGGAAGGCCGTGGCCTTGGCCAAGTCCATCCGGAGGATGGCGGCGTACCATAGGACCAGCGCCAGGGCGTTCATAAACAGTCCCTGCATGAGCAGGACGACGACGGCTTCTCTCGACCAACTCCAGAGGGGGCCGTGCCCCAGGCTCCAAAGGGAGAAAGGAATCAGGACGAATAGGGCGACGAAAATCCTGGCCCCGGCTACGAACGCGGGGTCGAGGTCCTTGGGCAGCCGTTTGGCCATGACGTGGGAGACCTGGTACATCCAGGGCGTGAGCAGGATCATCAGGTCTCCTTTCCAGCGCAGCGAACCCAGGTCGTGGGCCATGATGAGTCCGGTGCCGGCCATCACCAGGAAGCTGGCCGCGATTTGGCGCGCCCCTATTTTTTCCCGGAGCAGCCAAGCCGATATGATCGCCGAATAAAGTACCTCCACCTGGGCCATCACGGCCGCGTTGGCGGGCGTGGTGTAGCGCAGGGCCTCGAGATAGATCAATGAGGCCGTGCAGCTCAGCGCCCCCATGGCGGCCAGAGGCCAGGCTATGCGCGGCGACGCGAGCAGGCGCCACCGGCCCGATCCGATCAGCCAGGGCGAGAGAGCGGCCAGCCCCACCAGCATGGCCGCATGGAAGAACAAGGGCGTGCTGAAATGGCGCAGGCCGTCCTGGCCGATCAGCGGCCAGAAGGCGTTGAGGATCCAGGCGGCGAACAAGGCGGCGAAGGCGGGCACAAGTAAATTATACCTGGAGAGCTGATGGGTTGGCGAGGCTCGGTCGGGCTTGCGAGGGCTTGCGCGTGGCCGGCGGCGCTTCCCAGCCGAGAAGCCAGAGCCGTTCGAAGTATGCCGCATATCTCGCCAGTTCGACAAGATCGTCGATGAAATTGGCGTTTTCGAAGCTGTTGTTCTGGGCGTTGGGCGAGTAGTTGAAGGAGCCGGTCTCCAGGAGCTTGCCGTCGATCAGCATGAACTTGTTGTGCATTTTTTCGAACATGGGGTCGCCTTCCGGACCGTTCGGGCCGGCCAGGAGCCGCAGGTCGAAGCCGTGATCGACGAACCAAGCGTCGAGTTTTTCCAGCCTGGACTGGCTATAGTCGAAGACCAGTCGGATCTTTAGTTCCGGGTCGGCCGCCTTGGCTGTCAGCAGGGCCTCGGCTATTTTTTGGGAATAGAAGCTGAACATGGCGATGTCGATGGAGAATTTTGCCGCCTTGATGGCGCGGATCAGGGTCTCCTCGATGCGCCCGAGAGGAGAGAAGAGCTCCAGCGGGAAGGCCTCTCCGTTTAAGTCTATCGGCCGGGCTGGGTCCTCCGGGGGAGGGGGGAACGCGGCCTGGGGGTCGGCCGCTTCCGGCTCCGGTTGCGACGGCTCATCGTCCGATTCCGTGCCGGAGTCCGAGACGCGGTTGAGGATATCGTCGAGCTTGTCGAAATCAATGTCATTGGCCAGGGCGCGCATATAGGCGAAATAGCGATTGTAATAGTCGATTCTTCGGGAGTCGCCCGAGAAAATGACGTTCTCGAAGTGATGCTCCTCCGTCACTTTGGTGAGGTTGTAGGAGCCGAAAACCACCATCTCATCGTCAAAGACCAGGTACTTGTTGTGCATCACTCCGCTGGAGCGGCCTCTGAGGATCTTCATGTCGAAGCCCTCCTTGGCCAGGGCCACGACCTGGGGTTTGGGCTTGCGGGGGTGGCCTTCGTGGTCGATGCCGCTCGTATAAAGGTGGCCGCGGTCCAGCACCAGTTCGATCTTAAGGCCCCTGTCCCGGGCCCGGCGCAGGGCCTCGAGAATGGGTTCCGAGGTAAACTCGTAGAGGGCCAGACGGATGGATTTTTGCGAGGCGTCGATGGCCCTGACCAGCAGTGGCTCGATGGGATCGTTAGGCAGCAGCGCGGACGAGGGGAAGTTCTCGTCATGGAAGGCAACCGCTCCCGGCGGCGGCAGCGGGGAAGGTTCCGGGGGAGGCGGGTTGGGATCGGGCAGGGAGGGATGGAGTATATCGTCGGCAAGCTCATCGTCCGTGGGCAGGTCGGCGGGCAGGGCCGGAGGAGAATAGGTCCTGGCGACGCTGAACATATGGCTGAAGGCGAAAGCATAGCCGGCCGCGTCAATCGGGTCGTCCAAGAAGCGGGCATTCTCGTAATTGTCCATGGAGGCGCGCTTGGTCCAGTTGGGGGAGCCGGTCTCGACCAGTTTTCCGTCAAGGACCATGAACTTGTGGTGCATTTTCTGCGCCTTGGGATACTCGCTGTCCGGGTCGGGCCCGCCTAGCACTCGGATTTCAATGCCCTGCTGGGCCAGCCAGGAGGCGTAAGCGGAGAAGTATTCGGATTGCGACTGGCCCTCGTCCATGATGAATCGGACGCTCAGGCCGCGCCGGCGCGCGCGGGCCAGGGCCTGGGCGATGCGCGTGGAGCGCAGAGCGAACATAGCCGCGTCAACGGAGCTTTCGGCCGCGTCGACGGCCGTGACCACGGCGTCCTCGAAATCGGCGCCGTTGGGCATGAAAATGCCGGCCGGGAGTCTGGCGTCGTTGAAGACGACGGCGGTCCTGGATTTGGGCGGCGGCGGCGCGGTCTTGGGCCAGGCATGGTCCTTGGCCTGGGCAAAGGGCGCGCTTTGTCGGCGCAGGTAATCCCAATAGTCGGACAGGTCCGCTACGAGCGCCTGGTCCGTGGAAAAATTGGCGTTCTCGTAATGCGATTTTTCCGCGGAAAAGGACCAGTTGTAGGATCCGAACTCTGCCAGCTCATCGTCGAAGATCGCGAATTTATTGTGCATGATGCCGTATGGGCTGACCCCGCGCAGGACCAAGAAGTCGAAGCCCTCGCGGATGAGCCCCCAAATCTCGTTGGAGCGCCGCGCTCGGTACTCCGCCTCCGGGTCATTTTCTGGAAAAACGTTGGAGTAATCAAGGATGATTTCCACCTTGACTCCGCGCTGCCGGGCGCGGAGCAGGGCCTCGAGCACGCCTCTGAGCTTGAATTCGTAGAGCGCGATGCGGATGGCGGACTGCGAGGCGTCTATGGCCTCGATGATCTTGGCTTCCACGGGAATGTTAGGACGGAACTCGACCGAGTGGAACGTGTGGCCGTGATATGTGATCTCGCGGCGGGGATAATCCGGGCCGCCGCCGTCGTCCGCGTTCGCGGAGGCGCCGGGGCCGCCGAGTCTCTGCGGCTCCACGTCTGCGCCGCGAGTTTCCGACTTGAAGTCGAACGAGCGATCCGCGCGATACTTTCGCGTTTCCAGGTCCGATTCCGCCGAGACTGCCTCCGGGATGGCCGCTTCCAGGCGCTCCAGCGAGGGCTGTAGGGCGTTGTCGGCCCGACTTGGTAAAGCCAGGGGCGCATCGGCGGCGATGGGCTCAACGGCGACCGGCTGCTGCGGCCGGGCTCCGACCCAAGGCGTCGGCAGGGCGCCGGGCAAGGTCGTCGCCAGGCCGATTTTCGAGGATTTTAGGTTGAGGCCGGGGCCGAGGGCAGGGCGGGCTAAGCCGAAAGGCGACGCTAAAAGAGGCGAGCTTCTCGCGGCCCTGGGGACCGCCCGTACGCCGGCCGCCCAGCCGGGGAGCGACAGGACCAAGGCAAGGACACAAAAGACGCCAGCCATTTCCAAAGCATAACAAAGCCCTTCTTTAAACCAAGGGGAGCGTAAGACCTAGAGGGAACCTGTCAGGTGGCCCAATGGTTTCTGGGTACTAGGGCCTAGTTCAGGCCGCCCAGTATCTTGATGGCGGCCTTGGCGCGCAGGTCCTGGAGATAGGAGGCCAGAACGGATTTCATCTTCTCTTCCAGGATCATGTCGCGCAGGTCTTCCTTGACCGTCTCGAACTGAGCCGGCTTGGAGGCTCGGGTTTCCGAGACCCTGAGCACGTGGAAGCCCTTGGCCGAGGGGATCACGCGCAGTTCCCCGGCCTTCATGGCGAATGCGATCTGGTCGATCTCCTCGGGCAGCATGCCCCGGGAGACGAAGCCGTAATCGCCGCCGTTGAGCTTGCCGGTCGGCGCCATGGATTTTGCCCGGGCCAGGGAGGCGAAGTCGGCCCCGTCTTTGACCTTGGACACGATCTCCTCGGCTTCCGGCTTGGTTTTGACCAGGATGTGGCTGAGGTGGACGGCGGGGGGGGAACTCAGCTTCTCGCGCTGGTTTTGGAAGGCTTTTTTCAAGTCCTCGTCATTGACGGAAATCTTGTGCGTGGAAAGGATAAGCCGCCGCATGAGGACTTGGTCGGCGATTTCTGCCCGGAGTTTTTCCACGGAGCTGCCGTTCTGCTTGAGCTGGTTCTCGAAAACCACGGGGTCAGGGAGCTGTTCCCGCAGGCGGGCCAGGCGGGCCTCGACTTCTTTTTCATCGGCTTTGACGCCCTGGGTCTGGGCGGTCTGGCGCAGGAGGAGCTCGTCGATCATTTCCTCGAGGGTCGCCGGACCGTAGCGCTTCCAAAGCCGGTCCACCACCTCGGACTGGCGGATGACCGTTCCATTGACAGAGACCACGTCCCGGTCCTCCTCGGCCCGCAGCGGCAGGGCAATTGAAAGCAGGACGAAGGAGGAAAAAAGATAAGCTGATAATTTCATATATTGATCTCCTGACAATATTTCAATGATATAATAAGCCGGGCACTGAGCCAAGAGGTCGCTGCCCTTAGAACCATGGAAAAGTCCTGGAAGACCATCATCGAGCCCTTCCGCATCAAGTGCGTCGAGCCCCTGGGGTTCACCACCGAGGTGGAGCGCGAGAAGGTCCTGCGCGACGCGGACTATAACGTCTTCGCCATCCCGGCCGATAAGGTGCTCATCGACTTCCTCACGGATTCCGGGACCTCGGCTATGTCCGCGGAGCAGTGGGCGGCCCTGATGCGAGGCGATGAATCCTACGCCGGGGCGCGGAGTTTTTTTGTCTTTGAGCGGACGGTGCGCGACCTGACCGGGTACCGGCACGTCCTGCCCGTCCACCAGGGCCGGGCCGCGGAGCGCATTTTGATGGGCATCGTTTGCGGCCCGGGCAAGACCGTCCTGGCTAATTCCCATTTTGACACGACTCGGGCCAATGTCGAGGCCTCCGGGGCCGTGGCGGTGGATTTGCCGGTGGCCGAGGCTCTTCAGTTCGATACCCCGGCTCCTTTTAAAGGGGATATGGACACTCGCGCCTTGGAAGCCCATATCCGCAAGATCGGGCCCGAGAATATCCCCATGGTCATCATGACCCTGACCAACAACTCCCTGGGGGGGCAGCCGGTCTCCATGCGTAATTTGCGCGAGGTCTCCGAGATCGCCCGCCATTACCGCATTCCCCTCATACTCGACGTGGCGCGTTTCGCCGAGAACGCTTTTTTCATCAAGCTCCGCGAGCCCGGCTTCTCCCGGCGCTCGGTGCGGGAAATCGCGCGGGAAATCTTTTCCTATGCCTCGGGCTGCATGATGAGCGCCAAGAAAGACGCCTTGGTCAATATCGGCGGATTCCTCGCTCTCAATGATTCGGCTTGGGTGGCCAAGTGCCGGGAAGCCCTTATCTTGACCGAAGGCTTTCCGACCTACGGCGGTCTGGCCGGCCGGGACCTGGAGGCCATGGCGCAGGGCCTGGAGGAAGTCCTTGACGAGCATTACCTGACTTATCGTCTGCGCTCCGTGGAGTACCTCGGCAACGGGCTGCGCCGAGCCGGGGTTTCCATCGTGGAACCTCCGGGCGGCCATGCCGTCTATGTCGATGTCAAGAGATTCCTGCCTCACATACCTCCGGCGCGCTATCCGGCGCAGGCCTTGGTCTGCGAACTTTACCGCACCGCCGGCATCCGGGCCGTCGAGATCGGTTCCCTCATGTTCGGCCGCCGAGACAACGGCGATTTCGTCGCGGCGCCCATGGAGTTGGTCCGGCTGGCCGTCCCGCGTCGGGTCTATACCCAGAGTCATATAGATTTCGTCATCGAGGTCTTCGCGGACATCGCCCAACGCGCCGCGTCCTTGCGGGGTCTTGTCGTCTTGGAGGCTCCCCAGAGGCTGGCCCACTTTACCGCCAAGCTGGCCCCGGAGCCCGTCTGATGGCCGATCCCGCGGGCCGCGTTCTCGTGGTCACCGGCGATAAATCGCTGGTCGAGGAGATGTCGCCTCCCCTCAAAGCGCGGGACATGGAGCTGGCTTGCGTCCCGAGCTTTGATGAAGCGGCGGCCCAGCTCGACGCCGCGGAGTATGCCGCGGTGGCCGTGGATTTCCGCTGGATACCTCCGGCTGAGCGCGAGCAATTCCTGGCCCTGCACAGGCGCAAGCCCAAGGTGCCGCTGTTCCTGCTGGAAACCAACCTCACCATCACCCCTGATGCCCTGCTGCCTTTGCGGCGGCTGTCCTGGCCTCTGCCGGCGGGGTTCGCGGACCAGGTGCGGGCCACGGACGCTCAGGTGGTATTCCTCGCGGATCAGACCCTCTTCACCACGGCCGCGGTTCAGACGGCGCTGCAGCAGGCGGGAATACAGGTGGTCTCCCTTGAGTCGACCGTGGGACTGGTGGAATTTCTACAGGAGCAGCACGAGGCGCGCACTCCCAAGCCCCGGCCCAAGAAGGGCTTCTGGGGCTGGCTGAGCCATGAGGAAGCCGAAGCCGTGTCCCCTTTGGGGCGGGTCGTGGTGGCTTTTTTTCCCGGCGCGGTCCAGTATGCCGAGAGTCTTGACGCTCGCATCCGGCAGGTCATTCCGGGGGTGGTCTGCTACCATGTCTCGGGCATGGATCCGGTGCGCGCCGCTGCGCAGGCTATTAAGGAAGACCAGCCGGTCTCGCTCATGCGCGAGGCCGCCAGCCGCGTGGCCGCCATTCTGGCTGATACCTCTCAAGGCAGCAATATCCGTTCCCAGGCCAAGGAACGCATCCTCCTCGTGGACAACTATAAGCCGATTCTCTCCGCGCTGGGCCAATCTCTCATGGCCGCCGGCTACGAAGTGGTGACCGCGACCGAGGGGGAAGAGGCCCTGCGCCTGTTCCAAGAGAGTGTGTTTCATCTCGCCATTATCGGCACCGCGATCGCCTACGCCCAGCATTCGGGGGCCGAGCTTGCCCAAAAGCTGCGCGAGCGGGACCCGGATCTGCGCATCATATTCATGGTCGACCGTTATCCCTTGCAGGCCGCTCTGCAGGGGGTCAGTCAGGTCGTGGAGTTGGGGCTCGATGACGCCCTGCTCAAACCCGTCGAGTCGTCACGCCTCATCTTTTCCGTGCAGCGCGCGCTGGAACGGCGTTTCCTGCTGCTGGAGAATGCCCGGCTGCTCAATGAAATTCAGGAATCCAATCGTCAGCTGGCCCAGATTAACGAGTTCCAGAAGAAGTTTTTCGCCATGGTGGCCCACGACGTCAAGAATCCCTTGACCGCGATTCTGGGCTATTCCGAGGTCCTGGGCATGCGGCTTTCGCAGCATCCCAACGAACTCAAGTGCGCCTCGCACATCCATTCCGCGGCCAAGACCCTTAACTTGTTGATTTCCGACCTGGTCGATCTGGCCGCCATCGAGTCGGGCAAGCTGCGCGTGGAACTGGGGCCGCTGGACCTTCCGTCCGTGGTCAACGATGTGCGTTCGCGCATCGAAATAGTGGCCCACCAACGCAAGATCAACTTCGTCGTGGAGATGGGCGCCGTCCTGCCGGCCGCGGCCGGCGACCCGGCGCGCATCGGGCAGGTCATCCAGAATCTGTGCACTAACGCCATCCAGTACACCAAGGAGGGGGGAAAGGTCACGGTGCGCGTGGAGGGTTTTTCGGACAGGGTGATCGTCAGCGTCATTGACACCGGCATCGGCATCGCCAAAGAGGACCTGCCGCGCATTTGGGAGAGATTTTTCCAGACCACGGAGGCCAAGAAGATGCGCAAGGCCGGTTTTGGACTGGGGCTCAAGATCGCTCGCGAGATCGTGCAGATGCACGGCGGAGAGATGGGCATAGAATCGCAGTTGGGCGTGGGCTCCCGGTTTTTCTTTCATATTCCCGCGAAGATTCCCAGCGCGCCGCCGGCTCCGCGTCCCGCGCCGCCGACAGGTCCCGCGCCGGTTCCGCCGCCGAAACCTCTCCTGCCTCCGCCCCTGTTTTGACAGCTAGGAGGATCGTGAAGGCAAGGCGATCATGAACCCTCAAGACCTGGCGGCGCTGCGGCGCTTGCTTCCGGGAGACGTCCTGACCGCCGAGGCGGACCTAGCCGCCTATTCCTACGACGCCGCGCCGCGCCGGGTCCGGCCCGAGGCCGTGGTCCTGGCGCGATGCGCCGAGGACGTCCGTCAGACCGTTCTCTTCTGCCGGCAGCGGCGCCTCCCCTACATCGCTCGCGGCGCCGGCACGAATCTGTCGGGCGGCTGCGCCGCCGTGCGCGGCGGGGTGGTGCTTTCGCTTGCCCGTATGAACCGTATTCTTCAGGTGGATACGGCGGCGGGCTTTGCCGTGGTGGAGCCGGGGGCGATCAATCTCAGGCTCCAGGATGAGCTGGAGAAAACAGGCCATTACTACGCCCCGGATCCCGCGAGCTTCCGGGTCTCGACCATCGGCGGCAACATCGCCGAGAACGCGGGAGGGCCGCGCTGCCTCAAGTACGGGGTTACGACCAACCATGTCCTGGCTCTCGAGGCGGTCATGCCGGACGGGAGCATCGAGCGGTTCTCGGCCGAGGACCCGGGCTGCGAGATCATGAGCCTGCTGGTCGGTTCGGAAGGGACCTTGGGCATCGTGACCCAGGCGCGGGTGCGCATCCTCCCCCTGCCCGCGCTCGTGCATACGGTGTTGGCGGGGTTTCCTTCGGTGGAGTCCGCGGTCGAGTGCGTTTGCGCGATCATCGCCGCCGGCATAGTTCCCCGGGCTTTGGAGGCCATGGACCGCGCCACCGTGGAATCCGTGGAAGCTTATATGCGAGCGGGCTATCCCGCCACCGAGGCCGTGCTCATCATCGAGATGGACGGTTCCGAGGAGCAGGTTGTGCGCGAGGCGCAAATCGTGGAGCGGCTGGCCCGGGAGCACGGGGCCGCCGAGGTGCGCTCGGCCACCGCGGCCGGCGAGCGCGACCGCCTGTGGGAAGGGCGCCGCGGCGCGTATGCGGCCTGCGCGCGTCTGGCGCCCAACGTGCTCGTGGAAGACGGAGTGGTGCCCCGCGACCGTTTGCCCGAGGTCGTGCGCCGCATCCGCGAAATATCGGCCCGGCATGGGGTCAAGCCGGCTCTCCTGTTCCATGCCGGGGACGGCAACATCCATCCCAATATGCCCTATGACGAGCGCGATTCGAGCCAGACCGCGCGGGTGCGGGCCGCGGGACAGGAGATGCTGCGGGCCTGCGTGGAGCTGGGGGGGTCGCTGTCTGGGGAGCACGGCATCGGCACGGAGAAACGCGAGGCCATGCGCTGGCTGCACGCGCCCCGCGCTCTCAAGCTTTTTCGCGACCTCAAAGGCTCATTTGACCCCGAGGATCTGGCTAACCCCGGCAAGATTATTCCCGACGAGGCTCCTGCAGACTTCGCGGCGCCTGCGGTCCGGGCCTTGAGCGCGCACGGCGCGCGCCTGGCGGAGAAGGTCCGCCAATGCGCCCGGGAGGGGCGTCCCATGGCGGTGCGGGGCAGCGGCTCGCGCTGGCAGGCGGCGCCTCCCGGCTGCGAGGAACTCCTGACCACGGGCATGAGCGGGGTCCTGGATTGGGATAAGGGCAATTACACGATCACGGTGGAGGCCGGCATAGCGGCGCGTTCTTTGGCTCTGGAGTTGGCCAGCCAGGGCTTTCATGCGCGGCTGCTCGACGGCGCGGGCACCTTGGGCGGAATCTTGGCGACCAAGCCGTGGACCGGCCTGCGCGACGATGTGCTGGGGTTGAGGCTGCTTCTGGCCGACGGAGAGATCGTGGACCTGGGAGGCAAGGTCGTCAAGAACGTCGCGGGTTATGACATTCCCCGGCTGGTGCTCGGTTCCTGGGGAACCCTGGGAATCATCATGGACGTCACGCTGAGGCTCCACTCATTGCCGCAGGCGGCCGTTCGGGCATCCGCCCCCCGGCCTTTTCGGGCCGGCCCGTGGCAAAAGCAGGTCAAGGCGGCCTTCGATCCCCGCAATCTCCTTAATCCCTGGTTTTTCGGGGAGCCGTCATGAGCGAACTTTTGGGACGTCTTGCCACCGACCTCGGCGAGCGCGAGGATTACGACGCGGCCAGCCAGTGCTGCCGCTGCGGTTACTGCGAGCAGGCCTGCCCCACCTATGTGGCTTCGGGCTGCGAGTCGCGTTCCGCCCGGGGCCGAAATCAGCTGGTGCGGCTCTTGATCGAGGGACGCTTGTCCGACCCGTCGAGCGCGGCGGACGCCCTGCATACCTGCCTGCTTTGCGGAGCCTGCACGGCCGCCTGCTACGCGCGCGTGCCCACTTTGGACATCGTGCTCGAGGGGCGGCGGATGCTTCAGGATAAGCCCCATTGGCTGGCGCGCTTGCTCACGCGCCTGATGGCTGACCACCGCGGATTATTCGTTGAGATCCTCAGGGCGGCCAATTTGTCCAAGCGCCTGGGCCTATCGGCTCTGGCGCGGCCGATCCTGCGCCTGGCGGGACTGCCCGGGCTGGCCCTGGCCGACGAGCACGTCAGCGAGGCGCCGCTCGTGTTCCTTTTCGAGAAGCTGCGGCGGCGTGCGTCCGTTCCTCGGCCGGATTGGCTTTATTTCGCGCCGTGCGGCCCCAATTTCCTCTACCCGCGCGTGGGCGAGGCCACGGTGAAGGTGCTCGAAGCCTTGCGCGGAGAGGGAAATTTTTTGGATAACGGCTGCTGCGGGCTTTTGGCTTACAATTACGGAGACGTGGCCGACGCCCGCCTTTTGGCCCGTCGCAACATCGAGCGTTTCGAGGCCGCGGGCGGCCGCGGGCCGGTCGTGGGGGACTGTTCTTCCTGCGTGGCGTTTTTGAAATCCTATCCTCAGCTGTTCCTGGGAGATCCGGTTTGGAAGCCGCGGGCCGAGCGCTTCGCGGCCTGCGTGGCGGACGTGCCCGAAATTCTCGCCGCGCAGGAGCTGCCGGCGGCGCGCGGCCTGCCGGCCGTCACCTATCACGATTCCTGCCGGGCCTGTCATGGCCAGGGACTCAAGGCTCCGGCCCACGATGCCATGCGCCGACTGGGCGGCGGCTCCTTCCGGGAACTGCCGGAATCCGACGTCTGCTGCGGCGGCGCCGGCGCTTTCGCTTTCCGCAACCCCGGGCTCTCGGACGAAATCCTGCGCCGTAAAGCCGGCCGGATAGCCTCCACCGGGGCCCGCCTCGTGGCCACGAGCGGGACTTCCTGCCTCATCCAGCTTGCCCAGGGTTTGAAGAAATACTATCCTGAATGTGAAGTCGTTCACCTCTCGGAACTCGCCGCCCGGGCGATCGCGCAAGGAGCCAAGGATGGGACGCAGGCAGGAGCTTGAGAAGCGGCAGACCTTGCTGGCGCGTTTCGGCCGCCTTGTCGCCACTGAGAACCGTCTTGACGCGCTGCTGACCATCATCGCCGAGGAGGTCCGCAATATCCTCGATACGGACCGATGCTCCGTCTTCCTGGTGGATTCCTACAAGGGCGAACTTTGGACCAAGGTGGCGCTGGGCATGGAGGAAAAGATTCTGCGCATGCCCATGGGCCAAGGCATCGCGGGCTTCGTGGCCAAGACCGGAAGCGCCGTCAACATCCGCGATGCCTATCGCGACACCCGTTTCACGCAGGATCTTGACCGCATCACGGGCTATCAGACCCGCAGCGTGCTGGCCGTTCCGCTCAAGGGCCGCGACGGCAAGGTCCTGGGGGTTTTTGAGGTCCTTAACAAGAACCGCGGCTCTTTCACGGACGAGGACGAGGGGCTGCTGCGCATACTCGCCACCATGGCCGCCTCCTTCATCGAGAACGCCAGTCTTTACGACGACTTGCGCCGCTCTCATCTGGAGACCATCTACCGCATGGCTCTCGTGGCCGAGTTTCGCGATCAGAAGGACACAGGCAAGCATCTGCGGCGCATGAGCCGCTTCTCCGGGATATTGGCCTCGGCCATGGGCATGAGCTATCAGGAATCCGAGGACATCCGCTACGCCAGCCCTTTGCACGATATCGGCAAGGTGGCCATTCCGGACTCCATCCTGCGCAAGCCGGAGAAGCTCAGCGCCGAGGAATATGAGGAGATGAAGCGGCACACGATTTACGGAAGCCAGATGCTGGTCAACGCGGAAAGCCGCCTCTTGCGCCTCGCGGCCCGGATCGCCATCGCGCATCATGAGAATTTCGACGGCTCCGGCTACCCCTATGCGCTCAAGGGCGAGTCCATCCCCATCGAGGCGCGCATCGTGGCGGCGGCGGACGTTTTCGACGCACTGATCTCCAAGAGGGTGTATAAGGGCGCCTGGAATCTGGAGGACGCCCTGGCCTATATCAAATCCGAGGGAGGCAAGCGCTTCGATCCCATGGTGGTGGAGCGCATGGCCATTTGCTTCGAGGACGTGGTCGAGGCCATGGAGGAGGAAAACCGCCGCTGCGTGGCGGAGGAACAGGTCTCGTCCTTATCTCCTGGTCTGGCGGGTCCGGCGCAGCCTCATCTCCGCAGCTGAGGCCTCGGATTTTGGTATAATAATTCGCCGTTTAGACGCGGGCGTGGTTCAGTGGTAGAATGCTACCTTGCCAAGGTAGAGATGAGGGTTCGATTCCCTTCGCCCGCTCCAGATTTTTTTTGGTGTTCTTTCTCGCGGTGCCTGCTTGCCCTGGGTTCAGTAAGTCCCTGTCAGAGAGATAAGCGGATCCCCGGATCAATCCTGGGAAGTTCCGTAAGTTCACGTCAGGCACCATGGCGCGAGTCTAGGTCGTCTAGGATCGCGGACATGAGCTGGGTGTTTTCCTTGATCAGCAGGAGGCTGGCGGCCTCATCGAGGGGGTCGAGCGGCTTGCCGCCGGTCTCGGTTATCAGGGACGAGCAATCCTTCACCACGCCCAGGGTATTTCTCAGCTGCGACGATATCTCTTGAATGAACTTGACCGTTTCCTGGCTCTCGCGCTTGAATTTTTCCATCTGGACGTTGCGTTCGATCAAAGCCCTGCGCAGCTCGTAATATTCCAGGCCGCGTCGGACCGACGCTTGAATAACGTCCACGCCGGAGGGTTTGGGAAGATAGTCATAGGCTCCCAGGCGGATGGCTTCCATGGCGGAATCCGTGGAAGCGTATGCCGTCATAACGATGGTTACCGTCAGGGGATCTATTCTCCTGGCCGATTCCAGCAGTTGCAGCCCCGTGATGCCCGGCATCCGCAGATCCGTCAGGATGAGGGAATATTTGCAATTATCCAGCTCCTTATATGCCGCCTCGCCGGATGATACCAGGGTAGGCGTATGTCCCAGGGGCGTCAAAGCTTTGGATATGTAGTTAAGATATTCCTCGTCATCATCCACAACCAGAATCGCCATAGAACCTCGCTCGGGCAGCCGTCCCATCCTCTCAGGATATCACGACGTAAAAGATTAGCCGCTATTTCGATTAATGTCAATAGGCTTTTGAGCCCAGGAGTCACAAAATAACTTCATGGGGCGCTCTCGTGGTTTGGAAACTAGGCGCCGTTGGGCGGACTAGGGAGGCTAGCTTTCCCGCACCTTGTAGCCGACGCCATGGATGTTTTCGATCCAATCGCCGGAGCTTCCCATTTTTATCCGGAGGTTTTTGACGTGGGACTGCAGCGTCCCGGAGGTGAGGTCCCTGGCGTCGCTGAGAGCCTCCCGCAATGCCTCGTAGGTGAACAGCCGGCCCGGCTGAGCGCACAATATCGCCAGGAGCTTGAATTCCGTGGGCGTCAGCTGGATCGCCTTGCCGGAGACGGTCGTCTCGAAGCGGTCCAAATCGACTCGTATGGCCCCGCGTCCGACTTGCAGTATCCGGTCCGCTTGGCCTTGGTTATTCACGCGCCGCAAGAGCGCCGTGATCCGTGCCAGCAGTTCCTCGATGGAGAATGGTTTTACGATATAATCATCCGCCCCGCCCAGGAGTCCCTCGACCTTGGTTTCGGTCTTTTTGTGCGAGGTCATCATGATGACGGGCAATCGGGCGGTTTTGGCGTCTTTTTTGAGCAGGTCCAGCAGCTTCAGGCCGGATATCCCGGGCAGATTGATGTCGAGGAGCACCAGGTCCGGCGGTTCGGACGCGATCGCCGAGAAGGCGGCATCGGCGTTCTTGGCTTGCCGCGCAGCGTATCCGTTCATTTTGAGAGCCTGGGCGACGAGATCGGAGATGGCGGGATCGTCGTCGACGATCAGCACGGAGGACTTATTCATGAATGTCCAGGAGTCCGTCGACTTTTCCCATCAGCGCCTCGATTTTCAGGGGCTTGGGCAGGAAATCAGCCGCCCCGGTGTCCAACGCTTCCTGGACCTCCGCGCGGCTGTGCGTAATGGAGCAAAGAAGGATCGGGATGTTTTCGGTCTCGGGATTTGATTTTAGAATCCGTATGGCGTCGGTCCCCTTGCAGGCTTGGAGATTCATGTCCATGAGGATGAGGTCCGGTTTCTCCCGGAGAGCGGACTGCAAGGCCGCGCGGCCGTCAAGGCAGATCGAGGTTTCGCACCGGCGCAGCTCCAAGAGCATTTTCGCGTAGGCGGCGAAAGAGTAATCGTCATCGACAATCAATATTTTAGGAAATTTCTGGGATTTTGACATGCGCTCCTCCATCGGCGACGGGCAGAAGCAGGAAGACTCGGGTGCCCTTGCCTTCCTCGGATTCGATCCAAACCCTGCCCCCCATGGCATCAACCGCCTGTTTGACGATGAAAAGTCCGAGCCCGGTCCCGTGGATGCCTTCGGCGCGCTGGCGGGCGAGGTCCGCCTGCGAAAAGCGCTTGAAGAGCTTGGACACGGCGTCCTGCGACATGCCCAGTCCCGTATCGCTGACTCGGACCTCCACTTGCCGCTCCGACATCCTGGCGCCGATGGCGACCCGTCCTCCGACGCGGGTGAATCGCAAGGCGTTGCCCACCAAGTTCGCCAACACCTGCTCCAGGCGCTCGGAATCAGCGTTGACCGCCGGGATGTCCTCGGGGATTTCCGAGGCAAGCTGGATATTGTGACGGAAGGCGAGGATGCGGAACAGCGAGATCACGTTTTGCGCGATCGGCCCGAGCGCGACGGGCTCTATGTGGTATTGCATTCGTCCCGCCTTCATTTTGGCCGCGTCGAGAATATTCGACACGAAGACGTTGAGACGCATGGCGTTATCCGTGATGATGGTCAGCATCTCCTTATGGCGAGGAGTCATCTTGTCCCGGTCCGGGTCCGTGTGGAGCAGGAACTCCGCGTACATGCGTATGGCGGCCATCGGGCTTCTGAGATCGTGGGAGACCTGGTTTATGAGGTCGTTCTTGAGCTCGTCGATGCTTTTGAGCTGCTGCGCCATGCGGTTCATCTCGTGCGCGAGATAGCCCAATTCGTCTTTGCGATCGACGGTGGGCGTCTGATAGTCGAGGTCGCCTTCGCCGATGGCCCGGGCGGCTTGCACCAGGAGGCCGATGGGCCGGGAAAGGCTCCAGGCCAAGGTGAGTCCGAAAAACAGCGCTAAGAGGAACGTGCAGGAGGCGACCATGATGGATTGCCGCACCGTCGCCCGCAGCTTGAGGCGCAAATCGTCTTTGAACGCGTCTTCGTCGTAGGCCACTTGCGCCAGGCCCATCCGGGCGGCACCGAGGAACACGGGGGCATCCCATTCGATGACACGGCGGCTCCGGGGGTCGGTGTAGGAATATTTTTTGGCTCCGTCGGCGTTGAGCCTGTGCCGCAGCGCTCCCGCGGGGATGGCGCGGCCGCCGGCGCTGGGGTCGGAATGGGCCATGATGACTCCGCGCGAGTCGATGCAGGAGGCAAAGATCACGGCGGGGTCCGATTTGACGACCTTGACGTAGTTGAGGGCGGCGATGGGATTGGAGGCAACCAAGCTGTCGCGGCACACGCTGCGCATTTTTTCCAGCGTCGTCGCCTGTCCGAAAACCTGCGCCTCGACGGCGGCTTTTTTTTCGAAGAGATAATAAGTCCCGCCGGAGAGCGAAACGACGAGTATGGTGTAAACGATAAACGACAGGGAAAATCGGGTTTTGAGCCTCATGGTCGGCCTGGGGCGGATTGCTGCTTGAGTTCTTTTTCCACGCTTTCCAGGAAATTCCGGATGAGCGTGTTGGCGGGATCGAGTTGCCGCGCGCGCTTGAGGTTGCTTAGGGCTTCATCCAGCCGCCCTTCGCCGTAGGCGCGTATGGATTCGCGGAATAAATAGTCCGCCTTTTGGATATCCTCCGGGGAGGTCGGCTGGGGCGCCGTCGCGGGCGCGGCGCGGCGCGGAGGTTCGACGGCCGCGGGGGCCAAGACGCGTCTGGTGCGAGCCTCCGCGATGCGGCGCTTGAGGCTTTTGGCCGGTTGGTACGGCCCCAGGCGCAGGATCGCGTCCAATATGCGATTGGCGCGATCATAATCCTTCCCCTCGAAGGCCTGGTTGGCAAGCTCGAAGAGCGTGCCGATGCGCGCCTGCGTCCGCAGGCGCAATTGGAGATTTTGCTCATCCACGCGTTTTTTGGCGCGCGCCAGGTACTTGGCTATTTCGTCGTTGTCAGGCTCGCGGCTGCCGGCCACCTCCAGGCTCTCCAGGGCCTTCTGCCATTGGCGTTGTTCGAACTGCTGCAGACCTTGCGCGTATTCCAGACGCTGGGACAGGGGGCCCTGGCTCAGGATCGCTTCGACTTCTTGCTCTAGGCGACGGCTGAAGAATGCCCCTTCCATGGAGGTCGGAAAAAATTCCAGCAGACGATCGCGGCCGGCCGACGCGTCGAACAGTCTCCCTGCCTTGATGGCGGTCTCGATTTCCTTGGCCATGGACTCGATGGGCGACGGAGGACCGGCGCGGTCGTAGCGGATGCCCGGAATCTCGAAGCGGTAAGTCAGCGACATTTGCTGGACGCTGTCGAACGTCTGCAGAAGCCCTATGCCGTAGTCGATAGACATATCTTTCAAGCGCAGTCCCAAACCCATGGTGAGGCCGCCCAAGTCCTGGCCGCTGCGGTACCCGAACCGGAGGGCGCATAGGCGGTGGTAATCGTATTCCACGCCCACGGCCGCGGTCAAGAGGGAGTCATGCACCGCATGATCCAGTTCCAGGCCCAAGGACACGTCGTCGGAGCCGAAAACATTGTGAGAATATCCCGCGGCGAACCGGGAGGTCAGCGGCAACCGGTCGGCCGAAGAGTCCGAGGCGACGCCCCCGGAATACCGGATGCCGGGCCCCGCGTTGAGCAGAGAGGCCGCCGCGGAGGCGGTGCCGGCGAGCCAGGGCCTTTCGTAAATGGCGCCCACGTCCGCGCCGTAAGCCGTGGCGCGCATGTCCTGGGCGATGACGCTGTTGAGCGCTTTGGCCGAGGCGCCCAGATGGAAATTCCCGGAGCCCGCCTGGAAACGGGCGGCGTAGCCGAACTGGATCATGTAATCTCGCTGCGCTTGAACCGTTCGGATCGTGCTGCCGTTCGAGTTGAAAATGTCTCCGGTTCCCAGATCCATATATTTTACGGCGAGTCCCAGCGCCTGAGACGGATTTAAAGGGCTCGCCAGCCCCAGGTAGCCCATCTTGGAATCAGCGATCGACTGCGTGAAATTGGCGGCGGCCTGGGATTGCTTGAGTCGGCTCAAGCTCGCGGGGTTGTAGCTCATGGCGAAAATGTCGTCGCCCAGAGCGGCGTAGGCTTGGCCCATGGCGAATGGGCGCGCGCCGAAAGGCTGCTGCAGCAAGAGGGCTCCGCTTTGGCTGGGGCCGGCGAGGCAGGGTAGGGGCCAGGCCAAGACCCAGCCCATGGCGGCGGCGCGCATCAGCCTGCCGGCATGATGCGGCGGGGCGCCGAGGCAACCGGTGGATCGGGTCATTTTCCGATGAATATTTTAAAATCCTTCTTCTGGTTTGGAGCCTCTACGTGCAGGATATAGACCCCGGTCGCCACCAATTGACTGCTGGAGTTCTTTCCGCACCAGGAAACGCTTTGAACGCCCGTGCCTATATCCTCGTTGACCAGCGACGCCACGCGTTGGCCTAGGTAATTGTATATCTCGGCCTTCAAATGTCCGGACGAGGTTGCCTGCACGTCGAGCGTCATGCAGCCTCCCCGTGCCGCGTTGAAATAATTGTCCTTGAGAGTGAGCTGGTCCAGCCTGGGAACAGCGTTAAATGTAAAACTCATGGCGGTTATCGGACCCCAATTGCCGGCGAGG
>DMMY01000016.1:0-7433 GCA_003452935.1 Elusimicrobiota bacterium
TGCGCTATCGCGCATGGCTTTGATAGGGACTGCGGGATGGAAGTTCTGTTGCGAGTACAGTTATCCGGTGTGTGGGGGCATGGCGGCGCTTTTGGCATTTGCCTCAATGCCGCCGTTTTATGTGATGTGTGCCCAGGTTATGTTTCTGCAATATGGGGCATCAAGCCACCTGTTGATGCGGCGAGTCGAGCATCCAAGGCGAATTTAAATGGATATATTCTTTTTACGGGAACATGAAGGTTTGACAGCATAATGGAACTTTTCGGCCTTTTGATCGTATTCCTGTCATGGGAAGAAGAACCAGAGTGTCCATTGTTTGTCAGCGCGGACTCAATCAGGCCATGATCTGCGCCAGCCGGATACCGCGTCACTTGCCCCAGAATCCCCTGATCCTGGCGCGAGCTCTTCGTTCAGCTTTGCGCATGAGCCAGGCCGTCTTGGCAAGGCGTTGCGGGCTGCCGCAGGCTCATGTCGCGCGCCTGGAGGGCGGGAAAATCGATGTCCAGCTTTCGACATTGAAGCGGCTGTTCGACGCCATGTTCTGCGATCTGCTGGTTTTGCCGCTGCCGCGCCAACGGCCAAGCGATGCGGTCGCTCAACGACAGATGAAACGGCCTTATAATCACCTGATCTGGAATGATCCGATTACCGGAGGTTGAGAATGCAGGAGAGCTGGTCCATGGATCTCTGCGTGGCGCCTTGAAGCTGACGCACGAGCTTTTTTGCCTGGGTCCCGCAGCGTGATGCGAATTCGGGTTCGGCCAGAAGGCGGCAGAGAACGTCGCTCAAGGCGCCGGCGTCGCGGGCCATGAATCCGGCGCCGCAGGAAATCAGGGCCTCGGCGGTTTCGCGGGTGTTGGCCACATGGGGGCCGAAAATCACGGGCGCGCCGGCCGCGGCCGGCTCCAGGACATTGTGGCCGCCCACCGGGACCAAGGTCCCGCCTACGAAAGCGGCGCTGGCGCATGCATAGAAGGACTGAAGCCAGCCCATGGAGTCAACGAGAAGAGCGTCGCAATCCGGGGCGGGCTGGTCTTGAGACAGTCGCGCGAATTTCACTCCCAGGCTCTGCAAGCGCGCGGCCGCGCCATCGGCCCGTTCCACGTGGCGCGGAGCCAGGACCAATCCAAGGCGGGGGAACTTCCGGCGCGCGGCCAGGAAGCCTTGCAGCACGATCTCTTCCTCGCCCGGATGAGTGCTGCCGGCCACAAGCACGCAGCGGCCCTGCCAACCCAAGGAATCAAGTTTTTGGCGGCCGCGTTCGTCCTGCGCGGCGGAAAGCCGGTCATATTTCATGTTGCCCGCCACGGCGATGCGCTCCTCAAGGACCCCCAGAGCCATGAATCGCCGCGCGTCCGCCTGGGTCTGCGCCGCCACCTTGTCCAGCCGCGCCAGGATCGGACGCAAGAAGGGCGCCGCGAGCCGGTAACGGCCAAAGCTGCGTTCCGAGATCCGGCCGTTGACCAGCGCCAGGCGCAGGCCCTGCCGGCCGGAAAACTCGATCATGTTCGGCCAAAGCTCCGTCTCTACCAGAATCAACGCGAACGGCCGCGTCTGGCGCAGGAAACGGCGCACGGTCCAACAGCAATCGATAGGGGCCAGGACCGCCACGTCGACGCCCTCGAGCCGTTGGGCCGCGTCCCGGCCGGCGCGAGTCATGGTCGAGAGCACCACGGCCGCGGGAGAGGGCTCGTGTCTGAGCCGGCGCAGCATCTCGGCCACGGCCGCGACTTCGCCCGCGGAAGCAGCGTGCACCCACAACACCCGCCGGCCGGCAAGGGCGGCGCGCGCCGCTGCGGAAAGGCCTCCCAAACGTTCGCCGAGTTCCGAGGGCAGGTCGCGCAGCAGGTGGCGGCGAGGCGAAAATAAAAAGGCGGCCGCGACGCCGAGCGCCGCCAATGGCGCCAGGGCGTTGAGCAGGATGAGGACGATCACGCCGCCTCCTTGTCCGCCTCTTGCGTGATGCGGTCCAAGGCGGCCTTAAGCTCCTGGGCCTTGGCCGGAAAATCGTCATCCGGCCCCACGAAGATCGGTTCCGCGTGGCAAACCACGCCCCTGGCAAAGGGGAGAGGGACTTGGAATTTGTCCCAACTGCGCGGAAATTCTATTTTGCGCGACACGGCATTGCTGATGGGCACGATGGGCACCCCGGTCTTCCGGGCGAGATACAGGATTCCCGGCTTGACTTCCCTGGCCGGTCCTTTGGGGCCGTCCGGCGAGACGCTCAGGTCGAAGCCGTCGGCGACCGCCTCAAGCATTTCTCTCGCCGCGGCGGCTCCGGCGCGCGAGGATGAGCCCCGGCAGGAGCCGATTCTGGAGAGCTGCATGGTCCGCGCGATGAGCTCGCCGTCCGCGCTGCGGCTGACCAGGACCTTGGCCCGGGCCCCGCGGTGAGTCCAGGTGAAGAATACCTGGCGCTGGTGCCAGAAGGCATAGATCACCGGGCCCTTGAAGCGGCGAGCTTTCTCCAAATGCTCCAGGCCTCTCCAAAGCACGCGGCTCGTCAGACCCACAAGCGTGACATACAGATAGGCGAGATAGGGAATGATCGCGCGAAGCATCGTCAATAGCCACCCCCGCGGAATCGAGAACCGGCCGGACTTATTTCTTGGGCTTGCCTCGAGACTTCGATTGCGCCACCCAGCTCAGGCTCACGGCGCCCGAGGGCGCCGGATCCAGGCGCCCCTCGTGCAGGCGGATCTCCAGCTTGGACCCATCGAGCTTGCGCACCACGGTTTCGAGGACGGCCGCATCCTGCAAGGCGGAAAGCGGGCTAAGCACGCAGGATTCCTTGGCCGCCTCTTGTTCCAAAAGCGACGTGGCGAAGCGCACGGCCTCGTCGAGAGCGGTCTCCTCGATGAGCCCCCACAGGGCGTACATCTCGGCCGAGGCGGCTCGCGCCGCTTCCCGGGACGCGCCGAATCCGGGGCCCAGGGTGGCCAGGACCAGGCTGTAGGCCAGGCCCGGGATGGGGGAAAGCGCGGGAGCGTCCGGATCAGGCTGCTTGAAGGTCTCGTAAAGGACTCCAGGCACGATGGCCTTGGCCGCCTCGGCCAGGACGTCGCCGAGGGCCGGATCGTCTAGCCCCATGGCCGCGACGTCTAGGCCGGCTTTCTTGGCCCGGCGCTTGATCTCCGCCGGCCGAAGGACGATCTTGAAGCCCTTGACCTTACGCATTGCCTCTCTGCTTCTTGAGGGCCTTGACCTTGATGGCAGCCGCGGCCGGCTCGTCGCCGGCCTTTTTCCCGCCCATCTGCACTTCCCATTCGTAGATCAGGGCGGCGGCGGCGGCGATGGAGGAATAGGTTCCCAGGAAGTTGCCTATGACCATGGCCAAAGAGAAATGGCGCAGGACCGGGCCGCCGAATATGAGCAGGACCACGCAGACGGTCTGCACGGTGAGCACCGTGATGATGGTCCGCGTCAGGGTCTCGTTGATGGAGGAGTTCACGATCTCCTTGAAGCTCGCCCCGCGCTTGATGCGGAGGTTCTCGCGCATCCGGTCGAAGATGATGATCGTGTCGTTGATGGAATAGCCCGCGATGGTCAGAAGCGCGGTCACGATGAGCAGATCGACTTCCATGCCCATGATCGAGAAGATCGCGGCCGTGCCCACCACGTCATGGAACAGCTCCAGCACGCCGACGATGCCCCAGACCGGGTTGGAGAAGCGGAAGGCGACGTAGGCGACAATGCCCAGAAGGCTCAGGAAGATGGCCCAATAGGTGCGGCGCTTGAGATCCTTGCCCACGACCGGACCGACGAAGTCCTTTTTCTCCAGGGTAGGAGGATTGTCCGGGAACGCGGCCTTGAGCACGCTCATGGTGCGGCTGGAGGCGTCCTCCATGGCCTTTTCGTCGCCTTTCTCGCGCAGGGTGTAGCTCACCTTGCCGCCGGGCGCGGTCGCGCTCTGTATCTCGGGACTCAAGCCCTGCGCCTTGAGCGCGGCGCGCAGCTGGGCAACGTCCACGGGCTTGTCGAAAGCGACCTGCACCAGGGTGCCGCCGGTGAACTCGATGGAGTAGTTGAACCCCTTGAGCAGGATCGTGGAGATTCCCCCGATCAGGATGAACAGGGAGATCGCGATCGAGACGCGCCGGAATCCGACGAAGTCTATGTTGGTCTTTTGCAGGAATTCCATGTTAGATCGACAGCTCCTCTACTGGATTGGCGGAGAGATAGGACTCGAAGACCAGGCGCGTCACGTAGATGGCGGTGATCATGCTGATGCACAAGCCCACGATCAAGGTCACGGCAAAGCCCTTGATGGGGCCGGTGCCGAACTGGAAGAGAAACACCGCCGAGAGCACGGTGGTGAGGTTGCCGTCGAAGATGGCGCTGAAGGCCCGGTCATAGCCTTGGTCCACGGCCATGCGCACGGGCTTGCCCAGGCGCAGCTCCTCGCGGATGCGCTCGAAGATCAGCACGTTGGCGTCTACGGCCATGGCCATGCTCAGGATGACGCCCGCGATTCCGGGCAGGGTCAGCGTGGTCTTGAAATACGACATGCAGGCCAGGAGGTAGAGGAGATTGAGAATCAAGGCCATGACGGCCACGCAGCCCGAGAGACGATAGTAGGACATCATGAAGATCACGACCAGGGCCAGGCCGATGAGGCTGGCGGTCAGGCCGGCGCGGATGGAGTCCTCGCCCAGGGTCGGGCCGACCGTGCGCTCCTCGATGAGATTGACGGGAGCGGGCAGGGCGCCGGCGCGCAGCACGATGGCCAGGGCGCGCGCGTCGTCATGGGAGAATTGTCCTTCGATGATGCCGGAGCCGCCGCTGATGCGGGATTTTATGACCGGCGCCGAGTAGACGACGTTGTCGAGAACGATGGCCATATGCTTGCCCACGTTCGTGCCGGTGAGGTTGGAGAAGACAGCGCCGGCTTCCGGCTTGAATTTAAACGCCACGACCGGCATCCCGTAGTCGCCGCCGGTGTCGACCTTGGCGGTCTCGAGCTGGGCGCCGGTCAAGGGCACCTCCTTTTTGAGGAGGTAAAGCGCGTTCTCCTTGCCCTGGTAAAGCTCCAGGCCCTCGGGGACAAGCTTGGCGGCCGCGGTGGATATCTGGCTGCCCGTGAAGGCGGCCACGCCGAGCTCCGCGATCTTGCCCAGGGCTTTCTGGGCCGTTTCCGAGTCCTCCACCATCCGGAACTGCAGCAGCGCGGTCTTGCCCACCAGTTCCTTGGCCTGCTCCGTGTTGGTGATGCCGGGCAGCTGCACCACGATCCAGCGCTGGCCCTGGCGAACGATCAGGGGCTCGGCCACGCCGAATTGGTCCACGCGGTTGCGGATGATCTCGATGGCGCGCGACATGGCGTCGTTGATGTCGGCCTTGGCATCGAGCTTGGACACGTCGAGCTCCATCAAGAGGTGCGTGCCGCCGCGCAGGTCCAGCCCGAGATTGAGCAGCCACTTGGGCCGCATGCGGTAGGCCTCGAGCCTGGCCCGCTCGGCCGAGTCCAGGCCGTACCAGTTGATGGTCGGGTAAAGCAGGATGATGGCGGCGATGATGCTCAGCAGGACCGCGGACCACTTGATCTGTTGTTTGCTCATGGGCTTGGCTCAGGAAACGGAGGACATGCTTTTTTCCGGGGAGGTCTCCTCCGACCCGGAGGTCACCAGCTTGGCCACGGCGGAACGCGCCACGATGAGCTTCACGTTCTCGGCGAAGCGCACTTCGAGATCCGGGCCCTTGATTCCGACGATCGTGCCATAAAGGCCGCCGGTGGTCAGTATCTTGTCTCCCTTCTTGAGAGACTCGAGCATGTTTTGATGCTGCCGCGCCTGTTTTTGCTGAGGCCGGATAAGGAAGAAATAGAAGATGACGAATATCGCCGCGATGGGGATCATGTTCACCCAGAGGTTTGGCTGCTGTTGTGGTGGCATTGTGGCTCCTTTATTTTGACGCTAGCATGCGATTTTAGCAAATTTCAGCGAGACTTTAGGCTTTCGGACATGGTTTATAGAAATAACGGCGCCAGAACCAGGGTAATGGTCGCGAGCAGCTTGATGAGGACATGCAAAGACGGGCCGGCCGTGTCCTTGAAGGGGTCTCCGACCGTGTCGCCCACGACCGCGGCCTTGTGCGGTTCCGAGCGCTTGCCGCCGTAAGCCCCGGTTTCGATGTATTTCTTGGCATTGTCCCAGGCGCCGCCGCTGTTGTTGAGGAAGGTGGCCGTGAGAATCCCGCCCACCGTGCCGATCATGAGCAGCGCGGCCACGGCCTCGGCCGCGATGGTCGGATCGGCCGGGGTGATGAAGGCGCGAAAGATCACTCCCACCATGATGGGGCCGCAGACCGCGATCAAGCCCGGCAGGACCATGGCCTTGAGCGCCCCCACGGTCACGATGTCGACGCATTGGCCGTAGTCGGGCTGTTCCGTGCCTTTCATGATGCCCGGCTTTTCCCGGAACTGCCGGCGCACCTCGTTGATGACGGAGAAGGCGGCCCGGCCCACGGCGCGGATGGTGAGCCCCGAGAAAAGGAAGACCAGCATGGCGCCCAGCATGGCGCCGATGAAGACCTCGGGCTTGGCGATATCCACCCCGATCCGCCTGGTCGTGTAATTGAAAATCTCGTCGAGATAGGCCGAGAAAAGGAGGAACGCCGCCAGGGCCGCGGAACCGATGGCATAGCCCTTGGTCAGAGCCTTGGTGGTGTTGCCCACGGCGTCGAGGCGGTCCGTTTTTCTGCGAATCTCCTCGGGCTGGCGCGACATCTCCACGATGCCGCCGGCGTTGTCCGTGATGGGCCCGAAGGTGTCCATGGCGAGGATATAGGCCGCGGTCCCGAGCATTCCCATGGTGGCCACGGCCGTGCCGAAGAGTCCTCCCAAGCCTCCGGGCAGGGCCGCGCAGCCCAGCTTGTAGGACGCCAGGATCGCTATCGAGATCACGATCACGGGCGCGGCCGTGCATTCGAAGCCCACGGATATGCCGGCGATGATGTTGGTGGCCGGTCCGGTCTGGGAAGCCTCGGCGATGCTCAGCACCGGCCGGTACTTGTATTCGGTGTAGTACTGAGTGATGTAGACGAAGGCTTGGGAAGTGAGAATTCCGATGACGCCGCAGCAGGTGTAATAGAGCCAGGCGTTGGGGGCCATCTCCGTGTAGAGCAGCCAGCGAGCGGCCAGGGCGAAACCCAGGGCGGCGAGGGCCGAGGCGATGTAATAGCCGATATCCAGGGCCCGCATGGGATCCTTGTCTTCCTCGGTGCGGACGTAGATGATGCCCACGATGGAGGCGAGGATGCCCAGGGCGCGGGCGACCAGGGGGAAGAGGATCGCCTTCCAGCCGAAGTACGGGATGAGCGCGACGCCCAGGATCATGGCGCCGATGTTCTCGGCGGCCGTGGATTCAAAAAGGTCCGCGCCGCGGCCCGCGCAATCGCCCACGTTGTCTCCCACCAGGTCGGCGATGACGGCGGGG
>DMMY01000016.1:7613-90539 GCA_003452935.1 Elusimicrobiota bacterium
ACGTCGGCGGCCTTGGTGTAGATGCCGCCGCCGAGCTGGGCGAAAAGCGCCACGAAGGAGGCTCCGAAGCCGTAGCCCACGATCATGAAGGGAATCTTGGACACGTCGTAGCCCAGGAGCTTGAGCAGGGCGAAAAGCCCGCCCACGCCGAGCAGCGAGAGCGCGGTGACGAAGATTCCGGAGACCGCGCCGCCGCGCAGGGCGATGCGCAGGGCGTCGTTGAGGGAATTGCGCGCGGCCGCGGCCGCGCGTATGTTGGATCGGATGGAGACCCACATGCCCATGAAGCCGGCGCTCACTGAGCAGAGCGCGCCCATAATAAAGGAAAGAGTGGTCCAGCACGCCAAGGTCATGGGCAGGGCGGGGTCGTGCTCGTTGTGGCCTCGCACGAAGGCGTAAAGGATGAAGAGCACCACGGCGAAGACCGAAGCCAAGACGAGAATGGTCCTGTTCTGGCGGCGCATGAACGCTTCCGCGCCGCTCTTGATGGCGTCGGAGATGCGGCGCATCTCGTCGGTGCCCGTGTCCTTGGCGAGCACCCACTTAATGAGCCAATACGCCACGGCCAAGCCGGTCAGCGAAGCCCCGAAGACCAATGCCAGGGCCGGCTTCATGGAGAGTTGCAGGTAATTCATGAACGGCCTCCAAATGTCATTCTTTGTCGTTTCGTGTCAATAGCTATGGAAATAAAGCAACTTTGAATCCTTTGGTCAATCGGATTGTTTTGCTTCAGTACACCGACGCCCAATCCGAGCGCAGCAGGTGGAACTCCACGCGGCGGTTCTTGACGCGGCCTTCCTCGGTGGAATTGTCGGCGATCGGCTGCGTGAAGCCCCAGCCCCGGTAGCGGATGAAGGGGGGAGGCACGCCCTGTTTGACCAGGTAGGCCTTGACCGACTTGGCCCGGCGTTCGGAAAGCTCCTGGTTGTATTCGGCCGAGCCGATGATGCAGGTATGCGCCGAAATCCGGATTTTAACGCGGGGATTCTTAAGCAGCACGTCGGCGATGAGATCGAGAGAGGGGAAGGATTCCGCCCGGATCTTGTCCGAGTCGAAATCAAACTGTATCTTGGGGAGATTGCCCCGGTCGATCCTCTTCTGTATGGCGGCGAGCTCGCGGCTGGCCGCGATTTCATCGGGAGAGAACTTCTCGTCGCTCCACGGCTGCTCCTGCGAGGCCCGGACCTCGAGCGGGAAGATGAACAAGAAGGCTAGGGCGAGCGTTTTCATGCGGCCTGTTTCTCCTCCCCGGCCCGGTAGCGGGCCAGGAACTCGTCTCGTCTCTGCACGAAGCAGCCCTCGCGCAGGGACCGCCGGATGGCGTCCATGATCTCCAGCATGAGGTGCAGGTTGTGATAGGAGATCAGTCGGAAGACCAGAAGCTCCTTGGCCCGGAAAAGATGGCTGAGGTAGGCGCGCGAGTAGCGGCGGCAGACGAAGCAGGCGCAGGCCGGATCCGGGGGGGAGAAATCCTCCCGGCACGCGCTGTTGACGATGTTGAGCCGGCCGTTGCGGGTCATGACCTGGCCGTTGCGCGCCACGCGCGTGGGCCAGACGCAGTCCATCATGTCCACCCCGCGGCTGGCCGCCTCCCAAAGGTCCTCGGGCGTGCCCATGCCCATGAGATAGCGGGGTTTGTCCTGCGGCAAAAGGGAATTGATCAGCTCCAGCGTGGCCCAGGTCAAATCCTTGGGCTCTCCGACGGAAAGGCCGCCGATGGAGACTCCGTCCCACGGCAGGCGCTGCAAATGCTCGACCGCCTCTCGCCGCAGCGCGGGATGGAAGGAGCCCTGCAGAATGGGGAAGAAAAGGGCTTTGCCTCCCTCGTCCCGGGCGCGCCTCAAGGCGGCGACCGAGCGGTCGCTCCAGCTCATGGTGCGGCGCAGGGCCGCGGCCGCGTGGGTCTCGTCGGCCGGATAAGGGGCCAGCTCGTCGAGGGTCGTCCAGCAGTCCGAGCCCAGGTCGCGCTGTATCTCGATGACCTTCTCGGCGGTCAGGCGGTGCTCGCTGCCGTCGATATGAGAGCGGAAGGTCACGCCCTCGTCGTCGACGCTGCGCAGGTCGGTCTGGCTGAGGACCTGGAAGCCTCCCGAGTCCGTGAGGATCATGCCGTCATAGCCCATGAAGGCGTGCAGCCCGCCGGCTTTCTTGATCGTGGCGGTCCCCGGCCGGAGGTAGAGGTGGTAGGAATTGGCGAGGATGGCGCGCGCCCCAAGGGTGGATAGATCCTCCTGGGACACGGCCTTGACCGTGGCTTGCGTGGCCACGGGCATGAAGACCGGGGTTTCCACTTCTCCGTGGGCGGTGCGCAACGCGCCGAGCCGGGCTTTGGTCGCCTGGTCCCGGGCCAAGATAGTGAAGCTCACGCTGATATTCTAACCTTTTTCTACGGTGCCGGAGATTGACTTTTTGAACTTGTTTGAATTATTTGCGGCGCACAATGTCTCAATAATGCCAATACTGCCTATAACGTGATCTCCGGCACCGAAATTCAAAAGGGGGAAAGCTCATCGACGGAACGTTCCTCGAAATCTCCGAATTTCTTGAGCGCCTCGATGTCTATGCGGTCGCGGTCGGCAAGGATAAAGAAGGTCAGCGGCTTTTTCTTGAAGCGGGCGACGAAAGCCTCGAGCCTCGCCGGGGTGTAGGAGCGCAGCTCCTTGAGCATGCCCTTGCGCATGTCGCCGGGCAGGCCGCGTCTCCGCCATTCCATAACGCGCTCTGGAGCATCCCTGAAGGTTATGGATTCGGTGAGCAATTCCTCCTGGGCCTGCCGGATCGCCGCGGATACTCGCCCCGCATCCAAGGGAGGCCGCAGCATGAGCCGTCGCAACAGCCTCATCGTTTCCTTGGCCTTGTCCGCCTGGGTCCCGACGAAAGCCGCGATGCTGCTGTCGTCCCCGAGCCGTTTCCCGGTCGCATAACCTCCTTGCGCGGTGTAGGCCAATGCCCGCGACTCGCGCATTTCCTGGAAGTAGACGCCGCCCATGCCGTGGCCCATTAGATTATTGAAGACGGACTCGTCGGCGAGTTCTCGGGCGTCCATGACGCCGTCGGCTGCGTAGGCTCCTATCAGGGCTTGCGCCATGCCTGATTGATGGGCGAAGACGACCCGGGGCTTTTTTGGAAGGATGAGGCGATCTGGCGTTTGGGGCGGGGGAGGCTTGAATTCGAGACCGGGCTGCGAGGCGGAGAGCAGGTCAGCGACTTCTCGCGCCGGTCTGCTGCCGCTGTAAATGACGTCGCGGCGCATGCCGGCCAGTGACTTGAGAAGGGCCTTTAATTCGGTTTCCTTGAGCTCGCCGAGCTGTCGGGCGCTGATTTCATGAAGGATCGGGCTGTCCTTGCCATGCTTCGCGAATTCTCCGAGCGCGTCGAATATTTGATCGGCGTCAAGTTTCCGGTCCTGACGGTCGCCTCGCTCTATCGAGAGCAACTGCTTGAATGCTCCCGGCGCCGCGTTGGGCTCGGAGAATCTTCGCAGGACCAGTTTTATCGTTTCTCCGAAATTAGCGTCCAGGCCGCGCAAACGAATGAAATATTTCTTGTCATCGGTAAGCTTGATTTCCATGGCGGCGCCCAAGCGATAGAGAGCCTTTTCGAACTCGTCCGCATCAAGGGACCCCGCGCCGGACAACTGCAATAGATCGAAGGCCAACGGCAGCCGGCCGTCGTCCGCGGTCCCCATATTGAAATGAAATTCGAGCTGGAAGACATCGCTGATCTTGTTTGGCGCCCAATAAAGGCGTCCCCAGGCGCGGCTCAACGAACGATACTCCGCGCCTCGGCGCAGCCATCTCGGAGTCAGGGCTTTGACCGGCAGGGCGGAGAGTTCTCGGAACGCGGCCGAATGTTTGGCCGGGTCGATGGGAACGGCGGTCAATTTCGGCTTGGCGACTTTATCGGCCTCATGGCCGCCTTTACGGCGGTAAATCACGGCATGGTCCGCCCCTAGGTACTTGTTGGCCACGCGCACGATATCGGCTTTGCCCACTCGCCGCAGCCGTTCAAGACGCTGGGAGGCGAGCTCCCATTGCTGGCCTTGAATATAGGATCGCCGCATCAAGGAGACTCTCCACTGGTTGTTTTCTAGCCGGAGCTTTTCACCCACTTCAAAATTCGTAAGGATCGATTGCACGTCTTGTTCCGTGAATTCTCCAGCCTTGAGCTTGGCCACGGCTTCGAGCAGCACGGCTTGAGCCTCCTCCACGGTCTGCCCTTCCTTTGGGGAAGCCACTGCAAGCCAGGCGCCGGCTTCATTGCGGATGTCCAGAGATGCGTCTGCCTCCTTGACTTTCTGCGCTTTCGTGGCTGAGAGGTCCAATATGCCGGTTTGTTCGTTATGCATTATGACGTTCATCAAGAGCAGGGCATCTTCGTCCGGATGGCCATGTCCAGGGACTTGCCAGCCGAGAGCCACGATTTCTTCGGCCGGATAGAGCAGTTCGGTCTTCTCAACCCCGCGGAGCGGCCTGACTTGGCCTGCCGGGCCTGGAGGGATTGCTGCGGGCTTGAGCCTGCCGAACTGTTTCTCGATCAGAGGCAGCATTTCATCGCGATCGAAGTCTCCGGAAAGAAATATCGCCATGTTGTTGGGCCGATA
The DNA here is from genome assembly GCA_003452935.1 of Elusimicrobiota bacterium. Lineage (GTDB taxonomy): Bacteria > Elusimicrobiota > Elusimicrobia > UBA1565 > UBA9628 > UBA9628. The sequence continues at coordinate 12,217 of DMMY01000016.1, forward strand.
GCGCTCGCGGAAGAACTCCTGCATCCGGGAAATGGATGGATTCTTAAGGTGTTCGCCCAAGCCGATGATGTCTCGGCCGTAGGGATGTCCCGAAAACAATGCGGCATCTGCGGCGTTCCACAGGCCGTTGTCTGGATCATCTTGACCCGTGTTGTATTCTTCGTAGACGGCCTCAAGCTCGGGTTGGAATATGCGATAGATCGGGTTTTCGATGCGCTCCGATTCAGTCCGCGCCCACAGTTCGGCTCGATTGGACGGGAAGTTGCCCTCGTAAACCGTCTCCTCGTAATCGGTGTGGGCGTTGATGTCCGTGAATCCGGCCTCCGCATAGAGCTTGTCGATTTCATTGGGAACCGCATACTTCGCCGCGGCCTTGCTTGCCTTGTTGATCTCCGAGTAGAGTTTCTCGCGTTGCTTCGGGTCCGTGGTCTTGAAAAGCTTGTCATAGAGTTCGGTGATGCGGTCGAGGTGGGGCTTTTCAGCGGCAAAATCCACGGTGCCTAAATGTCTGGTGCCTTTAAACTGCATATGTTCGAGATAATGCGCCATTCCGGTCGCTGCCAAGGGGTCGTGGCGGGAGCCGGCTCGCACCGCTATTTCATAATAGACCCGGCGTTCCTGCTTGTTGGGGCTGAGATACACGGTCATGCCGTTCGAGAGCCGGTGCACAGTTACCGCCAGGGGATCTTTTGGGAACGGCTGAGCGTTGGTTTGCGGCAGGAAAACGCCCTGTTCCCAGGCGGGATGAAGCCCTTGGCTTAAGCCGCCCTGGCGGTCTGGCGCGGCCGACTCCGCAGGCTGCTCGAATGGTTTAAGGGCAGTCTGGTTATCCCAAATTTTGCGGGCGATGCTGTCCAAGCCTTGCACGGGCATCTTCCGGACGTCCGCGACGGAAAGAGGAGCCAGAGCCTGCGCCAGTTGAGCCATCAGCGCGGCGGGATGAGAGTCCTGCGGTGCAGAGGGAATGGCGAGCGGCAAAGCATCGGAGCGAAGGGCCGAGATGCCGACGTATTGGGCGCGTTCCAGGAAAGCCGTCACTTGCGGCGAGGGCAAAACCTTAGGCGAAGCCTTGAGCGTCGGAGCGCAGAGAGGCGCTATCTGTCCGGCCAGGCGCAATGCCAATGTCCCATGTGCTAGGCCAGCGCCTACGTTGCCCTTCAGAGTGCGGCTGATGGCTGGAGCAGCCCCTAAGGTTGAGGAACCGGTCTGCGCCGAGGGAGCGACCGCTATGACAGCGGCGGACCAGCTTGCATTGGAGCCAAGAAAGAGTGAAACGATTAAAACAATTGACTTTGTCAACATAGCCAACATTATATCGACAGACGCTTCATGCGGAGAGGGTCGTTTGGATAAGGAGCGCCGAATCAAAAGACCTAGTAGTTTCTGGGCCCAAGGGTGCCGGAGATCATGTTGTTGGCAGTATTGGCATTGTTTGCGGTTAAATCCTCGATACAGGTGGTTGGCTCATGGTAGCGGCGAAATAATGGAGTCATGGTGGTAAAAAAGAAAAGCCGATTGATCGCGGATACGCCGACAATCGAATGAAAGATGCGATACACGAGGCAGAGCGTCAGCAGCGCGTAGCAGTACTGCACGATGAGGCAGAGCCCATTGGCATTGCGCAACCCAAATAGCCCCAGCGCATAGGCCGCGGCCGGAAAAGCCGTGGCATAATGCAGGAGGACTATTAGTGGGTGACTGCACTCGATGGCCTGCTCCGGGCAATAGTTCATGCAGCGCATGCAACTTTCGCAGCGCAGGGTCCAAAAAGGCCTCTTGCCGCGCATGACTATCCCGCCATGCGGACAGGTCCGGGCGCAAAGTCCGCAGCCAGTGCAGCGCAGCGAGGCGAAGAAAATTTTTGCCAGATAGAATCGCCCCAGAGCGAGGTAGATAAAAGAAATCGGGACGAGCAGCAGCCCAGCGAAAAGAGGAAGCATGCCCCGGAATCGGAATTCTCGGGCAAGAATGGCGTCCGTAAAAGCTTCCGTCTTTGCCCGGGCAGCCGTGATAATGCTCTGCACATGGCCGGCGTTCAATCCCCAATGCGCCGCGGTCCAATTGGCGGGCATGTCCAATCCCATGACTCCCCGCACGCGGCAGCCCTTCATGCGCAGCAGAAGCGCGGCCAAATACCCGGCCGTTCCCTCCAGCCCGGGCATGAGCCAAGGTCCGATGGTCCACCCAGCCCGGCAGGCTATGATCAAGGCTTCGGTCCCATCCTGTCTCGGCAGCTTGGCGATAAATTTGAGTACCGGCCAGGGCGCGGTGAATGCATGCGTCGGGAAAATCAGAACTAAAAGCCCGACGCGGCGCAGTTTGCCGGTGCAGGGCTCCAGGGGGATGATCTCGGCGGCAAAGCCGCGCTGGGAGAGTCTGTCCTTGACCCAACACGCGGTGCGGTACGAGTTGCCCGTACCGGACATATAATAAATACAAGAGAGAGTGTCTAAGAGCAACTTTTTCGAACAGTTTGCGACGCGCAATTATCAAACAATGCAAATACTGCCAACAAGATGATCTCCGGCACCTCTATAATTCGATGATGCTCTCTTGTGCGACGCCGAAGCAGTCCAGGCTCAAGCTTTTCCGGGCCGAGATTTTTTCGCACTCGCCTACCATGGCGTCTATTTCCGAGTCCGACCGGTCCTGGTTATGGTGGAAGAGCCCGAAGCGCTTGACCTTGGACTCGAGCGCCAGTTCGAGGGCCTGGGTAAAAGTCGAGTGGCCCCAGGTTCTGGTTCGCTCGTAATCCGCCTCCGTGAACTCAGCGTCATGAACGAGCACGTCCGCCCCCGAGCAGAAGGCCGCGTAATAATCGAAGTCCTTCCCGCCCGGATGACGATAGCGCAGTTCATTGTCCGTCAAGAAGACGAAGGTCTTGCCGTTTTCCTCGAACTTGAAGCCCAAGCCTTTATTGGGATGACTCAGGAGCGCCGGAGTGATCTTTAGGGACCCGATGACAAACCCGTCGAGACAGGATGCGTTGAACTTGAGCCGCGCTTTGATCGCGCCGAGGTCCACGGGAAACTGGGGCGGCTCCATGACCTTGCGGATCACGGTGCGGATGGATTTCTGGGCGAAAGGGCAGCCAAAGAATTCTATGCTGACCTTCGGATAATAGAGCGGCTTGAAAAAGGGGAAACCCAGGATGTGGTCCCAATGCGAATGAGTGAAAAGGATGCTTATTTCGCGTGTGTTTTCCTTAATTAGTCGGTTGCCCAGGCGCCTCACCCCGCTGCCGCAATCCACGACGACCACGTCCCCTGTATCGGAGCGCACCTCAAGGCATGTGGTGTCTCCGCCGTACTTAAGATATTCCTGCCCGGAGACCGGGATGGACCCGCGCGCGCCCCAGCAAATTATTTTCATAGTGCGTGCCAGACGTGAACTTTGTGAACTAACTTGAATAAGTTCCGTAAGTTCACGTCTGGCACTAGAAAATCCCCATTGCGTCGCCGTAGGAATAGAGGCGGTAGCGTTGGCGGAAGGCTTCCTGATAAGCGGCCAGGAGGCGCTCCCGGCCGATGAAAGCCGCGGCCAGCAGCAGGGGAGTGGATTTTGGGAGGTGGAAATTAGTGATCAGGCTGGTGACGATCCGGAAGTCGTGGCCCGGGCAGATGTAGAGGTTCGTCCAGCCCTCGCCCGGACCGAAGCCTTCGGGCCGGCGGGCCAGGCTTTCGAGGGTGCGGGTGCTGGTGGTGCCGACCGCTATGACCCGTCCGCCCTCGCGCCGCGCCTGGGATACGACTTGGGCATCCTCGGCCGACATGCGATAATGCTCGGGCAGCATCGCGTGGCCCCGCGCGTCAAGGCTCGTGATCGGGCGAAACGTGCCCCGGCCCACGTGCAGAGTCACTCGCGCCACGCGTACGCCCGAGGCTGCGAGTTCTTCGAGGAGCTTGGGCGTAAAGTGAAGCCCGGCCGTGGGAGCCGCGATGGAGCCCGTTTCTCGGGCATAGACGGTCTGGTAGCGGGTCCTATCCGCGGGGTCGGGGGGACGCTTGCGCTTGAGGATATAGGGAGGCAAGGGCGCATGCCCGTGCTCGGCCAGGTAAGAGCCGATGTCGAGGCGATTGAACCGGCATAGGTACTCGCCTTCTGGACTCAAGTCTTCGACGAGCGCGGCGGCGCCGCCGGGAAAATCGAGGCGCATGCCGGGCTTAAGGCCGGAGGCCAGGGCGCTCCAAAGACCGGGCTCGATCTGGGCCACCAGCAGAAGCTCGGCCCGGCCGCCGGTCGTCTTCCTGCCGACGAGCCGGCAGGAAAGGACCTTGGTCTCGTTAAGGACCAGACAGTCGCCGGGATTCAGGCAGGAGGCGAGATCCCGAAAATGGAGGTGGCGCAGGGCGCCGGATGAGCGCTCCATGGACAGCAGGCGGGCCGAGTCGCGGGGCTCGGCCGGGGCCGCGGCCACGAGTTCCTCGGGGAAGTCGAAGTCAAAGTCCGAGAGCGGCAGGGGGGAAGTATCGGTCTTCATTCATCCACGACCGACAGCGTCGAGCCTGGAAAATAATACCGGAGAATGGATTCGTAGCGCCGGCCTTGCTCGGCCTGCAGGCGGGCTCCCCATTGGCATAGGCCCACGCCGTGGCCCGAGCCCGAGCCCTCGAAATCGACGCTGCCTCGGCGCAGCCGCACGGACCTGATGCGGACGCTGCGCAGTTCTGTGGCGCCCAAGCGCCGGCGCAGAGTCTCGGAAGGGACCACTAGGGTCTCTGCGCCGATGCCGGCCACGAAGGTCCGGGCATAACCGGCCGCGTCGCGGCGGCCGACGCGCAGCGAACGCAGCTTGCCGCCGATGAGGCGGCGGTTCTGCAGGGCGACGAGCACGTCCGACTTTGGAAAGGAGACCCGCCAATGGGCCAGAGGGGAATTGGGACAGTAGCCGTCCCTGACCCCGCGCAAGGGACGAGGCGCGTAGCCCTGACCCCAGACCGAGGCGTAGTCCGCGGTGTGCCCGCCGCAGCAGGCATGGTAGTAAACGTTGAGAAGCTCGCCGCGATAGCCCAGCACCTCGCCCCGCGTCGCCGCCACGGCGAGGCGCACGGCCGCGGAGGGAACGCTGACGCCCCCATACATCTGGGAGCGGGTATCCGAGGTGAGATCGAAGCCGGCCTTCCTGTACTTGCCCAGTTGGGTATAGGCGAAGGTCCTGGCCACCACGGCCTGGGCCTTCAAGGCCTCGACGGGCCAGTTGGTCTCCATCTCATGGGGAAGGACTCCCATGAGGTAGTCCTCCACGCCGACCTCCTCGATCACCGTGACCGTGTCGTCGCGGTTGGACCTGACGATCAGGGGCCCTTGATAGCGGTGGGAACCGGTGAATACCGTGGCCCGGTATTCCTGCGGGACGAGCCGGACCTGGCCGTCGGCCTGGTGCGGGCCGAAGCGCAGCCCCTCGCCCCTGGCCTCGACGCGATAGGCTTTCCGGGGCAGCAAGTCCTGCCGCTGGCCCGTGGCCTCGTCCTGGAGCGCGAATCGGCCTTCGGGCGTCATGACGACCTCTCGGGCCCCATGCACGATCCCTATCTGGATGATGCGATCGGTGTAAACCGCCCGCGCTGCGGTAGGAGCCAGCAGGGACCATGCCGCCAGGAAAAAGGCCGTCATGATCGGAACAGTTCCGGCTCTTTCTTGGGAGGCTTGCGCCCCAGATGGGCGTAGCCCTTGGCGGTCACCACGCGGCCGCGCGGCGTGCGGGCGATGAGGCCCGATTGGATGAGGAACGGTTCGGTCACGTCGGTGAGCGTGTCGATCTCCTCGCTGACGGCGATGGCCAGGTTCTCCACTCCCACGGGCCCGCCGCCGAATTTTTCTATGGCCGTCAGCAGCAGCCTGCGGTCCGCGGCGTCGAGACCCGCGTCGTCGACCTCCAGGCACTCCAAGGCATAGCGCGCGATCTCGGCGGTGATGGTGCCGTCGCCCTTGACCTGGGCGAAATCGCGCACCCGGCGCAGCAGCCGGTTGGCGATGCGCGGCGTGCCGCGGCAGCGGCGCGCGATCTCCGCGGCGCCGTCCGCGTCGGCGCGGATATTCAAAATGGACGCGGAGCGCCGGACAATGGCTTCAAGCTCCCCGGGCTCGTAGAAGCCCAGGTTGCCGATGATTCCGAAACGGTCGCGCAAGGGGCCGGTGAGAAGCCCCGCACGGGTCGTGGCTCCCACCAGCGTAAAGCGCGGAATGGCCAGCTTCATGGTCGAGGCCGCGGGCCCCTTGCCCGTGGAGATGAAGAAGGTGAAGTCCTCCATGACCGGATAGAGGGCTTCCTCCACCACGGCGTTGAGCCGGTGGATCTCGTCGATAAAAAAGACGTCGCCCTCGGCCAGATCCGTGAGCAGGGCGGCCAGGTCACCGGGCCGTTCCAGTATGGGGCCGGAGGATGTGCGCATATTGACGCCGAGTTCCCGGGACAGGATATTGGCGAGAGTGGTCTTGCCCAGGCCCGGGGGGGAATAAAAGAGGCAATGATCGAGCGGCTCCTTGCGGGCTTTGGCCGCGGCCAGGAACACGCGCAGGTTGGACTTGAGCTTTTCCTGTCCGATGAATTCGTCGAGGGTGCGCGGCCTCAGGCTGGCGTCGAAAGCCTCGTCCTCGGGCCGGGCCATGGGGGTCAGGACCGCCTCGTCGCCGCGGGTTTCGCTCATCAGAGCCTCTTCAATGCCAGGCGCAGGATGCTTTCCGGGTCGAGTGGCTCCCCCGGGTGCTCCTCGGTCACGGCCTGCAGGGCCGCGCGCGCCTCGGCGGCCTTGTAGCCCAGGGCGGAAAGGGCGCTCAAGGCCTGGCCCATGGCGCCCGCGGGCAGTTGGGAGCCGCCCGCACGGGCCAGCCTCTCCGAGCCGGGCACGCTGACCGTCTCGATTTTTTCCTTGAGCGCCTCGACGAGCCGGTCCGCGGTCTTGCGCGTGAATCCGAAAATGGCGCAGAGTCCCGCGCTGTCCTTTTCCAGCACGGCCCGGCGGAAATCCGGCAGGGACTTCGACGCCTTGTCGAGGTACTCCAAGGCCTTTTTCGCCCCCGTGGAGGGAACGCAGTCGCGCAGGAGCATGAACATCTCCTTTTCCACGGGGGAGAGAAAGGCGTAAAGCGTGACGCCCCCGCCGTACATGGCCACGGATTCGGCCACGTGCACGAAGGCGGCGGCGCCCAGGGCCGGGAGCCGGGCGATGGCGTCGGCGGTCATGCAAATCTCATAGCCCACGCCCGCGACCTCCAGGACGGCCTTGTCAGCGCTTTTGGCCAGGACCGCGCCGCGCAGCGAGGCGATCATCTCCCGCCCCCCGAGGCGGCGCCGTAGCATTCCAGAACCCTCAAGCGCTTGATGCGGCTGGAGCGCAAGTGGCACAGCCCGATGGCGGCCGCGTCGGCCACGTCGTCGGGCCTCAGAAGATCGTCGAGTCCCAAGGTCTTGGACACCACGCGCTGCATCTGGGCCTTGTCGGCCGTGCCGCTGCCGGTCAAGGTAGCCTTGACCGTGCGCGGGTTGTATTCCGATATGTGTATCCGGGCCTGGGCCGCGGCCAGGAGCACCACGCCCCGGGCTTGGAGGGTCCCCCGGATGGTGTGCGCGGCCTTTAGAAAGAACATCTCCTCGATCGCGGCGGCGTCCGGCCGGTGCCGGGCGATGAGGCCGCTGACGGCTTCGTGGATGAGGCGCAGGCGCTCCGGAAGCGCGGTCGCGGGCTGGGTGCGGATGATGCCCGAGGCGGCCAGACGCGGCTGGGGGCCGTCCGCGGCGCGCAACACGGCCCACCCGGTCTCGGATACGCCGGGATCGATGCCCAGGACCGTGGTCAGGCCCGAGGGCATCTCAGCCGACCTTGTCCAGTATCGCGTCCGGGATGTCGAAGTTGGCGTGGACTTTCTTGACGTCGTCGTTGTCCTCCAGTTGGTCCATGAGCTTGAGTATCTGGGCCGCCGCCTGCGCGTCGTTGATCGGAACGGTCGTGTCGGGTTTCATGAACTGCTCGGCCGACGCCGCGGGTATCTTCTTGGCGGCCAGGCCTTCCTTGACCTTGTCGAGGTCCTTGGGGTCGGTATATATCTCGTAGGCCTCGGAGTCGTCGGTCACCACGTCGTCGGCGCCTAGGTCGAGGGCGTGGGAGATCAACGTGTCCTCGTCAACCGGAGCGGGCTTGGCCACGGTGACGAGACCCCTGGGCTTGAACATCCAGGCCACGCAGCCGGCCTCGCCGAGGTTGCCTCCGTTTTCCCGGAAGATCTGGCGCACCTCGTTGAGAGTGCGGTTGTGGTTGTCCGTCATGACTTCCACGAGCATGGCCACGCCGTTGGGACCGTAGCCTTCGTAAACGCGCTCCTCGTAGGTCACGCCCGGCAGTTCCCCGGTGCCGCGCTGGATGCCGCGCTTGATGTTCTCCGCCGGCATGTTGGCGGCCTTGGCGTCGTCGATGACCCGGCGCAGGCGCGGATTGGACGACGGATCGCCGCCGCCGATCTTGGCCGCGATCGTGATCTCCTTGACGATCTTGGTCCAGACCTTGCCCCTCTTGGCGTCGAGCAGGCCCTTTTTGTGCTTGATCCCGGCCCAATGCGAGTGTCCGCCCACGTGCCCTCCTGCCGCAAAAAGATTTATCCCATGTTACCAAAAAAAGAGGGCATAGGGGCCGGGCTTTGGCGTGTTTGGCGGCTTTGATCGATGCCGGAAATCAGGGGGCTGGCCGTGCAGGCAGGCCCGCGACATCGGAGCCGTAGAAGAGAAGCACCTTGCTCACGTAGACGCGAACCTGTCCCGGGCAGGCCGATTTCAGAAGCATGCGCGGCCCGCCATTGTAGGCCGCGACCACGCGCTGGACAGCCCACAGCGGGGCGCTGGCGCCGTCCGGCCTCCGCAACTTGAAGACGCGGGCGGTCCGGGCGAAAAGATGCGCCAGGTAGGCGGCGCCCGCCCGGATGTTGTGCTCGGGGTCGAAGAGGATGTGGCGCGACACTCCCATCTCCTCGGCCGTGTCGGGCATCAGCTGCATCAGGCCCCGGGCGCCCGCCGGAGAAACGGCGCGCCGGAAAAATTCCGATTCCGCGGCGATGATGGCTTTCAAGAGCCGCGGGTCCAGGCTGTAGCGCCGAGCCCAGCGCAGGATGATATCGTCATAACGGTTAGTGCTCTGCGGCTGTTGCGAGAGCCTCTGGAACGTCCTTAGAAAGGGCGGGGGCGGAGGCATGGTAGGCACGGGGACCACGAGCGGGCGTTCCGGGTCCGGCTTGTCCAACCGGCGCGCGAGCGGATCGAGCGGAGCCCAGGATCGGGCGGGAAAAGGATGCATCAGCAGCGACACTCTCGCCGGGGCGGCGTCGAAGAACCGGCTGATACGGGCGCTCCAGATAGCGCCGCCGCGGACGGAGTGCAAGGTGGTCATGGCCTCCAGCAACGCGCTTCGAGGAACCATGCCGTTGACCGCCGAGGCCGCGGGGGAGGAGGAGCAAACCCAGAGTGCGAGAAGCGAGCGCAACGCGAGTCCCATGACAAATACCACCCTGTCTCCACGTGCTAGGTGGAGGGATTTTGACGAACTCGGCGTTGGTCAAAAACTGCTGTGCGGCCTGCGTTTGAGAAAACGGAAAAGAAGTGTAGCAATCGGGGCGGGGAAACGCCATAGGTCCTTTGGCCCCCGTTCAAAAGCGCAAAGGCCAGAACGCGGGCTGGGGAGATTTGGGCAGGAACATGAGCCCCTGCATGGGGCGCGACAGCTTGCCCGCGGCCGCGAGTCTGACCGCATGCTCATAGTCGTCTCGCGCCTCGGCCGGGTTCTTGACCCCGGACAGGATCTCATGGGCCAGGTTGAGCAGCAGGAAATCGATATTCAGACTGTGGGAGCGGGCCGAGATTTCGGTTCCGTTGAACCCGACGTGGAGCTTGCCGCTGAAGGCCGCGAGCAGCGCGCGTTTTTCCTGGGCGACCGGGAAGGCGACCGTGGCCTCGATGGCGTCGACGACAAAACCGGAACGCGGGGGGACGTTCCAGACCGTGAGCCGTTTGCAGAGCGCCGCGTCGTTCCAGACTAAATAGTGATTCTCCACGCGGTCGGGAAGCCCGAAATTCTCGATGAGGCTGTCCGCCGCGAGCCGGGAATAGGCGAACCAGCCGCCAATCACGGCCCTGGTCCGCTCTGAACGCGCTGGGGAGGATTCGGGGACCGTGGCGCAGTCCGCGGCCAAACCGGCCAGCGCCGCGCACGCGATCGCCGCGAACGACTTGGAGAGAAGTTTCATAAAGGCTCCTGGCTTCGTCTCCAATAAGTTAACGGGCCGGGCTCAAATCCGAATCAAGCGGGCTGGGGGCCGAGTCGACGATGATTGTCCAACGGCGGCGGCAAGAGGAGCTTGAGAGGCAGGCCGTCTGCTGGATGGAGTGGCGCTAAGTAAAGGGCTGGCGAGTCTGATGGACGGCGAAAAGAAAACAAGTTCAATAAGTTTAAAAAGGCAATCTCCGGCACCAATTGTTGTAAAATAATTCTCTTGGGCCCGTAGCTCAATGGATAGAGTACGTGGCTTCGAACCACGGGATCCGGGTTCGATTCCTGGCGGGCCCAATCCTTTTAGCGCCTCCGACAGGGGGCGCCTCGTTTTAGGAGGCATTTGTGAAATATTTCCGTAAACCTCCGCTGTTAACCTTTTCGTGCATGCTTCTCGCTGCCCTAGCCGCGGCTGTGGAGATATCCACCGTGGTCGCGCCGGCGCCCTTGACGGCCGTCGCCGCCGAGCGCTCCGGCCTCGGCCGCCAGGCCCTGCGCTTTTTGGCCGGCCGCGCCGGCGATCCCGACCCGGATGTCCGCGCCGCCGTGGCCGCGGCCTGGGGCGAGATCGGAAACCGCGCGGCCTTGCCCATGCTCAAGAAAAGCGTCAAGGATCGCAACGACTATGTCCGGGTGGAGGCCGCGGTCAGCCTCCATCGCCTGGGCCAAGAGCAGGGCCGCCAGGCTCTCATGACCCTCGTGCGCAGCTCCGCCGTGCCCGAGGGCAAGCTCAGCGCGGCCCAGGAGATGCGGTTCATGGCCCGGACCAAGGCGCGAGCCGCGGCCTTGATCAGGCTTTCGGAGATGGGCAACGAGGACGTCGTGGCGCTCATGGAAAGCACTCTCAGCGATCCTTCGGGCGCGGTGCGCGACGCGACCGCCGTGGCCCTGTGCCGGCTGGGACTCGACGAAGAATTCTCCAAGCAGTTCCTGGAGGCGGCCCAGGACAAGGACGATTCCGTGCGGGCCGCGGCCATCAAGGCCTTGGGCGACGCCGGACTGGCCTCGGCCCGGCCGGCGCTCATCGCGGCCGCGGGCGACCCTTCGGCCGCCGTGCGGGCCGAGGCCGTGGCGGCCCTGGCCGCGGCCGTTGACCAGACCCTGGCCCCCGTGTTCGTGGAGCGGCTCAAGGACGAGAATCCGCGCGTGCGCTATCTCGCGGCCGGCGGGCTCTCGCGCATATCCGAGGACTCCGCCGTGGCCCCGGTGCTCAGGCGCTTGGCCGCCGACGAAAAAACCCCGGACCTGGCCTTGAAGGCCCTGGCCGGCCTGGCCGGACGGGGGGAGAAGATCGACATTTCCCTGGCCGAACGTTCCCTCTCGGCCAATGACATCGACGGCCGGATGCTGGCCCTCGAGGTGCTCTTCGCGGCGCCTGGAGATGAGTCCCTGCGCCTGCTGGCGCGGGTCATGGACGAGGATGCCTCCGTCAGAGTGCGGGTGGCCGCGGCTTCCATGCTGGTGCGGCGTCTGCAGAGCCAGGGGGGGCGATGATTCGGTCCCGGCCCTCGCGGTCGCGCTGGCTTGGCCTGCTCTGCCTGGCCGCGGTCATCATCGCCGCGCGGCCGGCCCTCGCCGTGCGGTTGCCGGCCGCGACGCGCGCCCAGGCCGAGCGCGATGTCCGGCGCTTCGGCTCGCGTCGGACAGCCCCGCAAAAACAGTTGTCCCCCGGCTTGCGGCGGGCTTTTGCGGAGTTCAACCGGAGGCAGGGCGGCCGCTGGAAGATGCGGTTCAACGGACGCACCGGAGCCGCCGAGGCCCTCGTCGAGGGCCGGAGCGCCCCGAGGCCGGGCCGGCCCCACGATGCAGCGACGGCATTCCTCGGCGAAACGCGCGACGTGCTGCGAGTGGATCCCGCGAACTTGGCGCTGGAGCGGCAGACGCGGGGCGAAGGCATGTCGCATCTGCTCTACCGGCAGACCTACCAGGGCCTGCCTGTGGAATTCTCCCGGGTCAAGGTGCATCTCTCCGCGGACGGTTCCGTGTTGGGGCTTAATTCCAGCTATGAGACCGACCTGGATGTGGACGTAAATCCCACGGTGACCGCGGCCCAGGCCGCCGCGGCGGTGCTCGGCGACAACGGCCGGCCGCCGTCGGACTCCGGCGCGTTGGTGGTCTTCCCGGACCAAGCCTCGGGCCGGTCGCGCCTGGCCTGGAAGTTCACGGCTCCGGGGAAGGCGGCTTTGTGGCGCTATTACGTGGATGCTCATACCGGGGAGATCATCTTCCGCTACAACGAATTGCGCTTCCAGGCCGGCTGCGGGACCTCGGGCACGATCAGCGGCATGATCTATCCGGTTTCCCCGGCTGAAACCGCGCCAGTCCAGACCCGTTTCAATAATCAGAACGTCTATATCGCCGACGGCAACACCAAGTCGGTGACCTATACCCATCCCGGCAACGGCGCCGGGTTTTTCTGCAACGCCCAGCCGGGCAAGATCATCACCTCGCTGCAGGGGCCCTGGGTCAACGTCTCCAGCTTCCTGGGTCCCAGCGCCCACTATGACAATGGAGGCGGCGTCTGGACCACCGCCGTCACGCAGGCCGCCTCGCCCCACCCTTATCCCGCCGGAGCGGTCATCGTCTCCACCATCAGCCTGGCGCACCTCGGCGGCGTGGTGAAGTTCCTGCCCATCTTCTCGCAGTTCCACGTGGGCGAGGTGAGCCAGGTGCCCGGCTATAGCGCTGATATCAGCGACGATGACCAGCTCTCCATCTTTGACGCGGCCTGGAACCCCGTCGCCAGCTACGTCGGGCAACGCCCGGGGTTCAATGGGGCGGCGGTCTATGGAAATAAGCTTTTCCTCAAACTGCGTTCCAACTCATCGGACGGCGGGCAATACGGCTACAACGTCTCCCTGTCGAGCTACCTCTATTTGACCAGCGATCCCAACACGACCAATCCCGCGGGCTCGAGCCTGGTCTGGCAGCCGGAAAACACGCCCGCAGGGCGGCGCAGCGAGATCAGCCTCTTCTATCATCTTAACCGGATGCACGATTACTTCATGTCCGACGTCAACAAGTCCAGCGCCGCCTGGCTGGGCAACCCCGTCTCGGCCATGGCTTTCGTGGGTCCGAACCTCGACGGCGCTTTTTATAATCCCCTTCAGGATAATCTCGCCTTCGGCGACGGGGGCAACGCCGACGCCCCCTCGGACGCGCTCACCGACGACGCCACGGTTCCCAGCCATGAATACACGCATTACGTCGTCGAGAAGATCTGGCCGATAGTCAATTTCGGCCAGGGCGGAGCGATCTCGGAGGCCATGGCCGATTATTTCGCGGCCAGTTCGCTGAACCGCAGCGCCATCGGCAAATACTACAACGGCGGGGTGCCGCTGCGCGAACTCGACTCCCAGGCCAATCCTTCCTGGAAGGCGGATTTGCGGGTCTCCGGCTGGAGAGGAGACCTTTATCTTGACAGCCTCAACCTCAGCCAGGCATTGTGGGACCTGAGAAGCTTCCGGATCGCGGATCAGGGCAGCCTCAACGCCGGCCGTTCCTGCGTCGACGGGCTGGCCTTCCAGTCGCTGCTGTTTTTTCCGGAGAGCTTCCAGGAGTTCCTCGACGCCATGCATCGCGTAGACTCCGAGGGGCGCGTCGCCGCCTGCGGCGGATCCGTTTCCGCCAGGATCGACCAGGCCTTCTTTACCTTGCACGGCATCGGCGACGCCTCGGGCGACGCTCTCGAGGGCATGACGCGCAACGACGGCTTCCAGACCGCGGTGGACGTGAGCACCCGGGGTTCCGTGAGCGCCACGATCTATCCCGCGGGCGACTTCGATTTCTACACCTTCGGCGCCGGAGCCGGCCCCATGCGCATAGCCCTGGCCCTGCCTTTCGCGGGAGCGTATTACAAGGCGTATATGGCGGCGCTCTACGACCGCAACCACGCGGAAGTGGCCCGGGTCGAGCCTCCCTATGACGGCTACAACACCCAGGACGGACTCTGCACGACCGCCGACTGCTCCACGACGCAGCGGGAACTCGTCCTGACCTACAACAATCCGGGGCCGAATCAGTTCTTTCTGGCGGTCTCCGGCGGCGTCTGCGTCAACGGCTCCAACAGCGGCGTCAACGATCCGGGCCAACCCTACGGCCTCGAATTCGTCTATCCGCCGGCGGACGTTTTTTCCGGCTCGATCGTCGAGGCCTCGCATGACCGGGACCGCATCAGCTTCAACGTGGGCGTGACCAACTTCCCGCGGACGACCGGGCCCGGCGGGCCGGGTGGACAGAATTACTACTTCGCCTATGCCCAGCTGCGCGATCATGCCTACAACGTCGTGCCTTTCACCGATACCCGCGATCCGGTTTCAGGATATTTGAGCATGATATCGTCGGCCAACGCGCAAGGGACGGTTTCGGGCGTCGTGGCCCTCAAGCCCGGCTTCGGCGTCCGGTTTCCGGCCTTGGGAACGGCTTATCTCGAGGTCTTCGGCTACAATGTCCTGGGCAGCACGGTGTCCTTGGGACTTTCCTCGCCGCTCCATCTGACCGCGAACTCGGCGGGGCTCAACGCCTACAACAACGTTTTCAATCCCGGCCGCGGCGAAAAGGCCTCGGTCAAGTATGAAATCACGGATTCCGGCCGCGTGAAGCTGAGAATTTTCACCTTGAGCGGGACCCTCGTGGCCACTCTCATCGACGAGAATAGGCCGGCCGGCAAGGGCTCCGTCGACTGGAGGGGATTGAATTCCGCCGGCAGCAAGGTGGCCAGCGGGGTCTATCTTCTGCATCTCAGCGCTCCGGGCATAGAAAAAACCCAGAAGATCGTGGTGGTCAAATGACGACCCTATGGCTGGCCCTGGGGCTGGCCGTCAGCGCCGCGCGCGCGGCGGACGGGCCGGGCGTGACCGCCGCGCCGATCCTGCAGGTCCCCATGGGCAGCCGGGCGCTGGGCATGGGCGGCGCCTTCACGGCCGTGGGCACGGACGCCTCGGCCCTCTATTACAATCCGGCGGCTATGAGCCGCCTTAATGCCCACGAGCTGAGCTTATCGTTGCTTACGGGCCTCGCCGACAACACCGTGCAGCAGATAGCCTACGCCGGTCCCACTCCCCTGACGGGCATTTCAGGCAACGGCTGCACCAGCGCCGGCGCCAGCCTGCTCTTCGCGCAAAACGGAACCATAGAAATCAATCGGATCGGCCAGGATGGATCCCTGGAGAGCTCGCAGCGGGTGAGCGCGGGCTCGGACTTCGTGGCTACGGCGGGCTATTCCGAACGGCTGGCCAGCACGGCTTTCCCTTATAAGGGAAGGTCCTACCACGTCAATCATTTCTTCGGGGCCTCGGGGAAGATGATCCGGTCGACCCTGGCCGGCGGATACTCGGCCCAGGCCTATGCGGCCGACGCCGGCTATCTGGCCCATGCCCCGGAAGCCCGCTTGAGCGCGGGGCTTTCGCTGCTCAATCTGGGAACCAAGCTCAAGTTCGTTTCGGAAGGCGATCCCTTGCCTTTGACCGTGCGCTGCGGCCTGGCCTACCAACCCAGGCTTCCCGCGATCCACAGCGTTACCGCGGCCATCGACGGCGACTACCTTCTTCACGACAAGCAAGGGCATGCCAGCGTCGGAGTCGAGTATTTCTGGCGCAGGCTCTACGGCTTGCGCATGGGCTATCAGCTCTTGCGCGATTCAATGGGGTTGACGATGGGTTTCGGCCTGCGCTGGCAAAACCGATTCTCGCTGGACTACGCCTGGGGGATGGCCGAGAGTTTGAGCGGCAATCATCGCTTTACCGCAGGCTACCGCTTCGGCGCCGTGACGGTGGCGGCCCGCGGCCGGCAGAGGCGGACATTTATCGAGTCGGTGCCCGGCAGAGAAGTCATCAAGGGAATCAACGACGCCGCCCCCGCCGTCGAGGCCCCGCCGTCTCGCGGCCGGAGCACCGCCGGCGGCATACCCGGCTGGATTTATTAGGCCGGTTCTTCGCGCCGGCGGTCGTCGCGCTTCCTGAAGCTGGCGTTGAGTATCTTCTTGCGCAGGCGGATGCTCGCGGGCGTGACCTCCACGAGTTCGGTCTCGTCGATGAATTCCAGGGCCTGCTCCAGCGTCATGACCAAAGGCGGGGTGAGAACGATGGCCTCGTCGGTCGCCTTGGTGCGCATATTGGTCAGGGCCTTGGCCTTGCAGGGGTTGACCACGAGGTCGTTTTCCCGGCTGTTGATGCCCACCAGCATGCCCTCATAGACCGCCACGCCAGGGCCCTGGAACATGGTGGCCCGATCCTGCAGATTGCTCAGGCCATAGCCCGTGGTCTTGCCTTCCTCCTTGGCCACCAGCACTCCCTGGGATCGTTGCCCCGGGTCCGAACCCTTGGGGCCGTAGCCGTGGAAGGCGTGGTGCATGAGCCCCAGGCCGCGCGTGATGGTGAGCAGCTCCGACTTGAATCCCATCAGAGCGCGGGAGGGAATGTCATATTCCAGGCGCAGCCGCGAGGTCCCTTCCGGCGCCATGTTGACCATGCGGGCGCTGCGCCTGCCCAGGGACTCGATAACGGCTCCTTGATATTGCGTCGGGATGTCCACGACCAGGTATTCCATGGGCTCTAGAAGCCCTTGCTCGGATTCCTTGAAGATGACCTCGGGGCGGGAGACCGCCAATTCGTATCCTTCCCGGCGCATGGTCTCGATAAGGATGGACAGATGCAGTTCCCCGCGGCCTGACACCTTGAAATTGCCCTCGCCCTCCAGTATCTCCAGCTTCAGTCCGACATTGACCTGCTGCTCCCGGGTCAGGCGTTCGCGCAGATGCCGGCCGGTCACGAAGCGTCCTTCCCGGCCGGCAAAGGGGCTGTTGTTGACCATGATCTCCATGGAAAGGGTGGGCTCGTCGATCTGCAGCGGCGGCAGGGCTTGAGGGGCCTCGGCCGAGGCCACGGTGTCGCCGACGTGGATGTCGGGCAGGCCGGCCACGGCCACCACGTCGCCGGCGGCCGCGGCGTCCACCTCCCGGCGCTCCAACCCGAACCAGCGCTCCAGGCGCACCACCTTGCCCGGGATCACCTGCCCGGACGGCTTGACCAAGGCCGCCGGCGCGCCGCGGGCAATGCGGCCGCTGACCACCCGGCCGATGCCGATTCGGCCGATATAGCTGCTGTAGTCGAGCATGGTCACGAGCATCTGCAGAGGCCGCTCCGTGTCCGCCAGGGGACTGGGCACGCAGCGCAGGATCGTGTCCAATAAGGGGGTGGGGTCCGTGCCCGGCTCAGTCGTCAGGCTGGCCCAGCCTTGCCGGCCCGACGCGTAGACCACGGGGAAATCGAGCTGCGGGTCGGTAGCGCCCAGGTCGATGAACAGGCTGAAGACACGGTCCAAGGCCTCGTGCGGACGGGCCTGGGGCCGATCCATCTTGTTGATGACCACGACGGGATGCAGGCCCAGGGCCAGGGCCTTGCGCAGGACGAAGCGGGTCTGGGGCATGGGTCCCTCGACCGCGTCGACCAGAAGCAGCGCTCCGTCGACCATCTTGAGGATGCGCTCGACTTCCGATCCGAAATCCGCGTGCCCGGGCGTGTCTACGATATTGATGGTGACGTCCCGGTACTGGATGGAGGTGTTTTTGGCCAGGATGGTGATGCCCCGCTCGCGCTCGAGCTCGTTGGAGTCGAGCACCTGCTCCTGGGCCTGGTCGGCCTTGACCTTGAAAGCTCCGGTCTGCTTGAGCAGCGCGTCGACCAGCGTGGTCTTGCCGTGGTCGACGTGGGCGATGATGGCGACGTTGCGCAGGTCCGTTCTGCGGGCCTCCGGGGCGCTCACCGGCCGCCGCCGGCCAGCTTGGATCCGGTGGAAGGGGGGATCTTGATAATGGGAGAGTTTCTGATGACCGCGTAGGGGATCACTGTGTGGCTTTTGTTCGAGTGCGAGAGCACGACGTAGTTGATGTTCATATCGGCCACGATCCCGGAGACTCCCCCGATCTCTATGGTGTCTCCCAAGGTAAAGGGGTGCCTGAACAGTATCCACAGGCCCTGGATCAGGTTGCCCAGGAAGTCGGCCGCGGCCCAGCCCATCACGAGGGAAGTGGCGCCCAGGCTGGCCAGCAAGGCCGGCCAACTCATGCCGAGGAAAAACAGCGCGATGCTGCCGCCGAGCAGGTAGACCAACAGCTGCGCGATCAGTTTCACGACTACGGCGGCTTGGGGGGACCAGCCTGGACGCTGGGACAGCCGCCCGATAAAGCCCACCAAGCCTCTTTGCAGAAAATGCGCGGCGACCAGGACGGTCGCCGCCTGCGCCCACCTGACCCAGGAATGCAGGGCTATCGCGGCCGGAGCCAAGGCGGGGAAGAAAAACAGCGACGCGGACAGGCCCAAGCCCAAGATCGTCCAAAGAGAGGACGCCGCCAGGCTGAGACGGGGAATCTCGCCGAGCAGACGGCGCATTCTTTCGCCGATATGCGCCCGAGGCGATCCGTCCGGGGAGCGCTGCGAGTATTCCCGGAAAACCGTCACCGCTTGGCCCGCCAACTGAGCATAAGTCATCATTTTGATCGCGCCGTCGGCTCGCAGCAGGTAGACATAGTACAGATCCATGTCCCTTACGACATATTCCTCGGCGGTGATACGGACACGGTCGTTGATGACAAAGGGACGGTTGATGAGAAGCTTGACCGCTTCCAGGAAGCCGCCGATGAAATCCTTGGCGGCCATGGTCATGCCCACGCCGCCCAGGCCGAATGTCTTGAGCAGGGTCGCGGTGGACACCCCGAAGGCATGCAGGGCCAAGGCTCCGCCCAGGCCCCAGACCAGGGCGCTCGTTGCCAGGCTTACGGCCATGACCGTGTTGGGCCGCCAATGGCCTCGCTCGGCCAAGCCATCGATGGCCCGATGAATGAGGCGATTGCCCGCGTAGACGGCCAACAGTATCCCGCCGCCGGCGACGTATTTCTCCATCTGCGACCACAAGTCGGGCAGCCAGGAGGGCAGGCCTAGGCGCAGGAGGGCATAGAGCCCGCCCAAACCTATAGGCATGGCGGGCACCCGCCAACCGCGGGGGGCAGGCGGCGTCGTTTTCAAGGGAGCCGCGTCAACCGCCCGTTGCGCAGGGAGTTGCGAGGCCGCGGCGGCGGGCTGGGCGAGAACGGGGGCATTGTTTTCCTCCGTTGAATTGGAGAAAACCGCGCGCGTCCAAAAACCGTGCCAAAGCGAGGATTGCGCCTCGGGCGGCCGCGTTGAAGCGCCGGCCGGGTCTGCCTCGATGATGCGGCGCGTCCGCGCCAATTGTTCCACAGCGCCGGCGGACGGAGCCTCCAGGCTTTCGTAAGCGGCCGCAGGCTCGAGTCCCAGAGGCGCGTCCTGTTCAGCGGCCGGAGAAGCCGCGTCCTGGTTCGGGACTTGCTGCTGGGAGACGATGCCGGAGACCTTGGGCTGGCCAACCGGGAGAGGCGACAAGTCCAGCCTTGTCCAGGAAAGGGAAAGATTGGCGGCGCTTCCCAGGGACCCCGCGGCCATGCGCAGTTTCCCGGAGCCCGCCAAGCCAACGGGCAAACCCGCGGATTTCTTCTGGAAGCCGAATGCCCGGGCTTGGGCTGGCAGGGCTTGAACCGGAGCGGCTATGAGCGTGAGCAGGGAAAGCGCCAGGCAAAGCGCGGAGCGCGTTATTTTTCGCATGGATATATTATACCCGTACTCGAAATATAAATGTCGGCCCAAGGTCCTAGAAGCATGGCTGGAAATGGACCTACCAAATCATGGGTCTTGCGGGGGCAGGCTCTTCCGTAAAAAGAAGAAAGCCACCTCGGATTGTCGCTCATGCTGAGGGGCGGTGGCTTTCGATTAAGTTTATCACATTTTTTTGACCGGAACAAGCAGAATGGGTATAATCCGGCCATGAATCCTTATCTGAGCCATCGCCGGGCCCTGGCCCGAAGACTTCCGGACGGCCTTATCCTGCTCTGCGCGGGAGAACGCTTGGCGCGCAACGCGGACACGGATTACGATTTCCGGCAGAAGTCGGATTTTCTTTATCTGACCGGCGTCGAGGAGCCGGGCTGCCGGCTGCTGATCGATTCCCGGCGCGGAAAACATACGCTGTTCATGCCGCGCATAGACAACCAGCACCGGGTCTGGCTCGGGCACGTCCCCGGCCCCGAGGAGGCGCGCCGGCTTTACGGCGTGTCGCGGGTGGCCTACGCCGACACGCTCGCGCTCGAACTGCGCAAGGCCCGCCGGGGCTACCGGAAGATATACGCGGACAAGGACTCGCTGAGAATATACCGGCAGAGCATCCGGGGGCTCAAAGCCGCCCCGACCGAGGCCAGCGACGCTCTATCGGAACTGCGCGCCTGCAAGAACCCGGGAGAACTTTCCCTTATCCGGCGCGCCAGCATGATCACGGGAGGAGCGCACCTCGCGGTGATGCGATCGCTTCGGCCGGGACAATATGAATACGAGGCACAGGCCGTTTTCGAGGCGCACTGCCGGGCGGCGGGCCTCAAGCATCTGGCTTTCCCGACCATCGCGGCGGGGGGAGTCAACGCCGCCGTCCTGCATTACCACGGCAACGACGCCCGTTTGCGCGCCGGCGACTTGCTCCTTCTCGACGCCGGGGCCGAGTGCCGGGGCTACGCCGCCGATATCACCCGAACCATGCCGGTCAGCGGCCGCTTTGCCTCCCGCCAGAGGGATATATATTCCATCGTGCTGGAGACCCAGAAGGCCTGCATCGAGCGCGCCCGTCCGGGCGTCGTATCGGCCGACCTGCATATATTTTCCATGACCCGCATCGCCGAAGGACTCAAATCCCTGCATCTATTGCGGGGCGACACGACGGGGCTCGTGGAGAACGGGGCGGTGCGGCTTTTCTATCCGCACGGGCTTTCGCACATGATGGGGCTCGACGTCCATGACGTGGCCGGCGGCCGCAAGCGGCGGATGCGCAATCCCTATAAGATCACTATCCGTTTCGTGGCCAAACTGGAGCCCGGATTCGTCGTGACCGTGGAGCCCGGAATTTACTTCATCGGCGCCCTGTTGGAGGATCCGGAAAACCTTCGCAAGCATAAAACCTCCGTGGATTTCGCCAGGGCCCGGAAATATCTGGACTTCGGAGGCGTGCGCATCGAGGACGACATCCTCATACGCGCGCACGGCCCGGCCCTCAACCTGACGGACGTTCCCAAGGAAATCAAGGACGTGGAAGCGGCCTGCCGCCGATAGCGGACGCGGCGCCGGCCCTCACGGCCAGCCGGTATCCTTAAGGATCATCACGAAGTCCCGCTGCGTGGAGCCGTTCGTCTTCCCGATCCATGGACGGGCTCGGGCCGCCAGATCTGCCAATTGGCGCCTCTCCGCGGCCGAAACCTCCTTGAAAGGCGGGGAAATCTCGTCGATGTACTTGACCTGGTAATCCTGATGTTTGACGGCCAATGCATAGCTCCCGCCGCGCAGGCTGGGCAACGCGATGCGATAGCCGCCGTCTTGCCGGGTGATGGTCGAGCCGCGGACGTTGCCCGAGGCGTCCCGAAACGTCAGCTGCGCTCCGGAAATCGGCTGAAGACTGATCAAATCGTAAACCTGCCCTAGAAAAATCCAGCGCGGACTCGGCGTCGAGGGAATGGAAAGCGCGGGCCTGGGCGCCGGCACGCGAGCGGCGGGGTGCGCCGGTCTTTGCCGCGGGACGGGAGGCGCGGGATTGATCGGCTCAGAGGCCGGCTTGGGGACGCGCGCAGGGGAAGGGGCGGGGGCCGATTTGATCTTGGAGCCGGATTTCGGCAAGGAGCCAGGCTTGTCTTTTTTCGCGACCTTCGGCCCGGCCGCGGGAAAGGAGGCCGCGGTCTCCGGAGGCTGGCCCTCCTTGACGTCCGAGCGCAAGGTCAGGCAGGTCGCGGCGACGAAGACCAAGGCCACGAACGCCCCGGTGCCGGCCACCCACAGGCCGATCGGAGGCTCGGCCTGCAGCCGGGAAGAGAGGCGGGTGATTTCGCGCGTTATGTTCTCGATGCGACCCGGCGGGGGGGGAGGATCGGGCGGAGCCGCCCTCTCCCGCCTGGAGGCCCGCGGCAAGCCCTTGGCATCCGGGCGCGCCTCGGAGAGGGCATTCTCGATTTGATCGAAACTGCAGCCGCAGAACGGGCATTTGTGGGAGTCTTCCGTGACTTCTGCGCCGCAGTTGGGGCAACGGAAAATCATCGGATATTCCCTAGTGCGGGCGCTTCCTGCGGGAAAGGCCCAGGATGTAGGCGAGGTTCGAGTGCAGGACCAAATAGCCGATGGAGACCGCGGCCGAGGCCCGGAGGGCGAGGTCCAGGAGGAATTTGAGCCCGGAGTTCTTGGGCTTTTCTTCCTTGCCCTGCCGGAAGTCGTAGGAATGCTGCGCCGATGGCAGATAGGTATAACTGTAATCCTCGGCCTCGGGACTGGCCGTCGCGGCCGCCGGCTGGCCCGGCCCGCGCGCGGCCCCGACGGGCCTCGCGGCCTCATCCGCTGCGCCGGGCGTGGCATTTTCAGCGGCCGCGTCTGTTTTTGTCAACCCCGGACCCTTTGCGCCTAAGGCAGGCATGCCGGATTGGCCCGCGTCGGCGGAAGCTCCGCCGAATATCGGGGAGTCCTGTTTCGCCCCGGCCTGTTTGGGACGCTCCGGAGCTCCATCGAAGCGAGAGGACAAGGAATCGGAGGGAGAGTGTCCGGTCTCGATGCGGGGAGCCGAGGCAGGAGTCATGAGAGGCTTCTTGCGCGCCGAGACCGGATCGGTCATGTTCCGGGCGCTCAAACCGGGAGGCACGCCGGGGCCGACCGGTTCCTGGGGCTCTGCGCCGCCGGCCGTAGCGCCGTTCTTTGGCGAAAGCGAGTCCCCGGATGCCGCGCTCCCGGGCCCGCCTCCTGCGTCGCCACCGCCGCCTCCTCCACCGCCGCCGCCGCCACCTCCGCCACCACCTCCTCCAAAACCTCCCGGCGCATGAATGTCGCCGGTCTTGATGCCGCCGCGTTCTTTATCTTCTCCGCCGCCCCCTCCGCCGGATCCGGCTGAACCGGGGTCGTCGCTCGAGCCCGGGGAATTCCGCCCGGGCTCGTTCTTTCCCTTATTATGCGCATTATTCTTATTATCCGAATCATCCGACGAATCCTTGCCCGAGCCGTGGTTCTGGCCATCGTCGGACGTCTCTTTTCGTTCTTGCCCGCCATTTTCATCCCGGGGCTCTGAATCCGGACTATTTCCAGACTCGGGCTCCTGGAGATTCGGGTCCTTAGAATCCCCGAGCTGCGGGTCGCCCTCGGCCGGCGGAGGCTTGAACGCGTCCGCTTTCTTGCCCGGGATTGAGGTCAAGGGCAGCGCGCTTTTGTAAGGCATGACCGTGCCCCGGGCCAGAAGGTCGCTGACTCTTGGATTGAACTTAAAGCGCTTTCCAAATTCTCCCCGGAACTGCCGCCAGATGCTTTGCTGGCCTGCGGCCCGGGCCGCGGTCTTCTCAGCCGCCGGCTCCGAGGCCGGCTTCGCCTTGGACTCCGTGGCGGCTTTCGCCGGCTGGCTTCTGCGCCGCGGATTAATCTGGCGCTCGCCCCTGGCATTTCTGGCGTTTTGGCGCCTGGCGGCCATTCGACTCCGGTAAGAGACATCAAGCCGGGGCGCGGATTCCCCGGGGCCGAGCTTTACCTCGATGCCTCCATTGTCTCCCACCGCCACCTTGGCCGTCGCCGCGCCCTGCTGGCGCACGCCGGGCCAGGCATCATCCCTGCCCGGCCGCAATGCCTGTCGCGATTCGGCCATGCGGTTCCGATACGAGACATTGATCCGGCCCGCCGGCTCCCCGGACTCGGCGATCGCGGACCTGCCTGCTCCATGACGAGGGCTGGTCCTGCCCCCGGCGGCGGCCAGCGTCTTGTTTTGGCGCGCCTCGGCTATCCGGCTGCGGTAAGAGACATCGGCCCGGGGTGCGTTTTCCTCGCCCGCGGACCGGGCCTTGACCTTGTCTCGCGCGGCCGCCCATTCTTGCTCCCTGGCCGTCTTAGCCTTATGACGGGCCTCAGCCACGCGGCCGCGATAAGCGCTTTTGGCCTGGGCCGCGGCCTGGACAGGTTCGGCCGGGCTGGCGGCCAGATCCGCGGCCGCAGCCTTGGCCTGCGTCGGCTCGTTTAAAACCTTGGCATCGGCTTTGGCCTTTTCCACGGAGGGCGCGGCGAATTTCCGGATCATATCGTTGACTTTTTTCCAGGGCGTTTTGATCTCCGCGACTTCCTTCGCCGCGCCGGTGAGCTGCATGGGCTGTGATGGGGCCGGGCTCGACTCCGGCGCGGCCTGTGCTTGAGCCGGGCTTGCTTGCGAAGCGGCAGCCGGGGCCTTGGCCATTTGCTCGGCCGCCGCCTCCGATGCGGAACCCTGGAGTTTATCCTTGAGCGCGTTGAGCTTGGCCTGCTCGCCTTCGAGCTTGAGGGCTTTATCCTTGGCCGCGCGGTCGTGCCAGCCTTTATACATGAGCCCGAGGAACAGCATGTCCGTGGCGGCGGAACTGAGCCGCTCGAAATACTTGGCGTCGAACTTCCTTTCGCGGGTCGCCTCCACGATCAAGCCGATGTCGTCGGCCGCGGAAAAGAAAAACGGGATCATGATGGAACCGGTGAGCATGGTATGAGTTATGCTCAGGGCCCGGGAAGTCCAGACCGCGCCGCGAGCGCCCTGGGCAAAGGCCTCGGTGCCGCGGATCGCGGCCACGGCCTGGCCCAAGCCGAAGGTGGCGGCGATGAGCGGGTTGAACATGCTTTCCGCGATATTCTCGAAGGAGGCGGTCAGCATGCCGGCGCCCGTATAGAGATATTTCGCCGCCCCCTTGGACTCCTGCCCGATGGCTATGAGGCGTCCGCCGTAGGAGCCGGCGCCGTAGCTGCGGCGCAGGACGTCCATCGCCTCCTGAGCGCTGATCGGGGCGTTGACCGACTGCTCCACGATATCCCGGGCCACGGGAAAAGGCTGGCCGGCGAAAGCCTTGCGCCGCTCCTCTCGGACCTTGGCGTCGAGCTGGGCGCGGGCCCCGGCCGTGAGTTTGGCCAGACGCTGATTATCGTCCATGAAGCGGTTGAGCAGGGGATTGTTGGCGAAGCTGGCCTGGGCCTCGATGCTGTAGAGGTCCGAGCCCGTGGCCGCGGTGATCAGGGCCTGAGGTGCGCCCGAGATGCCGGTGTAAGCGGTCTTGCCCACCTGGCCGCAAAAGCCCAGGGCCGAGCCCACGATTTTCGTGCCCATGAGCCGTTCCACGGACTCCCCGAAAAAGGTCTTGCCCTCTTTTCGGATCACCGCTTTCTGGAGCGCCTCCTCCTGGATCTGCCAAGCGCCGCTTTCATAGACCTGGAGGCTCAGGAAGACGTCGCTGTATTCGATGGTGCGGGACCAGGGTCCCCAGCCTTTTTCCTTGTCCCGCTTCTTGGCGGACCACTCCAAGCGCGTGCCGTCCGCGCGATACTCGCGCCAATACCCGGGCTGGTCCTGCCGCGCCTCGTTGTTGGCGTCCACGGCAATGGCGCCCATGACCACGAGGCTGCGGCCGGGAGAACGGCCCTTGAACGCGGTCCCGTCGAGGAAACGCGCCACGATGACCCGCTTGGTCTGGTCATTGACCTCGTAAATGAGACGCAGGGCGCCTTTCTCGTCGACGCTCAGGCGCGCCGAGACGGTCCCCGGCGGCTGATAGGCTTTGACGTCGCGCAGCAGGTTGGAGAGCAGAAGGGTGTCGCTTCCCCGGAGCTTGAGGGCGGCGGCAATTTCGCGCGCCAAGCGGCGGCAGGCCTCCGATCGGGCCTGGCCTTGGAGCTTGCGCAAGCCGTCGATCCCGGAGATCTCATAACCCGCCAGCTTGCCGCCGGCGTCCAGTATCTTCGAAACCGAGCGGTTCATCGGCACCACGCTGACGCCGTTGTCGAGCACGATCTTGTCGATGGTGATGCTGCCGTCGCTGTTGAGCGTGCCGTACTGGACCTTGAACTGGGCCGGGCCCCTGCCCGGCAGGGATGATATCCTGGCCTTCTTGTCGGGGGATGCCTCGATGAGCACGCCCTGGGAGAAATCCTTGAGCGCGCGCGCCCCGTCGTTTTCCGTGACCTCCTGGGTCATCTTGCCGCTGCCGTCCCAGGAGCGCACCTTGGTCATCTTGCGGACCAAGTCCGCGATTTCCTCGCGCACCAGGCGGCCGGTCCGGGTGTCGAGCACGCGCGTGCGCGAGGCCTTGACCTGCCGGTCTGCGTCGAATTCCACGCGGGTGCGCACGGTCTTGCCGGTCTCCGGGGTCCTAACGACCATCAGGCCGGTCTTGCCGCCTCGGCTCTGTCCCTGGAACCGGGACCGGCCGTCGGCATAGGTGCAAAGGAAGCCCAGATAGGTCTCGCCGCCTTCCTCTTCCCGGTGGAAGACGATGGAAGCGCCCGGTTCCTCGGCTTGGCCTAATTCCCAGGCTTCCAGACGCTCGCCTACGGGAACGGCATCGGCCAATAGGGCGCGCTGCATGAAGACCCTGTACTCGGAATATTCCACGAGATACAGGGCCAGCGGCTGGTTGGATTCGGCTATCTTCTTGAGCCGCCGCTCCTCCTCGGCGAAGCTGCGCGGGGGACGGTCAAAGCCCAGATCCCGGAGCGCGCGCTCGCGCACCGCTCCCAGGCGCTTGACCAAAACGGCGAGGCTCAGATCATCGTCGGCGGCTTCACCGGCCGCGCGCAAGGCTTCGCGCGCCTGGGCCAGGAGTTTTTCGCGTCTGACGGAGCGTTCGTCGCGGAATTCCCGAATCCGGGCGTCCGGCATGAGCTTTAAGAACGGATTGGCCGCGGCCTGAGCCGCGGCCTTGAAGTCCAAGGTCGGGGCCGCGACCGCCGGCATCCGCTCCATCGCGGGCGCCGGCTCGGGGGGGATTTCATTGTATAAATCCGAGACTTTCTTGACTTTCCGGGGATCCGTGTATTCGATGACCGCGGCTTCTCCGGTCCCGTCGGCAAGAACCGCGGCGTCGTCTCGAAGGCGCTTGAGCTGGGCTCGGGCCGAGGCGTTGTCCTTGAGCCACTGCCCGAGGTTGTCGAATATCCGGCTGGCCTCCTCGGGCCGGGCCGCGGCGTCCCTGAGCCCTGTCATGAGACGGTTCGCGGCCGCCACTTGGTCGATTCGGGCCGAGGCGGTCACGGATTTGACCAGCTTGGTTACCTTGGGATCGAGGCCGCCGGACGGCGTCGAACTCAGACTCCGGGCGCTGCCCAAGAGTTCGGAGAGCTTGTTGACCTCGACGCGGATGCGGGCCTGCTCGGACTTGGGCATGGAACCGTCGGAAAGGCGACGTTCGATCGCCTGAAGCCGCTCCTCGAAATGAGCCATCGATCCGGGCTTCTTGCCGGAAAGATGGGCGACGATGTCCCGACTCAATTCCTTGAGCGCGTTCTGGGACTGGCCGGCGGAGAAGGATGAAGCGGATGCCGCAGCCGCAGCCGGAGTCCCTGTCGCCGCGGCGGGCAGGCTTAAGCCGGCGCATAAGGCCCAGAAAAGCAACGGGGCCCGCAGCGAAGGGAAAATGGGACTTTTGGTCCGGGTCATGCCCAAAGTTTAACCCCTATGGTCCTAAGAGGTCAGAGTCCTCGGGCCCAGTAATATGTGGGCCCAAAGACCTATTTAATTCCTAAAGAGTATAGCCGGATTCCCGGAATTTTCAAGCGCCGAGCGGGCTTCCAGCCCGCTTCACGAAGGCGCGGCCAACAATGAGAGCCGCTCCTCGAACTTGGGCCGGGGGACGGTCCCCTCTTCACGAAGCAGGAAGTACTTGCTGGCCTTATGCGAGAGGATGACGAGAAATTTCGCGGGAACCCCGGCGCGCCGGTAGGCGGCGAGCTTGTGGTGTCCGTCCAGGACGAACCCGGCGAAGAAGCTGTGCAGTGTCTTGCTGCGGCCGCGGCGGACGACCTCGGGAATGCCGCGGTGGTAGAGCCCCAGCAGCAGTATCCTCGGACGATCGCCGTTGGCGATCATGGACTGGTAGACCTTGACATTCTCCTCCTTCAAGAGCCCTCGGGGCACGAGGGGAATGACGAAGTCGTACTGGTTCTCGACGACGTTGGACTCGGAGTGGCGGAAAACGCGCGGCCTGTTGCTTTCGTAGTGCTCCCAAGCCGACAGCAGCCCCTCTTCGCGCGGATCCTGGATATCCCAAAGCTCCATGAATTCCGAGTTGAAGAAGTAGGAGCCTTCGTCCTCGCTGTCATAGGGCCCGGTCACGTTGATGGAGGTCTCGAATATTTCGAATTCGCCCTTTTCCTGCAGGTCCAGGACCGGAGCCAATTCCTGGATCATGGCC
Organism: Elusimicrobiota bacterium; assembly: GCA_003452935.1. Lineage (GTDB taxonomy): Bacteria > Elusimicrobiota > Elusimicrobia > UBA1565 > UBA9628 > UBA9628. Next base: position 40,726 of record DMMY01000016.1, read on the forward strand.
TCGTCGATGGGGCGGGGAACCTGGAAAGCCTTGGGAAGATTGACGACTTTGCGGGAGAGCCGCGGCTCATGGAGGCACTTGAACCAGAAATGGCAAGTGTCGCAGTCGTTGCCGATCTCGAACTTGCGCGAGCCGTTGATCTCCAGGAAAAAGGAGTTGGCCTCGCCCGGTTTTTTCTCCACGCCTACCTTGAAGAAGCCTCGGCCTTGGTTAACCTTCACCTTGAACAAGCCGTCGGCAAGCCGCACCACGTCGAATTTCTGCGACGCCGCTTCTGGTTTCACCGGTTCCTCCATCCCTAAGAGTGATCTTATTTTATTCATTTAATTCCGGGAAGGCAAGGCCGGACGACGAGCGGCTAAAATAAACAAATTTGTAACGATTCCGGGGTATATTTGAGAGAGTCGACCATGGACCAATTCGACGAAGAAGCTTTGCGCGAGATCAACAGCCTCGAGTCCGCGCGCTTGGCCATCCGGGGCGCGCTCTCCACGATTCGCGACCTGCAGGATATCAATGCCCAGGCCAAGTCCGAGGCCCAGGACGAAATCGCGCGCCGCAAGACCTCCGAAGCCAAGGTCGCGGAACTCTCCGCTCAAGTCGAGGGCTGGCAGCGCAAGGCCGAGGAATGGGAGAAGGAGCGCGCCCAGAACGGACAGCGCTGGCGCGAGGCCATGCGTCTGGAAGTGCGCGCCGAGGAGCGCGCCCGCATGGAGGCGGAAAGGGTCCACCTGGAAGAAGAACTGGAACGGCTTCACGCCGAACTCCAAGAAATGGCCGCCTCCCACCGGGAAAACGCGAGCCAGCAGGCGCAGGCCCTGGAACGGCTCAAGAAGTCCTTGGAAAGCCGGGAAGCCGAGCTCATGGCCGTGCGGCGCGAGAAGGAAGAGACGCTGCGCCGCGCCCAGAACGACACGCAGATCCTCGAGGGACTGCGCCAGCAGCGCGATCGCGAGATCGCGGCATCCATCCAGAGCCGGGAACTCGAGATAGCGGACAAGACCCGCGAGATCGCGGCCTTGCGGGCGCAGATCGAGGAGTCCAAGAAGGCGGCGGCCGCGACGGAGAACGAATTCGACCGGCGCATGAAGCTGGCGGAAGAGGAACTGCGCCGGGAATATCAGGCGCGGGAACGCCGGCTGGCCGAACAGTACGCCAAGCGCGAGGCCGATCTGCAGGCCCACTGGGGAGCCCTGGAGAACGGCCTTTGGCAGAGGACCAAGGAAGCGCGCGAGCGGCTCGACTCGGCCATCGACGGCCAATTCCAGGAAAAGGCCCGGGCGCTGGCCGACCGCACCAAGGAAGTCGAGGCGCAGTTGGCCGCAAAACGCCAGGAGCTGGAGGCCGATCTGGCCCGGCGCTGCGCCGAGGCGGAGGCCCGCTACGCCGACAACGAGCGGCGCCTGCTCCAGTCATGGACCGACAAGGAGCAGCGCTTTCTTAATAAATTCGAGGAGGAGCTCAATCAGGAGAAAGCCTCGCTGGCCGCGGCCTGGAGCGCGCGCGCGCGCGAGCTCGACTTGAAGCATGCCCAGGCCCAGAGGGAACTGGAAGCCGAGCGCGGCCGGTTGGAATCCGATGCGCGGCATCGCCAGGCGATCTTGCTCGACGAATCGGCCCGCAAGGACGCGGAGCGCATACGCCAGCAGGATGATTTCGTGGCGCGCAAGACCGCGGAGATGGAGAAAATGCTGGCCGAACAGACCAGCGCGTTGCGGGACAAGGAGCTCGAGCTGCGCCGCGATTACGAATCGCGGCTGGCCGCGCTCCAGGAGTCGTTCCGGCAAAAGGACAACGCCTCGGCCGAGGAACTCAGCCGCCTGCGCCAAGACCTCCTCGCCGAGCATCAGAAAGCTGTGGAGTCCGAGAAAGCTTCTCTGGCCGAGCAGCTGGCGCAGAAATCCCGGGCGTTGGAGGAGGCGTACGCCGCCAAGGCCGCGGAGCTCGCGCGCGCGGCGCAGGCCGAGGCCGAGAAATTCCGCTGCTGGAAGGCCTCGGTGGAGGCCGACAGCGCGCAGAAGGCCCGGAATCTCGACACCCAGTGGGCGGCCCGCGAACGGGAGCTCGTGAGCCAGCACGCGGCCGCCTTGGAGTCCCAGAGGCAGGCTTTTCACGCCGAGACCCGGCAGGCCCGGGAGCAATTCGAGACGCGCCTGCGCCAGGCCGATGATGAATCCCGCAGGCTCGTCGAAGAGCTTCAGTCCGGCTTCTCCCGCCGCGAGTCAGAGCTCCGGGAAGCCTGGATCAAGGCGGACACGGCCGCCCAGCGCCGTTACCAGGAGGAACTGGCCGGCGCGCTCGACGAGCATGGGGAACGGCTGCGTCTCGAGATACAACGCGCCAGCGACGAGACCGCCCGCATTCGGGCGGACCTGGAGGGGCAGATCGCGCGTTTGCAGGAAACGCGCCAGGCGGATGTCGCGGCGCGCGACCGGGCCCTGGCCACGCGGGAAATACAGCTGCACAAGGCCCAGGAGGACAACCGTTCCCGCGTGGCCGACTTGCAGGAGAAACTGAATCTCGCCCAGAAGGAGTGCCAGGCGCTCCAGGAAGAGCTTTGGGAAAAGCAGCGAGCTTGGGAAGTCGACCGCCAAGCCCTGCGCGAGAAGCACGAGAAAATCGAGTCGCAGCGCGAAGCGCGCTATGTCGAAATGGAGCGCTCCCTGCAGAGCCTCTGGATGAAGAAGGAGGCGGACCTTACCGCCCGGCACCAGGCCGCCATGGACAAGCTGCGCGTCCAGTTCTCGGAGGAGCTCAAACGTCTTGGGGTCAGGTCTTGATATTTGACATTTGACGTCAAACGTCAAAATTCAAGACCTGACCCCAGGGGTCTTGACAGCCTACCGCCAACCTGTTATAACAAATCGAAGCTGGACGTCACGCCGGGCATTTTTTTCAGGAGGGCATGTTCTATGTCAAGCGAGGATAAAGGCGCAAGTTTAATCTTCTTTGCGGCCGGAGCCGTTATGGGAGCCGCGCTCGGAGTTCTTTTCGCGCCCAAGGCTGGAAAGGACACCCGGGAGCAGATCGGGGACTGGCTCAAGGAAAGACGCGAGGAAGGCGGCGACCTTCTCTCCAAGTTCAAGGAAGAGGGGCTCCATAAGAAGGAGCAAGTGGCCGCCGCCCTCAAGGCCGGCAAGCAGGCCTATATGGAGTCGGAAAAGCACGGCTAGACGCGCGTTCTTATTCCGCCCTCCGAGCCCATGGGGGGCCAACGACCAAGCCGCCGCCTCGAGCCAGCAGGCTCCCGGTGCGCGGCTTGCGTCTTTACGGAGGGCCTCTACCTGAGAGTTTCCGGATGCCGCATATGATCCAGGGCGGTTTCGCGAGAGATGATGCCGTTGGCGTAGAGATTCCTGATCGAGTGGTCCTTTGACATCATGCCCTGCTGCATTCCCGCCTGGATGGCGTCGTTGATGGCCTCGAGCTTGTTTTCCCGGATCATCTGCCTAACGGCCGGCGTGGAGACGAGTATCTCGCAGCAGACAACCTGGCCCTTGCCGTCGGCGCGGGGCAATAGTTCCTGCGAGATGACCGCCTCCAGAGTCAGGGCCAACTGCTCCCGGATCAAGTCTTGCTGGAATGTAGGCACCGCCGTGACCAGGCGATGCGCGGTCTTGGAAGCGTCGCGCGTGTGCAGCGTGGTCAGGACCAAGTGCCCGGTCTCGGCCGCGACCATGGACGCGTAGATGGATCTCTCGTCGCGCAGTTCGCCGATGCAGAGCACGTCCGGGTCCTGTCGCAGCGAATCGATGATGCCGGCGTCGAAAGAGGGGGTATCCACGCCCACCTCGCGCTGAACGAACACAGAGCGGCGGGGCTTGAAGACGGTCTCGACGGGATCCTCAATGGTGATGATCTTGCCGGGCCGGCCGGTCTGATTGATCCATTCCAGCATGGCGGCCATCGTAGTGCTCTTGCCGCTGCCCGTGGCGCCGGTGATGAAGATGATGCCGGATTTCTTGTGCGCCAAGGTTCCCACCACGGCGGGCAGACCCAGGGAAGAGATGGGATAATTCTTTTGCGGCAGCACGCGGATCGAGGCCCCGATCTCCCCCGATGCCTGGTAGACGCTGAATCGAAAACGCCAATCTCCGATGGTCTGGGAGAAATTCACGCGATTTTCTCTCTTGTAAATCTCTTTTTGATAATCGTTCAAGTGAGGATCCAAGAGGTCTTGTATGGCGCCGTTTATCAGCGCCGGATAGGACAACGCACCCAAGTCGCCCGCGATGCGAGCCAACGGGGGAACACCGTGAATAAGATGCAGATCCGAACCTCCGCGGGAGGCAACGTCTTCCAAGAGGGTGGTCAGTTTGATTTCGAATTTTGGCATATCGAAAGGATAACCGTTCTGGAGAGGGAAAATCAAGCGTCCGCGGCGGGAAGAGGGATAGTATAATTGAAGACGTGAAGATACTTCTGGCTGGTGGAACCGGCTTTGTAGGCCGCTATCTGCGTTGGCGTCTCGCCGAGGCAGGACATGAAGTCCTCGTCCTCACGCGCCGGCAGAATCCGGATCTGCCCCGCGACTCCCAGGTGCTTTGGGACGGCAAGACCGTGGCCGAGCCCTGGCTGGCCGCGGCGGGCAATTGCGCCGCCTGGATCAATCTTTGCGGCGAACCCGTGGCGGACGCGCGATGGACCAAGGCGCGCAAAGCGCTGTTGACCGAAAGCCGTCTGGATCCCACGCGCGCCATGGTTTGCGCCATTGCGAAACTTTCCTCGCGGCCCAAGGTTCTGATCAATGCCTCGGCCATGGGCTATTACGGGGATGCCGGGGACAAGGCCGTCGATGAGAATTTTTCATCGGGCAAGGGCTTCTTGGCCGAACTCTGCGTCGCGTGGGAAGGCGAGGCGCTCAAGGCCTCGGCCTTGGGCGTGCGCACGGTGTGCCTGCGGCTGGCCGCGGTCCTGGGCCGCGGGGGCGGGCTGTTGGGCAGGCTGGCGCCGGTTTTCCGGCTGTTCCTGGGCGGCCCGCTGGGCAGCGGTCGGCAGTGGCTGCCCTGGATTTCCCGGGAGGACGCGGCGGGCTTGGTGGCGCATGCTCTGCAAGCGGACATCTCCGGGGGGGTGAACGCGGCCTCGCCCATGCCGGTCACGAATCGCGATTTTTGCGCCGCTTTAGGACGCGCCTTGGACCGGCCCTCGCGGCTGAGAGTCCCGGCCCTGGCCTTGCGCTTGGGCTTGGGCGAGCTGTCCAGCATGCTGCTTGCCGGGCAGAAGGCGGTGCCGAAAAAGGCTCTGGAATCGGGCTACGTTTTCAAGCAGCCGGACATAGACGCGGCGCTGCGCGCCGAATTGCTTGGCAGTCGTGAGGATTTCTGCTAGAATTATCCCGCAATTCCGGCGTAGCTCAATGGTGGAGCGGCCCGCTGTTAACGGGAAGGTTGTAGGTTCGAGTCCTACCGCCGGAGAATTTTGAGACGGTAGACGGAGCGTCTAGCCAAGGGGTCGAACCATTAACCGGGTTCGGCCCTTGTTTTTGTAACCTCGCGAAGCTATGTAATTGAGGCATACCATGAACGCCTCGGCAGCGGTCGCGGACTTCCTGGATTTCGAAAGGTTCGTGCGCGGCATAGCCCCAAAAAGCGCCGGGCTCTATGCCCACTACCTTAAGCACTTCCTGAGGCTCGCCGGTCCTGAGAGCAGCCTGGCCGCGGCCAGCGGCCGCGCCGAGGCCTTCCTGGGCAGCCTTGGAGCCCGCGGCGTTGGCGATCACGCCAGGGCCAAGGCCTTTACAATCTTGCGCTCTTTTTTCCGCTGGGCCTGCGACCACTCCCAGCTCGAGCAAAATCCCCTCGCAAAATCCAGGCCGCCGATCATCCGAACAGCAAGCCGTTTACAACATTGTCCATCCTTCTTAGGGTGTCCCAGCGCGCAAGTCAGGAGCAGTCCCTCGGCAGAGCCTTTTTCGAAAGCGGTTGCGATCCGCCGGGCCGTCCTCTCCGGCAGCGGGCAGCGACCGGGGGGCGCCGCTGCCACGGATTCGACTCGAAGATGGCCTATGGGAGTGAGGCGGAGATCGAGGAAAGTTTCAATCTCGGGGGGTCTCGTCATGCCGGGGCGAGTCAATTCACACCCGTCACGCCGCCTGGATATTGGCAGGAATCCTTGATGGACAGATCGACGCTCTGTCCGGCAGGCGCAAGGACTTCCAGAGCATGGGAATCACCGCCCTTTTTTCTCTATGGCCTGGATCTGTTTGCGCAACTCTTCCTTGCTGGGCAGATACAGCTGGTAACGACTCGCGAAAATAGTCCGGTTTTCCTTCGGCAGGGTCATTTTCACCAGCGCATCGTCCTTGGTCTTGCATAGCAGGATTCCGATGGTGGAGGCCTCGTCCTTCGTTTTCACATGCCGGTCGAAATAGTTCACGTACATCTGAAGCTGGCCCAGATCCTGATGGGCCAACTTCCCTATCTTGAGGTCGATGACGACGTAGCAGCGGAGAAGACGATTATAGAAGACCAGGTCCACGAAATAGTGCTCTTCGTTGAAGGTGATCCGCTTTTGTCGTGCCTCAAACAGGAACCCCTTGCCAAGCTCCAGCAGGAAGTGTTCCAGCTTGTCGATGATGGCAGACTCCAAGTCGCTCTCGGAGTAGGCGGCCTCCTCCTTCAACCCAAGGAACTCCAGCACGTAGGGATCTTTCACGGCGTCTTCCGGAGAAGTACCGGTCAATTTGAAGGCCTTACGCAGCCTCTCCGCTATTTCGGCCGCGGGCCTGGAGCGGCTCTTCTCATAACGACATACGGTGACCTTGGAAACCCCAAGGATTCTCGCCAATTCGATCTGATGCAACCCTCTCTTGACCCTAAAGTTTCGCAGCCAGGAGCCGAAGTCGGATACAGGCACAAGCCGGTCAGCAGGGTGCTGCGCTTCGGGGAAGCCCTCCACCAAGTCCTTGCCAAAGTAGGCCATAAGCTTCCCGACCGCCACCACGTTCACGGCCGAGCTGTCGCGCTCAAGCCGGGAGATGGTACCGTGGCTTATCCCGGTACGCCGCCGGCTCGGTTTCGGTGGGCGCTGAAGATAAGCCGCCTACAAATTTTCGGCGCACCTTTTTGGACGACGCCCGCCTCCCGATATGCCATCATTTAAGTGATGGAATCTCAACCCGAAATCAGGAACATCGCCTTTGTGGGCGACTACCTACCCCGACTCTGCGGCATCGCCACCTTCACGACGGATTTGTGCACCTCCGTAGCGGCCCAGTTTCCCAAGGTGCAGTGTTTTGCCGTGCCCGTCAACGACTTGGCGGGCGGCTACGACTATCCGCCGGAGGTCCGCTTCGAGATCGAGGAACAGAACCTTGCCTCCTATCACCGAGCCGCGGATTTCTTGGGCATCAGCAACGTGGACGTGGTCTGCGTCCAGCACGAGTTCGGCATCTACGGAGGGACGGCCGGCAGGCACCTCCTGGCCCTGCTGCGGGAGGTGGACATCCCCATCGTGACCACCTTGCATACCGTGCTGAAGGATCCCAACGCCGATCAAAAGCGCGTGATGCAGGAGCTGATCCATCTCTCCACCCGACTGGTGGTGATGTCGCAAAAAGGCGCGGGCTTTCTTGAGGACGTGTACAAGGCACCCGCGGCCAAGATCGACATGATTCCCCACGGCATCCCGGAAACCTCCTTCATGGACTCCAGCTCTTACAAGGACCTCTTCGGCGTGGCGGGTAAGCAGGTGCTCTTGACCTTCGGTCTGCTCTCCCCCAATAAGGGGATCGAGAACGTGCTCAACGCCCTGCCTAAGATCGTGGCAAAGCACCCTGACGTGATCTATATCGTTTTGGGAGCCACCCATCCAAACCTCGTGCGGGAACAAGGCGAGTCCTACCGCCTCAAGCTGGAACTGTTGGCCGAAAAGAACGGCGTCCAGAAAAACGTAATCTTTTATAACCGCTTCGTGGACCTGCCCGAACTCAAGGAGTTCATCGGTGCCGCGGACATCTATCTCACCCCCTATCTGAACGAGGCGCAAATCACCTCCGGCACTTTGGCCTATTGTTTCGGAGCGGGAAAGGCCGTGGTGTCCACGCCCTATTGGTATGCCCAGGAGCTTTTGGCGGACGACCGCGGGATACTGGTCCCCTTCAATGACCCGGACGCCATCGCCCAGGCGGTGACGGGACTGTTGACGGACGATGCCCGTCGTAACGCCATGCGCAAGAATGCCTACAAGCTGGGGCGGGACATGGTGTGGGGAAACGTGGCCTGCTCCTACATGCAGGCCTTTCAGAACGCGCGGAAGCAGCGGGCAGGCCTGACCCGGAAACTTTTCACGGTGAAGACTCTGGACAAGAAACTCACCGAGCTTCCGGATATAAAGCTGGACCATTTATATCGCATGACCGATTCCTCGGGCATTTTTCAACATGCCATCGTGGCCGTGCCCAACTTTTCCACCGGCTACTGCACCGATGACAATGCCCGGGCCTTGATTTTGACGGTGCTTTTGGAAGAACTGGAGGAAAACTCGCCCCATCTCATAAACGCAGCCACCACCTATGCCGCCTTCCTTCAATACGCCTTCGACCCCAAGCTGAATCGGTTCCGTAACTTTATGGAGTTCAACCGGTCCTGGAAGGAAGAGGCCATATCGGAGGACTGCTGCGGCCGAGCCCTGTTAGCCCTGGGGACCTGCGTGGGCCGATCCAAGAACCCGGGTTTTCAAGCTTTGGGGGGGCAGATTTTCTCCCATGCGCTGTCTCCGGCCACGGGATTCAGTTCGCCCCGGGCCTGGGCCCTGGCTTTGATCGGTACTCATGAATACTTGCGGCGGTTCAACGGAGACCGGCAGGTGAGTCAGGTGCGAGCCGCGCTGACGGATCTTTTGATGGGGCTCTACCAGCGCACCGCCAGTCCTGAGTGGCCCTGGTTCGAGGATGCGGTCACCTATATGAACGCTCAACTTTCCCACGCTCTGATTCTAAGCGGCCGGTGGACCGCCCGGCCTGACGTTCTCGAGACAGGCCTGAAAACCCTGCGCTGGCTTGCTAAAATTCAAACTGCCGATGGGGGCTATTTCCGTCCCATCGGCTCCAATGGCTTCTACAAGCGCGGCGGCGAGCGGGCCCTTTTCGACCAGCAACCTATCGAGGCCCAGGCCATGGTGTCCGCCTGCTTGGAGGCCTACCGATGCACCTCGGACGATTATTGGTTCAGTCAAGCGCGCCGCGCCTTCGACTGGTTTTTAGGGCGTAACGACTTGGGTCTGTTCGTCTATGATGCCAATACCGGCGGCTGCCGGGACGGGCTGCACGTGGACCGCGTAAACCAGAACCAGGGGGCCGAGTCCACCCTGGCGTTTCTCGTCTCGCTGGCAGAGATGCAGCAGGTGAACAGCGAATTGGCCGCCTTTGAAAATCCTTCCGCACTCCCATTAGCATGAAACGGCATCCCAGCCCCCTCCAAAATATTAATGTCCGCCGGACGGAAGTCCGGTTGTCGCCGGACCAAACCCGGGTCGTCCTACGGCCGCTGGGCTTCGCTTCCGACGAGGAATATATTAAGATCATCCGCCGGGCACTGGCGCTGCCAGAGAAGGCAGTCCGGAGCGTTCTGGGCCAGGTGTTGGCGGAGTTTTCCTCCCGCCATCGCTGGCTAACCAAGCGCCTCCTGAAGAGATTTCAGCACCTGGAGCATTTCTTGCCTTCGGGCCATGACATCTCGGAATCGCGAAAGCTCTTGATCGGCTCTTACTTCATGTTCGAATATTCGCCCGAATCCGCGGCGATCTTCAACCCTTCCATCCTTCCCCATCCGGATCAATCGAATTTGCCAAGGGGGAGCCTGCGCTTCCTTTTGAGCCTCCGCTCGACGGGAGAAGGGCACATTTCTTCCATCTCTTTCCGCAGCGGCGTCATCGATACCCACAACGGCATCTCCGTGGAGCCGTCGTCGCGATTCTTGACCGAGCCCGAACTGATAGGAAACTCGACCTATCACAAAGCGCTCTTCGGACGGAAAGTCGCGGAAATGGGTTTGGCCGGGGACTGGGTGGAACGCGTGCTGGGCCGGCTGGGGGATTTTTTTACCGTCAAGGATCTCAAGAACGGACTCAAGGAGGTCCTTCACGAAACGGCGCCCGGCCAGAGGATAGGAGACCACAATATCGCCAAGGGCCTTTGGCTTTTGGCGCAGTCCAACTACGAAATCCGGTTCCCGCCGGACCAAGAACTTTCCGAAAGGATCATTTTTCCCGTCACCTCCATCCAGAGCAACGGCCTGGAGGACGTACGTTTGACGGCGCATCGGGACAAAGGGGGGGGGATAATCTATTACGCCACCTACACTGCGTACGACGGGCGCAACGTCCTTCCCCAGCTCTTTGAAACGGAAGACTTCCGGCACTTCAAGTTCTCGACCTTGAACGGCTCCGGCGTGCAGAACAAGGGGATGGCCCTCTTCCCACGCAAGATCAACGGTCGCTTCGCCATGCTCGCCCGGCAGGACGGGGAAAACATTTTTCTGATGTATTCCGACAACGTGCATTTTTGGAATGAAGCCACCCTTCTTCTCTCGCCTCTCCATCCCTGGGAGTTCATCAAGACAGGGAACTGCGGCTGTCCCATTGAAACGAAGGCGGGTTGGCTGGTCTTAAGCCACGGCGTAGGCCCCATGCGGCAATATTGCCTCGGCGCATTTCTTTTGGATCGCAAAGATCCCTCCAAAGTGATCGCCCGCTTGCGCGAACCGTTGATGCGCCCGGAAGGCATCGAGCGGGAAGGTTACGTACCCAACGTTCTCTACACCTGCGGCGCGCTCGTACACGGAGACCAATTGGTGCTGCCCTACGGCATGTCCGACCGCGTAACCGGATTCGCTCTCATTCCCCTGGATGAAATCCTCGCCACCATGTCCTAATGGGATTGGGTTGCCAGCAATGGTATCCCATCCGCTGTTAACTTGGGACGAGGGAGGAAACGAGCAAGTTGACAGCAGAAAAATCCTGTTTTTCAAACGGAAAACCGATGCTTTCCTTTTCCAAAGTCCCAACAGGGGTGGTTCGAGCCCTATCCGGGGAGAAAATTTAACTAAGCCTAGAATTAGGGGAGTGTCACTCATTAACGGTCCCCGGCGCGAAAAACCGTCGACCGGCTTGAATCGGGACCTCAAATGTCCTTAGATAAAGAAGCATGACTAATCACGAAGAGGACGAATCGAACGAGGACTTCGCGAAGCTGCTGGGGGCTTCCCTGGAAACGACGGAGAGGACTTTCGCTCCCGGCGACCGAGTCCGCGCGGAGATCCTGGCCTTGGGCCAGGAGGACGGCATCGTGGCGCTGGGGCCGGGCAAAGAGGGCGCCGTGGCGACTTCCGAGCTGGCGGGACGAAAGGTGGGCGAGCCCATCGACCTCTTCGTCACCTCCGTGCGTCCCTCGGAGATCCGGCTTTCCATCCACCCCACCGACAAGAATATCGCCCAGGACTTGAAGGAGGCTTTCGAGAGCCGGCGGCCCGTCGAGGGGCGCGTCGCCGAGGTCTGCAAGGGAGGCGTGCGCGTCAACGTCAAGGGCCGCGCCGCGTTCTGTCCGATCAGCCAGCTGGACCTTAAGCGCGTGGAGACGGCAACGGAGTTCGTCGGCAAGACTTTCGTCTTCCGGATCACGGAATTCTCGGAGGGGGGCAGAAACGTCGTGCTCTCGCGGCGCAAGCTGCTGGAGGAAGAGCAGGCGCGCGCCGTCGCCGCCTTCATCGATCAGAACCCCGACGGCTCCGTCGTGCCGGGAACGGTCTCGCGCCTGGAGAAGTTTGGCGCCTTCATCGAGCTGCTGCCCGGCGTGGAGGGGCTCGCGCACGTCTCTGAGCTTGCCTGGTCGCGCCTGGAATCGCCGTCGGACCTCTTGGCCGTGGGCCAGCCCGTCGCCGTGAAGATCCTCAAGCGCGAGACGGTGGACGGGCGCCTCAGGATATCGTTGTCGCTCAAGCAGGCCACGGAGAGGCCGGCGGCCGATCCCGCCGCCGCGGTCGTCGATCCGTGGACGAAATATGCCGCCGGGCAGGTCGTGGAAGGCAAGATCACGCGCAAGGAGCCGTACGGCCTTTTCGTGCAGCTGGAACCCGGCGTCGTCGGGCTGCTGCACCAGTCGAAGGTCTCCGATCATCCCGAGTTCCACCTGGAACGGCAAAAAGTCGCAGACTCCATCCGCGTGGAGATCGGCGAGGTCAAGCTCGCTGAGCGCCGGATATCGCTTCAGCTGCCGCGCGACCCGGACGCGGATGAATGGAAGGACCACCTGCAAGCCGGCCAAGCCACGCCGGGCGCCTTGGGCGAGATGCTCCGGGCCGCGCTCGACAAGAAGCAGCGCTAAGCCTATCCCAAAACCCGCTTTCGCGGCGAAACCTCGGGATTCTCGCCGAGCCAAGGCGCGAGTAGCGAGCATGCCGATAGGCATGTAAGACTTGTATGCTGAATGTCGTGGCATCGATGGTTCCTCTGGAAAAGTAGAATGATGGCGCACCAGAGGAGGCGACGAGCAACGAAGGCGCAGGCAGAAGACCGAGGTTGCAGCCCGGAATGGGGTTTTGGGATAGGCTCTAAGCCCCGGACGATTTAGCTTGGCAGTTCTCTCCATTTGTCGCATAATGCTAGCATGCTAACTCCAAAGAAGCCGAAAATGTTCAAACGCTACAAGAACCTCAGCGGCGATTCCAAGGTCGCATGGTATGAGATCGCGAAAGACGCCATGACGATCAGATTTACGGATTGTTCGGTTTATCGCTATACCAATCAAAGCGCGGACCCCGGCAATATCAGCAAGATGAAGTCCCTGGCGATCGCCGGGAAGGGATTGGGCACCTTTATCGACGCCAACGTAAAGGATCGCTTCCTTCGCAAGATCAGATAACAAGGCGCTCCCAGCAAGCCCCGGAAGGGGCGCGTCGCGTCGGGCACGAAGCTTAGATAGATGAGCGAGGCCGAAAATATTTTCAAGCGCGTGCTTCACAAGGCTTTGGAGGAGACCGCGTCCGCTGCCGTCGAAGCCGGCGGCAGCCGTTTGCTCATGCGCGTGCTGCCTTACGTTTTGGCCAATCCCGCCGCGAGCATTGTCGCCGCCGTCACCAAGGAATTGATGGCGGCCTTGCTCGACCAAAGTTCGCTGATGGAAAAAAAGATAGACAAGCTGATGGAAGTGCCATTTCGCGCGGGCGCCCGGGAACTGCTCGATTGTCTTGAGACCAGACCCGCAAATGAGACTGAGAAGATTTTTTGGATCGAAAAGTTGAATCAGGCCAGCAGCCATTTGGACGAAGCCTACGCATCGGCGGACGCGCCCGGCAAGAAACTGCTGGTTCGCGCCATGCAGACCAGCGTGGTGGCTCTCATCCCGGGCGGCACGAGCTTTTTCAACAAATATATCCAGGAGTTTCGGGATGTTTCGCGGGACATGAAAACCAGATCCGCGCAATTAAGGAAAGAGGCTGATGAAATGGGCCAATTCATATATGGCGCTTTCGCGGGGACGCCTGAGGGTCAACAAAAAATCATGGAATGGCGCTCCGCGACTCTCTTTTATCAGAAGAAGGCCGATTTGGAAGGGTTAGCGGAAAACCTTATGCAACAGGCCAAGGAAATCGATCTTTTTGTCGAGTGGGCGAATCTGCTCCAAGATCGCGGCGCAGCCGCCTACCAAATCGGGAACTAAAACAGGCCCGCAGGCCGCCCTACGGAGACCGGCGCCGGATGCTCGTCAGCTCCCCGTTGACGAAAGTCAGCCTCAGCTTCTCTCCCGCCCCCGCGGTATCGACTCCCAGCCCCGTGCCCACCGCCGAGCCCCTCCCGAGCATCCCGATGCCGAAACCGAGGCCGACGCTTGCGCGTTCTGCGCCGTAGACCCATACCTCGCTGGACACGGCCGCGGTCGTCTCGGTGAAGACTCGGTCGGGCCGGCCCAGGGCCATGCGGGCAAGGTTTGAGGACGATTTGACGCGGGAATGCGATCCTGTGGGTACGGAGTGCGCAAGCCGCCCATGGAAGCGCCTTGGTATAAGGAAGCGGTATTCTACGAGGTCCCGATAAAGTCGTTTTTCGACTCAAACGGTGACGGGCTGGGAGATATCCAGGGGCTGAGCGACAAGCTCGACTATCTCCAACGTCTGGAGGTGGATTGCCTGTGGCTGCTGCCCATGTATCCGTCTCCCATGCGCGACGACGGTTACGATATATCCGATTTTTATAATATCCATCCGGATTACGGCGACGTCGATGATTTTACGCGCTTCGTCTCGGCGGCCCACGACCGGAACATCCGCGTCATCGCCGATCTGGTTCTCAACCACACATCCGACCAGCACGCCTGGTTCCAGTCGGCCCGCCAGCCGGACAGTCCCAAGCGCGATTGGTACGTGTGGTCTGGCACCGACCAAGCTTGCAAGGACGCGCGCGTCATATTCACGGATACGGAAAAATCCAACTGGGCCTGGGACCCGGTCGCCAAGGCATACTACTGGCACCGCTTCTATTCCCACCAGCCGGACCTCAATTACGACAACGCCGAGGTCCGCGCCGAGATGCTGAAAGTGCTGCGCTTCTGGCTCGACCGGGGCATCGACGGGTTCCGCGTGGACGCGGCCCCTTATCTCTTCGAGCGCGAGGGAACCTCCTGCGAGAACCTGCCCGAAACGCACCAGTATCTCAAGGAACTGCGCCGCGCGATCGACAAGTCTTACTCGGGACGCATCCTGCTGGCCGAGGCCAATCAACTGCCCGGCGACGTGCGCCCCTATTTCGGCGACGGCGACGAGTGCCATATGGCCTTTCATTTTCCGCTCATGCCGCGCATCTTCATAGCGATCCGCAAGGAAGACCGCGCTCCGATCGTGGAGGTGCTGCGCGAGACGCCGGCGATCCCGGAGAACTGCCAATGGGCGTTGTTTTTGCGCAGCCACGACGAGCTGACCCTCGAGATGGTGTCTCCGGATGAGCGCGCGTACATGCTCAAGGAATACGCCCACGATCCGCGCATGAAGCTCAACCTCGGGATACGGCGCCGCCTGGCTCCCCTGCTGGACTTCGGCCGCCATCAGATCGAGCTCATGGTCTCGCTGATCATGTCCATGCCGGGCAGCCCCGTGCTCTACTACGGCGACGAGATCGGGATGGGGGACAATATATACCTGGGTGATCGGGACGGGGTGCGCACGCCCATGCAATGGAGCCCGGACCGCAACGCGGGCTTCTCCCGGGCCGATCCGGAACGGCTCTACTCCCAGCCCGTGTCCAACCCGGTGGCCAGCTACCAAGCCGTCAACGTCGAGGCGCAGGAACGCGTGCCCAACTCGCTGCTGCACTGGATGAAGCGTCTCATCAACCTGCGCCGTCTTCATCCGGCCTTCGGCCGCGGCGCCATGGAAATCGTGGAGGCGGCCAACCCCCGGGTCCTGGCCTACCTGCGCGAACATGCCGGACAGTCACTGCTCGTGGTCAACAATCTCTCTCGCTACGCCCAACCCGCCGAGATAGACCTCTCGCGCTTCCGCGGTTGGACGCCGGTGGAGATGTTCGGCCATACGCGCTTCCGCGCCATCGGGGAGCGCCTCTATCCGCTGACCCTGGCGCCGCACGGGTTCTTGTGGTTCCGTCTGGAGCGTTGACCATGGACAATCTCGCCGCCGCTCTGCTGCTGCTGGTCCTGGCCCTGCTGCTGGCGGCGCTCTGGACCGCGCACCGGACTTTGCACGAGCCGGCTCTGCGCGTGGCGGAGTGGCTGAGGCGGCTGCGCGCCGGGGAGACGGCCAAGGCCCCGCCTCTGCCCCGCCGGGGGCTTCTGGCGCCGCTCGTCCATGAGGCCGCGAGCCTGGCGCGCCAGCTCGGCGAGGCCCAAGAGGCGGCCGAGCAAGAGGCGAAACTGAGGCTGCTGCGCGATTCGTTGTGGACGTCGGAGCGCTTGCGCGAGCACGTGCGCCTCAAGATAGGGAACCGGCCTCTGGTCGTCGTGGCCAATCGGGAGCCGTACCGGCACGTCCGCCGCGGCGGCGCCGTCGTTTGGGAGACGCCGGCCAGCGGCCTGGTGACCGGCCTGGAGCCCCTGCTGCGCGCCTGCGGGGGGACCTGGGTGGCGGATGGCGACGGGGAGGCCGACCGCGAGACCGCCGACCCCCAGGGCCGGCTGCGCGTCCCTCCGGACGTGCCGCGCTACAACCTGCGGCGGGTCTGGCTCACGGCCGAGGAGGAGAACGGCTACTACTACGGCTTCGCCAACGAGGGGATCTGGCCCCTGTGCCACATCGCCCACAAGCGGCCGATTTTCCGGGCCGGAGACTGGGCCCATTACCGGGAAGTCAACGGGCGCTTCGCCGAGGCCGTACTGGAGGAAGTGGCTGGCCTCGATGATCCCTGCCTGCTGGTGCAGGACTACCATTTCACGCTGCTGCCGCTGCTGCTCAAGATCCGGCGGCCGGACTCCCGCGTGGCCCTGTTTTGGCATATCCCGTGGCCCAACCCTGAGGCCTTCGCCATCTGCCCTTGGCAGAAGGAACTCCTGGAAGGCATGCTGGGCGCCGACGTGATCGGCTTCCACACCCAGTTCCACTGCAACAACTTCCTCGAAACGGTGGACCGGGTCCTGGAATGCCGCATCGACCGCGAGCACTTCGCGGTCCAGCGCGGGAGGCACGCGACCGTGGTCAAACCCTTCCCCATCAGCGTGGATCTTCCCGAGGCGCGAAACGCTTCGCGGGGCGAGGGGGGCGCCGCGCGAGAGAAAATCCTCCAGGCGCTGGGGCCGCGGGTCGAGCTTCTAGCGCTGGGCGTCGACCGGCTTGACTACACCAAGGGCATCCTGGAGAGGTTTCGCGGAGTCGAGCGCTTCCTTGAGAAATATCCCGACTACCGGGGACGTTTCGTGATGATGCAGATCGGCGCTCCCAGCCGGATGAACATCCCCAGCTACCGGGACTTCGTGGGCGAGGTCGAGGCCGAGGCCAAGCGCATCAACGCGCGCTTCGCGGCGGCGGGAGCGAGCCCCATCATCCTTATCAAGAGGAACCACAGCCACGCCGAGCTGCTGCCCCTGTTCCGGGCCGCGGACATCTGCCTGGTCACCTCCCTGCACGACGGCATGAACCTCGTGGCCAAGGAGTTCGCCGCGGCCCGCGACGACGAGATGGGGGTGCTCATCCTGAGCCGGTTCACGGGCGCCGCCCGCGAGATGCGCGACGCGCTCATCGTCAATCCCTACGACACGGAGGAAGTGGCGGAGGCCATCCGAGCCGGCATACAGATGCCGCCGGAGGAGGCCGCGATGCGCATGGTGCGGCTGCGCCGGGAAATCCGGGAAAACAACATCTACCGGTGGGCCGCGAATCTGGTCACTGAGCTGGCCGCCATAGAGCTGGAGCCGGCGGTCCGGAGGTAAGATGGCCGCGCCCGTTCCGTCCCTGCGCAGACTGGCGCGCGCGGCCGCGGCGCGGCGGCGGGTCCTGATCCTGCTCGATTTCGACGGAACGCTCTGCGAGCTCAAAGCCAGGCCGGCGAAGGCCCGCCTAAGCCGGAGTCGACGCGCTTCTCTGTCCGCGCTGCTGGCCGGGCGTATTCGTCTCGCCGTCCTGAGCGGCCGGCCCATCATGCAGCTCAAGGCGATGCTGAAGCTGCCGCGCGCCATTTACGGAGGCAACTTCGGACTGCGCATCGAGGGACCGGGCCTCGAGTTCATCCATCCCCAGGCGCGTCGGCAACGGCCGGCCCTCTCGCGCCTGGCGCGCCGCCTGGCGCGGCTCTGTTCCGGCACGCCCGGAGTGATGGTCGAGGACAAGGGGGCGAGCCTGAGCGTGCACTACCGCGGCGTCTTGCCCCGATACGCGAGAAGACTGCGCCGTCTGTTGGCGCAAGCGCGCCGCGAATCGCCCCGCGGCTTTGCATGGCAGCGGGGGCAGAACGCCTGGGAAATCCTGCCCACCGGTTCCTGGGACAAGGGCAGCGCCGCCCGTTGGCTTTGGCGGCGCCTGGGCCGGCCGTACTTGCTCGCCATCGGCGACGCCGGCAGCGACGAGGCGATGTTCAAGGCGGCCTCAAGCCGAGGCGCCGCCGTGCGCGTGGGACGGGAAGTCCGCCGTTCGGCGGCGGCCCACCGAGTCGCGGGCGTAGCGCAGGTCTACGGCTTCCTTCGTCTCCTGGCTCGGGAAGTCCGCGCGGATTTGCGGCGCCGGACGGGTTCCTGGCGTGTCAGGGGTTGAGTTTGCGGACTTATTTTTGCCCCGTCGGGTCAGGTCAAAGAGTCCGATAACTCAAGCCCTGACGCCACGCCGCCGTTCGGCCTCGAAGCCGGCGACGTCTTGGGCATATTTCACCGCCGCCGCCTGCTGGCCCGGGTGGGTGTACAGCTCGGCCGCGGGCGCGGCGATGAGGCCGGCCATGAGATCGGCCACTGCCTCGGGAGTCTGGATTGGGACGGAGGACGCAGGCCAGCCGCCCTGGGGCAGGCCGCCTAGGGCGTTGCGGGCAAACCCGGTGCTGACCGCCCCGGGCAGGACCACGGAGACATGGATGCCCGGATGGCTCAACGCCAGTTCCATGCGCAAATTGGCGGTCAGCGCGATAAGCGCCGCCTTGGCCGCGTTGTAGGCCGAACGGAACGGCACCACGGGAACCCTGCCCAGGAAGCTGGCCACGTTGATCAGGTGGCCGCCGTTGCGCCGCTTGAAGTGAGGGATGACGGTCTGCATCCCGTAGAGCGCGCTCTTGACGTTGACGGCCATGATGAAGTCGAAGTCCTGGTCGCTGAGTTCCTGAACGCTCCTGTTGATGCCTTGGCCGGCGTTGTTAACCCATACGTCCACGCGCCCGAAGGCCTTCAAGGCCGCGTCGAGCAGAGCCTCCACTTCGCTCCGGCGACATACGTCCGTGGGCGCGACCAGGGCCTTGCCGCAGCGCGCCGCCACGGCCTCCAATTCCGGCTTGCGGCGCGCCGCCAGCGCCAGGCAGTGCCCCTCCCGGCCCAGGCGCTCGGCCAGGGCCGCTCCGATGCCGGCGCTCGCGCCGGTTATGACGATAACCTTGCTCTCCATTCAGAGAGATTGATTGTAGTAAATTCTATCCCCCAGGCCCCGTACGCGCCGCGCCTTTGCTACAATCGCCGCTGACAACGGAGGGGACATGGCCTTTAAATTCGCGCACAACAATCTCAACGTCCTGGACCTGCAAAAGAGCCTGGATTTCTACGCCCAGGCCCTAGGCCTCAGGGAAACCCGGCGCATCAAAGCGCCCGACGCGAGCTTCATCCTGGTCTTCCTGGGAGACGGCGTCACCCCGCACCAGCTCGAGCTTACCTGGCTGCGGGACCGCAAGGAGAAGTATGACCTCGGCGACAACGAGTTCCATCTGGCCTTCACCACCGCCGACTATGCCGGAGCCCACGCCCGGCACCAGGAGATGGGCTGCATCTGCCACGAGAACGAGAAGATGGGCATCTACTTCATCGCGGACCCGGACGGCTACTGGCTGGAGATCCTGCCCGAGAAGCGATGAACGAAGGCCCGTACGCCGGAGGCAGGCTTTTACTATAATGCCTTCATGCAGACCACTCCGACCGACCGCCGCGCCGTGGAGGCGGCGGTCGTTTCTCTCCAGCAACGCCTCGCCGACGGCGATCCGGCCGACGCGGCCTTGCGCAGCCGCTGCGAAGCCGAACTCTCGGCCTTGCGCGCCGCCTACCGCCTGAGCCCGGCCGCGTTCTCGAGCGAGGCCATAGAGGCGTTGCGCGAGCTCAGCGAACTGCTGCGCGAAACCGGTCCCTAGACAGCCCCGTGCCGATTCTCCTCAGTTGCCAGGACCTCTCCAAAAGCTTCGGCGCGCGTCCGCTCTTCACGGGCCTTTCCTTCGGCCTCTTCGAAGGAGAACGCACCGGCCTCATCGGCCCCAACGGCGCGGGCAAATCCACGCTGCTTAAAATACTCGCCGGCCTGGAAAGCCCTGACCACGGAACGCTGTCCTTGCGGCGCGGCCTGAGAACGGGCTACCTGGAACAGCAGGACCCTTTCGGACCGGCGCGCGCGGGCTGGAGCGTGCGCGAGGAATTGCTCGAGTCCCTGCGCGGGCTTGAGCTGCAGGATTACGAGATCGACATGCGCGCGGACGCCGGGCTCGCCGCCGCGGGCTTCAAGGATCCGGCTCGGCAGGTCCGCGAGCTTTCCGGCGGCTGGCGCAAACGCCTGGCCATACTCGTCCAGGTCGCGCGCGAACCGGATCTGCTGCTTTTAGACGAGCCGACCAACCACCTCGACCTCGAGGGCGTGCTCTGGCTGGAGAGCTTCCTGAGCGGCCTGAAGTTCTCCTTTTTAGTGGTCACGCACGACCGCCGTTTCCTGGAACGCGTCAGCAACCGCGTCATCGAGCTCGACAAACGCTACGCGCAAGGGCATTTCAGCAGCTCGGGCAACTACAGCTGTTTTTTGGAGCACCGAGAGGCGCTCTTGAGCGCCCAGGCGGCCCGCGAGGACTCGGTGAGGAACATCGTCCGCAACGAGATTGCCTGGCTGCGCCGGGGTCCCAAGGCCCGCACCACGAAGCAGCAGGCACGAATCGACAGGGCCGGCGAGCTCATCGGCGAGCTTTCCGAGCTGCGGTACCGAAACGCCCAAGGCCGCGCCTCGGACATCGATTTCTCCGGCAGCGACCGCCGGACCAAGAGCCTGGTGGAGGCCTCCAAGATCGAGAAAAGCCTGGGCGGCCGCAAGCTCTTCGGACCCCTGGATATCACGCTGTGTCCCGGGGACAAACTGGGATTGATCGGCGAGAACGGCAGCGGGAAAAGCACCCTGCTCAAGCTCCTGGCGGGACAGCTGGCGCCTGACTCGGGCGCGGTGCGGCAAGCCGAGGGGCTGCAGGTCGTTACCTTCGATCAGCACCGCGACCAGCTCGACTTAAGGCTCAGCCTGCATCGGGCGCTTTGCGAGAACGGGGAGCACGTGCTTTACAAGGGCAGCCGCATCCATGTGCGCGGGTGGGCCTCCCGCTTCCTGTTCCGCCAGGAGCAGCTCGACATGCCGCTGAGCCGGCTCTCCGGAGGCGAGCAGGCGCGCGTGCTCATCGCCCGGCTCATGCTGAGGCCCGCCGACCTGCTCCTCTTAGACGAGCCCACCAACGATCTTGATCTGCAGTCGCTGGAGGTCCTGGAGTCCAGCATGCGGGACTTTCCCGGCGCCTTGGCGCTGGTGACCCACGACCGCTATTTGCTGGACCGGGTCAGCCGGCGGATACTGGCTCTCGACGGCCGGGGCCAGGCCCGTTTTTTCGCCGATCTCTCGCAGTGGGAAGACTGGCGGGCGGCGCAGGACGAAACACCGACGCCTCCGATCCGGGGCCAGGCCGCTTCCGAAAAGGGCCGGCCGGGACTTTCCGCCAAGGAATCGAAAGAACTCAAGAACATGGAAGCCGGCATCCGCGCGGCGGAGGAGCAGGCCGCGGCGGCCCGCCTGGCCCTGGAGGATCCGGCCGTGGCCGCCGACGCGGCCGAGCTCATCAAGCGGCAGGAAAGACTGGATGCCGCCCGCCGGCGGATCGACGACTTGTTCGCGCGCTGGGAGGAACTGGAAGCCCGGCGCGGGCCCTAGGCCCTCCGGGATTGGTGGACAGTCCCGGGGCGCCTGTTGTAGAATCCTGTCTGCCTAAGGGGGTCCCATGATGAAACTGTTGAAAACGGCGGCATTGACGGCGGTCTCGCTTTTCTGGGCGGGCCAGGCGGCGGCGTTTTGGCTAAACGCCGGAGCCAAGGAGACGACGGGCAATCGCAACTACAACGGCGTCAACGTCTCCGGCCAAGTGGGGCTGGGCGACTTCAGCGTCAAGCCCATGTTCGCCACATTCCATTCGGACCTTTCCAGCGGGACCTTCAACTCCTACTCGCTGCGCGTCGGCCACGACACCAAGCTCTTAGGCCTGGGCGTCACGGGCGGAGTGACGCCCTCGGTCAACGGCTACAGCAACCAGTTCGTCGGAGCCGACCTCGCTCTGAGCATCACCCCGACCGGACAAGGCGCGCGCGCGCGCATCGGCGGCCGCGAGCAGGCCAGCGGGCCGGCGCAAGGCGCGGGCCTGGCCCGCATAGACTTGGGGGCCTCGGCGATGTTCACCAACCACCGCGACCACTTCGGTCCCGCGGGCCAGGCGCTGGGCTCGGTCGCGCGGCTCGGCCAGACCGACCTGACCGGGTCGGCGGGCGTGTCGATCCTCAAGAACCTGCTGAGCGTCGATGTCACCAAATCGTTTTACGACCACAAGCCGGAAGGGCTCAACATGCGAGCGCCCCGGGTCCAAAACATCATCGGCCTCTCCCAGGTCGTCCAAGGCTTCCCGAACACCAGCGCCAATGTCAAGCTGGTCATGAGCGTCCTGCCCCTGATCAAGCCCTTCGTGAACTACACGCGCACCACGTTCGAGGCCGGAGAGAGCAATTCCAACGCTTATTCCGCGGGAGTCTCCGTTGAATTGGAGATACTCGAACTCTCGGCCGCGTACGAGCGCTACGTTCAGGCGGGACAGACGGACCGCAACTACTTCTCCCTCGGCGCCAGCCTGCGCCTTTAGGCGACGGCCGCCCCGCGGCCGCGCAGGAGCCGCCTCTCGTTCGCGACCGCCTGGGTTCGGACAGCAAATCCGCGCTCCCAGGCGCGGCGGCGTTGCCCGGGGGAAATTTGACCCTGCCTTGATCGCGGCCAGTTAAGTTATACGTAGTCATTCTCAAGCGCAACGAAATCGCGATCAAGGGCACGGAGGTCTGCTATGGCGGATAGGCCGGAGCGTTGGCTGATCGCGGCTTGGCCAGGGCTCGGACGCGTGGCCACGACGGCCGCCGTCTACCTCCTCTCCAAGCTGCGCATGCATCAGGTAGGCGAGTTCAGGGCGCGCGATCTCTTCGACTTGGAGAACGTCGACGTGAAGGGAGGGCTGCTGCGCGCGGCCCGGCTGCCGCGCAGCCGGCTTTTTCTTTCGAGCAGCGCTTCCAGACGCTGCGATATCCTCGTGTTTTTAGGCGAAGCGCAGCCTTTGAGCGGGAAATTGGCCCTTTGCCAGCGTCTCATAACGGAAAGCCGGACGCTGGGCGTGACCCGCGTCTTCGCCTTCTCGGCGTTGGTGACCGAGATGAATCCAGGCAGCCCGTCGCGGACCTTCGCCGTGGCCTCCGACACGGCCAGCCTCGACGAGCTCAAACGGCATGAGGTCTCGTTGCTCAAGGAGGGACAGATCGGCGGGCTCAACGGATTGGTGCTGGCCGCGGCGGCCGAGGCAGGCCTGCCCGCGGTCGGTCTGTTGGGAGAGATGCCCGCCGTGGCGCCTCACCTGCCATATCCCAGCGCCTCCGCCGCCGTCCTGCGCGTCTTCAAGGAATTGTCCGGCTTGGCGCTCGACCTGGGCGAGCTGGAGGAATACGGGCGCGCGATGCAGGCGCAGCTATTCGCTATCTACCAACGAGTGATACAGGCGCTGCAGGAAAGCGCGCAGAGCGATGAGACGGATAGCGAAGCGGCCGCCGGCGGCCAACCCGAGTCCCACGCGCAGACGCCGCCGCGCGAGACAGCCTTGGCCGCCGAGGACGCCGGGCGCATTGAGCTTCTGTTCCGCCAGGCGCGCGTCGACCGTTCGAAGGCTTTCGCGCTGAAGAAGGAACTCGACCGCCTCGGAGTGTTTGCGCGCTACGAGGACCGGTTTCTCAACCTCTTCGAGCCGAACCGTTAATTCGGCGGGGAAGCCGGGCCGGCCCGCAGCTCCCGGACGGCGGCCTCGAGGGCCGCGACGCGCGCCTCGAGCTGCGCCAGGCGGTCGGGCGGGGGCTGCGCCGGCGCCGCGGCGGGCTCGGGAGCTGGTTCGGTATTGGTGAAAAGCTGCCGGTAGCGCGCTTCCTTTTGGCCGGGCTGGCGGGTCAGGCGGCTGATGATCGCGCCGTCGACGCGGTTGGAGAGTTCCCGCATGAGGGTTTCGACCTCCGGGATGCTCTCCAACCGGCAGAGCCGTTCGGTTCGGGCCTTGATCTCGCCGGGAGTCTGGGGGCCGCGCAGGAGCAGGACGCAGACGACTCCGATGACCTTGGGGTCCTCGGAGCCGAGGAGGACCTCGATATGGTGGCTGTATTTGACGGCGCGGGCGCCGGCCTCGTAGACGCGGGCCGCGAACTTCCTTTCCACGAGGCCGGCGAGGGCTTTTTCGACCTCGGCGTGGCCGAGATTCATGACCGGGTCGCGATTGCTCTTCTGGTTGCAGGCGTTGACCAGGGAGTTGAGACTTAGGGGATAGAGCTCGGGAGTGGTCAAAGATTTTTCCACTAGGGAGCCGAGGATACGCGCTTCGATGGCGGTGAGTGGGTCGGGCATGGGGAAATTTTAGCGCTAGCTGGGGGGGCGCGCAAGGGGGGGGTGCATCGGCGTCAAAAAACGATCATTTATTTCCTAACGAGCCTTGACCTTCTCCATCCATTCATGCAGGTGCGAAAGCTTGGGGTAGATGAACGCGGTATAGACGGCCAAGGCCACGGCTCCTATCACGATGGCCATGATGGCGTAAGGCGAGTCCCAGAATAATTGGATGGTGAGGTCCTTGGGGAGAAGCCATTTCAGTATCTTGTTGGAGATAATGGTCCCCATATAGGTCATGGTGATGACGGCGGCCGCCGCTTTGCCCTGTTCTTTTTGCGGAACTACGGCGTTGTCTTGAATAAGGGTGTTGGCCAGGATGGCGCAGACGCATTCGCGCACCGTGTAGATGCCGACGAGGGCGGAGGCGATGGCTATTCCCGCGACCCAGAGGGGAAGGTGGCTGCCCGCGAGCAGAGAGGTCAAAAGCAGCGGCGCCATGGAAAGGATCCTGACCGTCGAGAGAATCTTCTTCTCGGAACTGCCGAGGATGCCGTTCTTTAGCAGTTTCTTCGCCGTTTTAGCGCCCAGATGCGGCCCGACTCCCCAAGCCAAGGAAAGTCCCAGGAACAAGGCGAACACATTGAATCCCATCCCCGTGACGAGGAACGCGCCCCCCATGGCGCCGGCGAATCCGACGAAGCTCAGCGCGCGTCCGATATGTTCTTGAATATTTTTCCTGGCCGGGGCCGTTGTCTCGGACGCAGGGGAAAGGCCGGCCTTGGGCTGCGCCGCTGGGACAGGAGTTTCGGCTTGGGCCGCGCCCGGATTTTTTCCGGGAATATGGATGCCGAAATAGAACACGACCGCGGCCAGGAGCTTGATGCCCACGTATAGAAACAAAATTCCGGCGAACAAAGTGGTGACGCTCCCTGCCGCGGCAGCGGCGGGAGTTCCCATCATAATAGCCCCCAAAGCCAACCCGATATAAGTGCCGTAATTGCGCCACATGCTGGTCAGGACATTGCCCGAGGAACGGGCTTTTTCCTGATCTCCCGCGATTTCATTTTGAAGCCTGTTTTGCGTGATGGACCCCGCGATTTGACTGGACAGATACGAGAGGAAGGATAAGACGGCCAAGGAGATCATGGAGAGTTTGCCCATGATCAAGAGCGCGGGAATCCCGGCGAAAATCACCGCGGAAAGCGCGCTGAAAAGGACAAAGCCCTTTTTGATGTCGAGCTTGTCCGCGAACGCTCCGACGATAGGACGATTGAAAACCGTGGCATACCACATGTAATTGCGCAGGGTTCCGACCCCCGTGCTGCCGAGATTGAGCGCCTGCATCATGGACTTCTGCATCATGGAATAGACCTTCTCGGCCACACTTTGCAGAAAAGTGACGACGGCGAAGACGGAAAAGGCTTTCTCGGGTTCCTTGGCGAAATCAAATCCAAGTCGTTGAGCCAGGCGCTTGAACAAAGAGCCCGCCGGCGTCGCGTCCCGGATACCGGCGCCAGCCGGCCGGCTCAAGCGTTGGAAAAGAAAACCAAAGACGATCAGAAGGACTCCGCCTCCCAGCAAGGCCCAGGAAAAGGGAATCCCCATGATCACGGCCGGCAGCGCGGCCTTGGGCACGAGAAGCGGCAGGATAACGATTTCCAGAATATCGGAAACATTGAAAGAGAACAAGGCGCCCAGGATTCCCGTGGCAAACACCAGGGAGTGCGGAGGCGTATATTTCCACGCATAGGGTTTTTGCGGGTTATGGGTCGGGACTTTCTTGATGGATCCCACGACATAGGATAGGGTGGCTCCCATTTCCCCAAGAAATGAGCGGATGCTCATTTTCTGCTGGACCGTTTCCGGCTTCTGGGGCGGATTCGGTTCTCGATCGGGCTGGATTCGAGAGGAAGCGCTTGGCGCCGAGCCTTGAATGGGCGCCAGTGAAATCGTCCCGGAAACCGGCCTTTCAGGCGCTTCAACGTCTTGTTTGCTCAGGCCCCGGGGCATCAGAGCCGCGAGAGTTGATTTCAATTTCCCATTGATGCGGGAAACCGAAGCTTGAAAACGTCCTGATTCGACGGACCCCGGGATGATTTGAGAAACAGAGTCCTCTCTTACCGGAGAAACCAAGGCTGCGGCATTTGCATCAAGGACAGGGATAGAAGCTTCGCTCCGCGGCGCCGATAAAGGAACTGGGGCGAAGGATGGCTGCGCGCCGGCTGCATTCCGAGTTCCGTTGTCTGAGAGGGAAGCCGGGAATTGCGCTGGCATATTCGGCGCGGGAGCCGGTATTTTCAGGGAGCCATTGCCGAGTGAAGAGAGCGGCGCAAAACCGGTTTTTAACGCGCCTAGGGATGTCGCTATCGCGCGCAAGCCGACAATGGGACCGGCTTTAAATTGGCGTTGAGAGGCGATGATGCCCTTGCCTGCCGCGTAGGCGCTTGTACCGGGGCTTATGAGCGGTAAAACGGCGCAGAGAAGGCCGGAAAGCAATTTCATGCGCCCAGAGGTATTCTTTCTCATAACCATATTATAAGCCGGAGGCTGATTTCAAACGACGAACCAAAGGCCTAGAATTCTGTCGGCAGTCGGACCATGCCCGATGGGATGAAAGGCCTATATGACGCAACGCCTCAAAAAATTTCGGAGTTCAATTTTGGCCGCACGCCGGCGCGGCAGGGGCCATCCCGGGGACTCGGTCGCGGGCCGCGATGAGACGCCGCCATGACGCGGCGCAGGTCCCGGCGATGATCAGGGCCAGCCCCATCATGACCGCGGTCAGGATCGCCTGCAGCTTCCCCGAGAAATCCCCGCGCGGCAAGTAGTTGCCCGTAATGTTGAGCCAGCCCGCGTAGAGCGTCGTGACCAGCATGAAAACGAAAGGCAGCAAGGTGGTCAACTTGTTGGCATAATTTTCAACAATACGCGGCGAAACTCGGCCAAAAGGGCCAACAATGCCAATAACATGATCTCCGGCACCTGGGAATTCAGGCCTAGAGACGCTAGGCCTTTTGCCCGAGCATGCCCTGGGTACTTGTTCCTGAGGCTCCGCGGAGAACGAATGTATAATTTGCCTGATGCGCTTATGCGCGGCGCTGTTGCTGTTTTTTTCAAGCTGGCCTCCGGCCGCGGCCGCGGCCATGGCGCGCGCCGCCGCGGCAAGACGGGTTCCCGCGGCGATCGTTTTCCGGCCGGCCATGGGCGTCCCGGTCGTGGGCCTTGATAAGATTGGGTCCGCCGGCCTGCGCACCTCCTGGAGCCAAAGCTCAAGCGTTGTCGCGTCCCCCGGCCTGGCGGGCGCGCCGGCGCCTAATGACTGTAAACGACCTCGGGCGGTAGCCGCGACGCCGGATTTCGCGCTCGCAAGCCCCGCGCCCGTCCTGGCGGGCCCAGAGGCCTTGGCCGCCGCGGAGGAGATCAGCCGCGCGGCCGCGGCGCGGCCGGATGCGCCCGCGCAGGCCGAGGCGGAGCAGGACAACGCCTCCCGCCGGATATTCGACGGGGCCGCCGCCCTTCCCGCCCCGGCCGATCCGGTCGCGGTCCTGAGCGATGACCACGACGCGCCCTTCGCGGCCCTGGCCAGGGCCGGCCGGGATATCCCGGAGCGGCCGCATATCCGGCTTCTGCGGGACGATGAATCGGCGAAGAAGAAAGCGGCGCGGCGGGTCTTCGTGGGCACGGGGATATACAAGTTCGGCATGGAAGCCTTGAACATCACCATGCCTCTTATCGCCCTGACCTTTTTCGGCAGCACGATATGGATGGCGACCATGGCCACGGGCTGGGGGCTGGCCATGACGCTGAGCAGCATGCTCGCCGGCGGCGTCATCGATAGAAAACCGGTGCAGAAGGTCCTGGCCACGGCATTGCTGGCCCAGGCGGGCATCGTGGCGGGCATCATCTTCTTGTTTGCCGCGGGCGCCGCCAATCCTTGGCTCATACTGCCATTGCTCACCTTGGCCGGAGCCACCCAGGGAGCGGTGCTCACGGCCCGGGACTGTCTTTCGGCGCTGACCGTAGGCCGCAATCACGATTCCATACTGACCCAAAACATCAAGGTCCACATGTACTATGAGATAGCCGGGGTGATCGCCCCGCTGGCGGTGGGCCTGCTCCTCAGAAATTCAGCGGCGCTCATCGGCGTGAACGTGCTCGCCGGGCTGTGCCTGCTGCCGCCGGCGTATATCTTGGCCGCATGGGTTTTCTGGCGGCTCAAGCTGGCCGCGCCCCCGGGCGGGCGGCAAGGCGCGACGCCGCCGAGCAGAAGCCTCAAGGACATGATCCAGGCGGCCCTATCGGACATAAGAGCCGGCAAACAGATCATCCTCGGACAAAAGGAATTCCGCTGGCTCGGCTTCATGATCGTGGGCCCCATGATCCTGCATCGATTGCTCGAACAGATCATGATACCGATCTTCGCGAAGAACGTCCTGGATTCCGCCGAAAAATCCGCCTGGATGATCAGCAGCTCCAGCGCCGGCGAATTATTGAGCGCCGCGCTGCTGCTGCTCATGCTTCGATTCTCGCGTGCCGATCATGGGACTGTTTGCACGAAGAAGCCTTCGCCTTTCTCCTGGATCAGAGTCATGGCGCTGAGCAGCCTGCTTCTCTGGACCTTTGCCGTGGGAGCCGGGGTTAACCTCTGGCTGCTCTTGGGGGTCATCATGGCTTCGAGCCTGACTTTAGCGGCCAACGATCTCTCTCTGCACTCTTATTTCCAGTCGCGCCTGCCCAATGAGGCCGCGGGCAAGGCCACCGGCTTTCTCATGGCCATCCAGCTGGGCAGCATCATGGCCATTTCCTGCCTGCTGGGTTTCCTGTTTGAGCTGCTGCCCATCCACCCGGTTTTCGTCGGCCTATGCGCGGCGATCTCGATCTTGGCCGCTCTCTTTTACAGGGGCTACGCCAAACTAAGAGAAGCGGCGAAGAACCGCTCCTGAAAGCGCGTCTCGACAAAAGGGCCAACAATGCCAACAACATCTCTCCGCACGGGCGCATTGACGGGGGAAAGCAAATTTGTTTGCATAGCTGACCCGCATGAGCCACGCATTCCTACGGTATGCCAGCCGCGCCTTCTTTCTGCAGGACTTGGTCGCCAAGGCCATCGGCCTTCTGCCGCCGATCATCCAGAACAACCTCGGCAAGTATGATTCCCTTAAAAAAGCCTTCTACCTCGCCTCCCACGACGGCGTCGAGGGCGATTACCTGGAATTCGGGGTCTTTACCGGAGCCTCTCTCGCCGCGGCCATACATCTCTCCCGGCGCAGCTTCCTGCCGCGCCAGGCGCCCATGCGATATTTCGGATTCGACTCCTTCGCGGGATTCGGGAAAGTCACCGAAGAAGAGCGGGGGCATCAATGGCACAGGGACGAGAACTTCAAGTCCAACGCGGACATGGTTCGCCGCCGCCTGGCGCGGCTGGTCGATGACCCTTCCCGGGTCCGCCTCATAGAGGGCTACTACGATTCCACGCTGAGCGCCAGGAATCCCTCGGACTACGGGATCGGCAAGGCGGCGGTGATCCTCATCGACTGCGACACCTTCACCGCAGCGCGCCCGGTCTTCGAGTTCATCATGCCGGCATTGCAGGAAGGCACGATCCTGGTCATCGACGACTTTTTCCTGTACAAGGGCAGCTCGACATTGGGCGTTTATGGCGCTTTCCGCCAATTCGAGCGGGATCTCAAGGACTGGAGACTGCGGCAGATGTGGAGCTACGGCTGCGGCGGCGTGGCTTATATCGTCAGCCGGTGATGCCGTTGGCGTCTCAACGGCCCAGTTGGAACAAGACCGCGTCCCCTTCGCGAAAAACCGCATTCCAGGGCCAGCGCCGGTCATCGCGGGCCAAGAAATATCCCGTCTTGTAGCGACGGGCGACGCTCTCGACCTCCGCGGGGCTTAGGGATTCATAGGCTCTCTTCGTCTCGGCTCGAAACGCCGCGTTGTCGGTGGCCCGGTCGAAATCGAACTTCACCGCCCGCATCCTTTCCGCCATGGGACCGGCGAGGGCGCCGTACATCGCGGCGCTCTCATAATAGTTCATGCAGGGAAAGGCGGATCTCTCGCTTTCCAGGACGAAATCCTTGCACGACCCCACGAGATCCACGGGCGAGACCAGGATCATGGCATCGGGGGGGGTATGCGTCTTGATCCAGGAAGCCATGTGATGCAATTCCTGTTTCTCGGGCATCGAAAGCCGGCGTTCGATGCTGGCGGAAACAAACACGAAGGCGGCCACGCCCAGGAGCAGGGCCCGGGACGGTTGAGCGCGCGCCAGGGCAAGCCGCCTGAGCAGCCAGCCCAGCCCCAAAGCCAGGAGCACGGACGCGCCTATCCAGAGCTTGAAGGCGGGGAGAAGGAAAAGGCCTCCATGCAACCCCAGCTTCAGCACCAAGGCATGCATGATGCCGGGGACGCAAAGATGGATCAGGGGCGCGACCGCGAGCGCCGCCAACACCGTCTGTCCGGCCGCGCCCGCGCCGGCGACAAGGCAGATCCCGACCCCTATGCCGGCCAACCGGGCCACGAAATCGCGATAGCTGGAGAGGGCCAGGATCAGCAGCATGCCCGGCCACGACGCCAGCGCGCCGGGACGATCGCTTTCCTCGGCCAGCCAGGCCGACAAGGCCAGCAAGGCGGGAAATTCCAGCAGGGCCAACGACTTCCACAAATGCATCTTGACGAATATGCCGCAAGCCAGGAGCCCATGAGCGAACAGAAAGTAGGAAAGGGTTCCCCAGCCGATCAGGACCAGGCCGACGGCGCTCATGCGCAGAAGCTGGGCGCGGCTGCGCAGTCCGCGCGCGCGATAAAAGGCCAAAGCCATCAAGACCAAGCCCTCCAGGCGAAAGACATGGTCGGCCATGCGCATGTCCACGCCGCCGCTCGATACGGAATGGAACCTCATGTTCATGCGGTAGTAGGAAAGCTCGCTGGCGGGAACCGCATTAAGAGCCACCCTCAAAAAAAGCGGCAGGAGCGCCGCGGCGCCGCCGATCAGGCGCAGCGCCGACGATGTCCTTGAACTCGGGTTTTGCCAGGCGAGACGGAGCTCCTCAACGGCGAACAGCGGCATAAAATAGAGGCCCGGGCTGGCGTGGAGGTAGATCGAGGCCACCAGGGCGGCCCAAGCGGACGTCATTCGCCTTTCCAGCAGAGCCCAAAAAGCGTAGAGGAAAGGGACCATGCCCAAGGAGCGCTCGAAATAGGTTATGTTGTACGGGATATCGGGCACGAAAATCGGCATGTCGAACGCGAAAAAAAGCGTGGCCAGGCCGGCCGCGTCCCTGCGCCCCGTGGCCGAGAGCGCGAGACGGGACATCAGCAGGATCTGCGCCGCCCATAGGCCCAACAGAAAAACCCCGATAGGCCAGTTCGGCCCGATGCCCAGGGCCGAGCTGACGGAGGCGAAAGCCTTGGCGAGCGCCGCCGGCATCATGGTGTACGGCGCCGCAAAGGACGCGACGACCAAGGGATCCGTCGTCATGCTGGAGTGCGCGAGCCGGGCCTTGGTCAGCATGAGGACATGATCGCTGGCGACGGGGCTCATTCTCAACAGGCATAAGAGCAAGCCCGCGCCCACCAGGGCCGCGGAGGTTCTCAGGTCCCACTTTTCGGACGCGGCCACGATTGAGCCTAGGCTAGCGGGGGGCTTGCGCCCGCCGGCCCAAGGTCCTCCGGAACATGCGGAAGTATTCCGCGGCGTTGGAGCACACCTTCATCTTGCTCTTGCCGTGCTTGAGATCATAACGGTAAATGGTCGCCACCTCGCAGCAGCGCAAATCGCCGCTGCGCCAGGCCTTGATGAGCAACTCGGCATTGGAGGCGAAGCTGCGGCTCTCGATGAAGTCGTCGCCGAAGGCCCGCAAGGCCCGCTGCACGACTCCGGCCCGGTAGCCTCGGAAAAAGATAGTGTAGTCTTCGACGCCCGGAATCGCGAGCACGAGCCGCGTGAGCAGATTGGCCGACAGGCTCAGGAAGCGCCTGAAAAGCGGGAACCCCACATAGGCGCCGCCCGGGCAGTAGCGTGAGGCGCAGACCACGTCGTAACCCTCGGCCAGCCGGCGCAGCATGGGGAGCAAGGAGCCGGGGTCATTGGTCCCGTCGCCTTCCATGGTGATGATGAAGTCCTCCGGGCGCGCCTCGCCCGCGATGCGGCGCAGGCCCGTGTCAAAGGCTTTGGCCACGCCTCGGTTGGTCTCATGGCGCAGCAGAAGCACGGGAAGTTTTCCGGCCAACGCCTGGACCACGCTCGCCGTCGCGTCGACCGAACCGTCGTCCACTACGACGAAGCGGAAGGGTTCGTGCTGCTGGCGCAAGGTCTCGTCGAGCCTGGCCAGCATCCCGGGCAGGGCCTTCTCCTCGTTGTAGCCCAGTATGAGTATGTGGATCATGGGCGCGAGGAGGGGACCCGGGCCGCCAGCCAACGCGCCAGCTGGCCCAGCCCGGCGTCGACGCCCACGCGCGGCCGCCAACCGAGGAGCCGGCGCGCCTTGGAAATGTCGGAGACGTAGACCTTCTGGTCTCCCGGCCGCCAGTCTTGCCGGCGAATTTTCGGCGCTATCGCCAGACGCCGCCGGATCCAGTCCAACAGTTCCAGCAGGGAAAGAGTCGAGCCCAACCCGCCGCCCGCATTGAATATCTGGCCGGAGGATCGGGAAGGCCGGGCCATGGCCCGGTCGTAGAGCGCGAGAAGATCGTCGATGTGCAGGATATCGCGGACCTGCCGGCCGTCGCCGTAAATGGTGATCGGCGCGCCGGAAAGAGCCGCGATCAGGAACCAGGCCACCCAGCCCTGGTCTTCCTCGCCGTACTGCCAGGGACCATAAATGCAGGATTGGCGGAAGACCGCGGTCTTGAGGCCGTAGATGCGTCCGTAATCCCGGACATACTGGTCGGCGCAGCCTTTGGAGCAGCCGTAGGGGGAATGGAAGTCCAAGGCGGCGTCTTCGCCGATCCCGAGGCGAGGCCGGCTGAAGCCGTAGCGGCCGGAGGCGAGCCGGATCCGGGCTTCGGGCAGGGCGCCGTAAACCTTATTGGTCGAGGCGAAGATGAAAAAGGCCCGGGGGCACAAGCGGCGCACGGCCTCCAGGACATTGAGCGTGCCCAAGGCGTTGCGCTCGAAATCCTGCACGGGATCCGTGACGGAGTGGGTGACCGCGACCTGCGCCGCCAGATGCAGAACCAGTTCGAAGCCGCCGTGCTTTTGAAAAAGGCGCCTCAGAGAGCGCGCGTCCCGGACATCGCCATGGACGAACGCGACGTTGGGCAAGCGCATGGACTTGAAGTCCCGATAGTTGCGCCGGGCGGTGTTCCGGGAGAGGTCATCGAAGGCAACGACCCGCCTGCCTTGCCGGGCGTAATGCACGACGGCATTGAAGCCGATAAATCCCATCCCGCCGGTGATGAGGCATTTCGGATGGTCAGACATCGGTCTGTAGTGTAGCACAAAAAAATCCGCGCGACCATTGAGAAATAAGACCGCTTCCGCCCTACGGCGTCGCGCCGACGCGGCGGTTGAAATCGACGATAAGCTGGTCCCACCGCTCGACCTGGGCGAAAGTCTCGTCCCAGAACTCCGGGTCCCAGAGTCGGCGCAAAGCCTCGGAACTCTTGCCCTGCTGCTCGACCCAGGTGAAGTACTTGAGGTTGTGCAAGGCCTTGCGCTCGTAATAGCCCAGCTCCTTGAAGTGATCCGCGGCCTGTCCGCGCAGGCAGCGTTCCAGGTCCAAGCCGGCCTGTGCGTCGCCGTACTCGCCGCGCCTTTGCCCCAGTTCAACGAGGCGCGAGCGGTACATCTCCACCGAGTCCGTAAAAATGGTGAACACGACGTCGTTTTCATCGAGCTCGTAGTATTTGGCGAGTTTCACCGCGCCGAGCATGTTGGAGATGCTCGATATGCCCAGCAGAGGCAGCGCTTGCAGGACCGCCGGCTTGACGCCTTCGCGGCCCAGCAGTTTTTGCCCGGCGGCCTCATTGAACAGCCGCAGCACGCGCATGCAGTCCTCGTCGTCAATGGCCGCGACCGCGTCGGTGTTGCGCACGTTATGGACCCAGGGGACATGCTTGTCGCCGATGCCCTCGATGCGATGCTCGCCGAAGCCGTTCAAGAGCAGGGTCGGGCATTGCAGGGCCTCCGAGGCGCAGACCCTCAGGAGGGGGAACTTCTTGCGGAGATAATCTCCCGCCGCGATCGTGCCGGCCGAGCCCGTGGCCGAGACGTAGCCGGCCAGGCGGCAGCGCTTGCCCCGTATCCGTTCGAAGACCTCTTCGACGGCCGGGCCGGTCGTCGTGTAATGCCAGGCCGGATTGCCGAATTCATCAAACTGATTGAAGATCACGCAGTCCTTGCGCTTCTTGCGGATCTCCCAGCACTTGTCGTAGATCTCCTTGACGTTGGACTCCGTGCCCGGAGTCGCGATGACCTCGGCGCCGATGGATTTAAGCCAGTCGAAGCGCTCCCGGCTCATGCCCTCGGGCAGGATGGCCACGGCCGCGCAGCCCAGCAGGGCGCTGTCGAAAGCCCCGCCCCGGCAGTAGTTCCCGGTCGAGGGCCAGACCGCCTTTTGCGAGACCGGATCGAA
Organism: Elusimicrobiota bacterium; assembly: GCA_003452935.1. Lineage (GTDB taxonomy): Bacteria > Elusimicrobiota > Elusimicrobia > UBA1565 > UBA9628 > UBA9628. The sequence goes on from DMMY01000016.1 coordinate 75,608, forward strand.
CTCTCCGGTCACCAGACGGGGCGCCAGGCACCCGAAGGCCGCGCCCACTTTATGGGCTCCGGTCGGGAAATACTTGCCTACCAGGCCGACGATGCGGGCCCGCACGCCGGTGATGGCGCAAGGGAGCTCAAGGAAATTCACCCCGCCGAAGAGCCCGCTGCCGACGTCGTTGTGCCAGGTGATGCGGAAAAGGTTAAGGGGATCGACGTCCCAGAGCCCGACCGACTTGAGCCGGGCTCCGATCGAGGCCGGGATAAGCCTAGGGTCCTTGAGTTGGGCGAAGGTCGGGACGACTATCCGGCGTTCCCGGCAAAGCTTGATCGTCTTCTTGAGCACGTCTTCCCTCGATTTCGCGGCCGTTGTCGTCGGCATAAATCCTCCGTCAATAAATTCGCTCTACAGATCGAGCTTGCGGACCAAACGCTTGAATTCTCCGAAATCCGCGGCCACGCCATGAGGCCGGCCCACTGACTTTCGGGCGCTGGCAACGTCCTTAAGACCGTTGCCCGTAACCAAGACCACCGCGGTCCGGCAGCCGCGCAGCCGGCCCGCGGCCGCCGCCTTCTTCATGCCCGCCCAAGCCGCGGCCGCGGCCGGCTCGGCGAAGACCTTGGCGGCCCGGGCCAGGTCCGGGATGGCGGAGATGATCTCGGCGTCAGTGACCGTCACGGCGAAGCCTTGGGACCGGCGCACGGCCGCGACCGCGGCCAAGCCGTCGCGGGGCAGGCTTACCGATATGCTGTCGGCCACGGTGCGCCCCGAGACACGCCGAACGACGCCGTCGCCCTCCACGGCCCGGGCCACGGCCGCGCTGCCCGCCGCCTGCGCCGCGACCAAACGCGGCAGCTTGTCGACGAGGCCCAGGGACTGGAGTTCCGTGAAGCCTTTCCAAATACCGCTGATGATATTGCCGTCGCCCACGGGCACGAAGATCACATCCGGGACATCCCAGCCCAGCTGTTCGCAGAGCTCGAAAGCCGCGGTCTTCTTGCCCTCGCGGGTGAATGGGTTGACTCCGGTGGAACGGTCGTACCAGCCGTATTCCCGCGCGGCCCGGCCGCAGAGCTCGCAGGCGTCGTCATACGTCCCGCGCACCGCGATCACCGTGGCTCCGAAGACCAGGAGCTGGGCGATCTTGGCCTCGGGAGCCGTCTGCGGCACGAAGATCACGGTGCGCAAAGGCAGGCCGGCGGCCAGGCAAGCCAGGGAGGAGGCCGCATTGCCCGTGGAAGCCGTGGCCACGACCTTCTCGCCGAGTTCCAGGGCCCGGGACACGACCACGGCGTTGGCGCGGTCCTTGAACGAAGCCGAGGGGTTGCGCCCGTCGTCCTTGACGAAAAGCCGGCTCAGACCCAGTTCGCGCGCCGCGGCGGGCAAGGAGTAAAGGGGGGTCCAACCGATCTGGGGCACGGACATCGGACAACGCCGGGCCAGCGGCAAAACCTCCCAGTAACGCCAGAGGCTGCGGTCCTGATCCCGGGCCAGGCTGCGCCGCGAAATCCTGCCTCGGATGGCGCGGTAATCATAGACGACTTGAAGGTTCGCTCCGCAAGCCGGGCAGGCATAGGGCGTTCGGCAGGGGGGCAGCTCCCCGGCGCACGCCACGCACTGAAATCCAAGGATTCTGGCCATAATATCGGGCATACTCTACATATTTTGAGCCTGCCGGGTCACCATTATGTTAATATACGGGGTATGCGCGCTTTATTTATCACGTTAGGAACCGCCGTCCTGGCCGGCGTCGTCTCTTGTTCCCAATCCGCGGTCGACAAAATGCCGGACATCAGGCTCCCCACTTACGCGGCGTCCGAGGGACAGTCCCTGGCCTCTTGCCCCGCCGCCAAATGCCTGACGGCCTACGTCGCCCCGTGGTGCGGATACTGCCGTTCCAGCACGCCCATGCTCATGGCTTTGCGCGGCTATCTGGAGCGCCACGGCGTGGCGATGCGATTCATCGTGGGCAAGGACCGTCTCCCGGCGCTGCGCGCCTACGCCCGGGAATTCGGCCCGGACACGATGCTCGACGTCGACGACGCCGTGGCAGTCGGGGGGGTGCCGCACTTCTTCGTCTCGGATCAACACGGCGTCATCCTGCGGCAAATCTCCGGAGTTCCCTCCAGCGACAATCCCATCGAGGACATCGCGGCCAGTTTCGGCCTGCCCTAGCGTGTACCCCAGCCGCCGCCCCAAACGCCGGCCGTTTTTGGGCCTCGTCCTGGCGTTGGGCGTGGCGCCGAGCCTCTCGGCATGGGCCCGGTCTGTTAATGAAAAACCGGTTTACGACCCCGAGGTCGCGCTTCTGCTGCTCACCCTTCAGAAGCAGAGCATCCCCCTGCTGGCCCAGGAACTCAAGCGCCAGGCCGCTCTCCAGAATCTCGCCGCCGTGCAGATCCTGGTCCAGCATACCGTGGATCAAGCCGCGCGCGAGCTTGAGGCGACGCTGGATCCGGATTCCGACGTGCTGGAGGGCTTCGGCAACGCCTTGATCCGCTATCATGCGGCGGATACGGCGGTCATCCAGCAGCTCATCGGCGAACTGCGCCGTTATCACGACCTGAAGGCGGGCTCCTTTCTCGAGAAGCTGGACCCTCCCAGGTCCAGGCGTTCGCCGCGCATCCTGGCGGTATCCGGAGTGGGGCCGGACGTGGAGAAATACATGGACGCGGCCCCTCTGCTCAAGGAACCGGCCGCCTCCGCCCGACGCCGCCCCTTGCTCAGCGAGCGCCGCTGGAACATAGATTTCTACATGGGGGATTTCAACGACCTATGGTCCTACTACCGCCGGAAGGGATACCGCGTGTTCTACCGTCTGCGCGCCCCCCTCATCAGCACCTCCAAGCAGACCTACGTCCTGGCCCCGGAGGAAGGCCTGCGCCCCAGGCTGGTTTACTGCGGTTTTTTCGGCCGAGATTACTTCTGGCACGTCCGCGCCCAATACTCGCTGCTCACGCCGCCCTCCGACCAGGGCGCCACGGTCCGGACCTTGTACTGCCCGAAGTGCAAGTGGACACTGCCCGGCGTACGGGCCCTGAAAAGCCTGATCTCCACCATGCCTCATGGCATAGAGAACGCGGTCTTGGGCTACACCGGGCGCATGGACGACACCCTCGCCGCCAGCCGGATAGGAGCCTATGAGAACGATTATTGGCTCATTGCCTGCTATGATCTGCCCGCGGGCCTGACGGCGACGGTCGCGTGCCGTCACTCCTGCTTTGGAGACATATCGGCCGAGGCAGCTGAGGTCCTGGCCAAAAGCGGCGCCGCGAGAATATTCTACGGCGGCCCAGCCGCGGCCTTGGACGGAGCTGTCCCCGCGAACAGCCTCTACGTCCCCCAAAATCTGCTCGACCGCAACGGCAAGCCCGTGGCTTTCTCCAACGCCTTTCCTCCTCGCCGCGAGCACTCCGGACTGCATCAGGGGATACCCAGCCCCTTCTTCATGACCTCAGACCGCTTGGCCTCGGCCCGGGCACAAGGCGTGGAGACCGTGGATTGCGCAGCCGCGCGCATCGCGGAGCGCCTCATGCGCTTCAACGGGCAACGCGCCGCTCCGGTCGCCTTGGGACTGGCTCTGATCACGACGAATCTGGAGAATCTCCAGGCCGATGCCGAAAGCTCCGTTTACAGCGGCTGGAAGAGCACCGCGGGCAGTGAGAACGCCACGAGAACCTATGTCGCGTCCTTGCTCCGTTTCCTGCGCACGCCCAAAACCAAAACCCCCTAGCGGCAACGGACGCTACTTGCGCCGCGCCGCAGGCCTGGACTTGGGCGTAGGCTTGGGGCCGATCATGATGATGGCCGGCCCGGGGTCTTCCTCGGTCTCGACGGCGGGCCGGGCCGCCCGGACTATGCTGCGCGGGCCGGCGGCGAGCGGCGCAGGCTCTGGCCGGGATGAGGCTGCTTCTCGCTCGCTCGCCTCCCAGGGTTCCGGCCCCAGGGCCTCGGAAGGCCGGCTGCCGAGGTAAAAGATGATCTTCCAGATCGCCACTAACAAGACCACGGCAATGACTATGGCCGCGATCGGGAGGGGGGTCCAATGCACGCCCACGACGCCGGCCCGTCTGGAAGTCTCCAACTCGGAGAACGAATGGGGGCAATTGGGACAGACCGCGGCGTCGTCAGGAAGTTTGGTCCGGCATGACGGGCAGAGCTTGGACATGTCTGGATTATGGTATCAGATTAAGAGCCTATCCCAAAACCAGCTTTCGCGGCGAAACCTCGGGATTCTCGCCGAGCCAGGGCGCGAGGAGCGAGCATGCCGATAGGCATGTAAGCGCCGAGCAACGAAGGCGCAGGCAGAAGACCGAGGTTGCAGCCCGGAATGGGGTTTTGGGATGGCTCTAAGGTCGGCGCCGCAGGTTTTTGGCCGGCGCCGCGTTGAGGCGCGCCAGCGCGGCGCGCGCCATGCGGCGATAGCCCGCGTCCTTGCTCGTCTCGAGGATATGCTTGTAGAGCCGAGCGGCCTTTTGTGACTGCCCCGTCTTGACGTAGAGATAGGCGACCATATGCTTGACCATGGCCGGGCATTCGGGCGTGTCGAGGACCGGCTCCAGGATATGGATGACGCCGGCCGGATCGCCGTGGCGATGGAATCCGATGGCCGCCACATAGGCCTGGTACTGGATATTGCGCGGGTCCCGCGCCAAGGCGTACCGGAGGACGTGGAGCGCCTCCATGGGCCGGTTGAGGTTGAACGCCAAGGCCCCCGAGGCATATAAGGCGACATAGCTCATGGAGGGGTCAAGGTCCATGATGCGCAGGGCGCGGAGGCCGAGTTCCCCATAAGAGCCCCCGCCCCAGGACCGCTCGGGGTGCTCCGCCTCGAAAGCCTCATGCTCGTGGCCGTGCGTCCCGGACTCTTCATGAGCCGTCTCCGGGCTCCCATAATAGATGAGCAGGCGCACCAAGCCCATGTCCGCGGCCAGCCTCCGCATCCCCAGGCTTAAAAGCGCGGCGGTCTCCACGGCGCTCTGCGCGGAAAGGCTCTGGCGCAGAGGCCACGGCGACGGCCGGATTCGGGCGGAAAAGACGTTAAGCAGCAGGCAAGCGAGCAAGGAAAATGCGGCGCAATAAGAGAAGACGTTCCTCGGAGCGGCCGCGCGCATCAGAACTCCTTGCGCCGCAGGAGCATCCACGCCAGGGACAGCCACGCCGCGGCGTAGAGCGCGGCGTAGAGTCCCCACCACCAGAGGGCCGCCTCCGGAGCGCTCAGAGCGGTCGCCGTGACCCGGTCGCGCAGATTATAGAGCTGAAGGTCGGGCACGACCCAGGAGAGAAAGGTCAGCGGCGCGACCGCGGCTCGGCCCGCCCCGTGGGAGATGAGGAACCGGATCTCTGGAAGAAAATGGCCCAGAGTCCACAGCACGCCGGAGATGACTCCCGCGGCCAGGACCGACGAGGAAAACAGCGCCAAAAAAGTCGCCAAGGCCGCCGTCACCAGCACCTTGAGATAGGCGCCCAACAGGGCCAATGCGTAGGGCTCCGGCCCGCGCCAACCCTTGAACCATAGTATGGCCAGGTGAAAAGCCGCCATCAGGAGCATGGACGCCAGCACCGAGAGCATCAAGCCCAGAAATCTCCCAAGAAGGTATTCGCCGCGCCGCACGGGCCGGGCGAGGATCAGATAGATGGTCTTGGTATCCATCTCGCGCAGGATCATGGTCGTCGCGCCATGAATGGCGCCGGCCAGCCCCACGAGTTCGATGAAGCCTAGACCGAAGTCCAGCAAGACGCGCAATTCCTGCTCCACGGCCAGGACCCCGAGAATAAGGCTGGCGTACAGGAAAAAACCGGCGAAAGCCAGGGTCAACAGATAAAAACGGCTGCGCAGGTTCTCGCGCCAGCCGGTCAATGCCAGGATGGCTATGTTTCTCATCTCACGGTCTCCACGAAGAGCCCCTCAAGGCCGTCGGGCGAGGCCTCCCATTCCTGGTGCGCGATGGAGCGCTCCAGCCGGCCTTCCTTCAGTATCCCAACGCGATCGCAGAGCTTCTCAAGCTCGGATATGCTGTGGGAGGAGACCACCAGCGTCTTGCCCTGGCCGCGCAGCCGGCCCAACAGGTCCCGGAACTCCTTGATGGCCAGGGGATCCAAGCCGCTGACCGGCTCGTCTAAAATGACCAGCCGCGGGTCGTGCAGTATGGCCTGGGCCAGGCCCACGCGCTGGACCATGCCCTTGGAGAATTCCGCCATGCGGCGGCCGGCGTGGACGGAAAGACCGACGATCTCCAAGGTCCGGACGATGCGCTCGCCCAACTCGGCCTCGGGCAAGCCGGAGAGCCGGCCGTAAAAACGCAAAGCCTCTTGCGGGGTGAGGAAAGGATAGAAATACGGCAACTCGGGCAGGAATCCCACATGGGCCAAGGCCACGGCGTCGGCCGGCTGCCGGCCGAGGACGCGGACCTCTCCCGACGTGGGCCGCAGCAGGCCCAAGGCGAGCTTGAAGCTCGTGGTCTTTCCGCTGCCGTTGAGGCCCAGCAGGCCGAAGGATTCCCCGTCGGCAACTTTCAGCGTCAGATCCAGGATGCCGCGGCTTTGCGTGGTCCTGCCCAGATGGGACCGGAAATAGGTCTTGGTGACCGCGGAGAACTCAAGCGCGGGCGCGTCCGGCATGGCGGTCAAGCTTTCCGAGCCGCCAGCCGTTGAGCCAAGGCCTTGAAGCCCGCGTCGAGATCTTGACGGCTGATATAACCCATGTGCGCCACGCGCACGATCTTGCCCTTGAGGCGGCCCTGCCCGCCGGCTATGGAGATGCCCTCCTCCGCGAGGATGCGGCCGATGAGGTCGTCGCCGTCCACTCCGGAAGGCAGCCGCAAGGCGGTCAAGATGTTGGACGGGTCTTGCGCGAACATTTCCAGGCCTAGTTCCCGCGCCTTGCCCCGGGCATAGCCGGCAAGTTCCGCGGTCCGCTTCCAGACGTTCTCGATGCCCTCCTTTCTGATGAGCTTGAGAGCCTCGGCCTGGCCCGCTATGACCGTGATGGCCGGAGTGTAGGGAGTCTCATGATCCGGCAGGGACTTGCGCATGGTGCGCCAGTCGAAATAAAAGCGCGGCAGCCGCGCCGCGTCGCAGAGCTTCCAGGCCCGCGGCGAGACCGCGGCAAAGGCCAGGCCGGGCGCGCACATAAGCCCCTTTTGCGACCCGGTCACGACCACGTCGAGGCCCCAGGCGTCCGTTTCCAGGGGTTCGGCCGCCAAGCCCGAAACGGCGTCCACCACGATCACCGCGTCGCCGTTGCGGCGAACGGTCTCGGCTAGGGCCTTGACGTCGTTGACCACTCCCGTGGAGGTGTCCGTATGCTGGAAGAAGACCGCCTTCACGCCGGGGTTGGCCTTGAGCGCCGCCTCCAGCCTTCCCGGATCCGCGGCGCGGCCCCATTCCTCGGCCGCCACCACCGGCTCGATTCCATAGGCTTTGAGAATGGCCACGAACCTGTCGCCGAAGACTCCCGTGGTATGGACCAGGGCCTTGTCGCCGGGAGAGAGAAGGTTGACGGCCGATGACTCCATGCCGCCCGTGCCCGACGTGGTCATGAGCAGGACGGAATTCCTGGTCCGATAGACATACTGCATCTCGGAAAGCGTAAAGGCAAAAAGCTCGGCGAACTCCCGCGTGCGATGATGCAGGATGGGGCGCGACATGGCTTCGCGGACCTGAGGCGGCAGCGGCGTGGGTCCGGGAGTCAGCATGATGTTCGCTCCAGGGTTCATGAATGTCCTCCGGTCGAGGGCGCTATGGACGGCTGCCCCGCATGCATCCAGTGTCGGCCTCCGGCAGGCGACGGCTTGGCGCTTGCGGCCTCGCCGATCGGACCGAGCGCCAGGGCCACGACCTCCTCGAAGTGCTTGACCGGGATCATCTTGAGCTCCCGGATGACGTCCTCGGGGATGTCCTCGAGGTCCTTCTGGTTGCCGTCGGGATAGAGCATGGTCTTGATTCCGTCGCGGTGGGCGGCCAGGGTCTTTTCCTTGAGGCCGCCGATGGGCAGTATGCGGCCGCGCAAGGTGATCTCTCCGGTCATGGCGATCTGGGGCAGGACCGGCCGGCCGCTGATGAGGCTGGCCAGGGCGGTCGCGATGGCGATGCCGGCCGAGGGCCCGTCCTTGGGCGTGGCGCCCTCGGGCACGTGGACATGGTAGTCCATGTCCTTGAAAGCCTCCGGTTCGACTCCGAGGAAGGACGCCAGGGACTTCACATAGGAAAAGCCCGCCTGCGCGGACTCGGCCATGACCTGCCCGAGCTTGCCGGTCAGCTTCAATTCGCCCTTGCCCGGCACGGCCACGGCCTCCACGGCCATGGTCACGCCGCCGACCTCGGTCCAGGCCAGCCCCGTGGCCACGCCCAGGGCATTGTAGGTCCGCTTCTCATGATGGAACTTCGCCACGCCGAGGAAGTCATGCAGGTTGTCCGCGTCGATCCGGATCGGACCCTTTTCCCCGGAGGCGAAGGCCTTGGCCGCCTTGCGGGCCAGGCTGGCCATTTCCCGATCGAGATTGCGGACCCCGGCTTCGTAGGTATACTCGTCGATAGCGCGGCCGATCGCCGCGTCGGTGACCGCTACCTGGCCGCGCTTGAGGCCGTGCTCCTTGAGCTGCTTGGGCAGCAGATAGGTCCTGGCGATAAGCAGCTTTTCCTTGTAAGTGTAGCCGGAGAAGCGCAGGATCTCCAGCCTGTCCTGGAGACTCACCGGGATGCCCTCGAGGGTGTTGGCCGTGCAGATGAACATGACCTCGGACAGATCGAACTCCGCGTCCAGATAATGATCCACGAAAGCGGCGTTCTGCTCGGGATCGAGCACCTCCAGCAAGGCCGCGGCCGGGTCGCCGCGCCAGTCCATTCCCATCTTGTCGACCTCGTCGAGCAGGAAGAGCGGGTTCTTGGTGCCGGCTTTGCGCAGGGATTGGATGATGCGCCCCGGCAGGGAACCGATGTAGGTGCGGCGATGCCCGCGGATTTCGGCCTCGTCGCGCACCCCGCCCAGCGAGAGGCGCACGAACTTGCGGTTCATGCAGCGGGCGATGGACCGTCCGATGGAGGTCTTGCCCACGCCCGGCGGGCCGACAAAGCAGAGGATCGGACCGCGCAAGGCCTTGGTCAGACGGCAGACCGCCAGATGCTCCAGTATGCGATCCTTGATCTTCTTGAGATCGTAATGGTCCGCGTCCAGGATGGCGCTGGCGCCGCCGATGTCGAGGCTGTCGCGCGTGCGCTTGGCCCAGGGCAAGTGTATCATCCAGTCCAAATAGGTGCGGGCCACGGTGGCCTCGGGAGAATAGGGCATCATCTTCTCCAGACGCGCCACTTCCTTAAGAGAGGCCTCAAGGGCCGGTTTGGGCATGGATGCGTCCTGGATCGACTTGCGCAGTTCCTCGATCTCCTGCCCGAAATCATCCTTCTGGCGAAGTTCCTTCTGGATCGCCTTCATCTGTTCCGTCAGGTAGTATTCCTTCTGGGTCTTCTCGATCTGGCTCTTGACCCGGGTGTGTATCTTGCGCTCCAGGGTCAATATCTCGATGTCGGCCTTGAGCAGCTCCAGGAGCTTGAGCAGGCGCTCCGAAGGCCGCAAAATCTCGAGCAGGGCTTGCCGGTCGGAGTTCTTGACCACGGCATGGGCGGCCACGGCGTCGGCGAACTGGGAAGGGTCCTCGTTGCGGGCGAAGACGCCCAGGGCGTCGGCGCCTCCGCGGCGGCTGAGTTTGAAGTGCTCCTCCACGGTCTCGAGGGCATGGCGCATGAGCGCGGCCAGCTCGGGGCCGGGCTTCTCCGGAACCTCGGGATATTCCACGTCCGCTTCCCAAAAGCCCCGCTTATCGGAGTACTCGAGGCGGGCCAGGGAGATTCGGGACAAACCTTGCAGAAAGACCTTGAGCGTGCCGTCCGGCATCTTGAGATACTGGACCACCTCGGCCAGGACGCCCACCTGGAAAACATCCTTGGCTTGGGGATCCTCGATCTGGACGTCCTTCTGGGCCACCACGGCGAGCAGCTTGGCGCTCTCGCTCATGGCGGCCTCCAGGGCCTTGACGGACTTGGCCCGGCCCACGGAAAGGGGCAGGACCATGTGAGGGAAGACCACCAGGTCCCGCACCGCCAGCAGCGGCAGGTGGATGGGACGTTTAAAATCCGGAGCCGGACTCATGGTTTGTCGTCTCCGGGGACTTCGGTGATGGCGGCCTTGTCTCGCAGGAAGGCCAGGGTCTTGCGATCGCGAATCATTCCCATGACCTCCTCCCGGCGCTCGGAAAACATGCGGCGAACGGATTCCTTCTTGTCGTCCGTCTGGGCGGCCGCCACGCTCTTCTCCAGCTCGGCCTGGAATTCCGCGTCGGCCACCGCGAGTTTCTCGCGCTCGGCGATGGCGGGCAGCAGGAAGGAAATGCGCACCTGATCCTCGGCCTGAGGCCGCAGCTTGGCCTTGAGGTCCTCGATCTGCTTGGATGAAAATTCCCCGCGGTCGCCCAGAAGCTGGCGCTGCAGACGCGCCAGCATATGCTCCAATTGGGCCGCGACCAAGGAAGGCGGCACCGGAATGCGATTGGATTTCAACAGCTCCGCCTCCAGCTGTTCGGAAAGCTCGCGCTCGCCTCGGTTTTGGCCTTCGGCGGCTACGACCTCCTTGAGCTTAGCCTGGAGTTCTTCAAGAGTCTCAAAGCCCATATCCTTGGCGAATTCCTTGTCTAGAGCGGGTATCACCTTGGTCTTGATTTCCACCACCGTCACCTTCATCTGCGCGTCCTGGCCTCCCAGCTTGACCGTTATCTCCTTGCTCTCGCCGCGCTTGAGTCCGAGCAGCCCGTCACTGAGGCCCGCTACGGTCTGTTCCGATGACATATCCACCAACTCATTGGAGCCCTTGGCGTTGGGCAGAGCTTTGCCTCCGCGCCAGGCGCCGTAATCGATGACGACATAGTGGTTCTTGGCGACGGTCTGCTCAACGGCTCTCTCCAGGCGCGCGTGAGCCTCGCGCAGCTCCTCCAGGCGAGCCTGCACCGCCTTGTCCGTCGCCGGATAGCTCTTGCGCGTGAGTTTGAGACTGGAATAGTCCTTGGGAGCCACGCGGGGAGGGACCTCGACGCGGACCTGGAAGCGCAGGGGTTTGCCCGCCTCCAGGGAGATGTCCGTGATCACCGGAGTCGCGACCGGGCTGAGCTTGAGTTCGCGCAAGGCTTCCGGCACGTGCTTATGCGCGAAATGATCCAGCACCTCGTCGCTCAGATGGGCGCCGAACTGCCGGCGCACCAGTTCGAGGGGGGCCTTGCCCGGCCGGAAGCCCGGCAGCTTGGCGCGCTGCTGCAGGCGCAAGAGGGCGTTGTGGTTCTCGGCGTCCGCCAGGGCGGCGGGAATTTCAACGGAAAACGTCGCCTCGCAGGCGTCCTCCTTGAGGATCTTGAACTTGACCTTGTCCGAAGCCGTGAATATTCCCATGACGCCTCCTGAAGTGTCGCGCGAAAAAATGGGCCGAGGAGTCGGCCCATCCTTAATTGCCTAATACATTATACTGAATTATGGAACGATCATTTCCGGCATCCATGGCCTGACGCCTTCCTGCGAGCACAGTGAACGGAAAGACCATTTTCGGACCGGCTCAGAAGCTTGCATGGATTAGCGGGCTATATGCCGCGACGATGGGTATCGACGACTTGGCTGCTAGGCGCGAAACCCGGTCGAGCTTCGCTGTCGAAAGGTATTGTCCAGTAGTGCTCGGGAACATACTCCCCGATCTCGGAATCGGTGTTGCTCACAATCCGACCGCGGGCCAGCCCGGTGACTGAGACGTGCACGTCGCGGAATGTGTTGCCAAAAAGGAGCAGTTCCATGCGATCGGCGTAAATTTTTATGGCCACCGAACCGAGCAGTCCAATTGTATGCAGCGAGAACTCTCCAATCACGTCATGGTGGACCTCATCTCCCAGGATCAGACGCGTCGGCGAGCCCTCCCGCCGAGCCGCCGCGGAGATCGCTTCCCGCAAATTTTCCTGGGAGAACTCGCCGCCGTATGCGTTTTGCTCGTAAAACGAATAAACGTCCTTATAGAGCAGATCGACGTCGGTCATGCCGGTCCAAGAGCGTCCGTTAGGAAAGCTGCCGAACATGATCGCGTAAAGCTCCCCGTCCTGAGGTCTCTTTTTTTGCAGACGGGCGAGCTCGGCCTGAATCGCCCTCGCCACGTTCACGATGAGCGACGCCGTGCTCTGCCCGTAGCGCGTTCCGCGGAACACTTGGGCCCGCACCTCTTGGAGATAGGCGTCGTAGGCCTGCAGGGGAGAATTGCCGGCCCGGACCGCGCCAAGGATGATGTCCTTGCCTGAAATGGCGACGCGCAGAAACGCGTCCAGGAACCTCTTCTTCTTATTGACGCGCCTGATCTCGTCCCTGCCGGCGGAGATCTGCTGGTCTTGTTCCTCTGCGACGAAAGCAAAGCCGTCATTATCGCCCTGCTCATCGTCCTGGGCTTGCTGGTCGGCTGCGGCCTCATCCGGAGGCATCAACTCTTTGGGCGACTTATAAATCGCCCCCGCAAGCCTGAGAAGCTCCGCGCGCAGGCCGGCCGGCATTGCCGAGACGGCGGAGCGCAGCGGGCCGAGGGTCACGAATTGACTCGGAGATGAGCCCGTATAGCGCGTCAACAACTTGCGCCACTCATCGGCATCATATGTGGAAAGCCTCAGCAGCCGCAAAAAGGGTTCGGTGGCGCGCGGCTGGGCACGTTCGATTCGCGCTATGGCTTGGGCCGCATCCTCTGCGGACATGCCTTTCAGAACCTCGATGAGAGCCTTCTGCCTGCGCGTCGGCATCAAGTTGTGGCGCCAGAAGAAGTCCGGCTTGGAGAACTTCCTGAGCAGAACACCCAACCGCGGATCGAGCGGCGCATCATCGATGGCGGCCGCCCCGTTAGCGGAGACCGGGGAGCGCTCGGCGAGGTTGCGAGATGTCCCGCCATTCGATATATAGACCGGGCCCGCAGCGCCTTCAACGGAAGCCTTGCGAGACGGGAAAAGAGGCAGCGTCGAGCGGATAACGTTTCCGACGCGCTGCGCCGCCGCGCCGCGAAGATGTCGAGCGTCCGCAATATTTTCAGCTTGAGCCTGCATTCCTTCGTTCTCGTAGGCATCGCTCGCCAGCGAGAGAGCGCTCGACGGATTTTCTCTGGATCCGGCTGGCCCCGCGACAAGCGCGGCTGCACCCGCTTGCAAGTAGACCGGAGCTCTCTCCGCGACAAGCTGGACTTGCGGCAGTTTCGGAAGGAGAGACAGGGTTTGCAGCGCAACCGGCGCAGCCTTTCTGTTCGCAAGCGCAGAGACGCGTGGGCCGGCTATAAGAAATCTCTGTTGGCTATCGGGACGATTGCCGCAAATCAGGCCCACGGCTGCGCCGCCTGCGCCAGAACCTACAGGAACGCTGACCTTTGAGACATTTGAAATCTTTGCGGCTGAGCTCGCTGCTGAGCATTCAAGCCTCAGCGTCGTTATAAGAAAGGCTATTGATAATACAATCTTCAACATGCCTTCACTTCCGCCACAAGCAACGCGTTGTTTGTCTTCGCCACGAACTGGCTCCTGTTAAATATCCTGACATAAAGTATACGGCGACGCGCAAGAGACAACAAGGACCGTTGGGGCAAATGGAAAATTGAAAAAGGCCTATAATAATTTAGGACGAAGGACCCAGCCCCGCTGATATCCAAGGACTATCCTACAAGGAATTGATATTCAGGAAAGTGGGCGGGGGGGGATTTGAACCCCCAAGCCTCGCGGCACACGGTCCTAAGCCGTGCGCGTCTGCCAGTTCCGCCACCCGCCCTAAAAATTCAGGACTGAGCGAGCAAATAATCGTTGGCCACTCAGTCCCGCATCCGGCGGTCTAAATCCTGGGCCATATAGGATTCGAACCTATAACCTTATCCTTAAGAGGGATCTGCTCTACCGTTGAGCTAATGGCCCGAATCAGGATTATAGCACCATCGGCACCGCCAATTCAACTTTTTTCGCCGCAGGCGGCCTTTCTTAACAATTTAGTCATTGATTTTTTTCCCCGGGGTGTTATACTTTTTACGCGTCGACAAATCCATGAGGCGAGCTCTAAACCTATGAAATACTGGATCTTCCAGAATAATCAGGTCTGCGGCCCCTACGACCCGGAGGCGCTCTCGCAACTGCCGGGCTATTCGGCGGAAACATTGGTTTGCGGAGAGGGGCGCAAGGGCACAAGCATGGGCGATTGGCAGCGCGCCGGCATGGTGCCGGCTCTGTCCGTCTCGCTCGTCAAAGCCGCCCAGGTGGCGACCGACGGCAAGGCCGTCCCAGCCGGCGGCGGCGCCAGCCAAGGGGCCCTGCCTTCGGAACCGACGCTCAAAGACCTCGCCGTCTTGGGCAGCCTGCAGGAAAAACTCTCCTTGCTTGAGAACACCGTAGCCCAGTTCCAAGACGGGCTGCAGGGCAAGGAAAACGAGCTGCTCAACCTGCATCGCGAGCTCGACTTGCGCAAAGGCATCGAGGCCGATCTGAACCTGAAGCTGCAGGAAATGGAAACAAAGCTCGCCTCCATGGCCAGTCTCCGAGACAGCATAGATAACGCGGTGGCCGCGGAAAAAAACGTGCAGACCGAAGTCAAGGACGTGGAGACGGCGGTGCAGAACGTCGAATCATCCGTGCAGGAGGTCAAGATCTCCATGACCGGCGTAAGCTCAACGGTCAAGGAACTCGAGGACGCGTTGGATCAGCAGCGGCGAACCGTCACGGATCTCACCTCCGAGATCGAACGTCTCAAGAAGGAGAGCGCCGCAGCCACCGCTCAGACGGAGCCTTTGCCCGAGCCTGCACGGACGCTGACGCCCGCGGCCAGCCCGGAGCTCTCGCGGACGCCCGACGCCTCGCAGCCGGCCTCTTTGCCCGAGACTGAGCAGACGCCGACGCCCGCGGCCAGTTCGGAGCTC
>DMMY01000016.1:90842-250907 GCA_003452935.1 Elusimicrobiota bacterium
CCTGAACAGACGCTGATGCCCGCAGCCAGTTCGGAGCTCTCGCGGACGCCCGACGCCTCGCAGCCGGCGCCTTTGCCCGAGACTGAGCAGACGCCGACGCCCGCGGCCAGTTCGGAGTTCTCGCAAATTATCAGCGCCTCGCAGCCGGCGCCTTTGCCCGAGACTGAGCAGACGCCGACGCCCGCGGCCAGTTCGGAGCTCCCGCGAACGCCCGACGCCGCGCCAGCGCCCGCAGCCGATGCGCCAGTCACAGAACGCTTCGTCCCTCCGGCGGCGCCTACCGCCGCCTCGTTGCCGCCTCCCATGGCATCCGAGCCGGCGCCCATCCCGGCAACGCAACAAATGAACTCTCCGGCGCCTCTGTTTCCAGGGATCAATTCGGAACCGGTGCCGTTCTCGGGAAACATGCCCGCGCCGACGCTGTCGGGGAAATCCTCGGACGCTGCTCACTCCATAGCCGCTTTCGATCTCGCCAACGCTCCGCCGCTTCCGATGGCCGACGAAAAGAGCGCCTCGAATTCCCAGTTGGAGATCGTCGATATGGCCGGTCCGTCCCAGCCCAAGTCAGGCAAGGGCGGCATGGTGGTGGCGCTGCTGGTCTTAGGTCTGGGGGCCGCCGGCTTCCTGGCTTTCAACGCGGGCGTCATCCCAGGCTTCATGCCACCCGGCAAAACTCCAGCTTCCTCGGTCCCGCAGGCCACCGCTGCCGCGCCCGAAGAGGCCGCCGTTGCCCTGACCACTCCAAGCACCACCCTGCCCGCGCAGACAACCACGGCGTCCGCTGAGATCACGCCCCAAGCTCCCTCGCCGGAAGCGCAGCTCGAGGAACTCAAGCGTCAAGCCATAGATATCGTCCAAGCTTGGCCCACGAGCGACAAGGCCTTCGTCGTGGGCCAGCGGCTGGAGTCCAAATCCCCGTCCGAAGGCGGCCTGTCGCCTTGGATGGCGGAAAAACTCACGGACGACGTGTTTCAAGTGAATTTTTACGCGCCGAAATCAGCGGCCGGCAAGCAGACGGTATTCGAATTCGAGGCGCATCTGGCTGACAAAAACGTGGTTCCGCTCAACGCCGCCGCGAAGGCCTTGCTGATCGGAAGACCGGCAAAGATCGGCAAACGCGCCAAATTAGGCAAACGCCCAAGGCTCGCAAAACTTGGAAAAATCCGCATCAAGGGGAAGAAAAACAGGCCGGCAAAAGCCGGAGCCGCCCCCGTGTATTCTCCGGCAGTCGAGGATCATCTTCCGGGGATGTCGCCAGAGGCCCTCGCTGACCAGGCCGCCATCGAGCAGCGGCAGCCGACAGCCGTGAAGAAGACGCCGCGGGCCGCGGCTAAATCCAGGACCGCCCGCAAACGGGCCAAGAAAATGGCGCCCAAGACGGCCCGCCAGCCGACGCCGCGCCAAGACACGCAGCCGAAACTGCCTGGCCACAGCGCTTCGGCCGAGTCCGCCTTCCCGCCCGACCCTTACAATTCGGAGACCCCGACCCCTGCCCCGGAATATCCGGGCTTTCCTGAAACAGAAGCAGCGGCGACGCCCGCTCCCGCAGAGGAACAAAGCGCGGCTGAGCCAGCTCTCGCCGACAGCGGCAGCGAACTGCCGCCGCCGGTGGAAAGCCAGGAAACGAGCATGCTGCCCCCGCCCAAGCCGGCGCCGCCGCAACCGACCCCCAAAAAGTCCGAACAAAAATCCGCGGCGGACGACGCGAAATTGCTGGACGAACTCCTCCAACCCTAATACGGGGGTCAGGTCTTGAAATTTGACATAGTTGACATGAAGTGTCAAATGTCAAATTTCAAGACCTGACCCCTTAAAAAGTGGTACATTTCATATTGGGACGATGGAATTTCTTCTCAGGGTTTGCACAAGGCGCAACCTCGTCATCGCGGCGGCGACGGTCGCGGCCGTCTTGGCGGCTGAACGTCTGCAGCAGTATCCGCGACAATGGGTTCAACGCTGGCTCTATCCGCCGCAAAAGAGCGCCTCCGCGGGCGGTGATGAGATAATGGCTCTCAAGGAGCGCCGCGAGTCCGCGCAGCTGCGCAGGCGCTATCTGAAGCTCATGGATCTCTTGCGCCAGGCCCAGGCCCAAGGGTTTTCCGTGGAAATCCTGCGGCGCAAGGCCGATGTCGCTTTGACGCTCAACGACGCCCGCAACCGCGCCGCCGCCGTCAAGATTCTTGTCGAAGTCGAGATGAAAATACCGCGCCCGAAAGTTCAGTATATACCTTTATATCCGGACGACGAAGAGGAAGAGATTCCTCCGGACATTCCCGGCCGGCGCGTGCGCAAAGCGCGAAGATGAAAATCATCCAAAAACCGGCCTTGATCCTGGCTCTTCTCGGCAATATCCAGTGCGCCTGGGCGCAAGCGCCCGCGCCCGCCGACGCCGCGACGACCGCGGCATCGGCCTGGAATGCCTTCCTCCAAGGCAACATGGAACAGGCCCTCAGCGCCTTCCGGTATCTGGCGACCTTGGGCATTTCCTATCCCAATCCGGACGCCAATCTGGCCCTGACGACTCGCGACTTGGGGCGCCACGACGAGGCCTTGACGCACTGGGTGAAGGCCTCTTTGACCGAAGGCGCGGGCGGATTTATCTGGAACCAGCGCGGGTGGGCCTACGCCGCGCAGCAACGCCTGCCGGAAGCCCGCGACTCCTTCCTCAGGGCGGTGGAGCGCTCATCGACCACCGCCGATCAGGCCGAGGCGCAGCTGGGTTTGGGCATGGCAGCCAGGATGGGGTCGCAGCCGCGACAAGCCCTACCTCCCCTGCGCGCCGCGCTCGTGCAGAGCCCTTTCGCCATGTCAGCCGTTTCCTACGAGGCGGCCAAAGCCTCGTCCGCGGCGGGCGACAAGTATGCTGCGATAGCTTATCTGCGGCAATGCGCGACGCTCGACCCGCTCAATATCGAATGCCTCAGGGAACTCGCCGAAATTCATGCCCGGACGGGCGAGAACCGCTCGGCATGGTACGTTTATCTGCGGCTCCTGGCGCTCGACCCCCTGGATTCCCAGTCAGCCCGGAAAGCCAGGAAACTGCAGGAATACATACCGGGAGATCCCGAGTCCACCCTTCCCGTGCGCCGCTTGGCGCATCCGCTCAATGCCGCGGAGCCCCAGCAAGGCGAGTCCGACACGCCTCCCGCGCCGTCAATCCGGGTGGCGCTCTTCACCGGCGCCGACGCCAAACCCGCGACAGCCACGCGACTATTTTTCATGTGCAGCTCGAATTTCAAGATCATCGCGGCTTCCGGCGACGTGGTCAAGGACGACGGTCAGGCCCAGCACCAGTGGGAGATCTCCTTCCGGCCGGAGAACAACATCGTGGAGCTGCGCGACAACGCGCGCAATATCCAGTATACGACCAAGCAGGCTTTGCGCATAGTGCCCGGCGGACGGCAGGCCTCGGTGCTGCTCAAGAGCGTCCGGTTCGTCAACAGCGTCGGCGTCGACATCGGAGACCGCGAGCTGCGCGGCAGCATCGAAGTACTGCCCACGCCGTACGGCTTCAAGCTGGTCAATGAAGCGGGCCTGGAGGAATATCTCTACGGAGTCGTGTCCGCGGCGCTGCCCCACAACAGTCCCAGCGAAGCCTACAAGGCTCTGGCCGTGGCGGCGCGCACGCAGGCCCTTTGGGAAAAGGCCCACCGGACCGAAAGCCTGGAGCGTGTCGACGTCAACGACGCGGCGCCGGGCCTCCGTTACGTCGGGCTCAGCGACGAGATGCGCGAAGCCTCGGCCGCTGTCCGGGAAACGGCCGGCATCGTGCTGACCCGCAACGGGGAGACGGCAAGGATCATGCAGCACGACAACTGCGGCGGCGTCACGGAAGACGGGGCGCGCTCGGGAGAGGCCGACGCCGCGCATCTGGTCTCCGTATCGGACGGGGAGAAACCCCAAGCCCCGAGCTCTTCCCCCGACCATCTGGAACAGTGGACCCATGAATATCCGGCGGCGGACCGCTACTGCGAGGCCAGCGGGCTCACGCCTCCGGTGGCGTCGCGTTGGCTGCGCATCCTGCCGGCCAAGGATATCGCGCAAAGAGCCGAGCGCATCCGCTCCATTGGCGCCATCCGAGGACTGCGCGCCGTGCGGCGCTCGCCCAGCGGGCGGGTGCAGGCCCTGGAAGTCATCGGATCCAAGGACACCCTGCTCCTCGAAAGCGCCAAGGCCATGGCCGACGTTCTATCGCCCGGCTCCCTGCGCTCCACCCTGTT
Source organism: Elusimicrobiota bacterium (assembly GCA_003452935.1). Classification (GTDB taxonomy): domain Bacteria; phylum Elusimicrobiota; class Elusimicrobia; order UBA1565; family UBA9628; genus UBA9628. The sequence goes on from DMMY01000016.1 coordinate 95,063, forward strand.
CACCGTGCAGCCCCTCATGTCGGGCAGCAAGGCCGACCGCTTCATCCTCTGGGGCGCGGGCACGGGGCATGGCGTGGGCCTCTGCCGCGCCGGGACCTTGGGCCAGGCCAGCATGGGCCGCAAGTGGCCCATCATTCTCAAACACTATTTTCCGGACCTGCAGGTCTCTTCGCGCCTCGCCAGCCCGGCGCCGACCGCGCTGGCCCCGGCCCGCGGCCCGAACGGCGCCGCCCCGCAGCGCCGGAAGCCGAAGAACCCCCATTGGAAAAAGAAGTAGGTTCCATGCAGCCCTTGGCCAGAGCGCGCATCAAGGTCGCGCATATCGTCACCAGGCTGGACCTGGGCGGGGCTCAGCAGAACACGCTGCACACGGTCAAGAACCTCGACCCGCGCCGTTTCGAGGCCTTGCTGGTTTGCGGCCCCGGGGGCAGCCTCGATGCGGACGTCAAATCCTGGCCAGCCGGCGAGCCGCGCCGCTTCGTCGTGGCTGATCTGGTCCGGCCGGTGTCGCCGCGGCAAGACCTCCGGGCGTTCCTGGCGCTGCGCCGCATTCTGCGCGCCGAGCGGCCGCTGGTCGCGCACACCCACAGCTCCAAGGCCGGCATACTCGGGCGCCTAGCCGCATGGTCCGCGGGAGTGCGGGTTATCGTCCACACCTACCACGGCTTCGGCTTCCACGACCGCCAGCCGTGGTGGCTCAAGAGCCTCTATGTCGCGGCGGAACGGCTCTGTTGCGCCGTCTCGGACGCATTGATCTTCGTCTCCCGGTCCAATTGGGACTACGCGCGCCGTCACCATCTGGGCAAGGCCTCCCGATACGCCCTCATACGATCCGGCATCAGCCTCTCGGACTTTCCTTCCCGGGGATGCGATGCCGGCCGAAAAAAAGAAAGCCTCGGCCTGCCCGCGCAGGCGCGGCTCGTCCTGAGCGTGGGGAATCTTAAACCCCAAAAAAATCCCTTGGACTTCCTGGCCGCGGCCCGCATGGTGAGCGCCTCCCGGAAGGACGCGGCCTTCGTTTTCGTCGGCGACGGCCCTTTGCGCGAACGCCTGAGCGGCGAGGCCGATGCCGCGGGACTCAAGGAGCGCTTCCTCCTGCCCGGCTGGCGGCGCGACGTGCCCGAACTCCTGGCCGCGGCCGACGTTTTCGTCATGACCTCGCTATGGGAGGGTTTGCCCCGGGCCTTGGTGGAGGCCATGAAATCCGGCGTAGCGCCCGTATGCTACGCGACCGATGGAGTGACGGACCTCATCCGGGACGGCGTCAACGGATTCGCCGTTAAACAAGGCGACGTCCCGGCCCTGGCCCGGCGCGTGTTGGAATTGCTCGGCGATGAAAGCCTGCGCCGCAAGATGGGCGAGGCGGCCGCTTCCGGCATCGACGAGTCCTTCGACATCGACCGCATGGTGCGCCAGCAAGAGGAACTCTATCTGCTTCTGCTCAACCGGCAACCCGCCGGCCAAGCCCATGAGCAAACGCCATAAACGCCGCCCCCAAGAAACGCCGCGTTCTCGGCAGGCCGCTGCGGCCGCCGAGTCCGGCGCCCATGCCGCGCTTGCGTCGACTCCAACCGAGGAAACGGCGGTTGCCGGACCGCGGGCCCCCGCGGCGCGCCATTGGCCGCTCGCGCTGGGACTCCTTGTCGCGACCCTGACAGTCCTGGTCTTCCTGCCCTGCCTGCGCAACGGCTTTGTCAATTGGGACGATGATTTCAACATACTCAACAACCCGGATTTCCGCGGCTTGGGCTGGACCCAGCTTAAGTGGATGTTTACAACCTTCTATCTCGGCCCCTATCAGCCCTTGAGCTGGCTGACCCTGGGCGCGGACTACGCCTTATGGGGCCTCGATCCGTTCGGCTACCACCTGACCAACCTCCTCCTCCACGGCGCCAACGCGGCCGTATTCTTCGCCGTGGCCCTGGCCGTTCTGCGCCGGCTAACTCCGGAGCCGGAGACCAACGACTGGCGGCCGCCCCTGGCGGCCGCATTCGCGTCCTTGGCATTCTCCCTGCATCCCCTGCGCGTGGAATCCGTCGCCTGGGTCACGGAGCGCCGCGACGTCCTTTCCGGGTTATTCTATCTCCTCAGCGTATGGTCCTATCTGCGCGGACTCTCTCGCGCGGGCTGGGCCGAGCGCCACGCCTGGGCTTTGGCGTTCTTTGCCTGCGCTCTGATGTCCAAGGCCATCGTCATCAGCTTGCCCCTGGTGCTCATCGCCCTGGATTTCTATCCCCTGCGGCGCCTGCCGCTTGAGCCCGGACGCTGGTTCCAAGCTCAAGCGCGCCCGGTCTGGACGGAAAAGATCCCCTATATGCTCCTGGCCCTGGCCGCGGGAGCCTTCGGCTTTATCGCGCAGCGCGAGGTTGGAGCCACTCTCTCTCTGCAAGATTGGGGCCTCATGCCCCGGATATCGCAAGCCTTTTACGGCCTGATCTTCTATCTGCCCAAGACGCTCTGGCCCACGGGACTCTACGCTCTCTATGAAGCTCCTCAGCCGATCCTCATCTGGAAATGGCCCTATTGGGCCTGCGCCGGCTCCGTCATCGCCATAACAGGCGCGACCGTGTGGACTTGGCGCCGCTGGCCGGCGGGTCTGGTCCTGTGGGTTTTTTATGGAGTCAGTCTCGCTCCCGTCCTGGGCTTGGTCAAACTCGGCCAAGCCGCGACCGCGGACCGCTACACCTATCTGGCTTGCCTGGGCTGGGCCTTGGCCGCCGGCGCGGTCTTGCTGCGGGGCCTGCGCTGCGGTCGAACCGGCCGCAGCGCGAGCATCGTCCTGGCCGCGCTCATCTGCGGCGTCCTCGGCTTTCTGAGCGCGCGCCAGATCGCGGTCTGGAGGAATTCCGAAAGTCTTTGGAGCAACGCCCTGCGCCACAATCCCAAACACATCTACGCGGCCAACAACCTGGGCACCGCGCTGCTCGAGCAGGGCCGCACGGACGAGGCAATCGCCCAGTTGCTCATCGCGATCCGCAACCATCCGGTGAGCGCCTACGCCTTCTACAATCTGGGCAACGCCTTGGCCAAGAAAGGCGTCACGGACAAAGCCATGGCCGCATACCGCGAAGCCCTGCGCTGGGACGGCAGCTATTTCCAGGCGCACAACAACCTGGCCGCGCTTCTCGCCTCGCAAGGACAGATCTCCGAGGCGGAAAAACACTTCCGCGACGCCATCCGCCTGCGCCCCGCCATGGCCCACGCCCACCTCGGGCTGGCCGATATCCTGCGCGACACGGGACGCACGGCCGAAGCAATATCCGAATACGAACAAGCCCTGCTCATCAGCCCCGGCCTGACCGAGGCCCGCAACGGCCTGGGCATCGCTTGGGCGCGGCAGGGCCGGCTGCCGGAAGCGGCGGCCAGTTTTCGCGCCGCCGTCGCCGCGCAGCCAGCCGATCTCGGCGCCCGCGTCAACCTGGCAGCCGTTCTCTCCGACATGGGAAGAGAGGACGAGGCCGTGGCCCAATTCCAAGCCGCCCTGCGCATCGATCCAAGCTGCGCCGCCGCCCATAATGGCTGGGGCACGGCCCTGGCGCGCCGCGGGCGTATCGATGAGGCGATCGCCCGCTACCGAGAGGCATTGCGCTTGGATCCGCGCCTGGCCGAAGCCCATAATAACCTGGGCACCATGCTTCTCAACCAGGGACGCTCCGAACAAGCCGTATCGCAGTACCGCGAAGCCCTCGCGCTCAGGCCGGACTATCCTGAAGCGCATTTCAATCTTGCCAATGTACTGGCGCGCAGAGGGGAACTTGGGGAGGCCGCCGGCCATTATCGCGAGACCCTGCGCCTGAGCCCGGGCAATGAGCCAGCTCGCAAAAACCTCGATGCCATCCTAAAACATTTAAGCGGGTCGCGGTAAACTTGCGAGCAGAAAAGCGATCATCGCTTAATTATTACAAGCCTGACACCTTTTACCACTTCTAATTCTCTACTCTTTTTGGTATCATTTCCGCTTCAGCATGGAACAACCATATCTCAGCGTCATCATCCCGGTATATAATGAGGAAGAGAGCCTCCCGGCATTGGGGGAAGAGGTTTCCGGTGTTCTTTCCGGATTAGGCCGTTGCTCCGAGGTCATCCTGGTAGACGACGGCTCCACGGACAAATCCTATGCCGCCATCGAGGACTTGGTCAAGCGCTATCCCAATTTCAAGGGCCTGCGACTGGGCAGAAACGTGGGCCAGACCGCGGCTCTCTCAGCCGGCATCCAGCACGCGGCCGGCGAGATCATCGCCATGCTCGATGCCGACCGCCAGAACGACCCCAAGGATATTCCCGCTCTTCTAGCCAGGTTCGAGGAAGGCTTCGACGTGGTCAGCGGTTGGCGCAAGGACCGCCAGGACCCGCGCTGGACCAGGGTGCTGCCTTCCCGCGTCGCCAACAGCCTGATTTCCTGGAGCACTGGCGTATATCTGCACGATTACGGCTGTACTTTAAAGCTCTACCGCAGCCGTTACCTGAAGCACCTGCGCCTTTATGGCGAAATGCACCGATTTATTCCAGCCTTCGCCGGATTTCTTGGCGCCCGCATCGCGGAAGTTCCAGTAAACCACCGGCCCCGGACCCAGGGGACATCCAAATACGGCCTCTCCCGGACGTTCAAGGTCATCCTGGACCTCATCACCGTCAAGTTCATGGACGCCTATATGGCCAAACCCATCTATCTCTTCGGCGGCAGCGGCATGCTTATGGGAATGACCGGGGCCCTTATGGCCGGCTACACCCTCTACAACAAATTCGTCCACGGCATATTCGTCAAGGATCAGCCGCTGTTTCAAGTCTCCATCTTTTTCGCCTTGGCCGGCCTGCAGTTGCTGTTGCTAGGCTTGGTGGCTGAAATTCTCGTCCGGGTCTATTTCGATATAAAGGATAAGCCTGCCTATTTTATAAGGGAGAAAGCCGGTTTTCATTGACTTAATCCCGATAAGCAAGTAAAATGAACGCCTTGCAATTTGATCTGAGCGGACTGCGCGAAAAGGGCTCGCTGACCTTCGCGAGGCAGATCGAACCGCAGAGCCTGCAGCCGTTGCTGGCCGGCTCGGCGGTGTTCAAGGGACCTCTTTCGCTGCGGCTGGAAATCCTGCCGCAGCCGGGGGGGGTGACGTTCCATGGCGAGGTGAGCGGCCAGTGGGAGATCGCGTGCGCCCGTTGCCTAGGGCCGGCGCGCTTGCCTTTCGAGGCCGGCGTCGAAGGCGATGTCCCCGGCGCCGGGGAAAGCCTGGACGCGTCCGAAGAGGTCCGCCAAGCCCTGCACCTGGTTTTGCCTTTGAACGCCCGGTGCAAGCCGGACTGCAAGGGACTCTGCCCTCAGTGCGGCTGCAATCGCAACGAAGGCAAGTGCGTCTGCCAACCCTCGGAATTTAGCGCAAGGAGATAAGATGCCTAACCCGAAAAGGAAACACACACGGTCTCGCCGGGACAGCCGCCGAGCCCAAAACTGGCGTTTGGACGCCGTCACCTCGTCCGCCTGCCCGAACTGCAAGACCCTGCGGCGGCCGCACATGGTCTGCCCCAACTGCGGGTTTTACAACGGCAAGCTCGCCGTCGCGCCGAAGCAAAAGAAGGAAAAGGCCTCGCAAGGCGAGGGCGGACAACAGCAGCAGCCCAAAGAATGAAGATAGCCCTGGACGCGGCCGGCGGGGATTACGGCATCGCTCCCAATATCGAGGGCGCCATCAAAGCCGCCAACGAGTGGGGCGTCGAAGTCATCCTCGTGGGTCCGGGCGCGCAGATCCACAGCCAGCTCAGCGCTCACGGCATAGCCGCGGGCGATCGCCGCTTCGAGGTCGTCAACGCCCCGCAGATCATACCGATGGACGCGGACCCCGCTTCCACCTGCCGCGACACGCCCCAGGCCTCCATCATGGTGGGCGCCCGGCTGGTGGCCGAGGGCCGAGCCGAGGGGTTGGTGTCGGCGGGGCATTCCGGGGCCACCATGGTCGCTTCGCTGTGGCACCTCAAACGCCTGCCCGGCGTGCTGAGGCCGGCCATCGCCATCAGCGTGCCCACGCTCAAAGGGCACACGATTCTCCTCGACGTGGGAGCCAACACCGAATGCAAGCCATGGCATTTGCTGCAGTTCGCGGCCATGGGCGCGCTGTATTGCCAGCACGTCTTCAAGGTCGCGAACCCTTCGGTCGGCATCCTGTCCGTGGGCGAGGAGGAGTGCAAGGGCAATGACTTGGTCCGGGAATCCATACCGCTGCTCAAGTGCAGCGGCCTCAATTTCTACGGCCCGGTCGAGGGCCGGGACATCACCGCGGGCACGACGGACGTCGTGGTCTGCGACGGCTTCGTGGGCAATATCGCGCTCAAGCTCATCGAGGGAGTGGCCTCCTCGATCTTCGGGTTCCTTAAAAATGAGATCCGCGGCAATCATTTTTACAAAGCCGGCGGACTTCTCCTGCGGGGCCCCTTCAACAAGCTCAAGAAGCGGCTCAGCGCGGAAGAACACGGCGGCGCCCCGCTCTTGGGGGTGGGAGGAACGGTGATCATCACCCACGGCCGCTCCAATGCCAAGACCATCAGCAACGCACTGCGCACGGCCAAGCAGCTCATCGATCACAAGGTCAACGGGCAGATCCAGAAGTCCGTCGCCGACATGAAGCTCAACCTGGAGACGGCCAGGGTCCAGCCCTCGTGACGCCACGGTGAGGAATTATTTTCATGACTGAACCGAACCAGCCCGCTCGACCCGGAGGCGGCCGGCTCGCGGGCCGCGTCGCGATCGTGACCGGAGCCGCCCAAGGCATAGGCCTGGCCATCGCCGAGCTCTTCGGCGGCGAGGGCGCGGCTCTCGTCATGGTCGACGTGGATCAAGCCCGCGTCGAGCAAGCCGCCCAGAAGCTTGCGGCGGCCTCGTCCGGGACCCTGGCGGTCCAAGCCGACGTCTCACGCGCCGAGGACTGCGACCGCGTGGTGAAAGCCGCCCTGGATAAATTCGGGAAGCTGGATATCCTGGTCAACAACGCGGGCATCACACGGGACAACCTCATCCTGCGCCTGAGCGAACAGGACTGGGATCTCGTGCTGGGCGTCAATCTCAAAGGGGCCTTCAATTTCACCAAGGCCGTGTCCCGCGCCATGATCAAGGCCCGCGCCGGCCGCATCATCAATATCGCTTCCATCGTCGGCCAACAGGGCAACGCCGGCCAGGCAAATTACTCGGCGTCCAAGGGCGGCCTCATCGCCTTGACCAAGACCTGCGCGCGGGAGTTCGCCTCGCGCAATATCCTGGTCAACGCCATCGCCCCAGGCTTCATCCGCACGCGAATGACGGACGCGATCCCGCCGGAGGCCCGGGAGAAGCTCGCGGCCTCGATTCTTCTCGGACGCTTGGGCGAGCCGGAGGACATCGCGCGCGCGGCTCTGTTTTTAGCCGGAGACGATTCGTCGTACATCACCGGGCAGGTGCTCGGCGTCAACGGCGGGATGAACATGTAAGTTCGGCCTGCCTGCGGGCGGGCCGCAGCCCCAGTCGCAGCAAGAGGAGGAACAGGACATGACGGAGACCAGCAACGTCGCAGACCGCGTTAAGAAGATCATCGTCGAGCAGCTCGGCGTGGACGCTTCCGAAGTCACCCCGCAGGCCCATTTCGTCAACGATCTGGGCGCCGATTCGCTCGACACAGTGGAGCTGGTGATGGCGCTCGAAGAGGAATTCGACATGGAAATCCCCGACGAGCAGGCCGAGAAGATACAGACCGTCGGCCAAGCCGTCGACTACATCGCCGCGCACGCCAAGAAGTAGGCCAGCGCTTCCCGTCCCCTCGGCGGGATTGGCTCCCGCCGAGGGGACAAGAGCGACGCATGTCGGCATTGCCGGACCTGGAAGACGTCATCGGCTATCGTTTTCGCGACTCCGAGCTGCTCAAGGAGGCGTTGTCGCATAAGTCCTACGCCTCGGAAAGCCGGACCGCCGTATACAACGAACGCCTGGAGTTCCTGGGCGACAGCATACTCGCGGCGGTCGTGGCCCATGAGCTTTACACCCTGCATCCGGACCACAATGAGGGCGACCTCTCCAAGAAAAAGGCTCAGATCGTTTCCCGGCCCAGCCTGGCGCACTGGGCAGCGCAGATCGACCTGGGCTCTTATCTCCGTCTCGGCGTGGGCGAGGAATCATCCGGGGGACGCAGCCGTCAAAGCCTGCTGGCCAACGCCTTCGAGGCCTTAGTCGGGGCGATTTATCTCGATGGCGGCTATGGCGGCGCCGCGGACTTCATCCGGCGCTGCCTGGGCCGGCACGAGCCCCTGACCGAAACGGACTACAAGAGCCTTTTGCAGGAAGTCCTGCAGAAAAAACACAAGGCGCCGCCCACCTACGAGATGGTTAATTCGCAGGGTCCGGATCATGACAAGACCTTCGCCGTCCAGGTCCATTTCGGTAAAAGGATCCTGGGCCATGGCGAGGGCAAGACCAAGAAAGAAGCGGAACAAGCGGCCGCCAAGGACGCCTTGGGGAAGTTGGCTGAATCGCCATCATAGAGAGTCGAGGAAAATCATATGGACTACGGCCTGACCGACCAGCAAAACGAGATCGTAAAGCTAGCCTACCAAGTCGCCCGGGAGAAGATCCGTCCCGTGCGCGAGCGCTATGATCAAAGCGAGGAGTTCCCGTGGCCCGTGGTGGAGGAACTGCGCCAGGCAGACCTTTTCGGGGTCTATCTGCCCGAGAAATACGGCGGCATGGGGGGAGGAACTCTCGACCTCTGCCTCGTCGTCGAGCAGCTCTCCCGCGCCTGCGCCGGCATCGCGCTGTGCGTGGCCGGCTCGGGCCTGGGCACCATGCCCATCCTGCTTTTCGGCAACGAGGCCCAGCGGCAGAAATGGCTGCCCGGCCTGGCCTCGGGCAAGCTGATCGGAGCCTTCGCCATCACGGAGGCCGAGGCCGGCTCCGACGCCACCGCCATGAAGACCACGGCCAAGCTCGAAGGGGACCACTACGTCCTCAACGGCTCCAAGTGCTTCATATCCGGAGGCGAGGTCGCCCAGACCTACGTGGTCTTCGCGACCACCAACCCCGCCCGCGGCGCTCGCGGCATCGCGGCCTTCGTCGTCGAGAAAGGGACCCCGGGATTCACCTTCGGCAAGAAGGAGCACAAGATGGGAATACGCGCCAACCCCACCTACGAACTGCTCTTTCGCGACTGCCGCGTCCCTAAGGAAAACCTGCTTTACAAGGAAGGCTATGGCCTCTTCGTGGCCCAAAGCACCTTCGACATGTCCCGGCCCGGCGTCGCCTCCCAGGCTCTGGGCATCGCCCAGGGAGCTCTCGACGAGACCCTGGCCTACGTCCGGGTGCGCAAGCAGTTCGGCCAGACCGTGGCCAGCCTCCAGGCCATCAGCCATATGCTCGCCGATTGCGCTACCTCCATCGAGGCCAGCCGGGCCCTGCTCTACGCCACGGGCAAGGCCATGGACGCCGCGGTCAAGCCCGCCATCGACGCGGCCATGGCGGGCGGCACGATCGTCTTCGACGAGATCAACCGCATCAAGATCCGCCGCTACACCAAGGAATCGGCCATGTGCAAGGTGCTTTGCTCGGACACTGCCATGAAGGTGGCGGTGGATTGCGTGCAGATGTGCGGAGGGGTGGGCTACATGCGCGATTTTCACGTCGAAAAATTCATGCGCGACGCCAAGATCACGCAGATATACGAAGGCACAAACCAGATCCAGCGCAACGAGATCGCGGCCATGCTTATTAAGGAAACCGCCTCCAGCCAGAGGGCTTAAAAATCGTCCGCTCGACGCAAAAAGAGCCTGTCTCTCGATCTTCTGGAGGCTCGTTCTTGGGCATGCAAGCGCTCCTCCAGCGCGAACAACGGCAGTAATCCGTCTTTCACCAGCGGATGCTCCAAATCCAGGGCCGCGCGCCGTCCCGGCCGGACGCGCCGCAGGACCCCAACGGCATCAAGCCTTCGAAAAGCATCGGCGCAGGCCTGATGGCTCAGCCCCGTGGCGCGGGAAGCTGCCCTGCGGCTGACGCCTTTTGTGCGGTAGCAAAGAATCCGCAAGACCGCGACATGGCTGCGGGCGCAAAAGAGCATGTCCAACGGCCGTTCGACGCGATGTCGCAGTTCGCGTTTTGTCAGGGAAAGCTGACAATTCCCGAAGAAATGCCTCCGCATGCCACCCCCCTTGCCTGCAGGATATAAGCTCACCCTCAATCATACGAGCCAGCGGCGGAAAAGTTCCGCTCCGCCGCATGCGCGCGATGATGGCACATATGGGCCGGAATCACAGATCCTCCTATTTTTTGCAGACGCAATTCGCAATTTGTCAGGAAAAGATGACAATCCCCTCTAATTGGCGTTGGCGCCCTACAGCGACCGGACATGGAGGGTTCGGCCTTGACAAACCCGGCCTCTCGCCCCATACTATAGGCGCGACGATTATCGGGAGGATGCCATGAAACCAGGGACTTTCATTTCCGCTTGCTGCGCCATCTCCATCCTCTATGCTGTGCCGGTTCTCGCGCAGGACTCGCCCAAACCCCGAAGCGTCGAGGTGCCGTTCGCGTTGCAAGCCGCGCCAAATTTCGAACAGGCGATCAAGGATTCCGGGCAAATCCGGGTCCAAAAGGGGAAAGCCGCGCTGGTTGCCGTCTCAGACGCGAATGACGGCAGTACCTTCATCCGCGTCATAAAAAAGGCCAAGGCCACGGAATTCGTGGAGTTCGGCCTTCCTCCCGGTTTCTCCTATCCGCAAAGCCACCTGCTCTCATGGGCCTGGAGCAAGGACATCAGGTTGGACCCGAAACTCCACCGGCTCAGGGTCAGCGAGGACGCGAGCATCTTCCTCATCAATGCCCAAGGCAAGATACTCTTCCGATTTGTTCCCATGTCCAAGCTTTGGGATTTCAGGCCTGGCAAAACGCACCCTCTTCCTTAACGGTGCCGGAGATCAACTTGTTGAACTTATTCAACTTTTGTCGAAGATGAGGCCGGCTGCTGGCGATTTTGGAGCTTAAGAGAGTTTGAGTGGCTCCAAATGCGCTGAAAACAATTCCAACAAGTTCAAAAAGGCAATCTCCGGCACCGCTACCAGCGCGCGGAGATGCTCATGCGGTAGGTTTCGCCCAGGTCGGCCATGGGCTGGAAGCCGAAATCCAGGGTGTATTTCTTATAGCCGATCCCGATGCCGCCGGTGATTCCGGTGATGGGATTCAAATCCGTGGCCGTGAGGGTCTTGTAGCCCAAGCGCAGGGCCGCGGACATTCCCGGGGAAAAGTAACGTCGGTATTCCACGCCGGCCTTGCCGTAAGGGTTGCCGTAGTAAGGCAATCCGAGCTCGAAAGCCGCAAGCAAGTAGCCCTGCTTGGATTTCCTGCCGTAGGCCGCGCCCATACCGGCCTCGGCGGGAAGATCCTCGTTCTCCCGGCCGAAGTTCTGCCGGGAACCCACGTTGCGAAAGGACAAACTCAGCCTCAGGTCCTCCGAGACCGCCGGCCGGTACAAGACTCCTCCGTCCATGGCAACGGCCGCGGAGTTGCGCGTGTAGATGGTTTCATTGACGAACTTCGCCGCCACGCCCAGAAGCACCCTGCCGCTCGAGGATTCGCGCTCTCGCACCCGGGTACGATAATATCCGCGCCGGGTCCGAACTTCTCGAAAATATTCGCGGGCAGGCGCTTGGAGACCGACGGCGCCCAAATCCAGGGCGTAGGCCACGGCCACGGCTTCTCCGTGCGGAGAAAAAGAGCCCGTCGTCTCATTGGCGTTGGTGACCACGGGAAGGCTGTCCTGGGAGAATCGGGCGAAGGAGGCGGCCAGGGTCCCGCGCAGGGCGGCGACCGGCTGCGCGTAAGCCGCGAAATCGTGATGGAAAAAACGCATGAACTCGGAGCGCGCGTAAATGAAGGCCGGCCGCTTGAGCGCGGCTAGGCCCGCTGGATTCCAGTAGATGGCCTCCGGTCCCTCGGCCACGGGACCGTAAGCCTCTCCCATGCCCAGCGCCCGGCCGCCGGCGCCCAGCGCCAGGAACTGGGAGGTGTTCTCAGCGGCATGAGTGGTCAGCGCCCAAGCCTGGCCGCCCGCGGCCGCGACGGCCGCGGCGCACGCGCCGAGCCAAAAACGCGCCTCGGTCTTCACCGGATCACCACCACCCGCCGCACCACCCGGCGGCTGCCGCTGGAAATGACCGCGACATAGGTTCCGCTGCCGACCTTGCGGCCATGCGCGTTCTCCCCGGTCCAACTCAACACTCCCGAGGCCGCGGATTCGCCCTTCCAAACGAATTCACCGGTGATGGTGAAGATACTCACGCCGGCGCCAGCCGGGAGATGGGCGAAGGTGACGGCATTGGCGTCGAAGAGACCGTTGCCCGAGCCCGGCTGCCAGGGGATGGGGAATATCTGCGCCTCGTCGTCCAGGCTCGCCGCCGGCGTGACGAAGAACGGGGCGAAGAACGAAAGGTGATTGGTCAGCCCCATGACGCGGTTGGCGGATGAATCCACGAACGTCGGAAGCACGATCCAGGAATTGGAGGCTTCATCGAAGCGGTGGAGCATGAGCGTGCGCGGATTGCGTCCGGGGGGAATATACGCCGGATCGTAATACATCGTGATGACGATATTTCCGCCGGGCTGAAGACCGCCCGCCGAGATGCTCCAGCCCACGTCCCAGCCCACGCGTTCAAGAGTCCCGGCGTTGCTGCGCGGGTTCTCCAGAAGGCCCTCGACGCCGGCGCTGGCTTGCACGGGCGTGCCCGGGGGCAGAACGCCGGCGGGGACAAGTATCTCCAGGGCTCTGACTTCCGGGAAATCGGGCGTCAGGGCCAATGACAATGGCCCGCTGGGAGCAACGACGCCGGAGGCCAGGCTGGGCCGCAGGGTGCAGGCGGAACTAAGCGAAACGTAATTGGCCGCGCCGCTCCAATTGAGGGCGCCCACGCGCGCGTAGTAAGTGGTCGCGGGGAGAAGTTCTCCCACGGAGGCATGGTCCACCGCGGCGGGAACGGCCGCGCTGGAATGAAGGATGCCGGAAAAATCCGCGGCGGTGGAAAGTTCCAGGCGATATCCCTCGCAGGTCGCCTTCTGCGGAGCCAGAGCCAGGCTGACCCAGCGAACCGTGATGCTCGTGTAGGACACGGAAACGAACGCATTCTGCGTCGCTGTCGGAGCGGAGGCCAAAGTCGAGCCGCCGCCGATATCCGCGGCGGCCGCATCCGGGTTCGGGGAATGGGAGGAAAGGGTTCGTACGCGCAGATAATAAGTGGTGTTCGCGTCGAGTCCGGTAAAATCCGCGTAGCTGTTGGCCGTAGTCGAGCTGACGATCCCGCTGAAAAAGCCCGGATCAGCCGAGACCTGGGCCAGAAATGAGGTCCCGGCGGCGTTGCCCGCCGACGACCAGGCTCCGCGCAGTGATTGCGCCGTGAAAGAGGAAATCGAGTTGGCCAGGCCGGCGGCCGGCGCGGGCCAAGTCGCGGTGTCGGCGGCGGCGCTAAACGCCGCCGGCGCGCCGGATAGATTGAGCGCCGCGACCCGGAAGTAATAGCGGGCGTTGGACGCGAGATTATCGAACAAAGCCGAGTAGAGCTCATAGCCCGACACAACGCGCACGTCCGAGGAAAAATCCGGGACCGGAGAACACTCCGCCCGGTAGCTTCGCCCCGCGGGATTGTCGTTCCGGGTCCAGTTGAAGCGGACGGCTGAGGCGGAGACTCCCGTAAATGGAGCCGCGCCGGGCGCCACGAGGTTGGCTTCTTGAGTCTGGAACAAACCCAAATAGCGGTAATTGATCCCCTCGCCCCGGCTCAATGTGCCCAGGCGCGCATAATAATTGGTCAGCGGAGCCAATCCCTGCGCCCGCAAATGGTCAAGGGCCCGGTTGGGCGTCTGGCTTGAAACCGCTCCGGAAAAATCAGGGCTCGTCGCGGACTCCAGAACATAGCCCTCGCACGAAAGCGCCTGGGGCGAGGCCGGGCAGGGATTGAAGGTCACGTCGATGTAGGTATCATGCGGCGCCACGGCCACCGCCCCGGCGACCGGCTCGGCCAGGGTGCCGGCCGCGGAAGCAACGAGCGCGGGGCCCTCGCCTATCGGATTATAAGCGCGAACCGCGTAGCCATAGGTCGTGTTGGCCGTAAGCGTAGTGAAGGTCATATTGGCGACGGTGCGCGTGGCCAGACACACGGGCGGCGAGGCTTTGTCGTAGATATGATAATTGACGGCATTGCGCACCGCGCCCCAGGTAAAGGTTATGGAGGACGTTCCCAGGACCGCGGCCTGCCAGTCGCCCGGGCTCTGCTGGACCTTGGGAGTGCCCAGAAGCTTGCCGTAACCGAAGGCATTGTTGGGCGCAACGCCCGCATTGGAGACGAAGCCGTCAGTCCGCGCATTGGCGGCGATATCGGCCCGGATCTCCGAGACGGGCGCGCCGGGCATGACCTGGAGCTTGAGCGCCGCGAATCCGGACACCACCGGAGCGGCCATGCTGGTTCCCGCCTTAATGACGTGTTTTCCGTCCCAAAGCACGAAGGATGCATCGGGACTCGCGGCGGAGGAATTGGCCGCCGCGACGCCGAAACCGGGAGCGGCCGCATCGGGCTTTTGGCGGCCGTCCCGGCTCGGGCCCCGGCCGCTGAAGCTGGCTATATCGCCCAATGTGGGGGGAGTGGAATAGCTGTAATACGAGCCGTTGGCGGCGCGCCAGGTGCTCTTGGTGGCATACGCAGCCGCGGAGATGACATGACGCGCCGATCCCGGCTCGGTCAAGGTCATGGAGTTGTCCACGAAAGTGGAGAATCTCGCCCCAGTGATCGAGGGATCCGTAAAACCGTCCACCCGACCCGACCCCGAATTTGCGGTGCGCGTCAGCTGGCATGTCAGGCTGGTCAGCTTAAGCCCGGGATCGTCGATTTCTACGAGGATATCCTTGTCGCCGACGGGATGGCCCGAGGCGACGTCGTTGTAGACGATGATCATGGCGGTGCCGAAGGCGCGGCTCTGATTGGCTCCGGAGGCCACGCTCAGGCTGCCGCTGCAGCCCGCGCAAGCCGGAGTCACGGTGAGGGTGTAGGCGTCCGCCCCGGGATGCCAGAAGTCGGCCTCCACCCAAGAACCCGCCTGGGAGAGGTCGAGCACGAAGGACTTGCTTTCAAAGGCCCCGAACGAGGCCGAGGCATGAGGGGCGCCGGCATGGTCGTTGCCCATGGCGACGACGACCGGAGTGCTGGCCGCCACGTCGCCCAAGGCGCTCTCATAGGCGTCCGTCCCGTCGTGCGGCCCGGATTGGGCGCCGATGCTGAGATTGATCACCGCGCGCCTGCCCATGGAGGCGGCCTTGGCGACGATGTAGTTGACCCCGTCGATGATATCGGCGTTCTGAAGCGTGCTCTTCACCATGATGATCCCGGCTCCGGGCGCCATGCCCGCATATGTGCCCGCCGGCTCGTTGCCGTTGGTCGCCGAGCCGTCGCCCGCTGCGATGGAGGCCACGTGCGTACCGTGTCCCTCGGCGTCAACGCTGCGGATATCGTCCGAGCCGCCCCGGATCTTGCTGTTGATCTGGGACTGGGAATACTCCGCGCCGTAGCCGTAGCCGGCCGGGCTGGGGCCTTGCCCGTGCGCGGCGATGGTCTGATCCCAGATCGAGATGATGCGCGAGGCGCGGGAGGCCTGCGGCGCGTCCGGCTCATAAAAGTCCGGATGCGTCCAATCTATGCCGCTGTCCACGAAACCCAGGACCACCCCGCTGCCGTCGACCCCGTCGAGGTCGGGAAGACCGGACTGAAGGACGCCGGCGTAGGCGTCCCCGGCCATGCCGTTGGACCGCACCACGTTCATGAGCAGGCCTTGAGGCCGGCTGGCGCTGACCTCGATGATGGCGGTATCGCTCTCCAGAGAGGGGAGAAGGTCCAAAGGCACGTAAGCCGTCGCCACCGGGCCGGCGACGCTGCGCACCTTCATCTTGGGGTAGGCGGCGCGCAGGGAGGCCGCGTCCACGCCCACGGCCAGACGCAGAAAGACGTTGAAAACGACGGACTCATCAGCCGCGGCCAGGCCCAAGGCCTTGAGCTCGGAGTTTTTCCGCAGGACGGAGTCGCGCGCCGCCTGCAGGCGGGAGTCGAGTTTGCCGGCCTGGGCGCAGGGAGAGAGAAGCCCCAGGAGAACGGACAAGGAGAAAACCCGGAGTCTCCGCGCAGAAATACCGTGCGGCATCTATCGAAGGGTAGCCCCGCGAGCGGGGAAACGCAAGACCCGAGATGAGCCGGCCGGCGCGCGAGCTAGGCCGCTTCGGCGGCCTCGGCGGAGATGAGCCCCAGGTCGATGCCCTTGACCACGGCCTCGGTGCGGTTGCTCACGCCGAGCTTCTGGAATACGCTGTTAAGATGGTTCTTGACCGTCTTGACGCTGCAGGCGAGCGTGGAGGCGATCTCCTTATTGGACTGTCCGCGGCCCAGCAGCGCCAGGACCTTGATCTCGGTCTTGGTCAGGGCCACGAGCGAGGCCTCGGCCGAGGCGCTGCCCATCTGGCGCAGGCCGTCGATGAGCTTGCTCATGACCGGTTGGGGGATCATCACGCCCTCGTTGGCGAAGGCCTTGAGCGCGTTGACCAGTTCGGAGGCCGGCAGCATCTTGGAGAGATAGCCGTTGGCCCCGGCCTGGATGGCTTCCATGACGTGCGACTCATCCTCGTAGGAAGAGAGGATCAGGACATTGGTGTCCGGGCAATCGCGGTGAATCTGCCGCGTCGCCTCGATGCCGTCCATATGAGGGAGCTTGATGTCGAGAAGGATCACGCTGGGCTTGAGCTTCTTGACCATGCGCAGGGCCTCGACGCCGTCGGCGGCCTCTCCGACCACTTCGAGGCTTTTCTCGTTTTCCAAAAGGTCCTTGATGCCCGCGCGGAACAAGGTCTGGTCGTCGGCGATGAGCACGGTGATCTTCTTTTTCTTCTTGGCGGCCATGAATCCTCTCTTGAACGGAGCTTGTTTCAAAGGTAATGATAATGATATCAAAATTTTTTAATTTTTGTATAATAATCGGCGCGCCCGCTGAAGGGCGCTGCGGATAAGGCGCGGTAGCTCAGGGGTTAGAGCGGGCGTTTCATAAGCGTCAGGTCGGAGGTTCGAGACCTCCCCGCGCCACGCTTTCAAAGCGAAGGCCGTTCCCATGCGGGACGGCCTTTTGTTTTACATGCGGCCGGACCTGTTCTAGGCGGCTCACTATCGTAAAATTTGACACTGACCCGCATATTTCATTAGATATATCGCCTTTTTCACCGCAATCCAATCGCATCAGGAGGCACCATGTCCGAGGTTCTCGTGGTCGTCAGCAAGGTCAAGAAGATGGTCAAGGACGCCGGCTATAGGACCGGGGGAGACTACATCGACGCCCTCTCCGGCAAGATCGGGACGATCATCAACGCCTCCATCGAGAAGGTGAAGGCCGACGGCAAGAAGAAGACCCTCGGAGCCGAAGACCTCGCCTGATGCCCTGATGCGGACGTTCCGGGAGTTTTGCGAGCAAGCCTTATATCACCCGCGGACGGGCTTTTATTCCCGGAGAAAGCCCTCCGAGCACTTCTACACCGCGCCCGAGCTGCATCCCGGATTCGGCTGGACCCTGGCCCGGGCCGTCGCCCGCAAGCTGGAGCGGCTGCGCCGACTGGACGTCCCCGGCCCCTACGCCGTCGTGGAGATGGGCTCGGCGTCTGGACTCTTGGGGCGCCATATCCAGGAGGGACTGCGTCGCGAGGCCCCGGAAATGGCCGCTGAAATCTTGTGGGTCGCGGTCGAACGCAGCCGGGATCATCTCCTGGAAAGCCTCTCGGCCCTCCAAGGCAGCGGTGCCAAGGTCCTGGGCTATCAGCGCCTCTCCGACGTCCCTCCGCTCAGGGGCGTATTCCTCTCCAACGAGCTCGTCGACGCTTTGCCTTTTCATGTTTTGGAAAAGCGCGACGGCAAGGTGGGGGAGCTTTACGCCGACGACTCCGGAAACTCCCAGGTGGGCGCGCTTTCCCAGCCGGAGCTTGAGCCCATAGCGCAGGGGATCGAGGCGACCCTGGCCGAGGGACAGCGCCACGCCGTCTGCCTCGAGGCTGTCAGTTGGCTCAAGACGGCGGGGCAGCGCCTGGCCGCGGGCTGGCTGATCACCATCGACTACGGCAAGAGGTTCGGGCCCCGGGACATCAACGCCCCGCGTTCCTACCGGCGCCACGTCCTCGACGACCGGATCATTGCCGATCCCGGACGCCGCGACCTGACCGCGCCTGTGGACTTCAGCGTCCTCATCGGCGAAGGGGAAAAACTGGGGCTGTCCTGCGAAGCCTTCACCTCGCTCTCCTCGTTCCTGCTGGACCACGGGCTGATGGATTGGCTGCCCCGGGGCGACGGCGCCGCGGCCATCAGCGGCCGGGCCAAGCTCAAGACCTTGATCCATCCCGAGGGCATGGGCGAGGCGTTCAAGGTCCTGGTGCAAGCCAAGGCGGCGGCCGCATGATGCCCGGCGCCAACGCCGTGATCTTCCTGTTCGTGGCGGCCGGCATCGTCTTCGGCGCCGGCGCGCTCATCGCGGCCTGGCTTCTGCGGCCCAGCCTCCCCTACGCGCGCAAGCTGAGCACCTACGAATGCGGCATCCAGCCCACGGGGACTTCCGAGGTCAAGCTCAACATCCGCTTTTACGTCTTCGCCCTGCTCTTCGTCGTCTTCGACGTGGAAATCCTATACATATACCCTTGGGCCGTGACGGTCAAGGAGGTTGGCTCCCTGGCCCTGGCCGAAATGGCCGTCTTCCTGGCCGTCCTTTTCCTGGGCCTGATCTACGCCTGGAGAAAGGGAGCCCTGGTCTGGGAATAATCTCATGGGCATCATCCTCGACAAATTTCCCATCGTAGCCAAGGCCGTGCCGGGCGGGCACGTCGCGCTGACCACGGCGGACTATTTCATCGACCTGGGCCGCAAGTTCTCGGTCTGGCCGCTGACCTTCGGCTTGGCCTGCTGCGCCATCGAGATGATGGTGGCTTACGCCGGCCGGTTCGATTTCGATCGTTTCGGCGTCATCCCCCGGCCCAGTCCGCGGCAGGCGGACCTGCTCCTCATCGCGGGCACGGTGACCAAGAAAATGGCCCCGCCCATCATCGAGATATACCATCAGATGCCCGAGCCGCGCTTCGTCGTCTCCATGGGCAGCTGCGCCAACTGCGGCGGCCCGTATTTCGACTCCTATTCCGTGGTCAAAGGCGTCGATCGCATCATCCCGGTCGACGTGTACATCCCGGGCTGCCCGCCCCGGCCCGAGTCCCTCATCTACGGCGTCATGGAGCTTCAGAAAAAGATAGCCCGGATGAAGATCGAAACCGGCGGCGGAGCGACCGCGCAACAAGAGAACGGCAGCCGCGATTTGACGGGGGAGACGGCCTGATGGCCCCCCGCGCGCAGTCTCCGGTCGCCAAGGTGCTGGCCCTGCTGCCCAAGGCGCAGACCGCCGCGGTCGCGGTCAGGGATTATCCCACCGTCCGCCTCTCGGCTCCCTCCGAGCTTCTTCCCGCCGCGCGGCTGCTTAAGGAAGAACTGGGCTTCGACTACCTGGAAATGATCACGGCCGTGGACTGGCTGGGCCCGGTCGAGGCCGGGGGCTATATCCCGGCTCGAACCGCGCCGCATCCGTTCTCCGGCAAGGCGCCGGCTTCTCCCGTAACCCCAGCGCCGGGGCCCGGGGCCGAATACCGGCCCATCCTCGACCTGCTCTGGTCTTTCGGCAACCTCCAGGACCAACAGAAGATATTCCTGCGCCTCGAAGTGGGCCGGGACCAGCCGGAAATCCCCAGCCTCACCGGGCTCTTCGCCGCCGCGGATTGGCTGGAGCGCGAGGCTTTCGATCTGCTGGGCGTGCGCTTTTCGGGCCACCCCAACCTCGTCAAGATACTCACCCCGGACTTCCTCGCGGGCCATCCCCTGCGCAAGGACTACGTCCACCAAAAGGACGGCTTTGATGAAAACTGAGCCGATCCCGGACGGCATGCCGGGCACGCTCGTCGGGGAGCAACCCATCGATTACATCGTCCCCGAGCCCTCGCCCGCTCTCGAGACCGACACCATGTTCATCAACATGGGCCCGCAGCATCCCTCCACCCACGGAGTCCTGCGCCTGGGGCTGACCTTGGCCGGGGAAGTCATCACCAAGGCGGTGCCCGACATCGGCTACCTCCACCGCGGCACGGAAAAACTCATGGAGACCCGCAATTACCATCAATGCGTGGTCCTCACCGACCGCTGGGATTATTGCTCGGCCATGCCCAACAACCTGGCGCTCTGCATGGCCGCCGAAAAGCTCCTGGCCGCGCAAATCCCGGCCCGCGCCAGCGCCCTGCGGGTCATCATGTGCGAGCTCAACCGCATCGCCAGCCATCTGATCTTCCTGGGCACCTACGGCATCGACATAGGCGCCTTCACGCCTTTCCTTTACGCCTTCCGCGAGCGCGAGATGATATTGGATCTCTACGAGATGCTCTGCGGGGCGCGGCTGACCTACAATTACATCCGCGTAGGCGGGGTGGCCGCCGACATCGACGAGGATTGGATCGCCAAGTGCCGCCAGTTCCTGAAATATTTCAAGCCCCGGATCGACGAATACGACACCTTGCTCTCGTTCAATCCCATATTCCTCGCGCGCACCCGCGAGGTCGGCCGCATCGCGCCGGAGAGCGCCCGCAATTGGGGCCTCTCCGGACCCAACCTGCGCGGCTCCGGCGTCGACTACGACGTGCGCAAGGCCGAGCCTTACTGCGGCTACGAACAGTACGATTTCGACGTGCCGCTCGGCCGAAGCGGCTCCTGCTGGGACCGCTACTACTGCCGGGTCCAGGAAATGCGCCAGTCCGCGCGCATCGTGGAGCAGGCCTTGGAGAAGCTCCCGGCCGGCGACATCATGGCCAAGGGCGTGGCCAAGATTCCCAAGCCTCCTCCGGGCGAGGCCTACGCCCACGTGGAGGCTTCCCGCGGCGACCTGGGCATCTTCCTGGTCTCCGACGGAGGCGCGGCGCCCTATCGCCTGCATGTTCGGGCGCCCTGCTTCATGAACCTCGCGGTGCTGCAGGAAATCCTCGTGGGCAAGAAGGTCGCCGACGTCGTGGCCGTTATGGGTTCCATCGACATCGTGCTGGGCGAGGTGGATCGGTGAGCGAGCCAGCCTCGACCAAGCCCGCCCCGGCCCAGCCTGTCCTCAACCGCAAGGCGGGCAGGCTGCTGACGAACACCCGCTACTGGCCCACCGAGCTCTGGGAGCATCCCTGGTCCCTGCCGCGCTATCGCGCCGGCGCCATGTGGCTGGCGGGCATCATCGCGGGCATCGTGCTCATAGGGGCGGGAGTCGGAGAGCTCGCGGCCTGGGGGGAGCGTCTGCTGACCGCGCTCAACGGCCTGGGCCTGCCTCCGTTCGTCGTGGCCTGGACCTGGGTCGTCATCAAGCTCGTCTGCGTCATCGTCGTCATCGTCGCCAACGGCCTCTGGGCCGTTTGGTGGGAACGCAAGATCTCGGCCCATATCCAGTCCCGCGTGGGGCCCATGTACGCGGGCGGCTTCCACGGATGGGCCCAGACCATTTTCGACACGATCAAGCTGCTCCTCAAGGAGGACGTGACCCCGTTGGCCGCCGACCAGGTCATGCACACCCTGGCTCCCATCTTGGCCATCGCCCCCTGCGTCATGGCCTTCGCGCCGGTGCTCTTCGGCACGGAACTGGCCGCGGCCAAGCTCGACATGGGGGTGCTCTATATATTCGCTTTCGCCGGCGTCTCCGTCATCGGCATCGTCACGGCCGGCTGGGCCTCGGGCAACAAGTACTCGCTGCTGGGCGGCCTGCGCGCCGCGGCGCAGATCGTCAGCTACGAGCTGCCCCGCGGATTCTCCATCGTACCCGTCATCATGTTCGCGGGCTCCCTGGACCTGTCCGTCATCGACCGCGCCCAAGCCGGCTACTGGCTGGGATTCTGGCCGCGCTGGTTCGTCTTCTATCCGGTGGTGGGGCAGCTGGCCTTCCTCTTTTTCCTGATCGCCTCGGTGGCCGAGACCAACCGCACTCCTTTCGACATCCCCGAGGCCGAGTCCGAGCTCGTAGCCGGCTTCCACACCGAGTTCTCCGGCATGAAATGGTCCATGTTCTTTCTCACCGAGTACGGCTACGTCCTGCTTTCCTCTTTCCTGCTGGCGGTTTTTTTCCTGGGCGGGGGCGCGGCGCCCTTCCCTTTCCTGGATTTCATACCCAGCTGGATATGGATGACGGGCAAGGCCATGCTCATGATGTTCGTGTTCATGTGGTTTAGGTGGACCTTCCCCCGGCTGCGCGTGGACCAGCTCATGGAGTTCAATTGGAAGGTCCTGCTGCCCTGGAGCTTCGCCAACATCGGCTTGGCGGGCGCGATTTTGTGGTGGGGGCTGCGGTGACCGCCTACTTCAAATCCCTGATCTGGGGAAGCTGGGCCTTCATCCAGGGCCTCTGGATCACCTTGCGCTATATGTTCAAGCCCTCGGTCACGGTGCACTACCCCACCGAGAAGCTCGTGCCCTACGACGCTTTCCGCGGCGCCCTTCTCTTCGATCCCGCGACCTGCATCGCCTGCGGCCTCTGCGCCAAGGCCTGCCCCTCCGGGTGCATCAGCCTGGAGAGCCAGGTCAACTGCGAGACCAAGAAACGCGTGCCCAAGCCCGAGTGGTACGCCCTGGACATGGGCAAGTGCCAGTTCTGCGGCCTCTGCCAGGAGGCCTGCCCGACCAAGCCCAAGTCCGTCTGGCACTCCCTGGACTACGAATTGGCTTTCTGCAACCGCGGCGAGATGATCCGCTGCTGGAAGCAGGGATTTCCCTGGGGCGGCCGCGTGTGGGACCCGAGGGCCAAGACCTTCAAGGACCCGAAGCGCCATATCTCGGTCAGAGAGGTCCAAGCAAGAAAGTGATCTCTCCAACCTCATGCCTTTGTCTTTACTCGGTTCGGCGCCTACGGCGCCGAACCCTGTCGGCCCCCCCGCGGGGGGCCGACATTCCGTTGGGGGGGGAAGTCCGTTTATTAAGCCCATGATCGAATCCATCGCGTTCTACTCTCTGGCCGCCGTCGTTTTGGTCAGCGCGCTTCTCGTCGTGACCTTGCGCAACGCCGTGCACTCGGCCCTGGCCCTGGGACTCTGCCTGGCCGCGGTGGCGGGCGTCTTCGCCAGCCTGGGCGCGGATTTCCTGTTCGGCGGGCAGCTGCTGGTCTACGTCGGCGGCATCGCCGTGCTGGTGACCTTCGTGGTCATGCTTTTGGGCCGGACCTCGGACTTGCACCTGCGCCAAGTCAACCAGCAGTGGGCCGCGGCCCTGCTCATTTGCGCCATAACGGGCGCGGGGCTCTGGCGCCTGGGGCGCGGCTTTCTGGCCTGCGCCGCTCCGGCCGCCGGTTCTCCCACGACCCGCTCCATAGGGCTCTTGATGCTGGGCGACTTCATGCTGCCCTTCGAGCTCATCTCGCTTCTGCTGCTGGCGGCGCTTTTGGGCGCCATATTCTTCTCCCGCGCGGGGTCAAAATGAGCCTGGGCCACTATCTCCTGCTCGGCGCCGGCCTGTTCCTCATCGGGATTTTCGGGACGCTGACCCGCCGCAACATCATCGGAATCCTCATGTCGATCGAGCTGCTCTTCAACGCCGCCAACATCAACCTCGCGGCCTTCAACCATTTCCTGCATCCCGGAGGCGTGGTCGGAATGACGGTGGCGCTCTTCATCATCACCGTGGCCGCCGCCGAAGTGGTCGTGGGCCTGGCCCTGGTCTTGGCTATCTACCGCAACTCGGAGACGGTTTACGTAGAGGAGTACAACCTATTAAAGGGATAACGGCGCGCAAGGCAGCACCATGATCGAACACGTTTATTTGATTCCGCTCATTCCCCTGGCCGCTTCCATCATTATTTTACTGGGAGCGCCCGAGGATCCGCGCTCGCCCATGCCGTTTTTAGGCATCGCCGCGACCGGCTGGTGCCTGTTCCAATCCCTGGCCATCTTCCACGGCATAGCCGCGGGCGCCGTGGCCCTGCCCTATACGGCGCAATGGAATTGGTTCACTTTCGCCGCGGAGAGCGGGGGCAAGGCCTTCGCCTACGACATGCCCATCGGCGTCCTCATAGACGGGCCCGCCGCCATGATGCTGGTCGTCGTGACCCTGGTCAGTTTCCTGGTCCAGATATACTCGCTCTCCTACATGCACGACGACCCGCGCTTCAAGCGCTACTACGCCTATCTTTCATTCTTCACGGCCTCCATGCTCGGCCTCGTGGTCTCGAGCAACCTCCTGGTCACCTTCTGCTGCTGGGAGCTGGTCGGTTTTTCCTCGTACATCCTCATCGGTTTCTGGTTCGAAAGACCCGAGCCGGCCTACGCCTGCAAGAAGGCCTTCATCACGACCAAGCTGGGCGACCTCGGCCTCTACGTGGCCCTGCTGCTCATCTTCGTCCTGGTGGGCAGCTTCCAGATACAGCAGATCGCCGAATTCGTGGCGCGCGGCTACATGCCGGCCGCCGCCGCCACGGCCATCGGCCTGGGCATCCTCTGCGGCGCCGCGGGGAAATCCGCGCAGTTCCCGCTGCTTATCTGGCTGCCGGACGCCATGGAGGGCCCCACGCCGGTCTCGGCCCTCATCCACGCAGCCACGATGGTGGCGGCCGGCATCTACCTGGTGGCCAGGTGCTACTTCATCTACGCGGCCAGCCCCGTGGCCATGCAGAGCGTGGCCTGGCTCGGCGCGGTCACGGCCTTTTTGGCCGCGACCATGGCCGTGGCGTGCTACGACATCAAGCGGGTCCTGGCGTTCTCCACCGTCTCCCAGTTGGGCTTCATGATGTGCGCCTTGGGCGCCTGGGGCTTCACCGCCGGACTCTTCCACCTGACCACCCACGCCTGCTTCAAGGCCCTTCTCTTCCTCTGCGCCGGTTCGGTCATACACGCCGTGCACACCAACGACATGCGCCAGATGGGGGGGCTTTCCAAGAAGATGCCGCTCACCTTCCTGGCCACCTTCGTGGGCACCTGCGCCATCGCGGGCATCCCGCTGCTCTCGGGCTGGTTCTCCAAGGAAATGATCCTGGAGAAGGTCTACGAATCCGAACCCAATCTTTTCCTCGTGCTGGCGGCCACCGCCTGCTTGACGGCCTTCTACATGTTCCGGCTGGTCTTCCTCACCTTCCTCGGCTCGGAGCGCGACCGCGAACGGCACCATCACGCCCATGAATCATCGCCGGCCATGCTCGTCCCGTTGGGCGTTCTCGCCGTCCTTTCGATCTTCGCCGGAGGACTGCTGGAGCATCACGGATTCTTCGAACGCCTCGCCCACTTCGAGGCGCCGCCGGTCCTGGCCGGGTTCCAGCCTCCGATCCACGTCGTCCCGCATGGTCTGGGGTGGGTCGTGACCGCTCTGGTTTTCGCGGCCATCGCCCTGGCTTGGTGCCTCTACCGGGGCCCGGACTTTCGCGCCGCCGAAGCCCTCAAGGCGCGCCTGCAGCCCCTCTTCACCCTGTTGGAGCGGCGTTACTATCTCGACGACATTTTTCTGGGCTTGGTCTGCCTGGCCGACCGCGTCGCGGCGCTGTGCTTCCGGATCGACTCTGAGATCATCGACCGCATTTTCGTCGACGGCTGGGGCCTGGTCATGCGCATACTGGCGGAAATCAGCCACGCCTGCGACGCGCTCTTCATCGACCGCGCGGTCGACGCCACGGGCTCCTTGAGCGTCGGCGTGGGCGGCGCTTTGCGCTGGTTGGTGCGCCGCGGCCTGGTCCAGGAATATCTCATGTACGCCGCCGTCGGGGCGAGCCTATTCGCGGTTTTGACGCTGTATCGGTAAGGAGAATGCGATGAACATCCTGAGTCTCATCACCTTCCTGCCCCTCTTCGGGGCCCTGGCCATTCTCGCCCTGCCCAAGGAGCGCACGCGCGCCATCCAGGCCGTGGCCCTGGCCAGCTCGGGCCTGTCCTTGGCCCTGTGCGTCGCCTTGCTCTTCTTCTTCTCGCGGACCAGCCCGGACATGCAGTTCGTCGAAAAGCTCCCCTGGATACCGTCGATCGGCGTGCAGTACTTCCTGGGCGTGGACGGCCTCTCATACCCCCTGGTCTTGCTGACCGCCCTCATGACGCTCGTTTCGCTGATCGCCTCCCTCAACATCAAGAACCGCGTCAAGGAATATTTCTTCTGGTTCCTGATCCTGGAAGTCGGCATGCTCGGGGTGTTCGCGGCCCTGGACCTGGTCCTGTTCTACATTTTCTGGGAAATCACCCTGGTGCCGATGTATTTCCTAATCGGCATCTGGGGCGGCCCCAAGAAGGAATACGCGGCTATCAAGTTCTTCCTCTACACCCTGACCGGCTCCGTGTTCATGCTCCTGGGCATACTGGCCGTCTACTTCAGATCCAGCCCGCACACTTTCGACCTGCTGGCCCTCATGCGCGGCAACTCGAGCTGGGATCTGAAGTTCCAAATCGTCATCTTCATCGCCTTCTACTTGGGCTTCGCCGTCAAGGTTCCGGCCTTTCCGTTCCACACCTGGCTGCCCCTGGCCCATGTCGAAGCCCCCACGGCGGTGAGCGTGGTCCTGGCCGCGGTGCTGCTCAAGATGGGCGTCTACGGCATCATGCGCGTGTCATACGGCCTGCTGCCCCTGGGGTTTTCATGGTTTTTGCCCATCCTCGTGGTCATCGCGGTGATCAACATCGTCTACGGAGCGCTCTGCGCCATGGCGCAGCAGGACATGAAGAAGATGGTGGCCTACTCCTCCATCAACCACATGGGCTACTGCCTCCTGGGCATCGCGGGCGTGACCGCGACCGGCTTCTCCGGAGCGCTGCTGCAGATGGTCAACCACGGGATCATCACGGGCATGCTGTTCCTGCTGGTGGGCGTCATCTATGACCGGGCCCATACCCGGGACATCTCCGCTTTCGGAGGCCTGGCCGCCAAGGTCCCCATCTACGCCGGTATCATGTCCCTGGCCTGCTTCGCCTCCCTCGGCCTGCCCGGCCTGGCCGGTTTCGTCAGCGAGTTCCTCTGCTTCCTCGGGGCCTTCATGCGCTGGAAGGTCTACACGGCCATTTCGGTCCTCGGCCTATTGACCACGGCCGCGTTTTTCCTGCGCATGCTCGAAAAGGTGTTTCTCGGACCGCTCAACCCCAAGTGGGCGGACCTGGCCGACGTCGACGCCCGGGAGCTCTGCGCCCTGATCCCCCTGACCGCCCTCACCATCTACCTGGGCGTCTATCCCAAGCCGGCCCTGGACCTCATGAACTCCACCATCATCCACATGGCCAGCCTCCTGAAGTGACGACATGGACAGCCTGAGACTCCTCGCGCCGGAACTGGTCCTCAGCGCCCTCGCCCTGGGGTTATTGGCGGCCGACCTGCTGATTCCGGCCGCGGGGCCGGGCGCCGCGCGGCGGCCCAGGCTTATCTATCACCTCGCCTGGCTATCGATTCTCATAAGCCTCGGCTGCATCGCCTATGGCATGGGCCACGGGGACTCCCTGCAGAGCGTGGGCAAACTCTGGGTGGTCGACCCCTTGAGCCAATTCTTCAAGGCGGCCGTTCTCATCAGCACGGTGCTGTGCCTGATGATGACGCTCGAGTACAAGCAGCTGCCAGCGTCCCAGTCCGGGACTTTCTGCGCGCTCATGGTTTTCTCCGCCGTGGGCATGATGTTCCTGATCTCGTCCATCGACCTGCTTCTGGTGTTCGTGGCCTTGGAGCTTGTTTCCGTTTCCTCTTTCATCCTGGCCGGGTTCGAGCGCCGCAATCGCAAATCCAACGAAGGCTCGATGAAATATTTCCTTTTCGGCGCCTTCTCCTCCGCCCTCATGGTCTACGGAATATCTCTCTACTACGGAGCCACCGGCACGACGCGCCTGATGGAGCTCTCGCAGAGTCCGACCAGCTTCACCCTTTGGACCCCCGCGCTCGCATCGGCCGGGGCGCGCGGCCCGGCATTTCTCCTGGGCATGCTCTTCATCCTGCTCGGATTCGGCTTCAAGGCGGCCATGGTCCCGATGCACTTCTGGGTTCCCGACGCCTACGAAGGCGCGCCCATGCCCGTGGCCGCGTACCTCTCGGTGGCGCCCAAGATCGCGACCATGGGCGTGATCCTGCGCGTCTTCATGCTCCTGGTCCCGGCGTCAACCCTCGAGTTGACCGGCTTGTTCGCGCTTCTGGCCATTCTGACCATGACCGTGGGCAACACGATCGCTATTTTTCAGGACAACGTCAAGCGCCTGCTGGCCTACTCCGCCATAGCCCAGGCCGGCTATATCCTCATCGGCGTCGTTTGCGGCAATGAACTGGGGCTGGAGGGAGTGCTGCTCTACAGCGCGATCTACGTGCTCATGAACATCGGCGCTTTCGCCGCGGTGCAGGCGGTGGGCGACAACGGCTCCAACGCGGGCCTGGGCTCCTACGAGCTGGCGGCTTTCGACGGCCTGGGCCAGCGCTCGCTCGTCATGGCCTTGACCCTGACGGTTTTCCTTCTTTCGCTGGCAGGACTGCCTCCCTTGGCGGGCTTCATCGGCAAGTTCTACGTCTTCGCCGCGGCCATGGACGCGGGCCGCTCGGCCGCAGCGGGAACGGGAGCGGGCCCCGGGGTCTACTACGCCCTGGCCGTGGCCGGCGTGCTCAACAGCGTCATATCCGTTTACTACTACATGCGCATCGTCTACCACATGTTCTTCCGGCCGGCCGGGCCGGACGCGCAAAAGATATCAGCCGGCCCGTTTCTCTGGGGCTGCCTGGCCTTGTGCCTCGCCGGAATCCTGATTTTCGGCGTCTACCCCGAGCCGATCATCGCACACGTCAAGCTCTCCGCCGCGCATCTGCCCTGACCCGGCCCACGGCTCAGGGCCCAATCAGGGGTAGGACTTTCGACCTCGCCCTCGGTCCCGAAGGGCCCCTGACATCAGACGCAATTTGACGCACCCTATCACTTGTCCATGAAAACAGGAAATCTGGTCCGGCAGTGGTTCCTTATAGCCTGCCTCTTGACCATAGCCGCCAGCGTCGGCCTCGGCCCGCGGCTTTATGCCCAACCTCAACTCGGTCGGACGGCCCGGACCAACGCCGCGCCCGCGGGCCAGCGGGCTCTTATGGCCGGCGGAGCAGCGTTCAGCGCTCCGACGGATTTTCCCGCAATCTTTCCGAACCTGCGGAACTCTCTACAGCCGGTGCAAGACCTCGGCGCGCTCCGGCGCGTTCTGGCGCAAACGCGCCTCGAGCCGCGAGAGCTCGGAGCCATGCCCGCCGCGGACCGCGCCCAACGCATCTCAGCCGCGGTCAAGGAATATGTCCTGAGCCTGGCCGCCGAAGCGGCGGTCCAGACGCGGCCCACGGACAACCCGGTCCGCTCCATCATGGAATTGACCTCGCTCAAATATCGTTTCGAGGACATGCTGGCCGCGGCCAAGCTCATGGGCCTGCAAGGCCAGGGCGGCATCGACCGCGTGCTGGGCCGGAATTTCGCCGAAGTCAATTCGGCCTTGATCGCGCGCAGCGAGGCCCTCTCCCAGAAAATCCTCGCCGCCCTGCCCGACGCGGCCGACGTTGTCTGGCATGGTCGCACCGCGGTGGTGCCGGTCGGCGCTGACGGCAGCGCGCTGGCCTTGAAGTTCGCCAAACCGGGCAAGGGGGTGGAGGCCGAAGGCGCCGGCATGGAACGGGCCGGCCGTTTCGGAATCGACGCGCCGGCCCCCTTGCCCGGCCGCGACGGCTACGTCCGGCCGATCGACGCCCGGTCGCCGCAAGCCCAATACGGAACGGCCTTCATGGCCTATCTCCTGCCGGGCAAGCTGGCGGGCGAGTTCTTCTCCTACCTGGGCGACCCGCTGCCCCTGGACTGGAGCCGCGAACAAAAAGCGCAAGCCGTCAGGTCCTCGGCCTTAAGAGCCGTAGACGGGCTGTTGCGGCTCCAGGAGAACGGCTGGCATCATGAAACCTTGGCGCCGCTTTCCCACTCGGAGGCGAAGTGGCAATGGGACTTCTGGAGAAAGGCCGGCGGCACCACGTTCTTGGAACTTTCAAGATTCGGACCCTCCAACATCCACAACTGGGAGGAGGGCTTGAGTTTCGCCAATATCCGGCTCTCGGGCCTTGCGGATTTCGAGCATTTGGCGCCTTCGGAGACGCGGTTTTCGGAAGATAGTCTCTTGCGCAAAGACTTGGGTCAGAATATCTTTGAGTTGAGCATGCTGCTCATACGCGCCGGATACCGCAACAAGCTCGGCGCCGGGCAGGTCTCAGAAATCCTCGCCGAGGTATTACGTCGCCATGCCTCAGGCATCCCAGGCGGCCGGCCGATAGAAATCAACAGGCCGGTCCTGTTTCCGCTGCTCAAAGGCATGATCAGGCGTTTTTACTCCTTTTACGCCGTTGCCCGCGCCACGCCACGCTTTTTGGTCCGCCATTTTAATGATGCCGTCAGCCGCGCATCCACACAAACCATACCGGAAGGCGCGGCCCTGGTCATGCCCGGGGAAATCCTGCATCCCTTGATCATGGATGTCATCAAGCCCTATGTCGAAGCCCTCATAGGCGGCGTCCACGAGTCAGATGCCGTAGATGGCCTCGGGGCGCCATATCGCGACAGGCTGGCCTTGTCGGATGAGAAAGACTCCGCCATATTGCTTCCGTTGCGACCCGTGCTGGCTCTGCTGTTCGGCTTAGAAACCGCCCCTTATCTAAGCCGCCTGGGCAGGTTTCGCAGATCATGGATATGGGAACAGGGGACTGACCCGGATATTCAAGCGCGCCGCAAAAAATCTGCGGCGCTCATAGGCCGTCAGGATGCGGGCTCCCTGGAGCTTATCGAAAAGGCTCTGGCCGACCCGAATGCGCAAGTGCGCCGCTACGCGGCTCAGGCGCTCCAAGGCCGCCGGGATGCAGACTCCTGGGCGCTCATCAAAAAGGCTCTGGCCGATCCGAATGCGCAAGTGCGCGGCAAAGCCGTAACAGCGCTCCAGGTCCGCCGGGAGGCGGGCGTCCTAGCGCTCATCGCCCAGGCGCTGGAAGACCAAGATGCGCAAGTGCGCGGCGAAGCCGCCGAGGTGCTCCAAAGTCGCTGGGAGGCAGGCGCTCTACCGCTCATCGCCCAGGCGCTGGAAGACCAAGATGCGCAAGTGCGCGGCGAAGCCGCAAAGGCGCTCCTAGGCCGCGGGAATCCTGGCTCCGTGGCGCTCATTGAAAAGACGTTAAAAAACCAAGACGAGCAAGTGCGCGGCTATGCAGCCCAGGCTCTCAAAGGGCGTGAGGACGCGGGCTCCCTGGCGCTCATCGAAAAGGCGCTGGAAGACCAAGCCGCGCAAGTGCGCGGCCATGCGGCCGAGGCTCTCCAAGGGCGTCAAGACGCGGGCTCTCTGAGGCTCATCATCAAGATATTGGCGGACAAGGATGCGCAAGTGCGCGGCTTGGCGGGCTTGGCGCTTAAAGGCCGCCGGGATGCGGACTCCCTGGCGCTCATCGCCCAGGCGCTGGAAGACTCGGATGCACGGGTGCGCAGCAAAGCCGCAGAGGCCCTCCAGGGCCGCCAGGAGGCGGACTCCCTGGCGCTCATCGCCCAGGCGCTGGAAGACTCGGATGCGCAAGTACGCTGCGATGCGGCCATGGCGCTCATAGGCAGCACGGGGCCCGGCGCCCTAGCGCTCACGCAGAAGGCGCTGGATGACCCGGATGCGCAAGTGCGCAGCCACGCAGTCATGACGCTCCAAAGCCTCCTGGAGGAAGGCTCTCTAAAGCTTATCGAGAAGGCGCTGGAAGATCCGGAGGCGCAGGTACGCCTCTCGGCGGTCTTGGCGCTGCAAGGCCACCAGGAGGAAGGTTCCCTGGCTCTCGTCAAGAAGGCGCTCAAAAACCAGAATGCGCAAGTGCGCGGCTTGGCGGCCAAAATGATGAAAGTAAGACAATGAAATATGCATGGAGATCGCCCACAATAAAAATCTCTCCGACAATCCGCCGCCTTATCTTCGTCGCCGCGTTTCTGTTCGCCGCGCCGGGACGCTCAGCCGTGACCGCCGCGGCCAAGGCTCGCCAAATCGCGGTTTCGCTCCAGCCGTCGCGTGCCAGCGCCGAAGCTCCGCCGGATTTTGCCTCGGACAAGAAAGCGCCGCCCAAAGAAGGGCGCCTTGAGCCCTACTTAAAGAAGCATCCCTTCGATCCCGTTGTCGAAACGCGGTAAAGGCCCTACCGGTTCCAGTTGACGATCATCCGGTCCCACGCAGGCCGTCCTGAAGCGCGCCGGCGCCGCATCCTCCACGCCAAGCCCAGAACGAGGAGTCCGCTCCAGCGCCACAGCCCTCCCGAGGAAACGAAAATCGCCCAGTCCCCGCGCAGACGCGCGCTGATCGCGGAAACCCAAGGCGTCGCCTCAGGCAGGCTTTGCGAAGCCGCGGCCAGGATCAGCATCGCCGCCCCGGCGACGACGAGACCGGCGGCCACGAACAAATCGCTCTTCGCCTCATTCCAAAGCCCGACGAAAAGGGAGGCCCCGATCGCGACCATGCCCACCCCGGCGAGCACAAGGACATCCAGAGGGAGACCGCGGGACAGGCCGGCAGCGCCGTAAAACCAGGCGCAGAGGACCACGACCGCACAACCCAGGAAGCTTGAGGCGCGCCTCCGGAAAACCGCAAGATCGATCTGAAAGAACAGATAAGCGACGGCGCCTGACGCGAATAAAGCGGCCGCGGCCCAATCCGCGGATCCCGGCCCGCGCCAATGCCGGCCGAAAACGAGAAGAAAGGCCGTCCCTGCCACCAGTTTGGCGGCCAGCGGATTCCGGCGCGCGACCGGTGCCGGAGGGACAAAAAGCGGAGAGGGCAGGGCAACCGGAGCCGCACTGGACTCGGCCGCGGGCGAGGCGGGGTCGGACTCGACGACCGGCTTTTTCTCGGCCATGGGCGCAAGAAGGATGATCGGAGACTCCATAGGCGTAGAAAGCTCATCGGAGTTGAGCGCATGCAGCAGTTCGGCCGCGCTGGATGGTCTATCCTTGGGGTCCTTGGCCATAAGCCGGCTGATGAGTTCCGCAGCCGCCCTTCGTACCTCGCGGCGCGCTACCCGGACGTCCGGTATGGGAGAATATTGGTGCATGAGGGGAATCTGATCGTCGCGGACGCTGAAAAACGGGGGCTGGCCCGTCAAGGCAAAGTAGTAGGTGCACCCGAGCGAATAAAGGTCCATACGCGGATCCGGCGGCGCGCATAGACCCTGCTCCGGCGACATGAAGTCAAGTGTGCCGATGGGAGCATCAGGCCCGGCCAAGGTCAGGTCTCCCGCCTTGGCGCAAAGGCCGAAATCCAGAATGCGCACCGCGCCGTTGGCGCACAGCATGATATTTCCCGGCTTGATATCGCGGTGCACAAGGCCGTGCCCATGAGCGACTACAAGCCCCGCCGCTACTTCTTTCATGATCCGCAAGGCCTCATCCTGCGGCAAGGGCCCCTCCAGGGAGACTTTCTGCCCCAAGCTCATGCCGATGACATATTGCATGACGACATAGACCAGATCGCCCTCTTGGTTGGCGTCATAGACTTGGACGATATGCGGGTCCTCGAGCCGAGCCGCCGCCCTCGCTTCGCTGAGCAGGGCCGCGGTCGCGACGGCGGAATCGGCGAAAGCCGGAGAAATGACCTTGAGCGCCACGGTCCTGTCGAGGCGCAAATGATGGGCGCGGTAGACATTTCCCATCCCGCCGCGGCCGATAAGAGCCTCGATACGACAAGGGCCGACGGTCCGGCCCAGGAGATGATCGCGAAAACTGGAATCGTCGGCCATGGCTGCAATAATATAACAGGACGGCTCTCATGTTTCAAGCCGGGTAACGATCAGCCGTGAACTTTCGCAACTCACTTACAAAACGTCAACTGGTTAAACGTTGAAAATAAGTTCCGAAAGTTCACGTCTGGCACCCACCTAATTTGGTATTCTCCTTGCATGCGCGCCGGCCCGTGCCTGCGGTCGACCTTGCTGACAACGCTTTTCTGCTACGGCGCGGCCCTAGCTCTGGCCTGGCGCGGGCAAAAGGCTCTGCCGCCGCCAATCGGACTCTACGACCAGAGCTCGGGCGGCGACGATGAAGCCGGCGAGTCCCGCACCACCCAGCGCCTCCTGCAGACCAAGGACTCATACATCGCGGAATACGGCTTCCAGAACTTCAACCGGCATTGGCTGCAAGTCCAATACCAGGCGCCCAAGACCGCCTACGGCGTCTATTGCGACGGCTTCGGTTACGCCAAAGACGACCTCGACGCCATCGACGCCTGGCACAACAAGGCGCGCCAGGGCGCCTACAAGTTCGCGATCTCGGCTAAAAAGACCCAGGCCCAGCTCGACGCTGCCATGGCCAAGCTCAAAGCCGAGAGAGACAAGAAGGTGGCGGACTACCTGGCCTCCCGCGGCTTCAAGCTGCGCCCGGGGGGCATCGTGATGGCGGACGTTCCCCATATCGTGCGCCGCAGCGCCGAGCCCTTAAGGCCCTTGGCCATGGCTTTCGAGCGCATCGCCGTAGCCAAGTCCTACGACTCGGAAAGCCTGGTCGGCTCGGTCGCGGCCATGGCGCAGACCGCGCTGCATTACCGCATTCCCCCGGTCCTGGAGGACGGCCGCCATACCGCCGGCATCATGCCGCCGCTCAAGGCCCTGGTTCGCGGCTGGGGAGACTGCGACACCAAGACCGGCCTGCTGGCCTCGGTCCTGGCCAACTGGCCCCACATGCGCATGGTAGGCATCGCGGTGCCGGGACATTATCTCATGGGCGTGCTGCGCATCCCGGCCAAGGGCGACGCTTTCGTGGAATACCAGGGACTCCAATACGTGCTCATCGAGCCGGCCGGACCCGCCTGGCTGCCCCCGGGCACGGTCGGAGAAGACACACTGCCCAAGCTGCAGGCCGCCGAGGGGTTCGCCATAGAGCCGTTTTTCGACGCACAGGGTTAACGCCCAAGGAGACGACATGTTCTTGATGCGACTGTTCGTGAGCCTCTTCGAGTTCCTGCTGGCCGTGGTCATGTCCGGCTGCGTCATTTACGTGACCTACCGGATCTTCATCCGCGCCAACCCGGACTTCAACATGGAAGATGAGATCAAGAAGGGCAATATCGCCACGGGGCTGCTGGTGGGCACGATCCTTATCTGCGCCTCCAATTTCCTGCAAAAAGGCATGAGCTCGGTGGTGAGCATGTTCCGGCTTTACATAACCGCGCCGGCGCAGTGCCCCTTGCCCTTCTACCAGATGGTCCTGCTCGGCACGGCTCACTTGGCATTCTCCATGTTCCTGGCGGTCTTGACCATCTCGATCACCCTGCGCCTTTTTGGCAGACTCACCTCCCACATGCAGGAGGGCAGGGAACTCCAAAAGGGCAACGTCGCGGTGGGAATACTCCTCTCCAGCGTGGTCATCGTGGCGACCCTTTACGTCTCCGAGGGAGTCAGTTCCTTGTCCAAGGCCCTGGTGCCCCAACCGTCCATCGGAAGGATACAAGTCCTCAAATAAGATAGAATCAGGCGGGCCAAATTATGCCACCGGAAACCGACAACCTCCGCCTCCAGGAACTCTATCAGGCCGACCAGAAGGACCGCCAGACCGTCTACGAGTCGCCGCAGGACATGCAGGGGCTCAAGCATCGCGACGCCATGCGCCTGGCCCTCGTCCGGGAAATGATATCCCAGGGCAACGTCAGCACGGCCAACGATCTCTACCGGGCCTCGGTCATCTTTCTGCACGGCACCGAACCTAAGGACTTCCTGCTCTGCCACCGTATGGCGGCCATGGCGGCCATCGGGGGGCACCGCCCGGCGCGCTGGCTCACCGCCGCCTCCTTGGACCGCTTTCTCATGGCCGTGGGCATGCCCCAGGTCTACGGCACCCAGTTCGAGCATAACCCCGACGACAACAAATACCAGCTGCGCCTGCCTATCGACGACGCCTCGCTGCTGGGCTGGGAAAAAAAATTCTTCAGCGTGCCGTCGGTCTCGGAGCGGCTCAAGCAGCTCAACAGCCGGATTCAGAATAAATAAATGAGCCTGCCCCCGTTTGCCGGCGGCTTCGATCTCATCATCCGCGCGGCCACGGTCCAGACCGCCTCGGACAGCTTCGTCGCCGATATCGGGGTGCGCGACGGCCGCATCTCCGCCCTGGGGGAGCTCGGCGACGCGGCCGCGCGGATCGTCGAAGCTCGCGGGCTGGTGGCGCTGCCCGGAGGAATCGACGCGCACACCCATTTCGACATGCCCTGGGGCGTCGGCGTCACGGCCGACGACTTTTGCTCGGGCACCGTCTCGGCCCTCTTCGGCGGCACGACCACGGTGATTGATTTCGCCACCCAGCGACGGGGGGGAAGCCTCATGGCGGCCCTGGATGATTGGCGCTCCCGGGCCGGCGGCCGCTGCCTCACTGACTACGCCTTCCACATGGCGATCACGGACCTCTCCTCGAAAACCGAGGCCGAGATGGCGCGGCTGGTCCGCGAAGGAGTGACCAGCTTCAAGCTCTACATGGCCTACCCGGGCGCTCTCATGAGCGATGCCGCCGCCATCCTGAGGGCCTTGCGCCGGTCCAACGAAATAGGCGGGCTGGTGAGCCTGCACTGCGAGGACGGCCTCGCCATCGCGGAACTCACGCGTCAGGCCCTGGCCCAAGGCCGCGCCGGCCCGGCGTCGCATCCCCGGACCCGCCCGCCCGCGTGCGAGGAATCCGCGGTGCGCCAGGCCGCGGCCCTGGCCGAGACGGCCGCGGCTCCGGTCTACATCGTGCATATCTCAACCGCCGGCTCCTTGGAGGCCGTGCGCCAGGCTCGCCGGCGCGGGGCCATGGTCCTGGCCGAGACCTGTCCCCAGTACCTTTACCTCACGGACCATGAATACGGCAGGCCGGGTTTCGCGGCGGCTCGATTCGTCATGTCTCCGCCCCTGCGCCCCAAAGGCCACGGGGAAGCGCTCTGGCAGGGGCTCGCCTCGGGAGAGTTTCAAACCGTGGCCAGCGACCATTGCGCCTTCCGCATGGCCTCGAGCCGGGGGCGGCCGGGCAAGGACCTGGGCCGCAAGGATTTCTCCCGTATCCCCAACGGCGCGCCCGGCGTGGAGACGCGACTGCCGCTGCTGTGGGAAGCCGTGCAAAGCGGACGCATCTCCGCCTCGAGATTCGTGGAGCTCACGGCCACGGGGCCGGCCAAGATATTCGGGCTCTATCCGCGCAAGGGCCACTTGAGCCCGGGCGCGGACGCGGATATCGTGCTTATCGATCCCAAGAAGCGGACCCTTATCTCGGCGCGCAGCCAGCACTCCCAGGCGGGCTACACGCCGTATGAGGGCATCACCGCGCACGGAGCGATCACCGACGTCTTCGTGCGCGGCACGCGCATGATCTCGCAAGGCAGGCTGCTGGGCAAACCCGGCCACGGCCGCTTCCTGCCCCGCAGCCAGAGGCAATTCTGCCTATGAACGAACAGCCTCCCCTTCCCAGCCTGTTTCAGGCGCTTCTGCGCGGTCTCTACGGAAGCCTGGCCGCGGCCACGCTCGGCCATATGCTGGTGACCGCTTGCCTGCCCTGGGGCGCGGAGCTCTGGCTCAAAGGCCCCTATGGCCCGCATTTCTTCGACATCTCGCTCTACCTCGGCGTGCTTTACGGCGGCATCGCCCTGTCCCTGTCCCGCAGGCCGGGTCCGGCCTGCGCCGCGGCCGCGGCCGCTTTTCTGGGCATCGCCCTGCCCATGACCGTGCTTACGCACGCGGCCAGATGGGGAATGGACACCAACGCCCAACCGACCTTGGCCTGGTACTACGCGGTCATCGCGACTCATACCCTCGCCACCTGGGGCACGACCCTGGGGCTCGGCGCCCTGTTGTGTCCGCAACGCCGCTGGCGCGGAGCCATTTTCGCCGCCCTGGGCTCCCTGGCCGGCTACCTGATCCTCGAGGTTTTCCTGCGTCTGGTGCCGTCCTACGCGCAAGGACGCTGGAACCCGAAAAGCTTCATCCCCTCGCCTGTCGACCTGCTCACCGGAATGCTCATCGGAGCGGGAATCGGCGCGGGCATTTACCTGGCGACGCCCCGGCCGACCGTCCCGGCCAAGGAGCCCTCATCATGAAAGCCTCAGCACAGGACATCCTGAAGGAAACCGAGCGCACCCTCGAGCTGGTGGGCAAAAGCGCCCTCAACGAGGACGACAAGAGCTGGCTGACCCAGGTCACGGCCGATTATTACGCCAATTACGTCAACCCCGGCATCCTCGAATACCGCAAGTCCGTCTCGACCGAATACATCTCCGTCGAATGGTCGGACCACGCCAACAGCTTCGAGGACATCAAGGGCCGCCGCTACCTCGATCTGCTGGGCGGCTACGGCATCTACAACGTGGGCCACCGCCACCCCAAGGTCGTCGAGGCGGTCTCCAACCAGCTCAAGCGCCAGGCCCTGCACTCCCAGGAGCTTCTGGAGCCTTTTCGCGCCATCCTGGCCAAGCTCATCAACGACATCACCCCCGGGGACCTGCAGTTCTCGTTCTTCGGAAACTCCGGCGCCGAGGCCATCGAGGGCGCCATGAAGCTGGCCATGCTGCACACGGGCCGAAAGTCCTTCATCGCGGCCAACGCCGGGTTCCACGGCAAGACCCTGGGCGCGCTCTCGGCCACGGCCAAGGCCAAGTTCCGCCAGCCCTTCCTGCCGATTTTGCCCGACTGCTACCACGTGCCCTACGGCGACGCGGATTACATCGAGTCGGCGCTGAAATCCGCCGACGAGGTCGGCAACGACATCGCGGGCGTGATCCTCGAGCCCATCCAGGGAGAGGGCGGCATCAACGTGCCGCCCGACGACTATTTCCCGCGCGTGCGCGAGCTCTGCGACCGCTTCGGCGCGCTCCTGATCGCCGACGAGGTCCAGACCGGCTTCGGCCGCACCGGCAAGATGTGGTGCGTGGACCACTGGAACGTGGTGCCGGACATCATGTGCCTGGGCAAGGGCATGGGCGGAGGCGTCATGCCCATCGGCGCCTTCGTCTCGAACAAGACCATCTGGGAGCAGCTCTTCCCCGAGCCCTGGCTGCACTCCACGACCTTCGGCGGCAACCCGCTCTCCTGCGTGGCCGGCATCGCGGGCATCCACGTGCTCCTCGACGAGAAGCTCCCGGAGCGCGCCGAGAAGATGGGCACGGAGATGATCAACAAGCTCAAGGCCCTGCGCCGGCGCTTTCCCAAGCTCTGCACGGACGTGCGCGGCAAGGGCCTGATGATGGGCATGGAGTTTCCGACCGACGCCATCGGCTACGAGGTTTCCAAGGGGCTCTTCGACAACGGGGTGCTGGTGGCGGGCACGCTGTTCTCGGCCAAGACCCTGCGCATCGAGCCGCCCTTGACCATCACCAACGCGGAGATCAACCTGGCCTTGAACGTCATCGAGAAGGTGTTCAAGGACGTCAACTCCCGACACTTCGAGTCCAAGAAGCCGCCCCTGCGAAAGTAGGGGTGCTTACTCTTGGTTCGGCTTGCGCAGGCAATGCCGGCGCAGGAGCAGATAGGCGGTCTTGAAATGCCTGGGCTGGACAATCCCTTTAAAGTCGCCCATCAGGCTCCCTTTATTGCCGGAGACATACCAGGCGCGTTGCTTGATATCGAATCCTTCGCTGTATTCATCAGTCAGCCCCAATATATGCCCGAACTCATGGGCTGGGATATCGTAGCGCAATGTCCGTCCCAGTCTCATCAGAAGAGTGTCCCCTTCCCTGCCTGCTTGCGCGAAATCAAAAGAAATATCATTTTTTCCGTCGATGATCCGAATGCTGTCCGAAGAGAATTGCCCGCC
Source organism: Elusimicrobiota bacterium (assembly GCA_003452935.1). Taxonomy (GTDB): domain Bacteria; phylum Elusimicrobiota; class Elusimicrobia; order UBA1565; family UBA9628; genus UBA9628. The sequence goes on from DMMY01000016.1 coordinate 134,856, forward strand.
GAGCGGAAGCTTTTCTATATGAATTCTTGTCCGGAATTTGATTATATTTCCGCCCAGGGTAAAGCTGCCCTGCCAATAATCCTCAATGGACCGTTTTATGAAGTCCAAGACGGAATCCTCTTGTATGTCGGTTTGAAAATGCGCCTCCAGCAAAAAACCGCCTGGTTCTGAAAAAAGACCCAGGTTGGGATTATTCGGCACATGGAAAATTTCATGGGGCGGCTTATCCGCGCCCATAAAAACCTTTCTCAGGCCGACGTCTATGGCTCGATCGATGCGCGAGCGAAATGACTCGATCATCATAAGGAGACTTTGAATTCCATTGGTAAGAAACACACGTTGCGCCCTATCCGCGGTCGATCGGGAGAAAAGATCGCGGTATTTATTGAATGTCCGGACCGGAAGGCTCAAGGCACGCAAGTCTCTTTCGTCCCGATCAAACATCTCGGCTAGGGAGCTGACGGGGACTACTTGATCCCCGTCTCCGCCTTGGCCGCGCTCGGATTTATCAATGGGCTGCTCAAGGTCCCATGGAAAAATGGGCGAAACTCGTCCTTGTCGTTGCTGGGGAGCTTGTTGCCGGACTGGCTTTTCCTGCGGCCGCACCAGCGCCCAACTCTCCTGGAGTTCGCGGCTTAGAGCGTCCATTCTATGCTCGATCTGTCGCTTTCCGGCCAATTCCTCTATGAGCACGGGGCGAGGCCTTAAGAACTCCAGGGAACGATTTGCGATTGTCTTTAACTTGACCGGGACTTTAGGAGAAGCGAGAATTTTTTCGAGCGTTTTAGCATAGGCTTGGGAGAGCGCGAGGGCGGTGGATATGCGTTCCCTTGGCTCCAATGTCGCGTCATTCATGACCCTACCCAGGCTCCAATGCATCAAACCCAAGCAAGTAGTCAAAATTCCATATTTCTCTTTACTCGCCAAAGAATTGATCAGCGTTTCCTGATCTCCTCCGGCGAGGCTGGCAAGCCATTGATACGACAGCTTCCGATTGTCTCCAAAAAAAGCATCCGGCGACGACGGCAAGACGAATTTCCGATAAAGCCATGCAACCCGTCTTGTGGTCATCCCCGTGTCAGAACCGGCAGGCGGCAGGTCCTCCACGGGAGCCGGCGAATCTTCGGCGGTCGCGGCGCCGTCGAACTTTCGGGCTCCCTCGATCTTCGCGGCTTCAATAGGGGACTGGGAACCAACGTTCTGCTCCTGCGCGACTTCGGCCGCGTTTATGGCCGGGGTTTGCCGGGCGTAAGGTATCGCGACTCGCGGCAGCGACGGCAATGGAGCGTCCCCTGCTCTCGAAGAAGGGGGGATCAGCGTTTTTAGGGAAATTCCTGGGGATGATAATAGCGCGGGATGAGACAGGAGGCTCGGTCGCGGGGCCTGCGGCCCCAGGGGCGCGGCCCTAAGGCCTGCCGACAAACGCGGCGCCGCCGGACGCGCTTGCATACGCGACGCATCCGCCGTCCCCGCGCCCAGGAGGAATACCGCCCATATCCATGGCCCCATAAGGATAACAGCATAGCTAAACGGCTCGCGCCTCTCCAGAGCATAAGGTCCTATCCAGGAGAAGACCAAAAGACCCACCAAAAAAAGACGCCGTCGCCCCAGGATTCATAAAATTCGTGAAAGCCTGTGTTCAAGGACGTCAACTCCCGGCACTTCGAGTCCAAGAAGCCGCCCCTGCGCAAATAGCGGGCGTGATGGATGCCAGACGTGAACTTTCAGAACTAAATTTGGCTGAATAAGTTTCAAAAGTTCACGTCTGGCACCGAGACCGAAGCGACCCCTTGACGGAATAGGATTCGGGCGTTACACTTTCGGAGAGGTTACCCCATGACCCGAACCTGGCTTGCGATTGCCCTGCTCTCTTCCTATTGCCCCTGCTCTTCCCTCAGGGCGGCCGCCGCCGTTGCCGAGGCGCAGCTCATCGCTTGGAACGATCCCGCCCATATCCACTATTTCAATTATCAGCGCTATCTTATCCAAGCGAAGCTGTATGGGGAAACCGAGGAGACCTGGAACAAGCTCAATGCCGAAGAAAGAAGGCGAAAAGTCAATGAGGGGGAGTTGTTCCTCAAAGAAAAACTCAAGACCGCCATGGTCGCGGCTCAATTGGATCCGGGATCAGCCAACCTGCTCAAGACGGTTTGGGGAGAGCAGATAGACCAAGCCATACAGCGCGTCCTCGTCGCTCGCAACACCGGGGATTCGGCCCAAATCGACAGAGCGCTCGCGCAAGTTCATGCCGTGAGCCGCGCGCTCGCCGGCACGGCCTTTTCATGGGATAAGGTCTTTGACGGCAAGCCGCCATCCGCCCTGGTCGACCTGAAGAACCCGGATGCCGAGGATTTCCTCGCCCCCAAAAAAGCCGCTAATTTTCTCGACAGCCTTTCGGCCCCCGATATCCAAGACGCGCTGAGCACGCAGAAAAATTTTGCCAAATTCCTTCGGGAAAAAGGGACGCCAGCCGAGGCCATGCCCGGATTATTGGCCATGTATTCGGTGCTCTCCAAAGCCACGGGGCCTGATCGTGAAGAAAGCAAGCACGTTTTGCCCACGGTGGTCAAATTTCTCAAAGACGAAAAGAAAATCGTTTTAGAGGACATGGAAGGCGCCCTCGGCTTTGCCGTGAACGGCGATTATGACAAACCGGAAAAAGTGGGAATCACGCCGCTGGTCAAGGCGACGGATCCCTTGATCGTCGGCAAGACATTGGCACACGAATTCCAGCATATTTATGACATGTACACCGGACGCTATTACACATTGGACTCGGAATTGCGGGGATTCAAGACGGCGGTTTTGTATCTTAACATCCTCAAGGCCTCCGCGCCGCTCAAATATCAGGAACTCCTGAACAATGACAATGACGCGACGCGCGACATCATGCAGGATGCGGCGAATTATTCTTCGGCTTACCGGCAGGGCGTTGAGAAATTCGCCCAAGCCGTGGCTTTCGGCCATCACTATTCCCGATGGAACGAAGGAGTTTTTTTTGGCCGGCTTCCTCTGAAAGAAGCCGTTGATCCGACCTTGGGAGCGCCTCGGGAATTGGCGGCCCTTAAATCCATTCGGCAAGAAATGAAGGATTCCATCGGCAAGCTCGAAAAAGAGCAGGAATCCATCCGCGGCCAGCGCGAACGCAAACCTTCCAGGGAACTGGACAAGGCATTGGAAAAAATCACAAAGGATCTTTACAGCGCGCGATCACGTTTCAATTATTATGACACCCAAGTCACGATCAAGGAACTGCGCGTCAGACGCATGGAGTCGGAATTGGCTTGGCTGGCCAAGAAAGCCCGCGCTGAGGGCGCGGCGAACGGATCTTTCGACCTGCATCTGGCTGTCGACCAGGATTACGTCCTCCCATGAAAATTCCCGCTTTCGCTCTCGCGGCATTAACTCTTGTCTTCGCGACTTTTGGCCGCGCCGCTATCAGTTATTCCAAGTTCGTTCATCCCGGGGGGGATTACATTCTGGAGTATCCCGCGAGTTGGCGGACTTCATTAGGACTGCAGACCCTCAATATCCGGCCCCCCGGCAAGGACAAGACGCGCGTCAAAGTCAGCATGGAATTTTATCCGTTGGCTAAAGAGGATGCTCAAACCGCGGAAGCCTTCATTGCCCGGATAAAATCCCAATGGACCGGGATCAAGAAACTCGAGTCCCAGGCCCCTGCCGAGGTCTCCGGCCTAAAAGCCGAAAAAATCGTTTTCATGGAAACCAAACCTTTGCGGGGCCGATATGGCGAGAAAATAGCCGGCCCTCTCAAAGAGGTTTTCTATATCCTCCCTTTCGGCCGGGGATATTATGTCCTTAAGCTCTCGGCCGTCGCGGATGCGTTTCCTCGGGCGCTCCCCGAATTCGAGCATCTGCTCCAAAACCTCCAACTAAACCCACCGGCCGCTCGCCAAAAGTAGCCCGCTCTTGGCTCCAAAGGGGCACTGAACGTCATTAAAGGACGTCAACTCCCGGCACTTCGAGTCCAAGAAGCCGCCTCTGAGAAAGTAGCGTTCGTAAAATTCGTGAAAGCCTGACACCATATGGTATGATCTCCTCATGTCCGGGGGGGCTCTCCTCGAGCTTGTCGGAATTTCGAAGTCATTCGGCGCCAACCAGGTCCTCGCGGACGTGCATTTCACCGTCGGTCACGGCGAGTTCCTGACCCTCCTGGGCCCTTCCGGCTGCGGCAAGACCACCTCCCTGCGCATCATCGCGGGCTTCGAGGAACCCGACCAGGGCCGGGTCCTGCTGCGGGGCGACGACGTCACCATCCTGCCGCCCTACCGCCGCGACGTGCACACCGTGTTCCAGCACTACGCGCTGTTTCCGCATTACAACGTGTTCGACAACGTGGCCTTCGGCCTGCGCCTGCGCAGATTGCCGCCCGACGAGATCCGCGGCCGCGTGACCGAGGCCCTGTCCCTCGTGCGGCTCTCCGGTTTCGAAAGCCGGCGCACCACCGAGCTCTCGGGCGGCCAGATGCAGCGCATAGCCCTGGCCCGGGCTTTGGTGGGGCGGCCGGCCCTGCTGCTGTTGGACGAGCCGTTGGGCGCCCTGGACCTCAAGCTGCGCCGCGGCATGCAGCTCGAGCTCAAGGCCATACAAAGGCGGCTTAAGATCGCCTTCGTCTACGTCACGCACGACCAGGACGAGGCCATGGCCATGTCGGATCGCATCGTGGTCTTCCAGCACGGCCGCGTCGAGCAGATCGGCACCCCGGAGGAGATATACCGCAGGCCCAAGACGAGCTTCGTGGCGGATTTCATGGGCTCGGCCAACATCCTCTCCGGCCGCCTCACCCAGGTCAGAGAGGGCTGCGTCCGCGTGCGCCTGGAAGACGAGGTGGACGTCGAGTTTCCCTACGCCGAGCCCCTGCCGGTGGCCGAGGGGGAAGAGCTCTGCGTCGCCATCCGGCCGGAGCGCATCTCGGTGCGCTACGAGTCCGAGCTCGCGCTCGTGGGCGACTGCGTCCAGATTCCCGCGCGTCTGACCGACACCGTCTACCTCGGCGACGAAACCCAGCTTTTCATCTCGCCTTTCCCCAAGTCCGGCAAGACGCTGCTGGCCGCGTCCATGGACGTGCGCCACCAGGCCGAGCGGCAAAAAGACGCGCCGATTTGGGCGGACATCCGCTGGCAGGACATCCTGCTCCTGGAGCCTCCCGGCCGTGCCTAGGCTCACGCGCCGCGAGTTTCTGCGCCTGGGACTTTTGGCGGCGGTTCCCTCGGCCCTCAGCGCGGGCCTGGGCGCCTGCTTCAAGCGCGAGAAAGAGCGGGTGGTCAATTTCTTCAACTGGTCCACATATATCGGCAAGGACACCCTGCCCGTGTTCACCCGCGAGACCGGGATCAAGGTCAACTACGACGTATTCGCCGACGAGGAGGAGATGTTCGCCAAGCTGCGCTCAGGCGCCCTGGGCTACGATCTTATCGTGGCCACGGATTATCTTCTGCCCCGCCTCAAGGCCGCCAACATCATCGCTCCCATGCCCATGGGCGACATAAAAAACCTGCGCAACATCGAGCGCCGGTTTCTCGACACGCCTTTCGATCCGTCCCGGGAATTCAGCATCCCCTACCTCTGGGGCACGACCGGCATCGGCTTCAACAGGAAGCTGACGGCCAAGCCTCCCTCCTCATGGCTGGATCTTTGGGACGAGAAATACCGCGGCCGCATCACCATGCTCGACAACGCGCGAGACTGCATCAGCACGGCCCTGCTCATCAAGGGCTGGCCCGAGAACACCGCGGACGAGCGCCATTTCGCCGAGGTCCGGGAGCTTTTCCTCAAGCAAAAACCCCTGGTCAAGCAGTACACGAGCGCCACCTATATCGACAGCCTCATCACGGGAGAGACGGCGCTGGCCATGGCCTGGTCCGGCGACGTGCTGCAGGCCTTGAAGGAGAATCCCCAGCTGGACTACGTCATCCCGAAGGAAGGCTCCTACATGTGGGTGGACTGCCTGTGCATGGTCAGGGGGGGGCGGCACCGCGAGGACACGGTCCGGCTCATCGACTATCTCTTGCGGCCCGATGTCGGAGCGGACATCGCCAACACGGTGCGCTACGCCAGCCCCAACGCCGCGGCCAGGCCCAAGATCGACCCGGCGCTGCTCATGGACCCGCGCGTCTATCCCGGACCCCAAGCCGCCCGCAAGCTCGCCTTCCATTGCCTCCTCGATCCGGAGACCTACAACCTGTGGAACCAGACTTGGTCCGACATCAAGGCTCTCTAGACCGGGCCTTATCCTGGCTCATCCGGGGACGCTCCCAGGCCGCCAGCCACATGCTGCTGGCGCCCGCCGCGTTCTGGCTGCTGGCGCTGCTCGTCCTGCCCGCGGCCTCCCTGCTGCTGCTGGGCGTCACGCTTCGCGGACCCTACGGCGCCTTTGAATGGAGCTTGACCTGGGACAATTTCCGACGGGCACTGGACGTCAAATACCTCCCCGTCGTGGCGCGCACCGTGACTTACGCGGGCCTTACCACAGTCCTATGCCTCATCCTCGGCTACCCCCTGGCCTATTTTCTAAGTTTTCAGGCCGGCAAGAGGCGCGACCTTTTTTTAGTCCTGCTCATGATCCCTTTCTGGACCTCCTGGCTGGTCGCCATCTATTCCTGGATCATCATCCTGGGCCGGGAGGGACTGCTCAACAGCCTGCTGCGCGGTCTGGGCATAAGCGACGCGCCCATCGGATTTTTGGGCACGCCTTTTTCCGTGATCCTGGGGCTGGTCTACTTCTACCTCCCGTTCATGGTCCTGCCCGTCTACGCATCGCTGGAGAAGATTCCACGCGCCTACATCGAAGCGGCCCACGACCTTGGCGCCGACCGATTCAAAGCCTTCGTGAAAGTGACCCTCCCCTTGTCCCTGCCCGGAGTGCTCGCCGGAAGCATACTGACCTTCATCCCGTGCATGGGAGACTTTCTTTCCGCGGACTTTCTCGGCAGTCCCCGGACCTATCTCGTCGGAAATCTCATCCAAAACCAATTCCTCATGGCCCAGGACTGGCAGTTCGGCTCGGCGTTGACGTCGCTGCTGATCCTCTTTCTGATCACCGGCCTTTACGCGCAGCACAGGCTGGAGGCGAGGACCGTGGGAGAGGGGGAGGGGTGACGAAAAAACGGCTCCCCCAACGGATTGAAGGCCCCCCTCAAGGGGGGCCTTCAGGGTTCGGCGCCTTCGGCGCCGAACCGCGAAACAACAACAACAACAACAACAACAACAACGGCACGGCCCCCAACGGCGCGGGCGCCCCCCGCGGGGGGGCGCCCGTGGCGCGGCATCTTCGATGCCGCGCGCGCTAACGGCCATGAAAAGATCGCGCGGCCTCCTTGCCTACTGCGCGGGACTCTACGGGTTCCTCTATCTGCCCCTGGCGGTCATGGTAGCCTTTTCCTTCAACGACGCGCGACGCAACGTGGCGTGGAAAGGGTTCACCCTCAAGTGGTACGCAAGCCTGTTCCACAACGCGGAGCTCGCCGGCTCGGTGGCCACAACCCTGGAACTGGCCGTGGTCTCAAGCCTCATCGCGGCCATCATGGGGATGCTCGCCAGTTACGCCATGACCCGCCACGCGCCCTTCCGCGGCCGGGGGCTTTACGGCGCGCTTTTAAACGCCCCCTTGATGATGCCCGAGATCGTCATGGGCGTGGGCCTGCTCTCCTTCTTCTCCCGCGTGGGAGTGCCGCTCAATTTCTGGAGCCTGGCCTGCGCGCACGCGCTCATCGCCCTGCCCTACACCGTGGGCTCGATCCGGGCGCGGCTGCTGTCCCTCAAGGAATCCAATCTCGAGGACGCGGCCATGGACCTGGGCGCGACCGAATGGCAGGCTTTTTGCCGCATCACCCTGCCCCTGGCCCGGCCCGCCGTGCTTTCGGGGGCGCTGTTGGCCTTCACCGTGAGCTTCGAGGATTTCGTGACCAGCTTCTTCATCGCCGGCATCGGCATCGTGACCATGCCCATCAAGGTCTACTCCATGATGAAGTTCGGCGTCACCCCGGAAATCAACGCCCTGGCCTCCTGCCTGCTGGCCCTGACCGTGGCCTTCCTGCTCGCGGACCGATTTCTCAAGCGCCGCTCTCGCCCGGCGCGCAGGGTCTAGAAGTCCTTACTAGCCCAATGCGTAAAATACGTGAAAGCCTGACACCGAAGGCCTAGGCGGGCTGGGCCCTTGGGCCCTCGACGGGAAACTAGGGCCCTGGTACAATAAGTCATAGTGTTTTTTACCAAGAGTCAGACGCTCATGGCCGGGGTCGCGGGGACCGTCCTGGCCCTCGCCCCCGGCCCTGCCCCGGCCCATCCCCGGGCCGGCGCCGGCATCATCGGCCAGGGAGCGCGGCCCATGTCGCGCAGCTCGGGCGCCCGGCCGGCGAATCTCAAGATCGCGCCCTCGCGCGGCAAGGCCCCTATGGCCAAGGCAGCCCCCTTGGTCGTCCCCGTTCCCAAGCCCACCCCGGCCTACAAGCACACCTTCAACGTCCTGCGCAACCGCCCCGAGATCACGGACCGCTACGACGATATCATCATCAAGCAGGCACGCCGGCGCGGCATCGACCCGCGCCTGGTCAAGGCCATCATCGCGGCCGAATCCGAATTCTCGAACTCGGCCCTCTCCCCGCGCGGGGCCCGAGGTCTCATGCAGATACTGCCCGAGACCGCCGAGGAATTCGGCGTGGCCCGCGCGAATCTCAACGATCCCAAGGCCAATATCCAGGCCGGAACCGCGTACCTGGCCAGGCTTTACCAGACGGCGTGGAAACAGTACCGGCTCAAGGGCGTGGCCTACCGCAACGCGCCGCCTTGGGTCCTGCAGAGAATCGTGGCCTCGTACAATGCCGGGCCGCGGGCCCTGACCCGGGATCAATGGATGAGCCAGACGCGCAATTACGTCAGGAAGGTTCTGCTGTTCTACGGCTCCGACGTGTCTCTTTTCCGCCGACACCCGGCGCGCAGGGTCGGGTCCGGGCCGTCGCTGCCCCGTCCCGATCACGGCACGCTGCACTGACGTCGCGCCGGATCTGCTCCACCAGCTCGCCCAAGGAATCGAAGCGCTTCTCGTCGCGGATCTTCTCCAGGAACCGGACCTCCAGTTCCCGGCCGTAAAGGTCGCCGTCGAAGCCCGGGATATGGACCTCCACCCAGACCGCGCCGCAGGGCCCCAGGGTGGGCCTCACGCCCACGTTGCAGACTCCCACCCGGGACTCATCGTCCCAGCAAGCCTTGACGCGGTAGACTCCCAGGGGGGGAAGCTTTCCTCGGGAAACGACCACGTTGGCCGTGGGAAAGCCCAGGCGCCGGCCCAGGCCCGTTCCCTGGACGACCTTGCCGCGCAAGAGGGGGAGAATCCGCTTCACAAAGGCAAGGAATCCGGCGCCATGGGCCGGTTGGCTTGGGCTAGGGTCTCTCCCAGGCGCATCAGGGAAGCCGTCATAAGCCTCTGCAGGGAGCCGGAATCCAGCTTCCTGGCCGCCTCCAGAGTGATCGCGTCCTCGATCCTGAAACCCGCGATCCTTTCACGGCGCAGGGTCAGGACCGTGGCCCCGCAGCCCAGCTTGCTGCCGGCGAGCTCGGCCAGGGAACGAACGTAGGTGCCGCTCGAGCAGGTGAGGCGATGCTCGAAATCCGGGCTCTGCAGGCCCAAGGCCTTCCAGGAGAAGACCGTGCAACTGCGCGGCTTGACCGGAACTTCCAGGCCGGCCCGGGCGTAGCGGTAGAGGGCCTTGCCCTTGTGCTTGACCGCGGAATAGGCGGGCGCGGGCATCTCCAAGGCGCCCACCATGGAGTCAAGACAGGCCTGAACCCGCGCCAGATCCAGGGAGGGGACTGTCTTGGTTTCCAGGACCGTGCCGGTGACATCTCCCGTGTCCGTGCGCACTCCCAGACGGATGCGGCCGGCGTAGACCTTGTCGAGGCCCTGCATCCGCGCCTGCAAACGCGTGCACGGGCCCACCAGCAGGATCAAAAGCCCCGTGGCCAGGGGATCGAGGGTGCCGCAATGGCCGACCTTGGCGCCCTTGGGCAGCATGCGCCTGAAAGCCGCCACGGCATCGTGGGAGGTCCAGCCCTCGGGCTTGTCGAAAAGAATCATCCCCGAGGCGGACGCGCGCATCACGGCCGGCCCTCCTTCTCGATGTCGCCCAGGAGCTTGTCCACGCGGGAGGCACGGCGCGGAGTATCGTCGAAACGGAACACGATCTTGGGGATGAGCTTCAAGCTCAAGCGCTTGATGAGGAGATGGTGAATGAACGGCGCGCACCGGTCCAGGGCCCGGGACGTGCGTTTGCTCTCCTGCGTCGTGCCCAGGACCGAGTAATAGACGGTCAGGTTCTTGCGGTCCACGCTGAGCTCGAGGTCGGTCAGGGTGAGAAGCCCGGATATCCCGGGATCCTTCACCTCGCGCAGGGCCTTGGTGATCTCTACCCGGAAAAGCTCGCGCAAACGCTCGTTGCGGTCGAACATGGGGCCTCCTGGGGCGAAGCGCGCCGCCCGTCCTAGCGGGAGCTGCTCAGGCGCCGGGTGCGGGTCTCCTTGGCGTAGAACTCCAGCTGATCGCCTTTCTGGAAGTCCTTGAAATTCTCGAAGTCCATGCCGCATTCCAGGCCCTTCTCCACTTCCTTGACGTCGTCCTTGAAGCGCTTGAGCGTCGACACGCGGCCCTCATATGCCACGCCCTCGCCGCGCTTGATGCGCACCAGGCTGCCGCGCACGGCCTTGCCGTCGCGGATCATGCAGCCCGCGACCTTGCCGGACTTCACGCTGAAAATCTCGCGAATCTCGCCCTTGCCCACGATGACCTCCACGATCTCGGGCTCCAGGAGCCCCTCCAGCGCCGCCTTGACGTCGGCGATAAGGTCGTAGATGATCTCGTACTTGCGCACTTCCACGCCCTCGCGCGCCGCCACTTCCTCGGCGCGAGGATCGATCGCGGCATGAAACAGCATGGTCACGGCGTCGGAGGCCGAGGCCAAAAGGACGTCGGACTCGTTGGCGTTGCCCACCTCGCCGTGGATGATGCGCACGCGGCATTCGGAGGTGGAAAGTCCCTCAAGGGAGTCCTTGAGGGCCTGCAGGGAACCCTGCACGTCGGCCTTGAGCACGATCTTGAGTTCCTTGGCCGCGGCCACGTTGCCGGCGGAAAGCTGGCTCTTGAGGCCGACCAGGGTCATGTGCTTCTGGTGCGCCAGGGACTGCTCGCGGTGGATGAGGGCGCGCCGCTCCGCGATCTCCCGGGCTTGGCGCTCGTCCTTGACCACGTTGAAGGTGTCGCCCGCTTGCGGGGTGTTGATGACCCCGAGTATCTCGACGGGGGTCGCGGGCCCCGCCGCGATGATGCGCTTGCCGGTGTCGTCGTGCAGGGCCTTGACCTTGCCGAAAGCAAGGCCGGCCACGAAGGCGTCGCCCGGCTTGATCGTCCCGGCCTGGATCAGGACGTTGGCGACCACGCCTTTCTTGGGATCGAGACTGGCCTCCAGGACCACGCCGTAGGCAGGCCGGTCAGGATTGGCCTTGAGGTCGAGCATCTCTGCCTGCAGGGCCAGCATCTCAAGCAGCGTGTCGATGTGCAGTCGCTTCTTGGCCGAGACGTCGACGAAGATGTTCTTGCCGCCCCATTCCTCGGGCTGGATGCCGCGGTTGGCCAGCTCCTGTCGGATCTTCTGGGGGTTGGCGCCGGGCAGGTCGACCTTGTTGACCGCCACCACGATGGGAACGTCGGCGGCTTTGGCGTGGTCCAAGGCCTCGACCGTCTGAGGCATGACCCCGTCCGTCGCGGAAACGACCACGACGACGATGTCGGTCACCTTGGCGCCGCGCGCGCGCATGGCGGTGAAAGCCTCGTGACCGGGGGTATCGAGAAAAACGATGTCGCCCTTGGAGGTGCGCACCCGGTAGGCGCCGATGTGCTGGGTTATGCCTCCGGATTCGCCCTCGGCCACGCGCGTGGAGCGGATGGCGTCCAAAAGCGTGGTCTTGCCGTGGTCCACGTGCCCCATGACCGTGACCACGGGGGCGCGGGGCTTGAGAGATTCCGGCTTCTCCTCCTCGACATGGGCCGTTATCTCGGATTCCTTGTAAAGGGGTTGAAAGTCCAGCTCATAGCCGAAATCCTGCGCGACGATGGAGGCGGACTCGGGCTCCAGGCGCTGGTTGATGGTGGCGAATATGCCCAGGTTCATGAGCTTCTTGATGACGTCTGGGGAACGGACTTCCATCTTCTCGGATAGGTCGCGCACGGTCATCAAGGTCGAGACCTGAAGCTTCTTCAAAGCCGGCTTGGCCGCGGACGGCGCGGAGGAACGGGGCTCGACCGGCTTGGCCGGAACGGGCTGAGGAGCGGCCGCGTGTTTGGGCGCCGGCCGGCCTGGTCCGGCGGGCCGATGAACGCCCGGCCTGGCCCCGGGAGCCGGGAACCGGGCTCCGGCCGGAGGCCGGGGCGCCGGCGGGCCCGTCCTGACCGACGGAGGAACGGGGCGCGGCGGAGCGGGAGGAACCGCCGGCTTGGCTGCCGGTGGTGTCGGAGATTGCACCGCGGGTTTGGCCACGCTGGGCGCGGCCGGCAAAACCGTCGGCGCGGCAGCCGCTGGTTTTGCCGCAGGCGCGGAAGACGGTTTGGCGACGGGCGCCGGAGCAGGAGCCGCCGCTTGCGGAGCGGGCAACGGCGAAGGCGCCGGCTTGACAACGTCCGCCGCGGGGGGCTCCGGCTTGGGCGGCTTGGGAAGAGACGCCCCGGCCGCCAATCGCGTCACGGTCGGTCCGGTGGAATGCAGAAGCTTTTTCTTTTTGAACAGATCGAACGCGGAGACGAGGTTCTGTGACGGGGGAGCGATGGAGCCCTCCTCTTGGACGGCGCGGGTTTCGGCCGCGGTCTGGAGGATGCCCTGAGCGCCATTCTTCTCGCCCTTCTTGTCATGAGACCCCTTGGAGGTCTTCTTGGGGGCAGCGGGTTTGGCGGCCTTCTTGGCGGTTTTCTCCGTCTTTTCCACCTTGTCTTTGGCCGGCTTTTCCGCTTTTTTCTTCTCCATAATGTTCAATGATAGCATTTATGCAGCCGCTCCCCAAAACCGGCAAGTGCGCCGCGGCATCCTATCTCTGCTCCTGCGGGGCCTGCCCGCTCATGTATTTCTTTGCGCTGGCTATGATCTTAGCCGCAGTCTTCTCGCCGATACCCTCCAGAGACGTCAACGCCTCGGGATCAGCCTCGGCCAGACGGGCCGGGTCCGCGAATCCCGCCCGGGCGAGAATTTCGGCGGTCTTGGCGCCGACGCCCTCTAAAACCGAAAGCGCTTCAACGGAGACGGAACCGCGGTCGTCGCCGGAAGCGGCCCCGGCCTGCGCGGGCGCCTCGCAGCGGACCTCTATCTCCCAACCAGTCAGCCGGCAGGCCAGGCGCACGTTTTGCCCGTCCTTTCCGATGGCCAGAGAAAGCTGCTCCTGCGAAACGAGCGCCTCGGCGCGCTTGTTCTCCGCGTCAAGCACGCGTACGGAGGCGACCTTGGCCGGAGCCAAGGAGTTGGCCAAAAACTTCGGGATATCCTCGTCGAAGAGGATGAGATCAATGCGCTCCCCGGCCAGCTCGTTCATGATGCTGCGGATGCGCGAGCCGCGCAGGCCCACGCAGGAACCCACCGGGTCCACCTTGGGGTCGTTGGAACGCACCAGAACCTTGGCCCGGAACCCCGGGTCGCGCGCGACCTCCAATATTTCCACGATCTTCTCCCCGATCTCGGGAACCTCGAGCTCGAAGAGCCGGCGCAAAAACAGCGGCGCCGCCCGGGAGATGACGACCTGAGGCCCGCGCTGGGCCTTGTCCACGCGCAGGATGACCGCGCGGACGTTGCCGCCCACGTTGTAGCGCTCGCGGCGGATCTGCTCGCGCACGGGCAGAATGGCTTCGGTCTTGCCGATATCCACGACGATGTTGCGCTCCAGGAAACGGTGCACCGAGCCGGTGACCACCTCGCCTTCCTTGGGCTTGAACTCATCATAAAGAGTGTCGCGCTCCACCTCGCGGATCTTCTGGGCCAGGACCTGTTTGGCGGTCTGGGCCGCGATCCGGGCGAAGTCGGTAACGGGCGCGGGCAGGCGCACGTCCTCGCCGATCGCTGCGTCTTTCTTGTAGCGCCTGGCCTCGGCCAAGGATATCTCCAGCTCCGGATCGGCCACAGCCTCGGCGACCTTCTTGACCACGTTAGCCCGGAACTCGGCCGTGTCGGGATCGATGGAAGCCTCGATGACCGTGGTCTTGCCCACGTGCTTGCGCAGGGAGCTGACCACCGCGCCCTCGATCATCTTGAGAATATCGTCCTTTTTTATTCCCTTCTCGCGCTCGAGCTGCTCGAGCGCCAACACCAATTCTGATTTAGCCATGGCGTGTTACACCTCCGCCCTGCAATCCAGCCGCGCCTCGTCGACAAGATCGAGGGGAAACTCGAAGTCCTTGCCCTCGCACTGTAAAAGGACCTTGCCCTCCCGCCAGCCTCGCAACAGGCCCTTGAAATTGCGCCGGCCATTCTCCGCGACCTTAAGGCGGACTTGCACCGCCTTCCCAGCAAAGCGAATAAAATCCTTCTCTTTCTTGATAATCCGATCCAAACCCGGGGATGAAACCTCCAAGACGTAAGAACCCTGGACCGCGTCGGCCTCGTCGAGCAAGGCGCCGATGCGGTTGGAAAGGTGCTCGCAGTCGTCCAAGGTGATGCCGCCCTCCTTGTCCAGATAGAAGCGCAGGATCTGCCGGCCGCTTTCGCGAAAAAACTCCAGATCCACCAACTCCGCCGCCTCCTGCGTCAACAGCGGCGCCACCAGCTCTTCTATGCGGCCCGCGTCCATGCTTCCCCCGTGAATAAAAAAAGTGGCTTGACGGCAGCCACTTTTCATGGTTGATGCTGATAAAATAATACTAAACTAGCCCGTCGTCTGTCAAATTCGCTGAGTGCCGGAGATCACCTTTTTTCAACTTGTTGGAATTATTTTTTGCACATCGCAAAAAATCATTAACACTCAACCTTATTTTTCAAAACAAGTTGAATAAGTCCAACAAGTTGATCTCCGGCACCGCTAAGGGGCTTCGGCGCTCTGGGATTTGCGCGCGGCACGGCCGTCGCGCAGACGCAAGACGTCGCTGTAGGTGGCGAATATAAGCAGCAGGACCAGGAGGACAATGCCCACGCTGTTGGCCTTGCTGAGAATATCGGGCGTAAGGCGCCGGCGCGAGATGCCTTCCCACACATACATCACCGCGTGGCCGCCGTCGAGCAGAGGCACGGGCAGGAGATTGAAGAAACCGATGGCCACCGAGATGATCCCGATGAGAAAGACCAGATCCTCCCAGCCCGAGTGCGCGGCCCGGCTGACCATCTGCACGATGCCCACGGGTCCGGCCAAGTCCGGCCGCTGGCGGCGGTATATCTTGGAAAGGATGGTCTTTAGCGTGAAGGCGGTCAGGGCATAGCATTGCCCCACGCCCTCGCCCATGGCGCCCAGCAAGCCCACGGGCTTATAGATGGATTGCGGCTGGATGCCGATCACGCCGAAGTTATGGGTTTCGTCGAGTTTGGGCGTGATCCTCACGACCTGTTCCACGCCCTCGCGGCTGTAAACGACCTTGATCTCCCGATTCGGACTTTTGTGGATGGCGTCCGAGAGCTGCTTCCAATCCGCCATGGCCGCGCCGTCCACTGACACGATCCGGTCGCCGATGCGCAGGCCGGCGCGGTCCGCCGGGTAGCCGACCATCATGTTGCCGATGACCGCCTCGCTGCCCGGCTCGGGTATGCCCTTGATGTAGACGACCCCGGTGAAAAGGAAAAAAGCCAGGACATAGTTCATGGCCGGCCCGGCCAGGACAATGGCGAGCCGGCGGTGCCAGGCTTGGCCGAAGTACTCGTCGGGCTTGCCGCCGCAAGTGTCCAGCTCCTCGCCGGCGGGCTTGACGAACCCGCCCAAGGGCAGGGCGCAGAAGGAATAGCGGGTCCCGCCCCGCGTCACTCCGAAAAGCTCCGGGCCCATGCCGAAGGCGAACTTCTCCACGCGCACGCCGAGGCGGCGGCACATGAGGAAGTGCCCCAGCTCATGCAGGAAAATAACCAAGCCGAAGGTGAGCACCACCGCGGCCGCGGACTGCAGGTAATAGATGTTCATAGACGGACGCAGACCTCCTGGGCCTTGCGCCTCGCCCATTGATCGATTTCAACGACTTCCGAGAACCCGGGCAGGCGCCCGCTTCCCCGGAAAGCCTTCATGCCGCGCTCCACGACCCGCGCGATGTCCGTGAAACGGATGCGCCCCGCGACGAAAGCCTCGACCGCCACTTCGTCGGCGGCGTTGAGCACCGCGGGCATGCCGCCCCCGTCCCGGGCCGCCTGACGCGCCAGCGCCAGGCACGGGAAGCGCCGGAAATCCGGCTCGCGGAAGGTCAGTTCCCCGGCCTTGGCCAAGTCGAGCCGCTCGACGACCCTGACGGCGCGCTCCGGATAAGTCAGGGCGTATTGGATGGGCAGGCGCATGTCCGGGGGGGACATCTGGGCCAGAACCGAGCCGTCCGAAAACTCCACGCAGGAATGCACGATGGATTGCGGGTGGATCACGATCTCGACTTGATCGCGCCCGAGGCCGAAGAGATTCATGATCTCGATGGACTCGAAGCCCTTGTTCATCAAGGTGGCGCTGTCGATGGTGATCTTGCGCCCCATCTTCCAGGTCGGATGGCGCAGGGCCTCGGCCACGGTGACGCGGTCCAGGCTGCCCTGGCGCCTGTAAAACGCCCCGCCCGACGCGGTCAAAAGGACGCGGCGCACGGCCTGGCCGAGCTGTCCATGCACGCACTGAAAAATCGCGGAAGGCTCCGAATCCACCGGTATGATGCGCGCTTCCCAGCGCCGGGCCTCGTTCATGAACTGGGCGCCGGCCATGACCATGGGCTCCTTGTTGGCCAGGGCCACGGTCTTTCCCGCGCGGATCGCGGCCAGAAGCGGGGCGAAGCCCACGCCGCCGACCAGGCTGGTCAGGACCACGTCCACGTCCGGATGCGAGGCCATCTCCACCAAGCCGTCGACCCCCGAGCCCAGCCGCCGCGCGCCGCAGCAGCGGCGCGCCAGCTTCTCTGCGCAGGCGTGGTCGAAAAGCGAGATCATGGCCGGCTTGTGCTTGCGGGCCTGCTTGAGAAGCAGGCCGCCGTTGGAATGGGCGGCCAGCCCCGCCACCTCAAAGGCTCCGGGCATGGCCTCGATGACGCTCAGGGCGCTCAATCCGATCGAACCGGTCGAGCCCAGAATCGCGATTCTCTTGGGCCGGGAGGCGGGAGTCTTTTTCATTTCATCACCAGGAAATAGTAGGCGGCGGGCGCGGCCAGGATAAAGGAGTCGAAACGGTCCATCACTCCGCCGTGCCCGGGCAGAAGGTTGCCCGAATCCTTGAGCCCGACCGCGCGCTTGATCATGGACTCGGCCAAGTCCGATAGCTGGCCGCAGACGCCGATGATGACCCCCAGCGCGGCCGCGCCGCGCCAGCCCAAGGTCTCAAGACCCAGAAGCCGCGCCATGAGCACGACGCCGCCCACGGCGCAAAGCAGGCCGGCCGTCGCCCCTTCCCAGGTCTTCTTGGGGCTCAAGCCCTCGGCAAGCTTGCGCCGGCCCAAGGTCTTGCCCGCAGCGTAAGCCGCGCTGTCCATGAGCCATACGGCCGAAAAGAGGATGTAGGTCAGTTTTTCTCCGTCGGGCCGCAACTCCCGCACCAGGGCCAGGTGCGCGGGGAGCCAGCCCAGGAACAGGGCTCCGAAAAGCGTGAAGCTGAGCCGTTCCAAGGACCGCACGCGGCCGAACATCTCGCGCAGCACGATCGCGGCCACGGCCGCGGTCAAGATCGCCTCGCCGGGACCGGCCAGGGCCACGCTCATGGCCAGGGCCGCGCCGCACGCGAGCAAGACGACCCTCTGCACGGGCCGCCCGCCCGCGACCAGGGCTTGGCCGTACTCGAACACGCACAAGCCGCATACCGCGACGACGAAAGCCGCCCACGCCAGGCCTCCGCAGTGGATGAGCAGCAGCACCAGCGGGATGCCGAGGGCGGCCGTCATGAGCCGGGGCAAAAGCATCAGCGCCCTCCGAAGCGCCGGTCGCGGCGCTGAAATTCGGCCAGAGCCGCGTGCAGATCCGCGCGCTTGAAATCCGGCCAGAGCACGGGCGTCACGTAAAGCTCGGCATAGGCCACCTGCCAGAGCAGAAAATTCGAAAGCCGCATCTCGCCCGAGGTGCGGATCACCAAGTCGGGCTCGGGCAGGCCGGCCGTATAAAGAGCGCCCGAAAAATCCTCCTCGCCGATGGAACGCTTTCCCGAGGCCAGCAGGGCGTTGACCGCGTCCAGTATCTCCTGGCGCGCCCCGTAATTGAGCGCGAGGTTGAGACACAGTCCCGTGTTGCCCTTGAGCCGTTCGATGGAGCGGGCCAGTTCCGCGCGCAGGGATTTGGGCAGGCCCTCAAGACGACCGATGGCGCTCAGGCGCACGTTGTTCTTGTCGAGCTCCAAGGTCTCGCGGCGCAGGGCGAAGGAGAGAAGACCCATCAAATCGCTCACCTCGTCCTGGGGCCGATTCCAGTTCTCCGTCGAAAAGGAGTAAAGCGTCAGCACCGGGATATTGAGCGCCGATGCGGCTTTGACCATCTCGCGCACCGTCTCGACTCCCGCCTTGTGGCCGGCCAGGCGCGGCAGGCCCTTGGCCTTGGCCCAACGGCCGTTGCCGTCCATGATGATGGCCACGTGGCGGGGCAAACGGCTCACATCCAAGCCTGGTACGGAAGAAGAGGCAGGAGAGGTTTTCACGAAGTTCCTTTATAAACGGATGCCGATAAAACAGAGCCGACGGCCTTCGGCCGTCGGTGGCGCGCGCTCCCTCGGAGCGCGCGCTCGCACAAAAACATTAAACGGTGGTGATTTCCTTCTCTTTGCCGGCCACGGTCTCGTCGACAAAGCGAACGTACTGGTCGATGACCTTTTGGATCTTGGCCTCGAGGAGCTTGAGCTCGTCCTGGCTGATCTCCTTGCCCTTCTCCGCCTTCTTGACCTTCTCCAGGGCGTCATGGCGGTCCGTGCGCAGGCCCACCTTGGCTTCCTCGCCCATGCGCTTGACCACCTTGACGAGTTCCTTGCGCCGCTCCTCGTTCATGGCCGGCATGGACAGGCGGATCATCTTGCCGTCGTTGATGGGCTGGGCGCCCAGATCCGCCTTGGAAAGGGCCTTTTCCAAATCCTTGAGCACCGAAGGGTCCCAGGGCCTGATTTCCAGGGTGCGCGCCTCGGGCACGGAGACCGCGGCCACCTGCTTGAGCGGCACCTGCTGGCCGTAATACTCCACCTTGACGTTCTCCAAGAGCATGGGATTGGCCCGTCCGGTGCGCAGGGCGGAGAAGTCCCGGCCCAAGCGGGTCAGGCGCTCCTTCATGCTCTCTTCCATTTTCACGACGACGGCGTTGACGGCTTCAGTGATCGGCATGATTACTCCGTGATCCAGGTCCCGACTTTCTTTCCGCAAGCCGCCTTGGCGATATTGCCCTCGACGGCCAGGGCGAACACCGCGATGGGCATGCGGTTCTCCAAACATAGGGTCAAGGCCGTGGCGTCCATGACGCGCAGACGGCGGCGGATGGCCTGCATGAAGGTCACCCGGGAAAGCTTCCTGGCCCGGGGATTGGTCTTGGGGTCGTCGCTGTAGACCCCGTCGACCTGCGTGGCCTTGAGCAGGACGTCGGCCTCTATCTCGACGGCGCGCAGGGCCGCGGCCGTATCCGTCGTGAAATAGGGATTGCCCGTGCCGCCCGCGAATATGACCACGCGCCGCTTCTCCAGGTGCCGGATGGCGCGGCGGCGGATGTAAGCCTCGGCGAGCTTGGCTATCTCGATGGCCGTCTGCACCCGCGTAGGCACGCCCTGATCCTCGAGCGCGTCCTGCAGGGCCAGGGC
The DNA here is from genome assembly GCA_003452935.1 of Elusimicrobiota bacterium. GTDB lineage: Bacteria > Elusimicrobiota > Elusimicrobia > UBA1565 > UBA9628 > UBA9628. Next base: position 154,812 of record DMMY01000016.1, read on the forward strand.
GTTGATGACGGTCGCGAGCATGCCCATGTAATCGGCCGTGACCCGGCCGATGGCTTGGCCGCGGTCCTTGGCCCCGCGCCAGATGTTGCCGCCTCCCACCACGACCCCGATCTGGCTGCCGTGGGACCAGGCGCGCTTGATCTCGGTCGCGATGCGCACCAGGGAGGGGGAATCAATGCCGCGCTTGGCCCCGCCCCCCAGGGATTCCCCGGAAAGCTTGAGCAGGACGCGCCGAGCTTTGGCTGGCATTATTCGCCGAGCGTGTAGCGGGCGAAGCGGACGACCTTGACCTCGCCGCCGGCCTTGGAGGAGGCTTCCTTAATAATGCTGGATACCGGAGTCTTGTTGTCGCGCACGCTCATTTGCTCGAGCAGGCAAAAGGCCTGGTAAAAAAGCTTATTAAGCTTGCCTTCCAGTATCTTGCCGATGGCGGCCTCGGGCTTGCCTTCCTTGCGCAAAATCTCGGTGTGGATCTCCCGCTCCTTGGCCACGTCCGCGGCCGGGACGTCCTCCCGGCGTAAATACTTGGGCGAAAAGCCCACGATCTGAAGCAGAAGCTCCTTGGCCAACTCGGCTACGGCCGGATGCTGGGACGCGGCCGCGCTGGAGGCCGAGAGCTCGATCAAAGCGCCCTTCTTGGCGCCCAGATGGATGTAGCCCGCGATAAGACCCTCGCCCGAAAGCTCGAAGCGGTCCAAACGGCGCAGTCCCATATTCTCGCCCATCTTGCCCTGGACCGGCTGGACCAGGGGCAGGCCGTCCTCTACCCGGCGCAACTCGCCGCCGGCGGCCTTGACGGCCAGAGTCTCGGCCAGTTTCTTGAACTCGTCGGTGCGCGCCACGAAATCCGTCTCGCAGTTGAGCTCCACGATGGCTCCGGACTTGCCGCATACGTGGAAGGCGACCGCGCCTTCCTTGGTGGCCCGGGCCGAGCGCTTGGCAGCGTCGGCCAAGCCCTTCTTGCGCAGGGCGGTCAAGGCGTCGTCTAGCCTGCCGCCCGCTTCCTCGAGCGCTTTCTTGCAGTCCGTCATGCCCGCTCCCGTCTTCTCGCGCAGCTCCTTGATAAGTTGGCCCAGTTCCATTGTCGCCATGGCTATTCGAGCTCCTCGGCCACTTCGGCCAGCACGCGAGTCTTGGCCCGGCCCTTGGGCTTGGCCTTGGGAGCGGCGCCCTCGGGGCGCATCTCCTTCTCCCAGGCGTCCATGGCGTCCTCCATGGGCTGCTCCTCGGCCGAGACGGCTGCGGCCTCCGCGGTCTCGCCGGCCAGCATCTGCTGCTCGGCCTCGGCCACGGTGGAGGCGCTCTGCGCCGCGGCGTATGCGGCGGCGCCCTCGGCCACGGCGTCGGCGATCAGGCCGCAGAAAAGCTTGATGGAACGCGCCGCGTCATCGTTGCCCGGCATGGGATGGTCGATCAAGTCCGGGTCGCAGTCCGTGTCGCAGACGGCCACGATCGGGATCTTGAGGCGCCGCGCCTCGGCCACGGCCAGTTCCTCCTCGACGGAGTCGACCACGAACATGATGTCGGGAAGCTTGGTCAGCAAGCGGATGCCGGTCAGGACCTTCTTAAGGCGCGCCATCTCCTTGCCTAGGCGCGCGGCGTCCTTCTTGGGCATGACGCCCAGGATGCCGTCGGCCTGCCACTTCTCTATTTCCTCCAGCCGCTTGATGGAACGGCGGATGGTCATGAAGTTGGTCAGGGTGCCGCCGAGCCACTTATCCGAGACATAGGCCGCGCCGCAGCGCTGCGCCTCGGCGCGCAGTATCTCCTGGGCCTGTTTCTTGGTGCCGACGAAAAGGAAGGACTTGCCCGCGGCCGCCTGGTCGCGAACCCAGGCGTAGACCTTCTTGATCTCCTTGACGGTCTTCTGCAGGTCGATGATGTGGATGGCGTTGCGCTCGCCGAATATGAACCGGCTCATCTTCGGGTTCCAGCGCCGGGTCTGATGGCCGAAGTGAACTCCGGCCTCCAACATGGCCTTCATGGATACATTGATCATCCGCTGTGCTTATCCTCCGTGACTCCTGTGAATTGACTCCAAAATCCGGACAGTTAGTGATATTAGCAAATTCCCGGATATTTTGTCACGCCCATTTCCGGATCTTATATAGGAAATAACCGTTACCGAGGAAAACGGGCCTAGGCGCGGGCCCGGGCCGCCATGCAGGGCAGATGCGACGCCGCGTAGGCGCGCCAAGCCGGCTCAAAGCCGCGCATATGCTCCAGGCCCTGACGCGCGCCCAGCAGCGGCACGTCCACGCAGGAGCGGACCTTATCGGTCAGCAATATCGCTTCCTTGGGCCGGCGCGCCGGGGATTTGAAATCAGAGATCGACGCGGCCCTCACCAGTGACGCGTCGAGTCCGAAACAGCCGGCCGCCATGGCCGCCAGCTCATGACGGCTCGCCGCGTCCGGACCCACCACGTGAAAAATCCCGCCCCGGTCCTTTTCGCTCAAAGCGACGGAGACCTCGGCGAGGTTCTCGGCGTAGGTGGCGGTGACCCGCGAGTCCGAGGCCGCCCGAACCTCAGCTCCGGCCCTGAGCCGTCCCAACACCTGCAACACGAAATTCTTGGGCTCCCATTGCCAGCCGAAAGCCGCAGCCGTGCGCAACACGAAGTTCCGTGAAGACGCGGCCAGGACCAGTTCCTCGGCCTCGGCTTTCTGCCGGCCGTACTCGTTGAGGGGGCAAACCGCGTCGTTTTCCTTATAAACGCCCTTGCGGCCGTCGAAGACATAATCCGAGGAGAAGAAGATCATCCGCGCGCCGATGTCTTGGCAGGCCCGGGCCACGTTGAAAGTCCCGGCCACGTTGACGCGCCGGGTCTCATCCGGATGAAGCTCGCAATAATCCACATGGGGATTGGCCGCGGGCACGGCCACGACTTCCGGGACCAGGCTCTCCAGGACGCGGCGCACCGCGCGCTCGTCTTGCATGTCGAGCCGGCTGAAATGCGGGCACGGATGGCAGTGGAACGTCGCGCCCACGACCCGGCGGCCGCGCCTGTCCCAGGCCCGCATGAGAGCGTTGCCCACCAAGCCCGTGCCGCCGATAACGAAAATTCCCGCCATAGGGCAGGCATTATAACATATGTGCCTAAAATCCTATTGACATGAATGTCGCATAGAAGTATATTCTCAAGGCAAATTTACTGTTCAAGGAGAATGCGAATGAAGCGTCTCGCCTGTAATGTCGCAGCACTTGTCCTGGCCTTAGCAAGCCTGCCGGCCTTTGCCGAGTCCGACAAGCCCAACATCAAGCTCGGGCAATTGGCCCTGCATCCCTTCTATGGGATCGCGGCGACCTACGACGACAACATCTACCTCGTGCCGCGCAACATCGACAACCACGCGGTGCAGGGCGGCGGCATCCGCGGTTCCTGGATCATGACCAACCGGCTCGGCTTGGGAGCGGAACTCCCCGTAGGCGAGATGAACAAGTTCAAGGCCGACTACGAGGTCCGTTCCGACGTATACAAGACCCAGCCCTCGGCCAACAACGCCATCTCCCAGAAGGCCAACGGCTCATACGACTTCAAGGGTTCCTGGCTCAAGGCCCGTATTTTCGACAGTTACATCAACACCCAGGACCCGGCCTTCAACCCCAACAACACCGCCGTGGCGGGCGAACTCGTGGCCCGCGAGCGGCGCTGGCAGAACACGGCCGGCGCCTCGGCCGAGTACTTCCTCGGCGAGAAGTTTTTCATCGGCGCCGACGGTTCGGACACGGTGCAGAAATACCTCAGCAAGGTCCTGAGCAAGAAGCTCAACCGCTCCGAAGTCGTCTTCGGATTCAAGACCGGATACAAGCTCGCGCCCAAGACCCGCCTCTACGTCGCGGGGCACCGCTCCATGACCCATTACAACGCGGGCGTCGCCGCGGACCACGTGGCCAACAGTCGCGCCTGGCTCGCGGACGCGGGCGTCGAGGGCGAGTTGACCCCCAAGCTCAAGGGCCAGATCCAGGGCGGTTTCGTCTACCGGCAGCACGACCACGACAACGCCTTCGCCCTGAGAAAATCCGTGGCGCGCACCTGGACCACCATGGTCAGCCTGGATTTCAAGCCCACGCAAAGCGACACGATCAAGCTCTCGGCTAACCGCGGCTTAGTCGACGCGATCACGGGCGGCAACTACTACACCACCACCGGCGGCACCCTGGACATCGCCCACACCTTAAACAAGGTGACCTTCGGCCTCAACGGCGGCGCGCAGAACGACAAATACTCCGAGGTGATCACGGCCGGCGGCTTGACCGCGCAGCGCCGCGACAACACCTACTCGGTCGGCGCCAAGCTCGACTATAAGATCCAGGAGTGGCTCATCGCCAGCGCCAACTACAAGCGCCTGGCCCGCTACTCGAACTTCAGCCGCGAGTACAACTACAAGGACAACCGCTCAACGGTCGAGCTCAAGCTCGCCTTCTGAGCCGATTAGCCGGTGAAAACAGCCCTTATCACGGGGGTAACCGGCCAGGATGGCGCATACCTGGCCGAGTTCCTCCTTAATAAAGGATACGAGGTCCACGGCATCAAGCGTCGGACCTCGCTGTTCAACACCAACCGCATAGACCACCTCTTCCAGGACCCGCACGAGAAGAAGCCGCGCTTCATCCTGCACTACGGGGACATGACGGACGCGACCAGCCTCATCCACACCGTGGGCAAGATCCGGCCCGACGAGATATACAACCTCGCGGCCCAAAGCCACGTGCAGGTGAGCTTCGAGAAGCCCGAATACACGGCCAACGCCGACGGACTGGGCACCCTGCGCATGCTGGAAGCCGTCCGCATATTGAACCTCGAAAAAAAGACCCGCCTCTACCAGGCCTCCACCTCGGAGCTCTACGGCAACGTCGGCGGCGCGTCCCAGGATGAGAACACGCTGTTCAGGCCCCGGTCCCCATACGCCGCGGCCAAGCTCTACGCCTTCTGGATCACGGTCAATTACCGCGAGGCCTACGGCCTCTACGCGTGCAACGGCATCCTCTTCAACCACGAGTCCCCGATCCGCGGCGAGACCTTCGTCACGCGCAAGATCACCCGCGGCCTGGCCCGCATCAAGCTGGGCCTGCAGGACACGCTGTTCCTGGGCAACCTTGACTCCCGGCGCGACTGGGGCCACGCGCGCGACTACGTGGAGATGATGTGGCTCATGCTCCAGCAGCCAGAGCCCGACGACTACGTGGTGGCGACCGGCGAGCAGCACACGGTGCGGGAATTCGTCGACGCCGCGGCCCGGGAGCTTTCCATGTCCCTGCGCTGGACGGGCAAGGGCGTGGCCGAAAAAGCGTTCTGGGGCAAGCGCGCCACGCCCGTCGTGTCCGTGGATCCGCGCTACTTCAGGCCCACGGAAGTGGAAAGCCTCTGCGGCAACGCGGCCAAGGCGCGCAAGAAGCTCGGCTGGAAGCCGCGCACCACTTTTCTCGAGCTGGTCCAAGAGATGGCCCGCGAGGACCTCCTGCGCGCCAAGAAAGAGCTGCTTTTCACCAAGCACGGCTACCCGGCCCTGCGCCGGCACGAATAGCCCGGCGTTTGCAGTCAGGAAGACTACAACTTCCGGATATTGACATTTTTCCGCTTAATACTTAATAAATATCCTATTTATATTATCATGTATAAAAGAATACACCTTTTAACTGGAAATAGCCGGCCCGGCAAGTGATATAATCTTCTAGCTATGAAACGAATTTTTCCGACCTTCTGCGCCCTGGCACTGGGCCTGCAAGCCTGCGCCGGGATTAAACTGGGCTCTCCGAACTCGCCTGCGTCGCGCTCAACCTCCTCCCAGGAAAAGGCCGAGGAAGCCGCGCTGCAGTCCGTGCTGCAGAATCTCCAGACCAAAAAATCCGACTACAAGCTGGGCGGCGCGGACTTGATCGAGATCACGGTGTTCCAGCAGCCGGAGATGAGCCGCAGCCTGCGCGTGAGCCAAAACGGCACGATCACGTTTCCCTTGATCGGCACGGTGAAGGTAGGGGGGCTTTCGGTCGCCGAAGCCGAAGAAGCGCTCTCCACGAAACTCAAGGACTACGTCATCAGCCCGCAGATCACGATCTTCATCAAGGAATACGGCAACAAGAAGGTCTTCGTGCTGGGCGAGGTGACCAAGCCGGGCTCCTTCGAACTGCCCACCGAAGCCAAGCTGACCGTGCTGGAAGCGATTTCCTTAGCAGGAGGATTCACCGGCATCGCGGCACCGGACCGCACCAAGGTGATCCGCAACATCGACGGCAAGAGCCAAAGCTTCAAGATCGTGGTCTCGGACATCACCTCGCGGGGGGAAAAGCACAAGGACATCCCCCTGGAGCCCAACGACGTGGTCTGGGTGCCGCAGAGCTTTTTCTAAATTTTCTCACCTCGATTTTCCCGCATGCCATATAAACCCCTAAGAGCAAATTCGCCCGAATTGCTATAATTATTAAAATTTCGTTGTCGACTTTTAATTTAATAATCGACAGTGTTTTAATTTATCCGCGATTCAGCTCCTTGACTTTTGCCGGCAGGTTTTGCAACTCAGCATAGATTGATATCGAAAATTCATAGAGATAAATATCGATTAAATGAAGCATTCAAGAATACAAAGAACGATCCCTGTCAATAAAGGGAACTATTCAATGGAAACCCCGGAGCGGGAGGCATTATTTGACCATTTTCGCGGCGAGGGCTGGGAAAAGGAATATTGCAATTACCGCCAAAATTGGGTTAGCTACCCCTCGAAGCAATTTATTTCCGATTACCCCTTACTGGTTGACATTGAGCTCTCCACTCGCTGCAATCTGCGCTGCCCGATGTGCTACACGATAACCAATGAATTCAAAAAAAGGGTAAAGCCCCGCTTGATGGGATTTGGCCTTTTCACCAAAATTATCGATGAAATACGAGGAAAAGTTCCAGCGATTAGACTAAGTCTACGCGGAGAGCCCACCATTCATCCCAAATTCATCGCTTGCGTCGATTATGCCAAACGAAGCGGCATTCAAGAAGTATCAACTCTGACCAACGGCAGCACACTTTCAACAGAATTTATTTTAAAGATGATGCAGGCCGGCATTGATTGGTTAACCATATCAGTGGATGGCCTGGATGGAACGTATGAGAGCATCCGTCGGCCTCTAAAATTCAGGGCCCTTCTACAAAAACTAAAAGATATCAAGAGAATTAAGGATAAAACAGGGGCTCACAAACCCGTCGTCAAGATTCAATCCATCTGGCCGGCAATCAAGCAGAATCCCGAGAACTTCTACAACACCCTTTCTCCGTATGTTGATCTGATCGCATTTAATCCATTGATTGACTATCTCGGCAAGGACGAGGAAATAGTCTACGAAAACAACTTCATTTGCTGCCAATTATACCAACGTCTTGTCGTGGGCGCTAACGGAGGCGCGATGATGTGCTCCAACGACGAAGACGGGACTATCATCGTCGGAGATGCGGAGAAACAAAGCATTCATAGCATCTGGCACGGATCCGCATTGAACAAACTCCGGGCCGTCCATCGGAAAAAGAATGGTTTTCTTCAGATAGCGGTATGTCGCAAATGCTATCTTCCGCGCTTGACCGAAGAAAGCGAGACCGCTCAAATCAACGGCCGCGAATTCACGATCAAGAATTACGTCAACAGAAATCAAAGAATCGGTCAATAATTATTTAAAGGGAATGCCATGAAACCGACCTTCAACTTTCCATCCTTAGGGCCCGCCTACATCATCGCAGAGATCGGCGGGAATTTTACAAATGCCCGAGAAGCGACAGCTCTCATTGACGCGGCCGCCGATTGCAATGTCAACGCCATAAAACTTCAGACTTACAGAGCAGAAACCATCGCGAGCCGAAAAGCCATTTTCGACATGGAGAATACCGGCGTCACGTCTCAATTCGACTTATTCAAAAAATACGAGATCGACAAGAAGCTGCATCATGACGTTTTTAATTACGCGGCCAGACGGGGATTGGATTATTTTTCAACCCCCTCGCACGAATCCGACGCGGACATGCTTGAAGGACTGGGCGTGGCGGTCTACAAAATCGGGTCCGACGATGCGGTTAATCTCCCATTCTTGCGCTACGTCGCGCGCAAGGGCAAGCCCATGATTCTCGCCACAGGAATGTGTACCATGGACGAAGTGCGCGATTCCGCGCGTGTTGTTCGTGAAGCCGGATGCCCCCGGCTCATTCTGCTTCATGCCATTACGAGTTATCCGACCCACGCTGAGCATGTCAACCTGGCCGCCATGCAGGCCATGATGCGTGAATTCCCGGACTTGGAGGTCGGTTATTCAGACCACACTCTCGGCATAACGGCATGCATTTGCGCCGCGGCCATGGGGGCGCGGGTTCTGGAAAAACATTTTACCTGCGATAAGCATGCCCCAGGACCGGATCACATGCTTTCCGCCGACCCCGCCCAAATGAAAGAGCTTGTGCAAAGGGTTCGCGAATTTGAACTCATGCGGGGAAATGGCATCAAGCAACCGGCGTTATCTGAAGAAAAAACTCGCCTCAACAATCGCAAAAGCATAGTACTCATGCACGCGATCTCCAAAGGGGAAAGGCTGACGCCCTCCCACCTCGCCGTCAAACGCCCTGGGCACGGCATCGCTCCGCGGCACCTGCCCGAACTGCCTGGCCGATCCGTCAACAAGGACATGAAGAGAGACGACATCCTTTCCTGGGAGGACTTAGACTGAAAGTCGGGATCATCCTGCAGGCGCGCATGGGGTCATCGCGTTTTCCCGGTAAAGTCCTGCGCTTAATCGGGAAGCGCAAGCTGCTGGAGCATGTTTTTTTTCGATTGAGACATTCAAAAGTCGAAACAACCTTGATCGTCGCAACCCCAGACATTACGGCTGATGACCCCATTTCCGAGCTCTGTCGCCAACACGAAGTGGCATGCTTCCGCGGCAGCGAGCTCAATGTCCTCGACCGATATTATCGCTGCGCCTTACGGCACGCTTTTGACCACATAGTCCGCTTGACAGGAGACAATCCGTTCGTCGATATTGAAGAAATGGACCGTCTAATTAGGCTTCATTTGGAGACCGAGGCCGATTTCTCCTATTCCTTTCAGGTTTTGCCAATCGGCTGCGGAGCCGAGATATTTTCCTTCCCAGCCCTGGCAACAAGTTTCCAGGAGGGACACGCATCGCATCATTTGGAGCACGTAGACGAATACATATTCGACCATCTCGATCGCTTTCGCACCAGTGCGTTGATAGTTCCGGGGGACAAGCAGAAGCCAAAAGTGCGCCTGACCGTTGACACGCCGGAAGACTATGCCCGAGCATGTTTCATCGTCAAACACTCATCAAGCGAATATGTATCGACAGAGGAAGCGATAGCCCTGGCGGCGGATTTTGACCATATTACAAGGAAACCGTCAGGCGGGATCCTATGACTTTCGCTATTTGCGCGGAATCTTCGCATCAACGAGGCATGGGGCATATTTTCCGCGCGATAAACTTTCACTCATATCTGAAGGCGAAAGGGGAAGCCTGCGTTATCTTAACCAACCCCCATGCGCCGGCTGAAGACGCGCTGCGCAAGAACAGCGTTCAATTCGACTTGATAGACCTTAACAACGAGCAAAGCCAATGGGAACGCATCCTCATCTCCCGTCACAGAATCGATGTTTGGATTAACGACCGCCTAACTACCGGGAAAGCTCACGCCTTAAGGGTCAAAAACGCAGGCGCCAAACTAATCACGATGGATGATCACGGTCCCGGAGCAGATTTGAGCGATCTTCATGTGGCCAGCCTATCTTTCTCAGAATCAGAGCCACCACGAGGCCGCAGGGTGCTGCAAGGCATTGATTACCTGATCTTAAGTCCGCACATTATCGCGCGGCGCCGCCTCCGAAGGACTCTGGAACGGATCGTTATTTCCTTGGGAGGCAGCGATACATACGGCGTCACGGTCAAAGTCGCCATTCTCCTAAGAGAGCTGAACTATTCGGCCGTCATTCATCTCGGCCCCGCATTCGCCCACCACGATGCGCTCGCGGCATTGCTCGGAGACAATCTCTCGGTAACGGAAAACATCCCATCGTTGGTTGATTTGTTTTCAGATTTCGATCTAGCCATCACAGGTGCCGGCGTGACCCCTTTCGAAGCCAACGCGGCGGGCTTGCCGGCACTAGTCATAGCCAACGAGCTCTTTGAAATACCCAACGGCAAGCTGCTGCATGCCGCAGGATCCGCTTTTTTTATGGGCCATCACAAAAACCTTTGCCGTCATCAAATGCAGGCAGGACTTTCCTACGCCGCCGCCCACCTCGAAGAAATGAGCCGACGAGGCATGGAACGATTTTCTCCTCAAACAGCTTTCGAGAGAATATTTAAAGAAATTAAGAATATATAATATGACTGCCGTCATCCACCAACCAGATTTCTTGCCCTATCTCGGATTTTTCCATAGATTACTTCAGGCACATTTGTACGTAATCCTGGACCACGTTCAATTCGTATACGGCAGCAGAAGTTGGACCAGCAGGGATAAGATAAAGACTTCCCAAGGAGCAAAATGGCTGACCGTACCGATAAAAAAATGCGCGCAGGCGACGCCGATCGATCAAGTAATGCTTTCCAACACGGACTGGCGCCAAACCCATCTTAACTTATTGTTCGAAAACTACCGCTCCACCCCATTCTTTGAGGAAATATTGCCCCATATAGAGGCTCTCTATCAGTTTCAGTGCGAACGCCTGGTAGATTTCAACCTTGCCTCAATCAATATGCTGAATCATCTTTTTGGCATCTCCATTCCATCCGCCCTCTCCAGCAGCCTGAAACCTGCGGGAAAAAGCAACGAGTTGCTCGTTGACATTCTTAAAAAAGTCAATGCGACCACATATCTTTCAGGAATCGGGGCGAAAGCTTACTTCGATCCCAAGCCGTTCGAAACCGCAGGCATACGCGTTATTTGGCAGAATTTCTCTCATCCAGTTTATCTACAATGCCACGGCCCCTTCATTGCGTCTCTGAGCAGTATCGACCTGCTTTTTAATTGCGGCATAGCGAAATCACGCGAAATACTAAGGAGCTGCTAATGAATATTCTCGCGATCGGCGCGCATTTTGACGATATAGAACTCGGATGCGGAGGAGCACTAGCAAAGCATGTTGCCCATGGCGATAACGTATACGCCTATGTCGCGACCCTTTCCGGTTTTGCCAACCAAAAAAATCAGGTTGTTCGAACCAACAAGATCGCGAAAGAGGAAGGAAAAAAGGCAATGGCTATTTTGGGGGCAACCCTGATTTGCGGAGACCACAAGACCTTAGCTGTCGAATTCAATGAGCGATTAAATACGCAAATCTTGAGCATCACCGAGGATCAAGCTATAGGTTTGGTCTACACACATTGGATCGGCGACATTCATCATGACCACCAAGCCGTGGCGCGGGCGTCGCTACACTCCTGCCGCCACGTTCCACGCATGCTGATGTATCGCAGTAATTGGTACCACTCCACCATGGAATTTCAAGGAAATTTTTACGTTGACATAACCGATCATATCGACACAAAATTTAATGCCGTCCGGGCGCACTCTTCCGAACTAAAACGAATCGGAAACAGATGGATCACTTTTTTTCAAAATGAGGCGGAAAACGCCGGGCAACGCATTTCGGTCAAGCACGCGGAGGTCTTCGAGCTTGTGAAATGGCTTGAATAAAGCGCCGACCTCTGGTAAAACCTGCCAACAAGGCCCAGCTTTTCAATGCATCGGATTACGCATCATATTCCTAATGGCAATTGCTATAATAATGAACACGATAACATCTTTATTCAGATAGAGTGGCAAACGCAGATTTAACAATTCACAGTATTACGGCCTGAAAAAAAGAGAAACAAATAACGGGCGAGAGCCCTTGATTTCCAGACTCATTTGACTGAAGAGCCCCCATGAACCCCACGCCCGATTCCGAAACCGAACTTGATTTGACTCATTACATGGATATCATCCTGCGCCGCCGATGGATCGTCCTCTCGGCGCTCTCCATCGTTTTTATCTCAACGATGCTCGTGACTTTCACCACCAAACCAATCTACCAGGCCAGTTCCTTGCTTGTCATCGAAAAGGAACGCAGTTCCAGCAATGCGGTCTACACCAACGGCGCCCTCATTGAAAGCAGCAATGACGACTATTACCAAACCCAATACAAACTGCTCCAAAGCAAATCCTTAACGCAAAAGGTTTTTGACGATCTGCACTTATCCAATGCCGCCGATTTCGCGGACCCTCGCGGCATAGAGAAGTTCCGCAACGCCCTGACCATTTCCCCGGTCCTGCGCAGCCGTTTGGTCTATGTCCGGGTGCAGTCCCACAATCCACATCTCGCCGCCAAAGCCGCCAATGCCCTCAGTGAAACCTTCGTCGATCAAAATCTCTCCAATCAACTTTTCATCTCCAAGGAAGTCTTGCAGGCCCTACAAGTCAATGAAGACTCCCCAAAAGCCCGGCAGATGTACGAAGCCCTGCCCGCCGTCGTCAGCAACCCGCTCATCCAAACCCTTAAAGGCGAACACGCCAAGCTCGAGGCGCAATGCGCGGAAATGTCACAAAAATTCACGGCCAAATACCCAGCCATGATCGCTTTGCGATCCAACCTGAACGCGCTCAAGGGGCAAATTCAAGCTGAAACAGACAAAGTCGTGCAGAGCCTGAAGACCGAACTGTCCGGCCAGTTGCGCGGGAATAATGTTCGCATCGTTGATTCTGCCACTGTTCCGGAGTCTCCGATCAAGCCAACAAAACGGACGAACGCTTTGCTCGGGCTTATCGGCGGCCTAGGCCTGGGCTTGGCCCTGGCATTCCTGGTGGAAATGATCGATCAAAGCGTTCGAACCCAGGAAGATATAGAGGAAAAGCTCGGCCAGCCCTTCCTTGGCATAATTCCTCAATCCATTATCCGGAACAACACAATCATTGAGGCGATGCTGGCCAAAGAACTTTCTCTTACCAGCGAGGCCTTCCGCAACATGCGAACCATGGTGGATTTCGCCGGCATTGGCGGAAAAGCAAAGACCGTCCTGCTGACATCGACGGTCCAGGGAGAGGGAAAGACTTATATAGCTTCCAACTTAGCCGTGGCCTGGGCCCAGATAGGAGAAAGCGTTTTGCTCATTGACGGAGACCTTCGCCGCCCAAAAATCCACAAAGCCTTCCATCTCTCGGCCGAAAAAGGTCTCAGCGATTTCTTGGTCTCAGGCCGCCACACCGAAGACGTGGCAAACCTAGTCCAACAATGCGTGGTTCCCGGCTTATCTCTCCTGCCCTGCGGCCAACGCCCCCCCAATCCATCAGAACTGCTCAACACTCCCCGCTTGGGCGCGATGATCGCCTGGGCGCAGGAACATTACGACAGAGTCGTCGTCGACAGCACACCCATGTTTCCCATCAACGACACATTGCTTTGGGGCCGCCATATCCCCTCCAGCATCTTCGTCGTTCGCTACGGCGAGACCCGCACCCCGCTTATTCGCAGCGCCTGTCAAAAACTCATCACCAGCAGCATCAAGCCACTCGGCGTCGCTATCAACGCGGCAAAAGCCGGCGGGCTATCCTACGCATCCTACGGCTACTACTATCAACAATACTATCAGCAATACCACCAGGAATCGGAGCTCAGCAAAAAGTCCACATGACGTTTCGCCTTCCGGCGCCAATCCTCGAAAGCCTCTTCCTTTTTGCCGTAATTGTCGGGCCATTATTCTTCGGCGCCGTTGAACCGTGGTCATTTGCCGTTCTATGCCTCGCGATTAACACAACGGTATTTTTTTGCGCATTACGCGGCCTGCCGAATCTTGAGCAGCCTATCTACCGGACGTTGCTCCCTGGCATCGCGGCCTTACTTTTCATAGGCGTGATTCAACGCTTCAATCCCCGCTCGATCCTCGAGCCTGCCTCTTGGCTGCCCGCAAGCACAAGTCCTAATGCCACCGGTCGCGCTTTATGGCTATGGTCGACCTACGCAGCCGCTCTCTGGTGCGCGCCCCAGGTTTTCAATGGGCTGGCCGCCGTGAAACGACTCCTGGCTACGATATTCGCCCTAGGCTGCACGCTCGCTGTCGTCGGAATCATTCAAAAGGCCCAATATCCAGAAATGTATGATAACTTAATCTACGGATTACGCCGAGCCCCATTTCCTCTCCAACCCTTCGGACCTTATTACAATAAGGATCACGCTGCTTCCCTGCTGATCATGACCATATTCTGCGGGGTCGGCTTGCTGTGGAACCAAGCCAGCGTTATGCAAGAACGCCCCAAGCAACACGATTTATTCAGCATCGCAGCCATCCAAACCATGATCATTTTTGGCATTGGGATCAGCCTTCTCGGCCTCCTCCATACCCGTTCAAGAGGCGCACTGGCCGCCCTTTTAATAACAGGGCTCGCTCTTGGCATACACTCCTTTTGGGGGAGAATTTATCGAACCTTTTTATTCATTCCAGCCTTGGCCCTTGTTCTATTCGCTATAACGACAAGCCCCATCGCCGACAAATTCTCAGGTTCGCTGATCAAGACAGCAATTGCCGAACGAACCATGTTCTATCGCTCAGGAATGCTCATCGTCAGCGATTTCCCATTAATGGGCACAGGCCTAGGCACTCTCCAACAGGCCTACTATCCATATCAGCCGAGAGAAGTACGGGGAATAATGGAGCACATCCACTGCGACTGGCTGGAGCTCTTAATCCAGGCTGGACTTGCAGGTTTTACTGCATACATATTGGGCTTTGCACTCTTCTTGCGCTCCTGCATAAAATCTCCGCCTCATATCGCTAAGCGAGAAAACCCGGGGCTTGCCCAAGGAGTTGGCGGCGGCGCCATTGCCTTCGCAATTCACGGATGCATTGATTTCGGGTTCCAGACTCCGGCCAATGCATTGATCTTTTTCCTTCTTCTCGCGGCATTAGGCATCTTGTCTAGCCGCAACGAGGACTCCCAGAAGCCTCGCCTGCCCCTTTTCTCGAGAATTCCACAAATCGCCATCGCCGCCGCGGCCCTCACCCTAGTCCTTTTCTCCGTTCCGCCGGCCGTTGCATCCTGGCACTACTTAAACCGAAAAGCGGATTCTCCGGAATCCTGCGCAAAACGTCTCTCCCTAGCTATTGAGCTGGACGCCCAGCCAAAATATCATTATGAACTTGCGCGACACCTCGCATCTTCGATGCCTCAACAAATAGACGGGCGCATCCAAATACTCCGTCAAGCCCTTGCGCATGCCAATTCGGCCTTACTGCTCGATCCCGCAAGCCCGAACCTCCGCAGGCTTCAAGATGACATCCTTTGGCGCTTAGGCCGCTTGGCGGACGGGAAAGACCTCCGCAATCAAGACGATCGTTTAGAGGGCGGCAATGGCGAATACTAGCCGGCCGCTCGTAACAGTCGTCATCAATGCCTATAATGGCGCGCGCTATCTGCGGGAAGCAATCAATTCCGTTTATGCTCAAACTATGCAAGACTTCGAGATCGTACTCTTCGATGACGCATCAACTGATGAAACCCCGAAGATTGCCGGAGAATTCGACTCAAGATTGAGATATGCCCGTTGCGACCACAATATTCCTCTTGGAGAAGCCCGCAACAGGGCCCTCGAAATATCGCTTGGAAAATACGTGAGCTTTCTAGATCAGGATGACCTCTTCCTGCCGAATAAGCTATCGCTTCAGGTCGCGGCTTTTCAAGGCGACATAGCTTTGGTATTCAGCAATTCCATCCGGTTCTGGGAGGAAACCGGCAAGGAAGCCATACACTACACGTCTCGACCTATGGATGGGAATGCCTTCAGGGCCCTATTGCGCTGGTATTATCTGACCATCAATACTGTGACCATTCGCAAGGATGCCTTGCCCGATGACCGGAACTGGTGGTTTCCTCCAACATTTAGGATGTGCGAGGAAACCGACCTGTTTTTGAGACTGGCATACCAGCATCCCATAGCATATGTAGACGAGCCCTTAGCCAAGTACCGAATCCACGGCTCAAATTTTTCACTTTGCCATCGCGAATATCTCATATCTGAGCAAAACGCCATTCTTGAGAGGCTTCACGGATTAATCCCAGGATTCGCATCCCGCTACGCGGATGAGGTCGCGGTGTTTAGGGCTGAAATTAAGAGAACCGAAGCGCAGATACATTGGAAGAAGGGGCATTGCCGCAAGGCTTGGAAAAACTACCTTGAAGGATTACGCCTCAACCCGCGGCCGGTATACCTGGCGGAAATGTTCTTAAGCGCCATTTTCCCTTACGAGGTCCTGCCGGCGATACGCGAATTCATCGGGAAACCCATTTGACACGGAACATTTGATGCATCTCTCCGCTTCTCGCCGTGAGCCTCATCAGACTTTCAGACAACTCGGGAATTGGAAAGAAAACAATTGGGTCGGTTCCTAATTACCACAGCCCTGGAAGAAGCCTGGCGCGATGATGTGCCGGTTTTATTCCTCGGGGAGTGGTGTCTATCCTACTCCCGCAAGGATCGATGGTCAAAAATCGATGCGGAAATATTGCCTTATCACTGGGATGACCGGGCCAAGTTATATGCCGATTATAAAAACCTCCTGGCTTTCCATGAGCGCTTATTGGCCAATTTGGCCGGACAGCTCAACGAGATTCACGGCGTCGACCACAGTCTTCGCTACTGGCGCATATTGATCGGCCCGTGGTTGGGGGATTTCATCCACATACTATTTGATCGCTGGACATCCATTCACCAAGCCATTGCTCAGCATGTGCTGTCCGGAACTCTTATTCTAACCGGCAAAGAAGAAACCTTGATTCCCAATGACATGGCCGACTTCAGCCGCCTCTTGATCCGAGATGAATGGAATCATCACCTCTACGCCGCCATTCTACAGCGCTTTACGACGGTTCCCTGCAGCAAAAGGGCACGGCAAGACATTGCAAGTTGGACTCCACATGCCGTTCCAAACACATCCTGGAAACAACTTGTCAAGCGCACAATGGCCGACTGGTATGTCCGAGGAGCACGGTTGCTGGCTAGTGACCAAGACGCATTCCTTCTAGCCACCTACTTGCCCTTTCGCGACGAGATGAGAATGCATCGACGTTTGGGGCAATTGCCGCAACCCTGGCGTTCGACATCTCCGGCAAAAGCCTCCGTTGACGAACACCGACGGCAATGGGTTGTCGCAGGAAACAGTCTCTCGCCATTCGAGACATGCGCGCGCGCCCTAATCCCATCTCAAATACCGGCGATATATCTAGAAGGCTACAGCCAACTGGTTATGCAGACGACTGTTTTACCTTGGCCTAAAAAACCCAAGCTAATCTGGACCAGCAATGCCTTGACTTCCGACGATGTTTTTAAAGCCTGGGCAGCGGACAAAATTGAAAAAGGGTCCCCGTTGGTGGTCGGGCAGCATGGCGGTCATTACGGCATAGGCCGTTGGTCGTTCCTTGAAGATCATGAAATAGCCATCAGCGACCGCTACCTCAGCTGGGGCTGGGCAGAGCCGGGCCATCCCAAAATAAAACCAGTCGGACAATTGAAGGCAAAACGGCCATTAGGCATTCGACATGCGGAAAAACCGGTCGCATTGCTGGTCACGTCCAACCACCCACGACAAAGCTATCGGAATCACAGTTCAATGATCTCGCGCCAGTGGAGCGATTATTTTAAGGATCAGAGAATATTCGTCGCGCAATTACCCGCGGAGATTAAAGAGGCGTTGATTGTGCGCCTATATTGCCATGATTACGGCCGCGACCAAGCGGCGCAATGGCATGATCACTTCCCGGCCCTGCGCCTTGACGCCGGCCATTCCAACATCATTAGGTTGATTGCCCAATGCCGCCTTTATATCTCCACATATAATTCCACGACTTTCCTGGAATCGTTCACCATGAATATACCTACGATCATTTTTTGGAACCCAAATCATTGGGAACTGCGCGATTCCGCCATCCCTTATTTCGAAGAGCTCAAGCGCGTCGGCATCTTTCACGAAAGCCCGGCATCCGCCGCACGTCACGTGACCGACATATGGGATCATGTCGATGAGTGGTGGTCCTCCGCATCCGTCCAGCGGACTCTCAAGCAATTCAAGGCGCGTTACTGCGATCTGCCCAATAATCTATTGGAACGAATTGAGCACGCATTGCGGGAAGTCATGCCCATTTCAGAAAAAACCGACTCATGTTAATGTCCTCCATTCGCTGGCGCTTTGCCTTCACCATTGGAAGCAACCTAATACGCGGTTCGATCAGCTTTATAACCGGAATACTGTTGGCCCGCTACCTAGGCCCGGCCTCGTATGGCAACATGGCTTTTCTGCTGGGCACTTTTCTGGGCATTCGGCAATTATTGGATATGGGAAGTTCATCGGCGTTCTTCACATTTTTGTCGCAAAAACCACGATCCAGACGGTTCGTCATGTCATATTTTGCCTGGCTGGCCGCGCAATTCCTCATCACATTAGGGGTTATCGGGTTACTATTCCCATCCCGATGGATTGCTACTATCTGGCATGGAGAGCAGCGCGGATTGGTTCTTCTGGCATTTACCGCCGCCTTCATGCAAAACAGCATATGGCCGGTTATCCAGCAGGCGGGAGAATCCCAGCGGCAAACCGTTTGGGTACAGGGCATTAGCACGGTTGTCGCGGGAGTTCATCTCTCAGTAGTTATTTTGCTCAGGAAGTTTGGGATTCTGCAGCTCTACGCCATTTTCGCCGCCATTTCTCTAGAATATTTTCTGGCCGCTGTTGTTGCGCAGAAGTGGCACAATTACGCCAAGGAGGAAACCAGCGGTTCGCCCCACATAACATCGGAGCCGTTATTCGGGAAATACCTAAATTATTGCTCGCCCCTAATACTCTACTCATGCATCGGTTTCGCCTACAATTTCGCCGACCGCTGGCTTCTCCAAAAATACGGCGGGGACGTTGAACAGGCCTATTACGCAGTCGGCTCCCAATTTTCCGCCATCGCGCTCATCGCCACATCTTCCATCCTCCGCATTTTTTGGAAGGAGATTGCCGAGGCGCACCACCTTGCAGACCACGCGCGCACAAAAACGCTTTACCAGAAGGTTTCCCGGCACTTATTCTTTGGCGGTGCGATGATCGCCGGATTTTTCATGCCCTGGGCCGAAGATTTGCTGCGCCTGGTTCTCGGCGCATCATATGTCGGTGGAACAACGACCATGGCAATTATGTTTCTCTACCCAGTCCACCAATCCATGGGGCAAATTGTCAGCACCATGCTTTTCGCGACAGAACGGGTTTCATTGCAGGTCACAACCGGCATCATCTTCATGATCGCAAGCATGGGAGCGACTTATCTTGTGCTCGCGCCTGGGAATGCAGTCATACCGGGCCTGGGACTGGCTTCAATGGGCTTGGCCATCAAGATGATTATGCTGCAGCTTATACAAGTCAATGTCCTTGCATACATGATCGCCCGCATCTGGAAATGGCCATTTGACTGGGTCCATCAACCCGCAAGCCTGCTGGGATGCCTGGGTTCGGGATGGATAGCCCATGCCGCGGCCATGCGCATGGACATCGGCGCAACTTCACTGCCCGGGCTCATGGGATTGGGAGGGGGCATATACCTGCTGATGATGGCGACTTTTGTCTGCGCTATGCCGTGGCTGGCTGGGCTGACTCGGGATGATTTGATTTCCAACGTAACGAATATTTGGGGAAAAGCAGGATGCCGCTGGAAAATGGGATGGTCCAATACCCCAGACAGCAAGTGATCAGGGGAAAATGAAGATTCGACCACGGCATTAAAATTGATATATAATTCTTGCAGCAATTACCCCGCAATATTGTCCGATTCAAAAATTATGGCCACGCGCAGATGGGAAATATAACAACCTTTCTTCCGGATCATTTCAAGAACCTCATAAGACCTTATTATTATTGGCTGAAGCGGCATGTGCGCAAATCTTTTAAATCCAGCATAGTCGCCCTGCCGTCTCACCTGAACATGGCATTTACGATGAAATGCCAAGCTGCCTGCCCGCACTGCTACTTCTTACAGGAAAACACAGCTACCTTCAAACGCCCTGAATTATTAACTCAAAAATTCCTGACCAACATGCTGGGGTCGCCGTTTTGCAAAAATATAAGGACCATGACGTGCGGCGGGGGAGAAGCCCTTCTGCATCCAGACATTCTCTCACTGGTTAAAATTCCCTACCAATTCGGCATCACGCAAATTCAGATCGTCTCCAATGGCATCACCCTGCAGGACAAGGATATCGTACAGAGGATAATTGCCAATAAAAGTTTCAACACTTTGCAGGTTTCCCTCGACGCCGCGAATGCCGATGATTTCATGCTTAAGAAAGGCATCACGAAATGCGATTTCAATAGCATATTGAAGAATATAGCCGCGATCACGGCCTCATATGAAAAAGGGGGACATTTTTCCACAGGGCTGAGCTTCGTGATCAACGCGCGCAATATCAGGGACCTGTCCCAAATGATAAAATTGGCGGAGGAGCTAAATGTCGATTATTGTCATTTCGCCACTCAACAAGTTACCAGGGACGACAACTCCTCAACCATCGGACAAACGGTCGAAAAGGAACAACCAGAATACGATAATGTTCTTCGACAAACCAGCTACCAAGTAGACATCAACATCCAACCGCCACTTCAGTCCAATTTCCTTCACTACTTCTGCGCATCCCTGGCACATCATCTATCATTAAGCCCTGAAGGACGGCTTGCTCCGTGCTGCCACATCCCTTGGGACAAGAAATACGGGATGTTCGATTCATGCCGCGAAAACCCGATAAACAATCCGGCAGCGGTCAATTTACGAGACATGTTCATCGCCGCCAAAAAAGAGGGCAACCCCGTGCTGCTGCCCCAAGAATGCAAAAAATGCCCGCGCCGGCTCAAGGGATATTTCCATTTTTCACGACATCGCCGGAAATGGCAATTTATCCCATATTAGCGCCAACTATATTTATATTGTTTGAGGATTGAGTACGCGAGCCCCTCCCCAAGCAGACAGCGACATCCGCGCTTCTAATTTGCCGCCAGACGCATTGAGTTGTCCATTGACAAAGAATCCGACGGGCATTTCCATCACCGTTTGGGATTCGGCTGTCGAGCCAGCCGAATGCGAAGGACTTATTTATACATGGAATGGCTACGCGGAGAATGCTCACGTCCATTCCTTATTCCGGCAGGTCGACATCCATGGCGAACGATTGCGGCGAAAATACTTAACCTGGATACACGATTTTGGCGAGAGCAGATTCTCAAATAAACGCATCATTGATCACCTAGCGATTGAAGATGGATTAAGTTACTGGTGGTTGACCCTCCTGTCCGAGCAGAGCCAGTATAAATCGCCTAGAATCAAAGATGCCATTCGCCTTTTGGCCTTGGATGAAATCGTCAACGAGCTCAAGCCAGTCAAAGTCAAGCTGGTTAGCCCAGACTCAAGCTTGAGCGAATCACTCCAGGGCTTATGCCTCAAATTGGACATTGCCTATACATGGGAACGAATTGCGGACCAGCACCCGCGCTCCTTAAACCTTAAAGCCGCCTGCCATGCATTACCGCAATCAATTAGGGCGCTCGCAACCCTTATTCGCTACCTGCATATTCGATGGCCGCTAAGGCGGGCAGACAAGCACAACTGGTTCAGCGGCGACAAGGCTTTATTTTTTTGCGCATTTTTCGTCTATATGGACCCTCAAAATGCCCAAGCAGGACATTTTCATTCCCATTATTGGGAAGGATTGCATGCCCTGCTGGAGAGACTGAACCTCAACGGAAACTGGCTTCAGCTTTACAAATCAGCCGAAGGAGGGCCGTGCCCCCAGACTGCAATTGATTGGGTCAATCGCTTCAACCGGCAACGCCAGAAAGAGGGGTTTCATGCCTTCCTTGACGCTTTTTTATCTTGGCGCATTGTATTACGCGTCTTGAGAGGTTGGCTCAATCTCATTGTCATCTCGCGGCGTCTTCGAAAACTCAAAGACGCATTCACGCCAAGAGGCACGCATCTCTCCTTGTGGCCCATTATGAAGGCGGATTGGTACGCCTCACTGCGCGGCCCTGACGCTATCAGCAACCTGCTCTGGGTTGAACTTTTCGATGCCGCCCTGCGAAACATGCCCCATCAAAAAAGAGGGATATATACCTGCGAGAATCAGGCCTGGGAACGCGCTTTGGCGCATGCTTGGCGCAAGCACGGCCATGGCCAATTAATCGCCGCCGCGCATTGCACCATTCGTTTTTGGGATCTACGTTACTTCAGCCACCCTCGCACAATTACTTCAAAGAGGGAACCCTACCCCAAACCAAATCCAGATATCGTGGCTGTCAACGGCAAGGCCGCGTTAGACGTCTGCCTCAATGCGAATTTTTCAAAAGATACGCTCGTTGAAAGCGAAGCCCTGCGTTACGGCTACCTGACGAATCTAACGAGAACATACCCATCCCAGGTAAAGAACGGCGGGCCCCTCAAAGTCCTCATCCTGGGCGATTATCTCCGTTCAGGAACATCGAAAACGTTGCGGCTGCTTGAAGCTGCAGTTCCACTCATAGCCATCCCTATCACTTTCACGATGAAACCGCACCCTAACTGCCTAGTAAAATCAACGGATTACCCATGCCTCAAATTGAAGATAGTCATGGACCCCTTGAAGGACATTCTGCGCGACTTCGACATTGCCTATTCCAGCAACATGACCGCAGCGGCGACAGACGCCTATCTTGCGGGGCTGGGGGTGGTGGTGATGCTCGATGATAAGGAACTTAACTCCAGTCCATTGCGCGGCCAACCCGGAGTGCAATTTATCGACACGCCAGATAGGCTTGCCAAGTCGCTCATGACGTTTTCCCCCGCTGAATCTCCACGTCCTGATTCAAGCCTCTTCTATTTTCTAGATCAACGCTTGCCCCGATGGGAGAAACTGTTGCTCGCACCAAGCCCGCAAGAACCGCGAGACACCAATTGAGCTGCCCTTAAAACCAATCCAGGTAATTTGACAGGATGGAACATCGTCAGACGGACAATATGTTTCGCAAAACAAGTTATTTGAGGATTAAAAAAGACATCTAGCCGCCATGCCAGAACGCCCTCATGTTTCGATATGCATAGTGGCCACTCTGTGCGTGATCTGGAGCGCTGGCAGCCAAGCGGTCGCTCAGACTTCTGACGACTTCATCCAGGTAAAAAATCCGTTCTCCTTGCGCCTGGACAAAGTGCCGGCCCAGAGAATTCCCATTGGAGCTCCGGATGATTACAAGCCGAATATCGCTATTCTTCCAAGCGGGGAACTGCTGCTGGTCGCCTTCCACCGCTACACGACGGGCGCTGTATTTTACGAAGAACAGCTCCTGTTCCGGTCAATCGACCACGGCATCACTTGGTCAGGACCACAAGCGCTCGGCTTGTTAGGACGAGAGCCTTACCTGACGGCGCTTTCTGACGGCACCCTGTTCATCACCGTACATTTGTTGGAGGGAGACTTGCGCAACCCAGACACCTACACACATAGTTACATCCATCGGTCTATAGACAACGGTCAGACATGGACGACATTGCGCATCGGCCCAGAGGGTTTCCCGGAAAAAGCCGTCACCCATACCAGCCGGCAGGTGCTTGAGCTTCCTGATGGGACCTTATTGCTCGGAGTAGATGCCGTAGGCGGCCAAGCTTATCTCTGGCGTTCCAACGACCGGGGCGCGACCTGGGACCGTTCCCAGCTTGTGGATAATGATGGCTTTCATAATACCGCTTCCTATTTCGGCGAGGCGCATCTCTGGCGAGCAAAATCCGGCAAGCTTTTCAATATTGTCCGCGTCAACAGCGCGGTATATCCGATTCCCGGCCGCGATCCGCCGGAAGCCGCCTGGGACCATGCCAATCATTTGATCGTTTATGAATCGACCGATACAGGCCGAACCTTTCGCAAGCTTATAGATTTAGGCGATTATGGGGAAATGTACCCTTCTCTCCTGCGGCTCACCAGAGACCGGTTGTTGCTGACTTTCACAGTCCGGGCAGAGAAGATTCCTTTAGGCGTCCAAGCAGTGCTCGGTTCCGAGACCGAGGACGGATTTGTGTTTGATTTTTCGCGCGACCGATTCGTTCTCGAAGAAAAAACTCCTCCAGATCAAGACAGCGGCGGAGGATTCGGCCCGAGCCTTCGGGCGGGCGACGGCAAGATTGTGACGGCATATTCCTACCGAGGGGCGGATGGCTTGTCCCATGTCGAGGTCGTCCGCTGGCCATTGGCGGAGGACGACTCCGATGTCCCGCTTCCTCCATCTAACCTTTCCGCAAGCTCGGAAGATGCTGGCCACATCAGATTGCATTGGCAAATCTCTCCATCTACGGGGATCACGCACTACAACATCTATCGGGACACCGGCGCCGGGACGGTCGATTACTCCATGAGAATCGCCAGCGTTCCCGCCTCGGTCTGTGATTTTTCGACAGGCCCATTTACCCTATCGGAGTCTTACAGATTCGCCATTCGGGCCGCGGGGCCGTTCGGCGAAGAAGTCAACACAAGCGTCGCGGCCTCGGCAACCGCACAATCTCATCCCTCGGCCATCACGGCCGCAATCAAAACGCCGGCGGCGGGCAAGAGAATCTGGGGCAATCGGGTCACTATTATCGCGGAACCGGCAGCCGGCCAAGCTGCAAAACTGAAACAAATCCTATTCCAATATCGAGCTTCAACCGGATCAGTCTGGTCGCATATCACGCCCCCCGACTCGACCTATCCCAATCCAAGGATGACAGCTCCCTATATCACGCAGTGGGATGTTACCTCACTGAGCACTGGAAATTACGAATTGCGGGCACTCGCCAGCAGTTTTGATGGCGAAACGGATGAGGCACCCGCGACCGTGACGATCGCGGTTGATTCCTTAGATTTCGACATCAATGAACGCCTAATAGCCGGAGGGCCGTTGGTGAAAGAGCAAAAAATTAACAATTTCATCTCCAACACGGTCCAAGCCGCCTCTGCAGGCTCGCCGCTATTCTCCCAGGTCGACATCCCTCCCGGAGCCCTGGATGGTTCGACCGTAACGATAACAATCACGAACACACCAGCAACCGTGCCTGCGACACCCAGGGGAACTGAAAGCATCGGCGCTTTCGCCGAAGTGGCGCTTTCGAATGCACAAAGCAATCTTTCCATGGGCAAGACTGCTGTCGTCTCTCTAGGTTTTCCTGATGACAACGGCGATGGGATCGTTGACGGGACCATGGTCAGGACGGATCGCCTCGCCATGTTCTCGGCGCCGACCGCGGCCGGTCCCTGGCAAAGGGATGTAGCGACCACGATCGATACAGCAAATAAGATGGCGAGAGGCGTCACCTCGCATTTCAGCTTCTTCGGCCTGTTCGCTACGGCATCAACAAGCCTGGACTCTGTCCGGGTTTATCCAGTGCCCTTCGTACCGAACAACAGTTTAAGCGACGATGGGGTTCCATACTCCGCCGGCAACGTCAATTCCGGGATAGTTTTCGATAACCTTACGGATTCGGCCATAATTGAGATTTATACGGTGACGGGACAACTCGTGGCCCGGCTGAACTCAAGCCATACCAACGGCAGGCTTCAGTGGGATATTAAAAACGATAGGGAAACGGATGTCGCTTCCGGCGGCTATATCGCGCTCATCAGCAATGGGGGAGATCCGCCCATAGCCAGGAAGCTGCTGATCATCAAATGAGGACACGAGCGCACAAGCTTTGCTGGATTATGGCAATGTTCGTTCTCCTCGCAAACCGCGCGAATGCGGGGGGGGCGAACCCATTCAATTTCCTTTTCCTCGATGCCGGAGCCCGCTCCGCAGGCCTGGCAGGGGCGTACACCGCCCTGGCCAAGGATTCCGTTGCTCTGCATTACAACCCAGCAGGACTGGCATGGACCGAAGACCATGAGGCCACGTTTATGCACAATCAGTATTTCGAGAGGATAACGCAGGAATATGCGGCCTATGCGTCTCCCTGGGGTTTTGGCGGCATACTCAACCATCTTAGCTTTGGAAACGCAACGCAAACGACGTATTCCAACGCCGACGGCGCGGGCATGGGCAGTCAAGGCATGAGTGATCTGGCGGTATCCTTGGGATATGGCCGGATTTTGGCGAAAGGCTTAGGGCTTGGGGCGGGGCTCAAATACATCAGAGAATCGATAGCCGGCTATTCCGCGCAGGGCCATGCCGTCGATATCGGCGTCCTGTATGATGCGGACGTATTCATGAATGGCGTGACCGTGGGCGTCGCGATTAAAAACATGGGGCCGGACATCAAGTTCCAGGGAACCGAAGAGAAACTGCCGCTGAATTTACAAGGCGGGGCATCCTATCGTTTCAATATCGGCGACCTAAAAAACACGATGGTCGCTGACATAAGCAGGGAGCGCAACGAGCCCGCCATCTTCGCCTCGGGTTTAGAGAGCGTGATTTTAAAGTCCTTCCCTATTCGTTTGGGTTATTCGACAAGGAATCAAGCAGGACTGGGCGTCACAGCCGGCATGGGATATAGGCATAAAATTTTTGGCGTAGATTACGCTTTCGCGCCTTATGGAAACTTGGGAAGCGTCCATCGGATCAGTCTGACAATTAAATGGGGCCAAAACAAATACTAATATGGAGGTTGAGTGTGTGGCATCCTCCATCCACTACGACAAACTGCTACAATTTCAGCTGCGAGTCCAGCAATATCCAATCATGCAGTGAACCTTTCCATATATAAAGTCCGCGGCATGTTATTGCGCGCAATCGGGATTTAATTGGACTCATCATACCCATGACCATACGCGCTCTTTCGGCATTATTTTTCTTGCTATATGGAATTCTCATGCCCATGACGGCAAGCGATTTCATCGCGGGAAATCTGGTCGCCTCCCTCGCCATGATAGCATCATCGTTTGTCCTTGCTGCACTTCTATGGTCCGGCCGTGCGCTCTTGCTCAATATTCTTATTGCCTTTTATGTATTCAGGGTCTACATGACACGCCCCTACATCAATCTCTTTCTTCCAAAACTCAGGGGGGGACAATACGCCTACATCTGCTCTTTAAACTCCTACTACAACCCTTCTGATTCATCAGTGGTCTACCTAAGTCTGCTATCTCTGCTGTCGGCCTGGTTAATCGGACTTTATATCGCAAAACCAAAGCCTGTCGTCATGGGTTCCCCGCCTTGGATTTTCCGTCAAATCGATGAGATCGTCACATCCGCAAGCTGGCCATTCTGGACGGCATGGATATTGCTGACAATTTTAAATTACAAATCCCCTTCGGACACCTGGCAGGGCATCGCAACCGGAGAGAGTTCTACGCTTTTCGCCTTTGGACTCTTCTCTATGGCGACAATAAATGTCGTCTGTCTATACGTGCTTCTGCTTTCTCGCCAAACCCGAGCCAAGCCCGCGTCGATCATGTTAATTGCTCCCATATTGATTTCCTCTGTTTTCCGCAGTGCGGGAGGAAGCCGTAGCGCCATATTTTTTGCCGCCATTTTTGCCGCAACTTATTGGCTGTTTCTCAACCTGAACAAACGCGTCAGCCGTGGCGACCTAGCAAAAACAATCTTTATAGCTCTTCTTTTTCCGGTTATACTTTTTGCCGGGCTTTTCGCCCAATACCTCAGGCCTTTTCTGAGATCAGGCACAACCAATGAAGCCATATGGACAATGAGCGTAGAAGGATTGGATATTTTCAATCCCGACAATCCGATAATCAACTCACTTTATTTCGGCCTTACCGAACTGGCGCATAGATTGAGCAGCCTAAAAGCTCAATTCCTAATACTCAATGACCACTTCATCCATCCCCCATGGGCAAGCTACAACCCGCTGCAGGCGTTCATGCGGATCATCAATGATCTTCTCCCGGGAGACATCTTCCCGAATATGCTGACGATCAATCAGCTTTTTGATTACATATATTCCGATAGCCATGTAATCTACAACAGCGAATCTTGGAGCATCCAGGGGACGCTTTATCTTTACTGCGGCCTTTGGCTGTCCCCTATTGTCGTATTCTTCATGTCATACCTAATTAGAAGGAACTATCAAAAACTCCAAACCCTCGCCACAGCCTCTCCATCCTTTGCGGCTTTCTTTATTTTGCTCTTTAACGATATTCTCGAAAATGGCACGATCGAACGCATCGTTCCTGTTGATATCGTTCGACCGATGGCAGGATTCGTAGCATTCATATTCTTGGTCAAAATCTTCCAGGCCTTGTATCCTCAAAGAAAAAAGTCGCCGC
Source organism: Elusimicrobiota bacterium (assembly GCA_003452935.1). Classification (GTDB taxonomy): domain Bacteria; phylum Elusimicrobiota; class Elusimicrobia; order UBA1565; family UBA9628; genus UBA9628. The sequence goes on from DMMY01000016.1 coordinate 183,063, forward strand.
TGTCGATGACTCATTAATGATATGGAAGACGCTTCAATCAAGTTCGCCGCCTTAAGAAGGTCCCGGCTTCCGATCAAATTGGCCTTTTACGAACCCTATCCGATGGGCCTGGGCGGCAACTATCTCACCCAGCGCCTGATCCTGGAGCGGCTCAATCGCGCACGTTTTTTACCCATCGTGCTAGCTCCCAGGGAGGGGGCGGCGCTTGATCGATTTCGGACAATGGGGGTACAATGCATTGTGATACCTCCGCCCGAAACCCTCAATCGCTATGGCGGCGCAGCTCTGAGAGTTGGGGCGTTCGAAAAGTTAAAAGCCGCCGCAGATCTGGTTAAATACAACCTTCGGTTGGCCAAATTCCTGCACGAGCGGAATATCGATGTCGTCTACGCCAATTGCGTACGCGCCCAACTGAGCATAGGCCTCGCCGCCCGGCTCGCACGGGTGCCAAGTCTTCTCTATATCAAAGGGGAATTGGCGAATCCGTTTATAGATCGCCTCTGTTTTTTAATGGCCTCAAGACTCCTGTTTTTCTGCGCTCAAAATCGCGATGACCGATACCCTTTTTTCGTGCGCTGGTTTCGGCGCAAGATCGGCATCCTAAAAATCGGACTGGATCCAGCCTTGATAGCGGGAGCTCAAGGGCATGATTCCACTGCTCTTCGCGAGGAACTCGATATCAGGCCTGACCGCATTAATACGGCGGTGTTGGCGCAACTCTACAGACCCAAGGGACAGCATCTTGTCATTGAAGCTCTCTCTAGGCTGGTAGCCGAATTCCCCCAGGTACGCCTGTATCTTTTAGGAGATCATGTCCTCGAAGAATACCGCAATTACAAGACAGAACTCGAAGCCCTGATCGAGCGGCATGGTCTTACCCGGCATGTCCTCTTCACCGGATGGCGCAAGGACGCGCTGGAGATCGCCAACCTAATGGACATCGTCATTCATCCTTCCTTGGCGGAAGGATTCGGCCGCGCCATCCTGGAATCGTTGGCCTTGGGCAAGCCCGTTATCGCGTCGGCTGTTGGCGGAGCAAGGGAAGCCATCCGTGATGGGCAAAACGGTTTCCTGGTGAAAGCCGGCGATGTCGATGCTATCACACTGCGATGGCGCGAGCTACTATCTAATGAGAGACTTCGGCAAAGGCTAGGACAGGAAGCCAAAAACACTGTATTTTCCGAATACTTGATAGACGACAAAGTGGCTCGCCTCGCTGACATATGGGCTGAGATGGCCTCGGGACGAAAAAAAGAATGTGTGGCATAGCAGGGGAGTTAAGTTTCGACGCCCCGGTCAGCGCCCAAGCGCTGCGGTGCATGACCACGGCAATCACCCATCGCGGGCCTGATGATGAGGGGTTGTATTGCGAGGGACGAATAGGCCTCGGTCACCGGCGGCTATCGATCATCGACATCTCATCTGCCGGACACCAGCCTATGTGGACGGAAGATCGCTCCCTCGCCATCATCTTCAATGGGGAAGTCTATAACTACCGCGAAATTCGCCCAGACCTCGAAAAAAACGGCTACCACTTCCGCAGCAACTCAGACACTGAAGTTGTCCTTAACGCCATTCACTGTTGGGGGCTGGAGAAAGCGCTCAAGCGCTTCATCGGCATGTTCGCCTTCGCCGTGTGGGACTCTCGAGACCGGACACTTTGGCTGGCACGGGATCGGGTGGGGATAAAACCGCTTTATTACCACATATCCAGGCAACGCTTTTTATTCGGCTCAGAACTCAAGGCCCTTTATGCTCACCCGTTCTTCCAACGCGACCTTTTGCCAAAAGGCTTGGCCCAGTATTTCTGTTTCGGTTATACCCTAGGTGGAACCACGGTCTACAAAGACACCTACAAACTGCCCGCAGGGCACTATCTGCGCGTTGCTCAGGGCGGCCAGATTTCATTGACACGCTTCTGGAGCCTCGACCACATTGAAAGAGGATCATTCCGCGGCACGTTTGAAGAAGCCTCGGAACAGCTGACCGCTTTATGCGACAGCGCTTTCGCATACCGGTTGGTGTCGGATGTGCCGGTGGGAGTATTTCTCTCCGGGGGCATCGACTCCGCCTTTTTAGCGGTATTTTTAAAAAAACGCTTGGGCGTCGATCTGGAGCACATCTCCATCGGCTTCAACGATCCTGCTTACGATGAAACCTCAAAGGCCGTCACGGTGGCGCAGGATATCGGCCTGCGTCACGCGACAAAGACTCTCGACGCGCGCGAATCCCAAGACGCCCTGCACCGCTTCGTTGAAATATGGGATGAGCCTTTTGGCGACACTTCAGGGATACCTATGCACATCCTCTGCGGCCTGGCGCGACAGAAAGTCAAGGTGGCCCTCTCCGCCGACGGAGGCGACGAGCTGTTCTGCGGCTATGAGAGCTATCCGGCTTACGATGCCCGCTACCGTTGCCTGCAACGATTCCCTCTGCCATTACGCAGGGCGGCCGCCGAGGTCCTGCGCCTCTTGCCCTACCGCACGCTGATTTCAACAGGACTTCGCGGCCAGACTGATTCTTGCTGGAATCCTCAAGCTATCGCCCGTTACGAAAAAGCGATAGAACTATTGCAGACGACAGGGGCGGAAGATGCAACCCGGGTCATAAACGAAAAGGGCTGGACCGCGGGGGCCGTCGCGAAGCTCCTAGGCCTCAGCCATTGCGACGCAATTTCAGGAACCGTCTTCGAAGAATCATTCAAGGACAGAGGACGCGGAGCTTTCATTGACCACATGATGCGCACGGATCTGGCCGCTTTTCTAGGCGAGGACATTCTGACAAAGGTGGATCGCGCCTCGATGGCCGCATCCCTTGAGTGCCGGGATCCCTTCCTTGACCATCGATTGATCGAGTTCTCTTTTTCTCTCCCGCTCAACTATCTCTATGATCACGGAGAACACAAACGCATCCTCAAGAAAATAATTCGTCCCTGGATCTCTCCGTCGGTTCTTAACGCCCCGAAAAGAGGCTTCTCCATCCCCCTTTACAATTGGATGAGAGGCCCCTGGAAGCCGCTAGTCGACGAATATCTTTCTCCAAGCAAGATTCGCCGCATTGGAGTATTGAATGATCGAGCGGTCAAGCGGGAATTGGACGACTTCTACCAATATCGGGGCTGCCGCGCCGAAAAAATCATGCTGCTGCTTAATTTTCAAATGTGGGCGGAACGATGGCTGCGATCCTGATTTCATCCTCAAACAACGAGCTTCTATCTAACGCGCAGATCCATCGTTTGCTCGGACTCCAGGTGGCAAAAGACATCTTGGGCGCCACCGAGGATTCCAGTCCCGCGGAGGTCGGCCCCCTCTCCAACAACTATTATTCCTTCACTTTCTCGGTCAAAGCCAGAACTCACTCTGGATCGGACGATGTATTCATCAAGATCCCCAAGGCCGATATGCGCGGCATGGTTCCCAGGATACTCCCGCTGACCTTGGAAGACCGTAGGATGGCGCAAGAGGAGGAGTCCAGCCTCAGATTATTGGCCCAAAAATGGAACGCCAAAGAACAGGAAGTGCTCTGGGTCAACCTTCGCGGGACAGTCCCCGAATATAACGCCCTCGTCACCGATCGCATCTTCGCGGATGAGGCATTGCCGGCATTCCGACGGTTCGACATTCTCCGGAGATTAGGGTTTCAAGAATATGCTCAGCGCCTGCAACGTCAGATGGCTCGCATGGGTGCGGCTTTGGGGCGCTTTCACCAAGCCAATCGCAGACCGCTTATTTTCCGATTGAATGAGGCTTTGCCAAAACTGGGATTCTACTGTCAGGACATTGCCGCCAGAAGCGGAAGCGCCTGGCCGCTTGAAATTTTACGGATACTGGATTCCATGGCAGACTTGGAGCTATCCGGGATTGAAGTCCCGACTCTCAAAGGAATTGATATCCGCAACATGTTGATTGGCAAACAGGATAGAATATATTTATTGGACCCCGGAAAAACCAAGCCGACTCATCGAGAAGCCGACCTTGCCCGATTCATAATGACTTATCGCATTCTATATTGGGGGAGCTTGAAGTTGCTCCTATTGCGAGAGCCCGATCCCAGGGGAGAGTCCGCTTTTCTTAAAGCCTACTACGCCAACAGCAGTCCTCCCAACCCAAGGATGCTTGACCTATTCTTGCTCAAAGAACTGCTCAAGCATTGGCAAACCGCACTGGTTTCGTTGCAGCGGCTGAATTGGTCGGCGGCGCGAAAACGATTGGCCGCATGGATATATGTCCATCCTTTTTACACGCGCCAAATTGCGGCGCAACTCGAAGTCATTTCGAACCATCATATGCCATGATAGATTATGAAAATGGCACATTGAATGCCTACCGCACCACAGCCAGGGCAGCGGAATACAAAAGGTACCACACCAAGGGATGGACGTGGGGCCGATTAGTTACATGCATCGAACAGCGGGCCATCGCTCGGGAATTAGGGCGCTATCAATGGTCGGCATCGGACCAGTTGCTGGATATTCCTTGCGGAACGGGCATAATGGGCAGAATACTCCATCGATTTCCTTTCAAGATCGTGGCGAGCGATATTTCACCCGAGATGATGGCCATGGCGCGAGCGGAGTATCCCCCAGACAGGTTGCTCGCCTGCGTTCAGGCCGACATCACAAATACGCCCTTTCCGCGCGGGTCGTTCGCTTGCGTCGTCGCCTTAGGCTTTCTCCATCGAGTGCCAATTCCCATCAAGCGCGCTGCCTTGCGCGAAATCGCCGCCTTATCGAATAGGCTTGTCATCGTGTCCTGCAGCGTAGACACTCCCCTGCAACGCCTCAAGCACGTCCTTCTGCGCCGTCTCAAACGCGGCCATATTGCGGCGCCATGCCCCATGCCGTTCAAGGACATCCTCTCAGAATGCCTGTCTCATGGATTGAGGCTGAACCGAGCCTTTATGGTGATCCCGATGCTATCGTCTCACGCGGTCTTTATTTTAGAAAAGGTCGATTTACATGATTAACACCCGACTAGCATGTGCGGAATAGCCGGGCTTTTTTCTCGCGCGCCGCGCCGGCACGAGCCCCTCTTATCGAGCGCCTCAGCCATGGTGCGCGCAATCCGTCATCGCGGGCCCGACGGCGAGGGAATTTGGACCGACCCTCGGGGGCATACGGCATTGGGCCACGCCCGACTGGCCATCATTGATGTGACAGAAACCGGCAAGCAACCCATGATCTCCCGAGACGGGAATTTCGTCCTGACCCTAAATGGCGAGATTTACAATTACGTTGAACTGCGCCGCGAGCTTCTCCAGGCAGGATTAAAGCTTCGCGGAACGTCCGATACCGAGGTACTGCTCGAAGCCATGGCTCATTGGGGCATCGAAAGCACACTGGCGCGCTCACGCGGCATGTTCGCCATGGCAGTTTGGGATATCGAAAGACAATGCCTTTGGCTCGCGCGCGATCGCGTCGGCAAAAAGCCCCTTTACTTCTACGATCACGCCGACACCTTTATGTTCGCATCAGAAATCAAAGGCTTGCTGGCCGCGCCAGACGTCCAGGTCACTATTTCACAGCAATCACTCTCTGATTATCTATCGCTCGGATTCATCCTGGGCTCCGACACAATCTATCGCGAAATATCGGAAGTGCGGCCCGGCACGCTGATAAAAGTCGGGATAGGACTCCAAACTCGACAAGAGAGCGTCTATTGGCGGTTTCCTGCCCAAACAGCCCGCATCCTAGCGCCGGAGGAAATACAGGAAGAAACGGAAAAACGGCTCAGCGATGCCGTTCGCCTAAGATTACGCGCGGATGTGCCCGTCGGCGTATTCCTGTCCGGGGGCATAGACAGCGGCCTGATCACCGCCTTCGCCGCGACACAGTCCAGAGAGCCGATCCATTCCTTCACTGTCGCGTTCAGCACTTCCACCTTTGACGAATCCAGGCTCGCGCGTTTGGTCGCCCAACGCTACGCGACCATCCATCATGAAATTTACCTTAACCCCGACCTTGAGGAACTGCTCCCCAAGGTGGTGCGAACCTATGACGAACCTTTCGCGGATCCGTCAGCCTTGCCTACTTACGCTATTTCTGGCGAGGCGGCAAAGCGCGTCAAGGTCGTTCTCAACGGCGAAGGCGCCGATGAATTATTCGGTGGCTACAGGCGCGTTTTCGCGATGCGCTGGCTCGCAAAAATCGACCATCTCCTGCGCAAATTTCCGCCCAACACTCTAAGATCGATTGCGGACGCCTTGCCGCGGCCGAGGGGGTTCCGCAGCGCATATTCATTCCTGCACCGCTTCGCCAGGGCGGCGCAAGCCGATTCCGCGACCCGTTATCTTTTATGGTCTTCGGATGGTTTCGATCATGACGAGAAACAGCGACTCGGCCTGATCGGCGCGAAAGACTCTACTCGTCCCACGGCGCAAGCCTTAAGAGATTGCCTCGCTTCCTACAAGACCTTGCCGGCATTATCCGAATTCATGGCGTTCGATTTTCTCGTTGGAATGGCCGATTGCCTTCTCCCCAAGATAGATATGGCCACCATGGCGCATGGCTTGGAGGGGAGATCCCCTTTCCTGGACCAGGAAGTCGTTGAATGGGCGGCTGGAATCGACAAATCAGCGCTTCTCGCCGGCTGGAAAACCAAACCGGTTCTACGCGCCATTGCAAGTCGCCATTTGCCGTCCGCAGTGACGCGCGCGCCGAAGCGGGGGTTTGAGATTCCCCTGGTACAGTGGATGAAACACGATCTGCACGCCATGGCGCATGATATCTGCGCGTCGCGAGACAGCATCCTATTCGACCTATTCGATCGTCGAGAGGTGCTGGCCGTTCTAAATCGTCAAGTTCTCATGGATGATGAGCGCTGGGCCAAGCGCATGTGGACGCTCCTAATGCTCGCTTACTGGGGGAGGTGCGCTCATGAAGATCGCTTGCATTGCGCCTGACGATCTATCCACGCTCCTTTTCTGCAAAACGCTTTCACGCCTGCTTGCCCGGCATGCAGACGTGAAATTGGTCACCATCGGCGGACCGGTGCAAGGACTTCCCGTTGATATGTATAGCGATGAAATTCGCAGGGATGTGATCTCCACCCATCTAAAAATCCCCATGCAGCGATTCATATCCCCGGTTCGGGATTTGGTTTATCTATTCCGACTCTGGCAAATGATAAGACGAGAAAAGTGTTCGGCTGTCGTGACGTTTACGACGAAGCCCAACATTTACGGCCAATTTGCCGCCTTTCTAGCCGGTGTGCCCCTGAAGGTCATGGCTGTGCGCGGGCTAGGTCGAACCTTCAATGCGGACGCCACGGGCAACGAGCGCCTGCTGCGCTGGTTGATGACCATGCTCTACAAATTCGCCTGTCGAACGGCGACGAAAGTTTGGTTCACGAATCACGGAGATCTCGTCGATTTCACCTCAACCGGCATATGCCTTGCGGAAAAGACCTTTCTCACCAAAAATGCTATCGACCTCACGGATTACTGCAGCGCCCGCATTAGCCCGGAACGATTGCGATCGCTTCGCCATGAAATGGGAATGAGGCCTATGGACCAAGCGGTGATTATGGTTGCCCGATTAATCGAAGAAAAGGGCGTCCGGGAATTCGCACAGGCAGCCTCGGCCTTGCGCGAGCGCGCCCCAAGGCTGCGATTCCTGCTTGTAGCCCCCGAAGAACCCCATAACCCATCTACGGTGCCCGTCGCGTTCATTCGCGAGATGGAATCCCGGGCCAATCTTACATGGCTGGGATTTCGCAAGGACGTCCGAGAATTATACGCCCTTGCAGATATTGCGGTCCTGCCCTCCTACTACAAAGAAGGAGGATACCCTCGCGCCCTTCTCGAAGCTATGGCGTATGGCAAACCCGTCATAGCCGCTGACACGCCGGAGTGTCGTGGCCCGGTGGAAACTGGGCGCAACGGCTATCTGGTCCCGCCGCGAGATGGGGAGGCTCTAGCCCGCGCTATTGAAAAGATCACGGCGGATCCGGAATTATTACTCAGCATGGGGCGCGAATCCTTGCAGCGAATGCGCCAGGAATTCGATGATCAAATCGTCTTCAACAAGCTTATAAACGATGTGCTATTGCCGTGCAGCGCCACGGCGGGAGATTCCTCCGCCCCCTAGGCCCCAAAGCCTCGAAATTTTCACATTGGCCACGGCCCCTCAATATTGCACAATATCCAGAAACGGATTTGAGAAAATCCAAATGAAAAGAGCTTTAGACTTGGCCTTAGCCTGTTCCGGCCTCCTGTTCTGCGCACCTATCATGCTCGCCATCACGCTAGTCCAAAAACTAAGCTCCCCAGGCCCTTTGCTCTATCGCGGGAGCCGGGTGGGAAAAAATGGCCGCAGATTCAGCATCCTCAAGTTCCGAACCATGGTCGTCAACGCTGAAAAAATTGGCGGGTCCTCAACCTCCGATAGCGATCCCCGGATCACCTCAATGGGCAGGTTTCTGCGGCGATGGAAGCTGGATGAATTGCCCCAACTTTGGAACGTGATCACCGGGGACATGAGCCTTGTCGGCCCCCGCCCGCAGGTCGAACACGATGTTGCCCAGTACTCGGAGGATGAGAAAAAAATTCTTACGGTTCGCCCGGGAATCACAGACTGGTCTTCGATCAAGTTCCGCAATGAAGGAGCAATTTTGGCGAAATATCCGGATCCGGATCAAGCCTACATCGAGCAAATTCGTCCGGAGAAAATTCGTCTGCAGATGCTCTATATCCGCGAGATGTCCTTTTTGGGCGATTTAGAAATACTCTGGGCGACCATCGTCGCATTATTCGGAGCAGAGGTCAAACTGCCATGAAACCCTTAAAAACCAAAGCCGAAGAGCTGGCGGGGCCGCAAATCGCCAAATTATTCGAGATCTCTTGCGATCCACTCCAGGTCAAGCTGGAAAACGCCCCAAAGTACTTCAGGCGCAAGACCATGACCCGATTGCTGGCCCTCTATGAGATTTTCAAGCAAATCTTAGATGTTAAGGGATCCATTATAGAATGCGGGATTCATAGAGGTTTCGGCCTCATGAGTTGGGCCCAATTCAGCGCCGTTTTGGAACCCGCGAACCTCACTCGCCGAATCTACGGATTCGACAGCTTCGAAGGTTTCACCCAAGTCCATCAGCATGATAAGAACACCCGCCTAAATCCCAAAAGAGGGGGGCTAAGAGCCGATTGCCACCAGGAACTAACTCAACTCATCAAGGTTTACGATTCCGACCGCTTCCTTGGGCATGTGGACAAGGTTCACATGATCAAAGGCGACGCGACGAAAACGATTCCCGATTTTCTATCAAAAAACAGGCATCTTATGGTCAGCCTTCTATTTCTGGACTTCGATTTATATGAGCCAACCAAAGTAGCCATTCAACAATTCTTGCCACGCATGCCGAAAGGCGCTGTCCTGGCCTTTGATGAACTCGACAACCCCATCTGGCCCGGCGAGACGCAGGCTGCCCTAGAAGCAATAGGTCTCAGCCAGCTCAAAATCCGCAGGTTGCCGTGGGATCCCTACATAGGTTATGCCCTCCTTGACTAACGCATTGAATCCCACTGTCGCGAGTTGTCAGGTCTTTGCCAAGAACCTCAGACTAACCGCCCTGCGTATGGTTCATGCGGCCAAAAGCGCTCATGCCGGGGGCTCTCTTTCAATAGCAGACCTCTTGGCAGCCCTCTATGGAGGCGTTCTTCGCGTCGATTCAAAACGACCAGACAGCCCGGATCGCGACCGATTCATTTTAAGCAAAGGGCACGCCTGCGCAGCGTTTTATGCCGCGCTTGCATTCCGCGGTTTTTTCCCCATGGAATGGCTTGATACCTTTTATCAGAATGGAGGACGCTTGGCCGGCCATGCCACCCACTCGGGCGTCCCAGGGGTAGAGTTCTCCACCGGATCGCTCGGCCACGGCCTATCGGTAGCGACCGGGATGGCCCTAACGGGCAAACGCGACGGCGCCCCCTGGAGGGTATTCGCCCTTCTTTCGGATGGGGAATGCGACGAAGGTTCAACCTGGGAGCCGGCCCTCTTCGCCCCGCATCACCGGCTAGACAACCTGGTCGCGATCATCGATTACAACAAGATTCAAAGCCTAGGACACACGAAGGAAGTGCTCGACCTCGATCCTTTCGCCGAGAAATGGCGGGCATTCGGATGGGCGGTCCAAGAGATTGACGGCCACGACATGAGCAAAATCATCGCCGCCCTCACAACGATTCCTTTTACGCAAGGGAAACCGTCCTGTCTGATCGCCCATACGGTCAAAGGCAAAGGTGTCAGTTTCATGGAAGACAAGCTCCTCTGGCACTACCGCAACCCATCGACCGAGGAATACCAGGCAGCCATAATCGAGATTGAAAAAATGCCATGAGAACAGCATTTTTCAAGACGCTCGAAGAATTGGCGGCTAAAGAACCAAGAATAAACCTCATCACCGGCGACCTCGGCTTCACCGTCGTTGAACCTTACGCGGAGCGCTTTCCGCTGCAATTCCTCAACGCAGGAGTAGCCGAGCAAAACATGACGGGACTGGCGGTGGGGATGGCTCTGTCAGGCAAGATCGTCTTCACTTATTCGATAGCCAATTTCCCTACCCTGCGATGCATCGAGCAGATTCGCAACGACGCCTGCTATCACAAGGCGAATGTGAAGGTCACATGCGTGGGAGGCGGGCTCGCCTATGGGGCGCTGGGCAGTTCCCATCAAGCCACCGAGGACATCGCTATCATGCGCTCGCTTCCAGGCATGACCGTCGTCGCTCCGGGCGACCCCGTCGAAGCGGAACAAGCCACCCGCGCCATCGCGGCGTTCGATGGCCCCTGCTATCTGCGTCTCGGCAAAGCCGGAGAACCTCCCGTCCACCGCGACCCCATCGATTTTAAACTTGGGAAAGCCATTCGGGTTCGCGACGGCAAGGACATCACGATCATATCGACAGGAGGCATGCTTCACCCATGCTTTGAGGCAGCCAGCCAACTGGAGCAAGCCGGTTTGTCCGCGCGGCTTCTCAGCATGCACACAATCAAGCCTATCGATGTCCAGTCGGTCCTATCCGCCGCGCAAGAGACTTCAGCGATCCTGACGGTTGAAGAGCACTCGGTGATCGGCGGGCTGGGCAGCGCGGTGGCCGAAATTCTCGCGCAGCAAAGTTCCCGCCGGATAGAATTCCGAATCATGGGACTGCCCGACCAGTTCTGCCGGACCGTAGGCAGCCAGGACTACCTCAGGCAAGCCTTCAAGCTGTCGCCAGAAGCCATCAAACTCGCAGCCACCGAACTGATTCGAAGAACCGATGAATAATATCCCGCGCCGCCTTGACGCATACCGAGTACCTTTCGTCAAACCAAAGGAGCACTACCTGAGGCTGAAGCCAGAAATCGACGGCGCCTTTATAGGGTGCCTCAAAAACGGCGATCTCATCCACCGCCAGCAGCTTCTCGATTTTGAAAAGCACTTGTCCGCCTATGTTGGGACAAAATACGCCATCGGCCTAGCCAGCGGCTACCACGCGCTGCTTTTCGGACTTATGGCCGCCAAAGTCGGCCCGGGAGACGAAGTTATTACCGTGGCGCATACATTTGCCGCGTCGGTCTCGGCCATCGTGCACACCGGCGCCAAGCCTGTATTAATCGACGTCCAGGACGATTTCAACATGGACGTCACCCAACTCAAGACCGCGTTGAGCAACCGCACGAAAGCTATCATGCCGGTTCATCTCAACGGCAGGCTTTGCGATATGGACCAAGTGATGGACTTCGCCGACAAGCACCGCCTGGCAGTCATCGAAGACGCCTGCCAGGCTTTGGGCGCAACACATGGAGGCACCATGGCGGGAGCCTTCGCCACGGGGTGCTTCAGTTTCTATCCCTTCAAATCCCTTGGCGGTTTCGGCGACGGAGGCGCCTTAACCACGAACGACCCGGATGTCGCACGCTTTGCCACCCTGATGCGCTACAATGGAGAGGACCGGGCGACGGGAGATTTCTTCTATCACGGACACACCGCGTTGCTCGACAACGTCCAAGCCGCCGTGCTTGACGTAAAGCTGCGGCATTTTCCAGCATGGCTCGAGCATCGCCGCGAGATAGCCGCCATCTACAGCAAGGGCCTTGCCGGCATCCCCGGCCTTAGCACCCCCCGCATCGACGGCGGCAAAAATCGCGACGCATGTCAGAACTACGTTATCCGAACCGTCCAGAGAGACTCCTTGCGCGCGCATCTGACTGCAGCGGGAATCGAGACCCTTGTCAGTTGGCCAAAACCACTGTGGGAACACGCAGGGCTCAGTCTCGGGAAACCGAATCTTCCAAAAACCAAGGCCATCTGCCAAGAAGTTTTATCATTGCCGCTATGCGCCGAAACCACCCACGAAGAAACGCAGTTCGTCATAGACAGCATCCGGAGCTTTACAAGCCAATGCCCCTCGCCTTAAGCCGGCGTTGCGACCGATCCGTTCAATCGGAAATACGCGCCATGTCGGTGGAATGCGAGCAATTAGCCGGATTAAACCTCGCCCAAGGGGTGTGCGACACGCCCATCCCAACGCCCGTTTGTCTGGGCGCGCAAAGAGCAGTTGGCGATGGGATCAACAGCTATACTCGTTTCGACGGGCTCATCGAACTACGCTGCGCCATCGCTCAAAAATTGCGTCGTTACAACGCGATCTCGGCAGACCCGGAATCCGGCATCGTCGTCAGCTGCGGATCAACCGGTTCTTTTTATGCGGCCTGTTTGGCTCTCCTTAATCCCGGCGATGAAGTCCTCCTTTTTGAGCCGTTTTACGGCTATCACCTCAATACCCTGCTCGCAGTCGAGGCCGTGCCTGCCTTTATCCGCATGCAAGCGCCGGGATGGACCTTCGCCAAGGCGGACATCGAGAAAGCGATCACGCGCAAGACGCGAGCCATCGTGGTCAACACTCCAAGCAATCCATCGGGAAAAGTATATACTCGGCAAGAACTCCAGTGGATCGCGGATGTGGCGGAAAAACACGATCTCTTTGTGCTTACTGACGAAATCTACGAATATATTCTTTATGAAAACCGCAAGCACCTAAGCCCGGCATGCCTGCCCGGCATGGCGGAACGCACCATCACGATCTCCGGATTCTCGAAGACTTTCAGCATCACGGGCTGGAGAATCGGCTACAGCGCGTGCCACGCAAAATGGGCGCAAATGATCGGATATATGAGCGACCTGATCTACGTCTGCGCCCCGGCCCCTCTGCAGGCCGGCGTGGCGCGTGGACTCGCTGAGCTCGGGGATGACTACTACGATAGCCTCCGCAAAGACTTCGAGCGCAAGCGATCGGTGATTTGCGCGGCGCTCGACAAGGCAGGATTGACTCCCTGCACGCCACAAGGCGCATACTATGTCCTCGCAGATATCAACCGTTTGCCCGGGAAGACCGGCAAGGAACGGGCGATGCATCTCTTGCGGTCTATCGGCGTGGCATGCGTTCCGGGAGAGGCTTTCTTTCACAATGGCCAAGATGGCGCGGGCATGGGACGCTTCTGCTTCGCCAAGACCGATGAAGAACTTGAGGATGCGTGCAGACGGCTAGCGCGATTATGAACGATCACGATTTTTCGACGGTTACGGAAATTCCCGGGAATAAAGCATCCCTCGAGCAGTTGTCCATGATCCACACGCGATATCGATTGGCATATGATTTTTGCGCCGACAAGGACGTGCTCGAAGCGGCTTGCGGCCCAGGGCGAGCGTTGGGTTATCTGGCGCAAAAAGCGCGATCCGTCGTCGGAGGAGACCTTTCCCAGAACCTGGTCGATCTCGCCAACCGCCACTATGGAGGGAGAATTTCAGTTGTACGAATGGACGTCCAGGCAATGCCTTGGGCCGACCACAGTTTTGACGTAGTGATTCTCTACGAGGCCCTCTATTACCTGCCTGACGTAGACCGCTTCATAGCTGAAGCTCGTCGGATTTTGCGACCGGAAGGCGTACTTCTGCTGTGCACGCCAAACTGTGAGTGGGAGGGATTTAATCCCAGTCCTTTCAGCCGTAAATATTTTTCAGCCTCAGAATTGCGCCTCTGGCTCGAAAAAGCAGGCTTTACCGTTCAGATCAAGGCATGCTTTAAAGTCTCCCATGACACCTTAAAGCAAAAAGCAGTTTCTGCAGCACGCAAAGCCGCAGTGACGCTGGGACTTATTCCTAAAACGATGAAAGGCAAGACGTTCCTCAAACGGCTTTTTTACGGGCAACTCTCCGAACTCGGACCAGAGATAGATACGACGGCGCCCGCCAAGGTGCCGGTGTCCGTGGAGCCCAGGCATCTCCCGAACTACAAGGTTCTCTATGCCATCGCCAAGCGATAACCTTGGTCCTGCCTTTCTTGTCATCCTGACCGCGTCTATGGCTTGCGCAGGGACGCCCCGAGGGCCAAAAGCGGCCTTGACACGATTCCCCATCGGAATTTACGGAGGAAATGACCCAAAGCATCTGGCACGGCTCAAGAGCGATGGTTTCGACTCATTTCATTGCAGTTGGAAGGATTTTGACCGTCTAGCGGCCATGGCAAAAGAAGCCAAGCACCAAGGAATGCGGATGATCATTTCCCCAGATGAAATCCGTCGAAAAGCATCCTCTCATATCCAGGAGTGGCCGGTTGATGCCTGGTACCTATTCGACGAACCAGATGTCCATCGGTTATCAAGCGCCACTCTCCAAGGGATCTCCGAGCAAACCCGCTCGTGGGATCCAGAACGGCCACAGACATTCGTCATCGGGCAGGGATCTCCCACGAACGTCTACGGCCGGATCGGGGATATATTGATGATGGACTGGTATCCCGTTCCACACAGAGCGCCAGATTCCGTAGCGGATCAGATCGACCTCCTCATGAAGACGCTTCCAAAAGGGAAACCTTTCTGGATGGTAATCCAGGCATACGATTGGGCCGATGAGATAAAGGATCCAACCAAGATCAAGGGCCTGCGATTCCCGAACCGCCATGAAATCCGCTTCATGAGTTATATCGCCGTCATGCATGGGGCCCGGGGGCTTTTTTATTGCACTTTACTCAAGAAAGGAAAGACCCTTTTCGAATATCCGGAACTCTGGCAGGAAGTTTCCGTTGTCACTCGAGAAATAAGGGATATGCGTCCCGTCTTCGAACGAGGCAAGCGGGTACGGCTGCCATTCCCGCCAAACCCGGATGGCGTAGAGGCAAAGGCGTGGCGTTATAAGAACCGCGACCATGTCATCATCCTCAATCGCAAAGCCACCGTCTATCAGAAGGTTCCCGAGGAACTTTTCAATGGGCTATGGCAGCCGATCCACTGCGCAAAAAACAATTGTCGAGAGGCCCTCTCATCGTTTTATGGCGCTTGGTATCTGAGGCCCTATCACGTAATGGTTTTCAAGAGCCGGCTGAATTGGTTTCGGGGACTATCGCGGGGTTTGCCAATAGCGACCTCCTGTGACCAAGACGACACTCTAACCCGCAGTAGGCATTTGGTAAAATAATTATTCTTAATGCCAAAAATATTTTTTTCATATAAACGCCTCCTTATCATAGGCGCGGATGCGATGGCTTTTACGGTTTCTTACGCCCTAGCCTTTTTCCTGCGCTTTGATCTCCATATCCCTCTGAACCAACTAGCCAACTTTCTCGTCACCGTCTGGCTCGTGGTCGGCATCCGGCTGCTGACCTTCCTCTACCTCGGCGCCTACGAAGGCGTCTGGCGCTACGCCAGCATCGCGGACCTCTCCACCCTCCTAAAAGCCATGGCCGCGAGCCAGGTCGTCATCACCGCCGCGGTCCTGTTCCTCCAGCACGCCAATTTTCCGCGCTCCACGCTCCTCATCGACGCCGCCTTGGCCCTCATCTTCGTCGGCCTCACCCGCTTCGGAATCCGCATGACCCGCCAATGGCGCCAGCAAGGCCACCCACAGGACCTTCCCCGGCTGATCATCTTCGGCGCCGGGGATTTGGGGGAGACCATCGTGCGCGACATGCAAAGGCGCAAGCGCCCCACGCACAAAATCGTGGGCTTCGCCGACGACGATCACGCCAAATGGCGCATGCGCATCCACAACGTGCCCATCTTGGGAGGCCGCAAGGAACTGCCCAAGCTCATCGAGAAGCACGGCGTCGACGAGGTCGTAGTCGCGGTCAACCACTCGCGCGGACCCCTGATCCAGGACTTGATCGAGCTCTGCCGCAAGGAGCCGGGCCGCAAGGTCGAATTCAAGACCGTGCCCACCATCGAGGAGACCCTGCGCAGCGACCATACCCATCAAAAAGGCTTTCGCAGAATCGAGCTCTCGGACCTCTTGCGCCGCAAGCCCGTCGCCACCGACCTGGGAGCGGTCAAGAACCTCATCGCGGGCAAGACGGTCCTGGTCACGGGCGCGGGCGGGAGCATCGGCTCCGAGCTCTCGCGCCAGATATTGCGCTTCAAGCCATCCAAGCTGATCCTCCTGGAGAAGCACAACACGGCCCTTTTCTACATCGACCGGGAGCTCTGCGCGGTCAAGAACGGGACCTGCCTCGTGCCCGCGGCGGGAGACATCACGGACCCCGACCTCCTGGACAATCTCTTCGACGCGCACAAGCCCCAGCTCGTGTTCCACGCGGCCGCGCACAAGCACGTCTCGCTCATGGAGGCCAATCCCCAGGAGGCGGTCAAGAACAACACCATAGGCACCCATCTCCTGGCCGAGAAAGCGGCGCGCTACCACGCGGAACGCTTCCTGTTCATCTCCACGGACAAGGCGGTGCGGCCCACCAGCGTCATGGGCGTCTCCAAGCGCATGGCCGAGATGGTGATCCGGGCCCTGGCCCCGGCCGCAGAGACCAAGTTCCTGTCCGTGCGCTTCGGCAATGTCCTGGGCAGTTCCGGCAGCGCCGTCAACATCTTCAAGGAGCAGATCGCCCATGGCGGGCCGGTGACCGTGACGCATCCGGAGGTCACGCGCTACTTCATGACCACCCAGGAGGCGGTCGAGCTGATCCTTCAGGCCTGCTCCATGGGCAGCGGGGGGGAGATTTTCGTCTTGAACATGGGAGAGCCCGTAAAGGTGGCGGACGTCGCCCGCAACCTCATCCTCTTGTCGGGCCTGGAGCCGGACAAGGACATCAATATCGTCTACACGGGCCTGCGGCCGGGCGAGAAAATGTACGAGGAGCTTTTCCGGAGCAACGACGTGCGCCAGGACACGGGCCACCCGGACATATTCGCGGCCCTGCCCGAGGAGGCGGACCTCGCCATCCTGCGCAACCATATCGAGAGCCTGCGCGCGCTTTGCAGCCAGGCCGACCCGGCGCCCCTGTTGCGCAAAATCCAGCAGCTCGTGCCCGCCTACACGCCTTCTGCCGTGCACGCGGCCCAACCATGCCCTTGCGACCAGCCATCAGCTATAGCCCCTGTCTCAGACTTGGCCTCCTAGCGGCCTGCCTGCTGGGACTAAGCGCCTGCCAAGGGGGGGGGGCCTATTTCCCAATCGGATTATTCAACACGGGAAATCCCAAGGACCTCCGGTCCATTAAAAAGGCCGGATTTAACGCGGTCCAGACTTACTCCCGCGACCCGGCGCAGCTCAAGGCCCTGGCCAAGGCCGCCGATAAAGCCGGCGTCAAGCTCCTGGCCCATCCCCAGGAGCTCTCGGCCTCGACCGTGCCCGTGCGCGGCTGGCCCATGGCGGCTTGGTATCTCGTCGACGAGCCCGACGTCAACGGCATGAGTCCGAGCGAGCTCTGCTACCTCGCCGGCAAGGTCAAGGCCTGGGCGCCCCGGATACCGGGCGCTTTCGTGGTCGGCGCCGGGGCCAAGGCCCGGGACTACGCGGCCTGCGGCGACATCCTCATGGTCGACTGGTACCCCGTGCCCCACATGCCCCTTGAATCCGCGGGAGAGAACGTGCGCCTCACCGTCGAGGCCGCGGGCGACAAGCCGGTCTGGGCCGTGCTCCAGGCCATGAACTGGAAAGACTACGCCCAGCGCGATCCCAAAAAGCCGCGCGTCGGCAGATTCCCGACATACGGCGAGATACGCTTCATGACCTATCACTCCATCATCGCCGGGGCCAAGGGCGTATGGTACTTCTCATACGCCAAGCCCGGCGGCGCGACCCTGGCGCAAAGCCCGGAGGAATGGCTCGCCGTCACCGCCATGGCCAAGGAACTCGCCGCGCTTCGCCCCATCTTCGAGGGGGGAACTCCCGCCTATCTTCCCTTCCCGCCCAACCCGGACGGCCCCCTGGCCAAGGCCTGGCGCTATCACGGCCGCGACTACGTCATCATCGCCAACCCCAAGCCCAAGGCCATGCAGCTCGTGCCCGAGGCGTTGCTCGCGATGCATTGGCGGCCGCTTTTCGAGACCAGGCGCTACCAGAAGGAGCTCTTGAAGAAGGTCGGGGAAGGCTTTTATCTGCCGCCCTACCGCGTCCTGGTCTTCGAAAGCCGCCTCTCCTGGCGCTCTTCCCGCCCCAAGACCTGGCCTTAAGGCCTTTCGCCGCGACAGGAGATGCGGCCGAAGCGGCCGCAACCTTCACGACAACGGCGCGGAACCTTTTTGAGGGTTCGATCGTATACCTCCTAGGCTGATCCGGGCCATAGGGCCCTTGACAATATAGTATATGCAATCTAATATATATGTTAGTAGCGGCCATATTAAAGCCAAGCCGCTCATCAGGTACAAACTGACGGATGAAGAGGGAAATTTAACGCAAATAGCGGCGTGGAGGGTTCCGGCAGATGCGAAGCATCCGGAAGGGGTGCGATACAGAATGGCTTTTGTCCCAAGGGGGCATTCGCGCCCCGTCGTCCTCTACGATAACCATCATCCAAAAGGACACCACAAACACATAGGCGCGCAAGAAAGCCCCTATCTGTTTTTCGACGCGCGCCGGTTGGTGCTGGATTTCAACCGGGACATCCAGCTCTGGAAGCAAGCCAGGGGGTGGCCGCAATGAAGGTCGTTACCTTTGAAATCAAGGACGCGGCAACGGCCATGGCTCAGTTCCAAGAGGCGTTCGAAGCCGCCCACGGCCGAAAACCCTTCAAGCCGAAGTCCGGGGTCTATTTCACGAGCCTCGCAGCGGTGAGGAATTTCCTCACTCCGAAACGGCTGGCCCTGCTTCGCCTCATCCGCGCGAAAAAGCCCCACAGCATCTACCACCTAGCCCAATTAACGGGCCGGAGCTTTTCCAGCGTCCTCAAGGACGTGGACATGCTTGCCAAACATGGCCTCGTGAGATTATCAAGGGACAAGGCCTCGGCGCGGCGCGCCGTGCATCCGTGCGTCGGCTACAGCGCCATCCAGGTTTGGATCAACGTTTAAACCGGGCCTTCAGGAGGCCGCGGCCGGCTCCGGGGGCGGGGCGAGGCTGCGCCGGAAAGCGTCCATGCCGGGCATGCGGCCGAGGAAGTCGCGGAGCATTTGCCAGGGGTCCTTGGAGGCTCCAGGCTCAAGGACCTTCCTGCGGTACTCCATGCCGACCTTGGGGTTGAGGATTCCCTCGGCCAAAAACCTCGAGAGAACATCGACGGAGCGCACGTAAGCCCATGGATAGCCGTAGTAGCCTGCCTCGTAGCCCGATACGATATGATCAAAGTCCCCTATAACGGCTTTTGGGAAGTACCCGACCCACTCCGCGAAGACGCGGGCTGCGGCCTGGCCGACGTCCAGGGGGGACTCCAGGGTGTGGAAAGCCAGATCCATGGCCGCAAGGGCCGAATGATACATCAGGTAATCGGCCGAGGCGGCGGACTGGGCGGCGAGCTGCTCTCGCAGGAGCTCCGGCGGCAGTTTTCGCGACGGATCCTGGTCGTGGCCCGAGATGCGGGCGACGATCTCAGGCCGCCAAACCGCGTTTCCCCATAGCATGGACGGGATTTCCCTGAAGTCGACGGGGACCGACCACGAGTCATACCGGCTGTAGCGCGTCCTGGAGAGCAGTCCGTGCATGAGATGCCCGAATTCATGGAAAATCCTTTCCACTTCCTCGGGGCCGAGCCACACGTTCGGATCCACGGAGCTTTTCTTGAATTTGGCGACCACGAGATTGATCGGATTTTGGTAGCCCCCGGCGCCGGAGGCATGGCCCTTGCGCAGGGCGTCGGCCCAGCCGTCTCCGACTTTCCCCGGACGATCGAAGAGGTCGAGGTAGAAGCTCCCTATCGCGCGGCCCGTGGCCGCGTCCGAGACCTCGAAGAACCTCACGTCCGGATGCCAGGCCTGGGCCGGCAGTTCCTTGAAGTCGATCCCCAGGATCTCATGGAATATCTCGAAGGTCCCCTTCAGCACGGTGGCCACGGGAAAGTAGGGGCGCAGCCTCTGGTAAACGCTTTGGCCGTTTTGGGGAGCCTGGGCCCGCGCGCGGCCGGGCGATTGCAGTTCCGTCTTGAGCTCCGACAGGAAGGCTGCCGCATTTTCCGGAGTGCGCGCCATGTTCCGCGCGAGCCGGTATTGGGCGAAGTTCTTATAGCCCAGGATGCGGCTTTGTTCCTGGCGCAGCGCCAGTATCTCGCGCAGGATCGGCGGATTTATTTCCTCGGGCCGGCTCGGGCGCCCGGGCTGAGGCTGCCGCCCGGCCGGCGAATTGCCGGCGCGCGCCAGCAGCGCGCTTCCTACCGGCGCCTGGCTTTCCTCGAACTTGGAGATGTTGTCGACGAAAGCCTGGCTCAGTTCCGAGAGGCGATCATTGATGGCCTTTAGGTTGACGCGCTGTTCGATGGGCAGACCCATGCCCCGGGCCCTGTAATCCCGCAAAACGTCTTCCAGGAGCTTCTTGTTCTCCCCGCGCAGACGATCCTCGGCTTGCGCGGCCCGCAGGACCGCTTGGTAGATATCCTCGCGATAATTCAAGTCATCGAAGTGCCGCGCCGACCGGCGTTCAAGGGCTTTAGCCGCCCGCCTGACGCGAGGGTCCGGCGAGACGTCCTTCATCATGATCCAGGGAAGCACCGCGTCGTTGTAGCTCTCATGGGCCCGCTCCAGGGCCCGGACCGTGTTCTTGAAGTTCCGCTCGGCCGCCGGGACGACCAAGACCGCGTCGACGGCGGCGTTGTGACGCCGCTCGACTTCCTTATATCCGTTAATCATCCGCGCGTGGGTGAAGGAAAAATCCAGACCCGGACCCAAGGCGGACGCGCCCGCGGCGGCGGAAACGTTTCCGGCCGGAGTCCGGCCGCGGAGGGCGATCGCCTGGCCGCGGGCCGCGGCCGGCAGCAGGAACGCAGCCGAGGCCGCGATGAGTCCGAGGTTCATGCGCCTATAGTCTAAGCGAATAAGCGGCTTTCGCGTATGGGGCCCAAGGCCCGCAATTCAGGCGACAAAAGACCCAGCGATTTCCTGGGCCCGGAATGCGGGCGAGGACTGGAACTTTTTTGAGGGGTCGCTCGTATATCCTTCAGGGAACCGGCCCAAAGGGCCCTTGTTAAAACATCAAATATGATGTATCATGGCCGGGTAGGGCGATACGAACTGATCTTCTATGAAGATGCCCGCGGCATATGCCAAGTCCGAGATTATCTGCGCGCCCAGAGCAAAAAGGTCCGGGGCCATGCCGGCTGGTTATTGCAGCGGCTCGAGGAAGACGGCCCGAATCTGATCCGGCCGTCAGCAGCCTGCCTGGGCGACGGGATATATGAGCTTCGGATCATCGCGGAGAGGCGCCAACATCGGATTCTATACTTCTTTGATCGCGAGTTTATCGTGGCTACGAACGCTTTTCTCAAGAAGTCGGACCGAGTGCCCGACGCGGAAATAGAAAAAGCCAAGAAGACGCGCGCGGCGTGGAGAGGCCACCGAGGAAAATGACATGAGCACGAAAAAGAGACGGCACGTTCGCCTTAAGGATTTTTTACGGGAAGAATTGAAGGATCCGGCAATCCGAAGGTTTTATCACGAAGCCCGCGCCGAATGGCTCGCCGCCCAAGCGGTCATGAAGGCAAGGGCAGCGGCTCATTTGACGCAGGCTCAGTTGGCCCGCAGGATTCACACCAGCCAGCAGGCCATCTCACGCATCGAGGCGGGGGAGCAAAACACCACCGTCGAAATTCTCCAGAAAATCGGCCGCGCCCTGGGCATGGAGCTGCGCATCGCTTACAAACCCAGAAGCCTGCGTCTTAAACACGCCTGAAGGCGTACGGTAGGGCCGCTTGGCTCAGGGAGCGGGCGGCGGAGAAATCCGGCGCCGGGCGGCTGGGAAGCAGCCATCTCGAGCGCTCGAGGATGAGCGGGCTGCCCTCGCGGCCCAGCCAGAGCCGTCCTCCCCGCTTGGCGAAAGCCGAGATGAGCGGGCCGCCCTCGAGTTCGGGCAGGCCGTAGACCGCCGACACCGCCAGGGCCGAGTCCTTGTCGTGGCGGATAAGGCGCCTGGAATTGGCGTCAGCGGTCCAGAACTCATCGCCCGAGACGTCCATGCCGACCACGGAGGCGGGAGCGAGATACGTCTCCTGGACCGAAAGCGAGTCGTCGAGCGCGTGCCGGGAGATGCGCCCCGTCCCGTAATAGGCCGCGTAAAGGCCGCGGCCGTCGCTGGCCAAGGCGCAAACGCCTTGGTAGGGCAGGGGCCAGGACTTCTCCACGGAAAGCCCCGCGTCCATGCGCCGCCTCTGGACTTCGTTTTTTCCCGCGTCCGCCAGATACAGGAAGCCTCCGGCCAAGGCCAGCCCCGTGACGCGCAGACCCGCCAGATCGTACCTTCGCTCCTCGATCAAGCCGCCGTCCCTGAGCCTGAGACGGTAGACGGCCTGGTCGGATGAATCCGCCACCCAGAGAACGTCGCCCTGCCAGGCCATGGCCCGGGGATGGGAGAAGGTCATGGAGTGGTCCTGGCCGGGGGCGGGAAACGGCCTCCAGACCAGGACCGCGAGCAATGCGGCCAGACCAAGGCCGAGCCAAAGGCCCAGGCGGCGACCCGCCGGGGCCGGCTCGGGCCGGAGCGGCGCGTCCGCCTCCGGCGATTGGAGGACGACCGGCGCCTGCGACGACCGCTGCTCCTTGGCCGCGGCGGGCTCCAGGATTTCAGGCCGGGCCTCGGGAAGGATCGGTTCCTTGCCGGCGGGCGCCTCGCCGCGCTCCAACTTTTGCGCGTACGCCCTCAGGCGGGACCACTCGGCCTCGGCCTGCTTGTAGAGTTCGGTCTTGAGCCGCTGGGCCGCGTCCATGGCCTCGTTGCCCTCGCGCTGGATGGCCTCGGCGTTCTCCATCATGCGCCGGCTCTCGGCCTGGCCGGAGCGGGCGGACTCCTCCAGCTCCCGCAGCCTGGCCTCCCGCGCCTCGGCCTCGCGGCGCGCCTCCTCCAACTTGGCCAGGGAGCGCTGGTACGCCGCCTCCAAGGAGGCCTTCTCGTCCTCGGCTTCCTTGAGGCGCAAGTCCGCGTCGTCGAAATGGCGCTGGGCAGCGCCCCGCGAGTCCTCGATCTGATTGAGCAGGCCCTCGATGCGCTCCTGGCGCCGGGCCGCCTCGCCCCGCAGTTCGTCGGCGGATTTCCGGAGCTCCTTGTTCTCCGCCGCCAAGGCGGACTTCTCCAGGAGGGCCTGGCCGAGACGCTCCTGGGTCTCCTGCTGCTCCTTGGAGCGCGCGGCTTGAAGGCGGTCGAGCTCCTCGCGAAGGTCGCGGGCCACGCCTTGATCGGAGAGGCTCTGCGCCTTGGCGCCGTCAAGCTCCAGTTCCCGGCTGTTCCGCTCGGCGGTCCTGGCCGCGAGCTCGGACTCGATCTCGCGCAGCCGGGCCTCCAGCCGGGCGGCCTCGCGGCGCTCGCCGGCCAGGGCCGCGCTCAGCTCGCCGCGCGCCTTGGCCGCCACGCGCAGGGTCTCGTCGAGTTCTTCGGCCAGGGCCGCGTTAGCCGCGGCCTCGCGCTGATGCTTGGCGGCCTGGGCCTCGACCGTCTCAAGTTCGGCTTGCAGATCCTGCGCGCGGCGGCGCAGGCTGGCATGGTTGTCGAGCTCCGCCTGCAGCTGCGCGGTCTGGGCGCGAAACTGGCGCTGCAGCTCGGCCAGGCGCGAGCGCAGAACCTCGGCGCCGTCAGGCGCGGGCTTGGGCGGCGGGGACGCGCGCTGGACGGCGCTCTGCAGCTCGATCTTCCGGGCCCGGGCCTCGACCGCAGTCGCCTCCGGCGATCCGAGAACGACCGGCGCCTGCGCTATCGGAAGTTCCACTGGCGCCGGCCGGACGGATTTACTTACGTCCGGCGCCTGCGACGACCGCGGCTCCTTGGCCGCGGCCGCGTCGAGCTCCTGGGTGACGTCGTTTTTCGATTCCGAGTCAGGAGCCATGAGGGAATTGAGGGGGGGCCGGGGGTTGGGAAGACTGGGGCGGCGATGAGCGGCCGCGGTCAAGCTCCGCGCGAGTCTCCTCAAGAATGCGCCGGCGTTCCTCGGACTGCTCGGCGCGAAGGCGCTCGCGCTGCGCTTCGGCCGCGGTCCGGCCCTCCAGCAGGCCGCGCAGCCGGCTGCGCAGGCCGTCGATTTCGGCGCGCAGCTCGGCCTCTGCCTGTGCCGGCTTGGCTTCATATTCCTTCTGCAGGCGCTCCCGTTCGGCGTTGAGCTCAGCCTGCAGGCGCTCCTTCTCCTGGCGCAGGGCCTTGGCCACGGCGTCGGCCGCGGTCTTGAGCTGCTTGGCGTCGAGCAGCGCCTTTTGCGACGCCGCCTCCCGCCGCCGCAACTGGGAGAGACGATCCTCGGCCTCGACGTTCAAGGCCGCCGCCCTCTGCATGGCCGCGGCAGTCTCCGCCTGCAGACGCAGCTTCTCCTCGTTAAGCGCCCGGGCCGCCTCCAGGGCGCGCCGGGTGGTCTCGTCCTCGAGCCTGGCGGCCTCGCGGCGCGCCTCGCCCGCGCTCAGGCGCAGATCTTGGGCCTCGGTGAGGGCGCCCTGAAGCTGGGCCTGCAAGGCCTTCTGATCGGCCAAAGCCGCGTCCACGGCCGCGCGCAGGGCTTCGCGCTCCGCCTCGCGCTGACGGGTTTCCTCGTCCAGGCGCTGCTCCAGGTCCCGCACCTTCCGCTGCCAGCCCTGCTCCAGGGCGTCGACGCCCAGCACCTTGCGCCGGCCTTCGTCGAGCTCTTTTTCAAGCTGCGCCACGCGCTCCTGCGCGGCTTGAAGTCGCGCGCCGAAATCCTTCTCCGCGGCGTTGGCGCGGGCCTGCACGGCCTGAGCCGCGCGCTGGGCCGCGTCCACCGCGAGCTGCATCTCGTCAAGGCGGCCTTGGATGGAGGCGGCGCCGCTCAGGGCTTGCTGGGCCCGGCGCTTCTCCTCCTCGATCTGCCGCAGGGCTTCCTGGAGCCGGAAATCAGCTCGCTGGGCGGCCTCGGCCGAAAGCCGGGACTTGGCGTCGATTTCCTCGACGCGGCGGCGCGCCTCGTCCTTGTCCCGCTCCAAGGCCGCGATATGGGAATTGACGCCGAGCAGGAGGTCCCTGATCCGGCCGCGGCGGCGCACCTCGTCTTCGAGCAGCTTGGACTTGGCCTCCAACTGCTCGCGCAGCGAGCTCAGCTGCCCCTTGAGATTCGAGACCTCGGCCTTGGCCGCCTGAAGCTCGAGATGCACGCTGGCGGGCGGAATGATGGCGTCGGAGAGCTCGACCATGGGGGAGGCAGGCTGCGCCTGGGCGTCCGGGACCTTGGCCGCGCGCAACTCGTCGACGACCTTCTCGACCTCCCGGCGGTATTCCTCGCGCCAGAGATGGAACGGTTCCATATGCCTAAAGTATACGGGACCCCTGTTACATCTTCAAGTCTTCGCTTCAACTCACGTAAGATGTTACCGAACCAGGGGCGGTCAACTCCATGGACGCCCCTCGTCCGCATGCGCCTCCGCTGGTTCTTTGCTCAAAAGCAAAACGAGCCAAAAAAGAAGCAACTGGAGGCGTTTATTCCGCTTCTCTTTGCACAAAAGCAAAGAACCAACAGAGGAGATGTCATAGCCCAGGAACTTTTCGAGGGGATGCTCGTATCCATTCCATGGACTTCCAAAACGCCGTCTCACGCATGGCCTCGCTGCTCAAGCAGATCAGAAGAGATCGCGCGGTCTCCCAACTCCAACTCGCCGATCAAGCTGGAGTCAACCCCTCCGTCGTCAACCGGGCGGAACGCGGAGAGGACGCCAGGCTGTCCACTTGGGCCAAACTCTTCGAGGGTCTGGGCTATCGGCTGCTCTTCGACGCAACGGAACTTTGCGAGGAAGCTGGGGACCTGCTCAGCGAGGAAGCCGAGCAACGTCGGGAAAGACGCCGGGAGGGCCTATGCGCGGGCAAACGCCGTTTCTATTGAGCGCCGGTCATTGCCTCAAAAATCCTGAAACATGGAGTTGTTGGTCTCTTTTCTTCGTCCCCTCATGCTCTAGGCCCTTAGCCCCGCATGGGCAAGGGTCAGAAGTCCCTTTCGCCGGGCCGGGGCAGGAACAAAAATGGGGCATGCCCCAGCCTGTTTCCCGTCGGACCTGGACCTGGGCCTGCGCCGCTCTGCTGGCCGCGCTCTCGGGCTTGGTCTTTTGGCGGCCTGCCGGACTGCCGGCTTTGCGCCCAGAAGCGGGAGAGAGAGCGGCGCAAGAGCCAGCGAGCCTTGAACCGCGGGGGAAGAACACTCCCGCGTCTTTACGCGACGCGCCCTGCGAAAATGGAGAACGCCCGCCCTCCAGGCACGACGCGTCCTTACGCGACGCGCCAGGGCCCAAGCCCGAGCTGCGTCCCGGACCCAGGGGCGCCTGGTTTGATGCGCCATGGCGCTGCTTCTGGACGCTGGAGCGCGGAGCAAGCCTTGAAGTGCCCGCGCCGCGACGGCCGGTGTCGAGCTTCAGGCGCGGCCAGGACGGCCGGATCGTCACCGCCTTATCCAGGCAAGCGGCGCCGCGGGCCGTGCCGGCCGGCGCGCCTGGACAACGCCTCAAGAACTGGGCCGGGCGCTGGCTCGCGGCAAGGGACATCGCGCGACGCGCCTTGCGGCAATGGAGAACGCCCGCCCTTCAGGCGCGACGCGTCCTTGCGCGGCGCGCGGCGCGCCTCTTCACGCGGGCTGAGCAGCCGGACGCAGCCTCGCGCCGGCCGCGCGGACATGCCGGGACCGGCGGTCCTCGCGCCTGGGCTCGGGCCCCGGGCACGGCGCGCCAAAGCCGCCGCGAGCGCAAGCCCCCGGCAGCGCCGCGCTTTCGGCCCGTGCTTCTCTCCCAGTTGCTCGGCAAAAACGCCATCCGGCCCCCGAAGGCCAGGGTGCCGGTCCCGGATTTAAGCGGCCTGCGCGAGCGCGTGCCCGGACAAGGGCCGGACCACGAGCCGCTGAAGTGGTTCCCGGCCCCCGCCGAGGCCGTGGAAGCGGCGCGGCTTCCGGGAGCCGGCGAGCTTTCCTGCCGGGCATCCGGCGGGCATTGGCACTCGCCGGGGCTTTTCCATCATCGCGAGGCGTGGGGACTATGGGACGAACAGGGCTGGCTATGGCTGGCGCGCAGCGGCCAACGCTGGTGGGCCTGGACGGACAAGGACCAGCCCTGCTGGCTATGGTTTAACGGGCATTGGTGGTGGAGCAGCCGGGACGTATGGTTTCTACTGCACCAGGGCCAGGCCTGGGGCTACCGTCTCTTCGGCGAACGCCAAAGCGAGGGACTCATCCATCCCGCGACCGGGACCGAAATGGTCTACAGCGAGGACGGCCGGCGCGTGGCCGTCATAACGCCGGGCGACGGGGCCTGGCTTTTCGACGCGCGGACCGGGGCCGTGCTTGGCCGTTGGACCGAGGATCAGATGCCGCGCAAGCCCAAGCCGCGCGCTCCCGGCGGCGTCACCCTGCCCTAACCTGGATTATTCAGTTGGGCGTGTCGGACCGAGACGAAACAGGCCGTGGATAGTTCGACGCAAAATCTTGAGTTCATACCCTCTGCGGTATGGACGAAAGATTTTGCACGGAAATATCCCGGCATGTTTCGTCGAATCCAACGATCCGACTGAATAATCCAGGCTAACGCCAGTCTGTTCATTTTGTTCCGAACCTGGGTTTTTAGTATTCTTTGCATGATGAATTATATGCTGGCGCTGCTGGCCGCGCTCTGTCTGGCCCCGGCCAAGGCCCAGGACGAGTACGGAGCCAAGGGCATCTATCCGGTCTACGAGACCTCCGGACAATGGGTTATCTTCGACAAGAGCCCAAAGAAAGCCAAGCCCAAGCAAGCCTCGCCGCTCTCGCCCGGCAGCCGCTTTTTGGTCGTGGGCAGCAAAGGCTCGCAGCTCTTCACCGTAACCCGTTCCTCGGCGGCTTTCGGCGGGGCCTGCCGCAAGAGACGCCCGATCACGCTGCGCACCGCGATCCTCGACGGGCCGCGCCGCGCCGTGGGCGCTCCGATCATCGGCATCCGGGTCCGGCCTGATTTCAGCCTGAAGGGCTCGCGGGCCAAATTTATCGCGCTGAAAAACGAAGTCAATGAGGACGTCTACGGCCGACTCGGGGGGGCCATCAAGGACGCCACCATCAGGGACGTGAAGTCCGGGGCCTTTCGCTTCCGTCCCGACGACTCCCCGGGCCCGATGTTCCTGCAAGATCCGAATCCCGACCAGATACAAGTCAAGATCGACTTCGCGGCTCGTCTCCAGGTGCGGGGCTTGGCGGAAGGCTTCGTGCTCGTGGCGGGCTCCCAGGTTTCCTCGACATTCCGCCGCTGCCTGCTCCTGGCGGACGGCGACAAACTGGTGGCCGACGGCGTGGAGATGCAGCACGCCCTCATGGCCGAGACCGGGCTTCTGCGCTTCGTGGCCTATGACCCGGGCGGCCAGGGCAACCCTCTGCTGCTCGCCTACACGCCGCAGGCGCCCTTATGGGGAGACGAGCGCTGGGGCTTCGCCCTTCGCGGCACCGGGCCCCGCCTTTTCCTCGCCGACGCCATGGACCCCCGCTGCCGCGAGGGGTTCTAAACTCAGCCGTCGCGCAGCGCGTGATGGATGAAAAATCCCAACCCCAGGCCCATGAGCAGCCAGGGCCCGGCCAGCAGGGCCTGCCGCAACACGCGCGGGTCGCTGCGCAGGATCATGTCCCCGAGGCAGACGACGATGACGACGGCGCCGCCCACCAAGGCCCGATCCGCCAGACCCGACCAGTCATAGCCCGGGCCATGCAAAAGCCGGCGGATCTTGCGCGCCTCGCGCCAGGGCAGCCGCGCGATCTTGGCGCCTCCCCAGGATCCGCCCCAATCCAGGGCGCGGCACCACGCCAGGCGCGCGCTGCCAGAGACGGTCCCGCCGTCCGGCAGGCTCAGCACGAAGCCCACTCGTGAGAGGTCCTTGAGCCCGGCTTTGGTCTCGAAGCCGAATCCCTCGATGGTCACATCGTGGGCGACGGCGCGCGCGTCGATGAGTCTGCCGGCCGGATCCCGAAGGAC
Source organism: Elusimicrobiota bacterium (assembly GCA_003452935.1). Taxonomy (GTDB): domain Bacteria; phylum Elusimicrobiota; class Elusimicrobia; order UBA1565; family UBA9628; genus UBA9628. The sequence continues at coordinate 212,352 of DMMY01000016.1, forward strand.
CAAGGGCAGGTCGAAGAGACAGCGCTCATGGCGCCGCCGGCGTTGATGATGGGCATCCTTGGTCATTTCTTCGCCGCCTTCGGCTCCTCGGGCGGGGGCTGGATTTCCAAGCGCAATTGCTCGCGGAAGCGCCGGTACTCAGGATAAAACTTCTCGAAATTTTTCCGCAGAGCCCGATAGAGCAGGACGTAATAGCCCTCCGCGTCCGGCGCCACCATGGTTTCGGTCACGAAGACCTCGCTGACGCTGCCGGTCAAGTAGGGCTGGGGGTAGACGTACTTCGTGTAGCGGATGGACTGGGCCGTGAGGGTCGAAAGGCGGACCTCGACGAGAGAGTGGGTGTCCTCGGGGCTGCCCAGGGTCTTGAGTTCCCGAAGATACTCCTCGCGGGGCTTGACCCCGGCCTCTGCCTCCTTGAAATACAGCACGGCGACGCGGGCCTTGTCCTTGGGCTGACGCCATTCCAGACCGCCCCGGATCGGGCGCGGCGGCCCCCACTCCAGGGTATCGACCCAGCTGAAGCGCTCCGCGCGCTGCGCGGGTTTGGAGCGTTTACGCCAAAATCCCTCGCTGACGATCTCGGGGCTGGGACCGCCGAGGCTCTCCAGACGGCTGCCGAGCACGGGCAGCCACAGGCTGCCGGCCAGATGCCGGCGCGCGGCGGTCAGAGCCTCGATCTCGGTATAACTGGTCCTATCCACGGACCGGAAAGAGGCCTCGACCTCGGCCGACAAAGGCCGCCAGGGGGGAAGCACGACAGCCGCGCTGCGCAGGATATTGAGCGTGAAAGCCAACCAGTCCTGCCAGTTCCTCGAGACTAGGACAACGCCGGCAAATGATATCCCCCCGGGCTTTACCGTCACCGCGGTCTGCAAGGCATGCTCAGGCTTGAAACGGATGCGGTAGCGCAGGCCATGGGCCACGTAGGAACCGCCGATGACGACGTAGCGTCCCGGAGGGACATTGAAAAAGTAAACCTGCCGCTCCCGGGCCAGGCGCGAGGCAATGGGGCGATCAATGTCGATCTCGCCGCCGGAACTCACCGGCGCCAGGTAGAGGGATTGCGCGTAATGATCCGGGAAGGGCCGGCTGATCCGGCCGAAGCGCACCGAGGCCACGACCAGGCCCAAATCCGGGCCGCTGGGCTGCAAGGGTCCCGGCGTGGCGCAACCCGCGAGCCAGACGGCCGCGGTCAGGATGGATACCAGACGCAAATCCATTTAAAAAGATTATAACTTCTTGTTACCCGTTTGTTACCTCGCCCGGTCATAATATATTGCAGGTTCTTGTGGGAGGTGCATACTTCATGAAAAACACATTTTGGCTCGTCGGAGCGTTTCTGGCATGCGCGGGCGCCGCGAGCCAGGCTCTGGCCGAGTCCAACGGCATCAACGGCATCGCGTTGCGGACCCGGGAAGAGGTGCGCCAGGCCGCGCACCAAAAGAAAGCCGTAGCCGGCTCGGGACAAAACACCAGCGCCGCAGCCCACGATCTGGCGATCATCGCCAAGGCCCACGGCCAAAGAATCGCGGCCTGCGCCCGGCACCATGGCAGGACGCGGATCACCGATTGCGCAGGAAGCGGGGGCGATCCTGGAACATATCCGGGAACCGGCCCCGGGACTGATCCGGGCACCGACCCCGGGACTAATCCAGGGACCGATCCCGGGACTGATCCGGGCACCGGCCCAGGGACTGATCCGGGCACCGACCCCGGGACTGATCCGGGCACCGGCCCAGGGACCGATCCTCCTCCGGGATTCTACGACGGCAACGAAGACCACATGCCTGGAGGGACAGCTTCGCTAACTCTCCAAAGCAGTTCCGCCCTCGCTCGACAGGCCCGAGGCTCCGCGGCGCAGGCGCGGCAGCTCGCCCGCGCGGCCAAGGAAAACGCGCGCGAGGTCGCGGCCATGGCCAAGTCCACATCGGCCGCGGCCCGAGAGCAAGCGCATGAAGCGGCTCGCCAGGCCAAGGCCGTCCGGGAATCGGCGCGAAGGAAGGCCCATTAAGCCGAAAGGATCACGGATTCGCATATAATGAGAAAGCATTGAATCACACGGATCGTGCCGGCTCGGGCATAGAAGCAGACCCCGCCCTAAAGGGCGGGGTCTCGGCATTTTCATGGACGGACAAGGCGCTCCGGGAGCGCGGACAACCGCACCCCGCGTTGAAAAGCCTGGCCGCGATCTCGGCACTCGGCCTCCTCTTGACGGGCCTGTGCGCCATGAGCCATGCGGCCGGCCGCGGGCCGCGGCCGGCCCGCGCCAAACCCGCGCCGTGGCGCCTCTACGCGCAAGGCAGCTACGAATACGACTCCAACGTTCTGCAACTGCCCGAAACCGACGCAAGCAGTCTCACGGGGAAATCCGACACATCGTGGTTCGGCGTGATCTACTCCGAATACAAATACAAGCCTCGGCGAATCGGAGCAACGCACTTGCGCCTCCTTGGCCTTTACCAGGACTATCGCAAACTCAATGAACTCGACCTCGCGGGCGCCTCGCTGGGAATCCAGCAGGATATCGACCTGCGCCTTTCCCAGGCGCGGCTGCGCTACGACGCACAGCATTTTCTCCTGGATCGCAGGTCGTATCTCTGGAGCCATGGCGCGGCTCTCGATGCCGACATCATAGCCGCGCGCCACTGGAAATGGGCCGCGGGCTATAAGCTGGACATCAAGAGGTTCGTGTCCGCTCAGCACCGGGGCTTCGAAGGCCTCCGCCACGAGGCGACCATGACGCTGGAGCGCCAGTCAGAATCCATTCTCCCCAGGGCGAGGGCCCAGGCCGGCGGCTTTCGCGACGACGTCCGCGACCGATCCTTCCGGCATCGCGGGCTCCAAGGCTCGGCGGAATTGGCGCTGAAATTGCCGTGGAACGCGGAGCTCTCCCTTCAGCCCGAGGTTCAGTCGCGCTGGTATGACAAGACCGGCGTTTCCGGCCAGCCTTATCGCCGGGAACTGCTGCAGAAATACACTGTCGCCATGTCCCGATTCTTTCTGGGCCATGTCACGGTGGAGGCGTCCTACAGCCGAATCTTCAACCGCGCGACGATTTCCCGGTACTCCTACAAGAAATGGGTAAGCGCCGGCTCCTTGTCCTTGTTTTTCTAGACGCATGGGCACGGTTCTCGACTTACAGCATGACGGCGCTTTGATGTAGTATAATCCGGCCCATGGCGTCGGTCGAATCATACGACTTCGAGAAGCTGGCGCGGGAGATAACGCTGGCGCGAATCTCGGAGGTGGCCGCGTCCGCGGACGTGGCGGCCGAGATAGCGGACAAGGTCATAGCCTCGGGGGTGCTCAGCACCAGGCAGCGCCAGGAGCCGCGCGTGACCATCGCCGCGGTCTGCCGCGGAGTCGCAGGCGGGCTGCTGCTCAGCGAACGCGAACTCGTGATCCCCTCGATAGGACTCCTCAAATCCATGGCTCAACTGGCGCAGGAGATAAATCTCGACCCGGCGGACGTGATGACCTGGGCCATGGAAGGCATCGCTTCGGTCGCGGTCATGGGTCCGCCTAACCTCGAGTTCGCCGTGCGCGAGGCCATCGACGAAAACTTCATGGGCGCCGGCGCCATTTTCGGCGACCTCTGCCGGAAAGCGCGCGAGAAAGGAGCCTCCTAGAAACCCTCCATGAGGATCGCCCTCGCCCAGATCAACACCACGGTCGCGGATTTCTCCGGCAACCTCGCCCTCATCCGGGACGTCGCGGCGCGGGCCCGGGCCGCGGGCGCGGAGCTCGCGGTCTTCCCGGAACAGACCCTGGGAGGCTATCCGGCCCTGGACCTGTGGGAGGATCCGGACTTCCTCAAGGCCGGAGAGCGGGCCTTGCAGGACCTGGCCCGAAAAACCGGCCAGATGGGCCTCATCGTGGGCTGCGTGGCGCGCAACCCCCGCAGCGTGGGCAAACCCATCTGGAACGCGGCCGCCCTGCTGCACCGGGGAAAGGTGGCGGCCCTGCGGGGCAAGTGCCTGCTGCCAACCTATGACGTTTTCGACGAGCGGCGATACTTCGAGCCGGCCACGGCCAACGCCCCGATCCGTTTCAGGGGTTTGCGCATAGGCCTGAGCATCTGCGAGGACTCTTGGTACCAGACTCCGGGCCAGCCGCGCCTGCTCTATCTAGAGGACCCGGTGATGCGGCAGATCCGCTCGGGCGTGGACGTGCTCATCAACGTCTCGGCCTCGCCCTTCGAGCGCGACAAGACCGCCCTGCGCGAGCGGATGCTGCGCCGCCACGCCCGGCGCGCGGGCAGGCCATTTTTATACTGCAACCAGGTGGGGGGAAACGACGACCTCATCTTCGACGGCAACAGTCTGGTCTTCGACGGCGACGGCCGCGTCGTAGCGCGCGGCCGCCCATTCCGGGAGGACATGATCGTCGTGGACACGGAAAAGCTTCCGGCCGCGGCCGCGCCCTACCGTCTTGGCGACGTGGCCGAGGTGGAGGCCGCCCTGGTGCTGGGCATCCATGACTACCTGCGCAAATGCGGCCAAGCCAAGGCCTTCGTGGGCTTGAGCGGCGGCATAGACTCGGCCGTGGTCGCGGCCTTGGCGGTCAAGGCCCTGGGCCCGGGAGCGGTCACGGGCGTGACCATGCCCTCTCCCTATTCCTGCGCCACCAGCGTGGAGGACGCCCAGACCCTGGCCCGCAATCTGGGCATACGCCTCCTGCAACTGCCCATCACCGAGCTCTATGAAACGTACCTGCGCGCCCTGGGCCGGCCCTTCGGCGAGGGCGAGATCGGCGCGGCCGAGCAGAACATCCAGGCCCGCATCCGGGGCAACCTGCTCATGGCACTGGCCAACAAGGAGGGAGGACTGCTCCTCTCCACCGGCAACAAATCCGAGCTCTCAGTAGGCTACTGCACCCTCTACGGAGACATGTGCGGCGGCCTGGCCGTCATCGCGGACGTGCCCAAGGCCACGGTCTACGAGCTGGCGCGCTGGATCAACCGCGAACATCCCGTGATCCCGCAAAGCTCCATCGACAAGGCCCCCTCGGCCGAACTCAAGCCCGGCCAGAAAGACCAGGATGACCTGCCCCCCTACGAGACCCTCGACGCCATACTGGCCGCCTACGTGGAAAAACGCCAGGCCCGATCTCGCATCGCCCGCCGGGGCCATTCGCCCAAGCTCGTGCGCGACGTGCTCGAGCGCATCGACCGCAACGAATACAAGCGCCGCCAGGCCGCGCCCAGCCTCAAAATCTCGCCCAAAGCCTTCGGCGTGGGCCGCCGCATGCCCATCGCCCGGGGGTCAGGTCTTGATTTTTGACATTTGACATTCATACCCGCTACGCCGAGGCTGCGTCAGCTTTCAATAAAGGCCTATATCTTTTCTAGGCCTATTTGCACCGTCGCCTAGGCCCTGTGCCCCATGACCAGAGGGGGAAATCCGTTGATACTCTAAAAACGTGGTTTTAAGACTGCTTCTCGCCGCGCTCCTGCTCCTGCCGCCGGCCGCGGCCAACAGCCAAGCGGTTGTCGGCCGGAGCCAGGCCTCGGCAGGCCCCGTTACTTTTGGCGCCGGCACCGCCTCCGCCGGGACTCTATCCCAGGCCTCAAGCTTGCCCGCCTTGGGACCGGGCCTCGATTTCTCCCTCACCCACAGGCAAATGATCAACGGTTACAAGGAGGTGGAGAAACGTCTGGACGCCGCTGCCGACGCGATCTCGGCCATCCCGACGCAGGAGCGCGACTTCAAGAATACCGTCCAAGCCCTAGAGAGAGCCAAAGAAACTTACGGCGAAACCGTTTTCCCGTGGGCCATCTTGTCAAATGTCTCCCCGGACGAGAAGACAAGGCGGGTTGCTCGCGCCATCGCGCGGCGTATAGGCCGTCACGCCCTGGAACTGGAATACCGCGAGGACCTGCACTCCGCGATTATCGCGGCCGCCCAAGAGCAACCCGCGCTCAAAGGCGCGGATCGGCTGCTTCTTGCGGACGTCCTGGACGGATATAAAAGGATAGGAGCCGAACTTCCTCTAGCCCAACGCATTAATCTCCAGGCAATCGAAAAACGCCTCGCCGAGCTCAGCCAAGCCTTTCAACGCAATATCACCGATTACCATGACGGCGTAGAGGTCAACGAGCAAGATATAGCAGCTCTCCCCGAAAGCTTGAAAAGCGTTATCACGCCGGCCGGAAAAGGCACGTGGCGCCTGCACGAAAGCGACCGCGCTTTTCGATATTTATTGGCCTTCTCCCCGGACGCCGCGCTCAAGGACCGCCTGCAGAGTTATGAAGACAGCAATCCGCGAATAAAGAACATCCCATTGCTTGAGGATATCCTCGTTTTGCGACAAACTCAAAGCCGCATCTTGGGCTATAAGAATTTCGCCGGCTTTCGAATCGCGGCGAATATGGCGCGAACCCCGGAGAAAGTCGAGTCTTTTCTGCAAGACCTGAAAAGCCAACTCCGGAAAGCGTCCGGACGGCAAAAGTTCCACGCTTCTGCCGGCGACGATTTATCCGACGTCCCACTACTGCGCCAGTACTTCCCTCTGGAAAGGGTGGTAAGCGGGACCATGGAAGTCTTTGGGAACCTCTTAGGGGTCAAGTTTCGGGAAATCCAGACCCAGGCCTGGCATCCTGATGTGCGGACGTTCGAGCTCTCGGACTCGGTCACGAACCGGCGACTGGGCATCTTCTATCTCGACCTCTATGATCGGGAAGGGAAAACAGGAGGCAGCTGGACGATAAATTTCATCAACGGCCATGAGCTGCAGACGAGCGAATACCGCGATCCAGTGGCCATGATCAGCCTTCAGGTTCAAAAAAACAGGCCCGGGGAGCCCGCCTTGCTTGAACCCCAACAAGTCGAAGCCTTCTTCCACGAATTCGGCCATCTCATGCACGGCATGCTTGCCAAGGGACGCTACGGCAGATACACCGGGACAAACGTTCCTCTCGATTTCGTCGAAACCATGTCAAAGACATTTGAAAACTTTCTCTGGCAGCCGGAAATTCTCGACAAGATATCAGGCCACTACAAAAATCCATCTCGAAAACTTCCTCCGTATCTGAAAACAAGCCTGCTTGCCTTCAGACAAGCCACCTCGGCAGATACCCTCCTGGAGCATGTAGCGACGGCGGCGCTCGATCTTGCCTATCATACCCTGGAAGCGCCCATGGATACTGCCCGGGTCCTGCGGGAGGTATTCCTGGATTATATGGGCTCCCCCGCGGCCTATGATTTCCAGGGCACCCTTGATTTTCTCGTCAGCGGCTACGAGGCCGGCTACTACGGCTACCGATGGTCACAGGTCTTCGCCCAGGACATTTTCTCACGCTTTGAAAGCGAGGGCATCCTTAACCCTAAAGTCGGCATGGAGTACCGCAGGAAGCTACTCGAGCCCGGAGGCAGAAAGGATCCGTGGCAGATGCTCAAGAACTTCCTCGGCCGCAAGCCTAACATGAACGCCTTCCTGCGAGGACTCGGGCTGAAGCCGGAGCAGCCGCCCTCCCCCGCGGCCGGCTGAAAGCCTTGTCCGAACACGCCGGAACCAAATTCCCGGAAACTTTATTGCCCCAGCCTCAGCGCTTGGCGGGAAGGAATGTCAAATGTCAAATATCAAGACCTGACCCCCCTTGAATTTCGGAGAGGTCGGCCATGCGTTCGATGAGGAGCACGAGGCGGGAGAGCAGGGCCAGGCGCTGGCGGCGCAGGGACGCGTCCTCGGCCATGACCATGACCTTTTCGAAGAAGGCGTCGAGTTTGGGCTTGAGGGTCACCACTTCGCGCAGGCCCTCCTCATAACGGCCGGCAGCCAGATGCTCCGCGACTTGGCCGTCGACGCGTTCGATCGCGTCGAAGAGTTCCAGTTCCGCGGCCTCGCGCAGGGACGCGCGCTCGGGGCCGGAGGCTGGCGCGGGCTCGCCTTTCTGCGCCGCCTGCTTGAGGATATTGGCCGCGCGCTTGAAGACCGCGGCCAAATGCTCGAACTCCGGGTCCCGGCGCACCGCGTGGACCGCGGCCAGCCGCAAAAATGCGTTGGGCAGATGCCGCAGTCCGCCTTCGCGCACGGAACGTATCTCGTCGCTCCTGTAGCCCTGCTCCTCGAAGAGCGTCTGAGCCCGGCCCCAGATGAAATCGCGGACCTGGGCGACGACCTTGCCCTGCGCCTCGGGCGAGAGCTCGAGGCGTTGGCGGAGCTGGGTCAAGGCGGCGTTGACGGCCGCCTCCATATCCAGGGGCATTTGCTTTTCCAGCACGATGCGCAAGGCGCCGGCCGCCTGGCGGCGCAGGGCGAAGGGATCCGCGCTGCCCGTGGGAGCGTTGCCCACCGCGAAGTTGCCGGCCAGGCTGTCGAGCTTGCCGGCCAGGGAGGCCACCGCGCCCTCCAGCGTGGTCGGGATCGGGGAACGCGCGGTCAGAGGGAAATAGAACTCTTCCAGGCCCAGGGCCACGCGCTCGTCCAATCCGTCGTGGCGGGCATAATGGCCGCCCATGAGCCCCTGCAGCTCGGGGAATTCCTTGACCGTTTCGCAGACCAGGTCCGCGTACGCCAGAGCCGCGATGTCGCTCGTGGAGGTCTCATTGAGAGGGAAGTCCAGGCGCCGCAGTTGGGAGCACATCCACTCGGCCAGGAAGGTGACGCGGACCGATTTATCCTCCAACGAGCCCAGCCTGTTCTGATAGGTCACCCGGCCCAGCAGCAGACGCTTGGATTCCAACTTAGTCTTCTGATCCCGCTCCAGGAAAAAAGCCGCGTCGCTCAAGCGCGCCGTAAGGACCCGTTCATAGCCTTCCCGCACCTGCGCCTGGTTCTCCGAGGCGCCGTCGCGCACGCCGACGAAAAAAGGCGCCAGCCCTCGGGCGCCGAGCACGGGGAAGAACTTGAGCTGCTTCTTGAGCACCATCTTGAGCAAAGGCGCCGGCAGCCTGAGGAACCGGTCCTGAAAATGACCGACCACGGGGACCGGATGTTCGGTCATGAACACGGTCTCCTCCAGAAGGCCTCCCTCCAAATCGAGCCGGCCCCCGGCCTGTTTGGCCGCGGCCTCCAGACGCTTGACCAGAACCTGCCGCCGCTCCTCCGGGTCCGCGTAGACCAAATGGTCCCGCAGCTTGTCGCAGTACTCCAGCCCGCTGGCCAGGGTGACGGGCCGCCGGCCCCCCGCCGAAAGGACCGGCACGGTCTTGCCGCTGCGCACGCCGGCGAGAGTGAATGGAACCACGGCCTTTCCATAGATGGCCGTCAGCGTCCGAATAGGGCGGCCGAAGCGGAAACGCGTCGCTTCCCACTCCAGGGACTTGGGGAACTCCAGGGAGGCAATGACCTGGGGCATGACGCGAGCGAGGATTTTCAATGCGGACTCGCCGGGCACGCACACCCGCGCCAGGAGGAACTCTCCCTTGGCGGTCGCTACCGTCTCCAACTCCTCGGGAGATACCCCCTGCTTGCGGGCGAAGCCCTCGGCTTGGGGGGTAAAGCGCCCGCTGGCGTCCTTGAGCAGGCGCGCCGGCGGTCCCTGGACCTCCCGCGCCAGGGCGCTGGATTTCTGTTCCACGCCGCAGACGCAGACGGCCAGGCGCCGGAATGTGCCCAGGCTCCTGGCTCCGGCGTAGCCCAGGCGGGCCTCGTCAAGGGCGGCCCGGGTCTTGTCCAGCAGCTGCTCCAAGGCCGGCGCCACGAAGCGCGCGGGCAAGGGTTCGGTGCCTATCTCCAACACGAAATCTTTGACGCTAGACATGGGCCGCCTCCGTCTTTGGTTGCTGGAGTTCGAGATAAAGGCCCATGACCTTCTTGGCCAGGCCCCTCACCCGCGCGATATACTGGGCGCGCTCGGTCACGGATATGGCGCCGCGCGCCTCGAGCACGTTGAAGAGATGCGAGACGCGCACCACGCAGTCGTAAGCGGGCAAGGGCAGGCGCTGGGCCGCGAGGCGCTCGCCCTCGCGCTCGCAATCCTCGAAATGGCGCGCGAGCATCTGCACGTCGGCGGACTCGAAATGGTAGGCGGAGAACTGCCGCTCCTGTTCCTTATGAAGGGCGCCGTACGAGACGGCGTCGTTATAAGCCAGGTCGTAGACATTGTCCTTCTTTTGGAGATACATGGCGATGCGCTCCAGGCCGTAGGTGATCTCGACCGAGATGGGGAAAAGGGGCAGGGAGCCCATCTGCTGGAAATACGTGAACTGGGTGATCTCCATGCCGTCGAGCCACACCTCCCAGCCCACGCCCGAGGCGCCCAAGGTGGGGGATTCCCAATCGTCCTCTATCCAGCGCAGGTCGTGCTTGCGATGATCCAGCCCCAAGGCGCGCAAGGAACGGACGTAAAGATCCGTGATGTCGTCGGGCGCGGGCTTGATGAGAACCTGGAACTGGTAGTACTTGCCCAGTCGGTTGGGGTTGTCGCCGTAGCGGCCGTCGGCGGGACGGCGGCTGGGTTCGACATAGGCCACGGCCGTGGGTTTGGATCCCAAGGCCCCGAAAAAAGTGGCCGGGTTGAAGGTGCCCGCGCCCTTTTCCATATCGTAGGGCTGGACGAGCAGGCAACCTTGCCGCGCCCAGAACCTCTGCAGCTCGAGGATGATCTCTTGAAATGTCAGCATGGAATGGTCTCCCTTTGTTCGATCTGCGCCGCCCGCAGCCGCAGGCTGGCGGCCACGCGGCGGCAGCGCAGAGGCCTCTCGGCGTGCGCCTCGACATGGTCGTAGACGAGCTGCAAAATACGCGCGGCAGGCTCCTCGCTCCAAGGCAACAGGCCCAGGGCCTCGAGCGGCGTCTCATGCAGGAACCGCCACAGTTCGCGCTGCGCGGGCCACACCGGAAGGTCGCGCAGGCCGAAGCCGGCGGACTCGAGGAGCCTGAGGCCGAAAGCGGCCTCAAGCCAGGGGCTGGGGCCCTGGTCGAGCATGCACAGGGCCCGGCAGAGCAGCCGGTATTTCTCCGGGCTGGGGCTGCGCTCCGGAGTCAGGCGCAGGACCATCTCGCAAATCGAGAGAGCCTGCAAGGTCCGGGCCAAATCGCCGCGCAAGCCGGGAAAGCTGGACTGGATGCGGCCGCCGATAACGCGCGCCGCGGGCGCGCGCGCGCTGAAGCAGAGGCGGTACTCTCCCCAAACCAAGGGCTCGGAAAGGGCCTTGAGCTTGCCCGTCGGCCGGTTGACCCCGCCGAACCGGACCGAAAGCTTGCCGTGATTCTCGGTCAGCAGCCAAGCCCAGCGATCCCGCTCGCCCAGATCCCGGCGCCAGAGCACCACCGCCGCGTCATTGCGGATGGGGTCAGGCCTTGGCATTTGACATCCGGTGCTCGGCGCCGCGCGCCAGCTCGCGAAACATGAGCGCGGCGAATTCGGCGGGCAAGCGCACGAACTGGCGGCGGGCCGCGGCCGGGGCGCTTTCCAAGACGGGAGCGATGGCGTCGAGAGGGAAGCCGCTCAGGAGAAAATATTTCTCGCGAAAAGGAAGCACGCGGTAGAATTCCATGGCCGAAGCGGCATCCAACAGCTTGAAGGCCACGAGCTTGTGCAAGGGCTCGAGCCTCGCCCATCCGCGCGCCAGCCGCGCGCGGTCCGCCGACTTGAGCCAGGCCCGCAGACCGGCGTAATCCCGGACGCGGATCAGCTCCGCCACCCGGGCGCGCAGCGCGATGGACATTGAGACATTATATACAGATTCCCCGCCGCGGCCAAACGGGGAGTCCCCTGCGTTCAGGGTTTTGAGCGCGGGCGCGGCAGGGCCGGCAGCGCCCCATGCCGGAAGCGCAGCCAATCCTGGACCGCGGCCTCGCCTTCGAAACCGGGCAGGGGCCTTCGGTCTATGAGGATGGGCTTGAGCCGCACGCTCGTCTCCGTTTCGGAGATGGTGATCACGCCGGGGCTGCCGAAAATATTGCCGCGCAGCTGTTCGGGGCTGGCCTGCAGCTCCAGATGATAGCGCCCCAGTCCCAGGTTCTCGAAACTGAAATCGCCCGCTGAATCGGGAAACGCGCTGGAGCTCAAGGCGAAAGTCGTCTTCTTGGACGCCTCGCTGAAGAGCTCAAGAAACAAGCCCACCCGCACCGAGGAGGCGGGGCGGCCGTCGATGAGCAGTGTCCCGGACACGGACCCGTCGCGCAGAGCCTCCAGAGGGGTGACCTCCACCTTCTTGTCGTTGAGGGGCCAGAGGTTCTCTACGCGGCCCAGCCAGTAGCGGGCCCGGGCCTCGTCGTCAAATCGGGCGAAAGCCGCGGAAAACGCCTCAAAACAGAGCTGCGAGGTGTTGACGTCCTCGAATCCCGCGCTGTCCGCCGCGGCGGCTTCATGCAGCGCCTCAAGCCGGGCAAAGCGCTGCGTCGTAAGGGGACCGGCGCGGATGAGCGCCAGAGCCGTGAGATAGTCGGGCACGACCCGGCCCCGCACCCGCAGCGAAGCCGCCTCCAAGGCGCGGTCAGAGTCCCACCACAACAGCCAGCCCCTCCGCCACACGGACAGGGCCTGCGGAGCGAAGACGCTGCGAAAGCCGTGTTCCATGAGATAGCCGTCCAAGCGCTCGAGGCTTTCCGGAGAAGCATCGAGTCCGTCGACGGATTGGGCGCGTCTCTCGAAGCGGAAGGAGGTTCTCGCCTCCGGCGATTTAAGAACCGCGGCCGCCTCCGGCCGCAGCACGGCCACGGTCACCTCGGGCGAGCGCGCGGCCGAGGCAACGCCCGCGGCCTCGGCCAGGGTCTCCGGGCCGAAACCCCAGGCGCGGCGCAGCCGAAGCTCAACTGCGACGGTGGGAAGAGCCCAGGCCAGGAGCAGGCAGATAATGAGGCGCCCGCGCGCGGCGCGCAGATCCGCGAGCATCATCGCGGCGCCGGTCAAGGCCAAAGACGAGGCCAGCGCCAGGGGCAGTCCCCAGGCCAGCAGCGACGAAGCGAAGACGCCGCCGGCACGTTCGATGGCCGCCGTCATGGGAACCCAGCGGCAGGCGCAGGCGCCCTGGAGGCAGAACAGCAGGCCGCACCCGGCCCCGCGCAGGCCGCCGGCCCAGCCGCGTCCCAGCCCAAAGGCGGCGGCGATCAAGGCCGAGCAAGCCAAGGCGAGCCACAAGGCCTGAACCCCGCCGCAGCGGCGCATCAAGACCCAGCTCATGGCCAGGCAGCACGACAGCGCCAGGAGGGGAAAAACCATGAGGCGCGGGGCACCGTCGCCCCTGAGCTTAAGCAGCCAGCATGCCAAGCCCAGGCCAAGAACGGCCGCATAGAGACCTTGGACCCAAGTCATGCCCAGGACCTACGGACTCTATTTCTCATACCCGCTATTTTATATAATCTTTTTATGCAACCGACATTTAATCCGCACAATCGCAAACGCGCGCGAAAGATCGGATTTCGCGCGCGCATGTCCACTTCCGGAGGCAGAGCAGTCCTGCGGCGCCGGCGCGCCAAGGGCCGCCGCGTCCTGGTCAACGTCTGATGCCGGGCCCGGACGCACCTGGCATCGCCCCGGTCATGGATATGCCTAAAACCGGCGCCGGCTTCGGGCGCGACGCCCGTTTGGCCTCGCGCCTGGATTTCCGGAGGGTTTTCACCGACGGCCGGAAATTCGTGGGCCGCAGCCTCATCCTCTGGTGCTCGCCCGCCCAGAGCCCGGAGGCGGCTCCGCGCCTGGGATTGAGCGTTCCGGCCAAGCTCGGCAACGCGGTCAAGCGCAACCGCCTCAAGCGCTTGACGCGAGAGAGCTTCAGGCTCAGCCGCGGCAATCTGGAAGCCGGGGACTTCGTCGTCTACCTGAGGCCGGCCTGCCGCTGGAAGAACCTGGCCGCGGCCCGGCATGACTTTCTGGAGCTCTGCCGAAAAGCGGGGGTCCTGCGCTCATGAAGGCCCTGGTCCTGGCGGCCCTGGAAATCTACCGACGGACGGCGCGCTGCGTCATGCCCCCATGCTGCAGGTTTCATCCCAGCTGCTCGGACTATGCCCACGAAGCCGTTCTGCGACATGGCTGCGTCAGGGGCCTTATCCTGTCGCTCAAGCGCCTGGCGCGCTGCCATCCGCTGCATCCCGGCGGCCTAGACCCGGTTCCTCCGGTATCCGCATGAATCCGCATATCACTCCTGCAAAGGCAGCCTGAAAACATGGACAAGAATCTTCTTCTGGCCGTAGCTCTATCGATAGCGGTCTACGCCCTATGGTTCGGCCTCATCGAGAAACACTATGTCAATCCCGCGCCTCGGACGCCGACCGCGGCTTCCATGCCCGCCGCCAACCAGGCAGCAGCCGCCAAGAGCGGGGAACCGCTCTCCGCCCCCGAGCGCGAGCGGACAACGGCGGATTCCTCCCCGGATCGCGGTCCCGCCGATCGCAAGGCCATCGAAGCCGAGGCGGAGCCTCTGGCGGATCAGTCCAAGGAAATCCGCATCCATCCCCAAGGCGCGGCCATCGTCAGCTGCCGATACCGCGGCCCCCTCGGAGCCGTGGAACTCGTCCATGATCCAACGCCAGGCCTCTTCGCGACTTGGCCCGAACTGAGATTCTCCCGCGAGAACGCCGCGGGCGGCGCGACGCTCTATAGCGCCTCGCGGCCGGACGGCATGCGCATCTTTAAGGAATACTTGCCCGAAGGCCCCGCGACCTTGCCCCGCATCCGCGTACGGCTTGTCAACCCCACGGCCCAACCCCTGGAAAGCGGCGTCTGGACCATGAACCTCGGTCCCGGACTCGACACGGTGCCCAGCGAGATGAAGGAAAACGCGAGCGTGTGGCGGGCCGTGGGACTGCTCGCCGGCGAAAAGGGAAGCGGCGGAAAAATCGAAGCCTTCAAGCCCGGAGCGCACGCCGGCCCGTACCGTTGGGCGGGAATCGACAACCGCTACTTCTTGGCCGCGGTGCTGCCCGCGCCGGGGGACTTCAGCGCGATCGAAAGCGCATCGCCGCCCCGACTCACCCTGCGGGCGCTGAGCGCGACGATCCCGCCTCGCGGCGAGCGCGCATGGGAAATCCCCTATTACCTCGGGGCCAAGGGACAGACCTGGCTGACGCAGTACCGATCCGGCCTGGAAAGGTCCATCGATTTTGGTTTTTTCGCCCAACTCGGACGATTCGTCATCAAGGTCCTCAACCGCATTCATCGCCTGACCGGGAACTGGGGCTGGGCCATAGTGCTCATGACCTTCCTCATCCAGGCCCTGCTCTTTCCGCTCACCTATAAGAGCATGAAGGCCATGGCCGTCATGAAGAAGCTCCAGCCCGATATCAGCCGGCTGCAGCAAAAATACGGCAAGGACCAGCAGCGTCTCAACGCGGAGATGATGGAACTCTACAAGAAGTCTGGAGCCAATCCCCTGGGAGGCTGCCTGCCCCTGCTGCTGCAGATGCCGGTCTTCATCGCGCTGTTCAACGCCATGCGCAGCGCCTGGGAACTGCACGGAGCGCCTTGGATGTTCTGGGTGCGCGACCTTTCCGCCAAGGACCCCTACTACGTTCTGCCCATTGTCATGGGCGGGGTCATGTTCCTCCAGAACCGCATGAACCCCGCGGCCACCACGGACCCGACCCAAAAAACCATGATGACGTGGATGCCGGTCATCTTCACCTTCATGTTCCTCTCCACTCCGGCCGGGCTGGTGCTCTACTGGCTGACCAGCAGCATCATCAGCGCGGGCATCCAAGTGGCCCTGAAGAGGAAATTCGAACAATCTTAATTTGACGCAAGGAGGACAACCCATGACCGAAGAAACGGAAAGCGAAGGTAAAACCGTAGCCGAAGCGGTGGAGAGCGCCCTGAAAAAACTGGGGCTGCACCGCGATCAGGTCGAAGTCCAGATACTGCAGGAGGCCTCTCCCGGCATCCTGGGCTTCGGCGCCAAGTCCGCCCGGGTCAAGATCACGCGCAAGCATTGGGGGACGATGGCCCAGCCCCCGCAGCCGGAAGCGGGCCGCGCGGCCCGCGGCCCGCGCAGCAACAGCCGCGAGCGTTCGGAGCGCGGCCGCCCGGTCCAGACCCGCAACGAGCAGCGACAGCACGAGCCGCCGGCTCGACAGGGAAAAAATCCGGTTCAGCGCCAAGAAGAGCGCGGTTCTCCCTCCGGCAAGGGACCGAGGTCCTCGAAGGAGCAAGCCGTTCCCCGCGCTCCCTCGGGCAAGGGCCCAAGGTCCCCGGAGGAGCAAGCCGTTCCCCGCTCTCCGGAGGGGACGGCTCGCCGACACGAGAGACCCGAGGCCGCTCCCGTTGACCCGGCCCAGGCCTGCTCCGCCACCGAGGAAATCCTCAAGGAGCTTCTGGAACTTATGCTCTTTACGGAGGTCTCGGTGGCCGCGCGCTGGGACGCCGAGCAGGAACGCGTCAAGACCAATGTCAAGACCCCGGAAGCCGATCGTCTCATCGGCCCTGGAGGCGAGACCCTGGAAGCCATGCAATTTCTCATGACGCTCATGGTCAGCCGCCGTCTCGGCTCGCCCGTGGCGGTCCAGGTCGACACCGGAGACTTCTGGCAGAAAAAAGAAAACGAAGTCCTCTCCCAGGCTCTCAAGGGCATCGAAAACGTGCGCAACACGGGCAAGCCGTTCCGGCTGCAGCCCATGGAGGCGCCCATGCGCCGCTTGATCCACAAGAGCTTGGCCAACCACCCGGACATCATGACCGCATCCGAGGGCGACGGGCCGTGGCGCAAGATCGTGCTGCGCCCGAGGAAATGACGTTGCCCCGCGCCCCGCGCCCATCGCGTTTGGCGATGGGCGCGGGGTCTTGCGGAGATATACGTTGGACGACACCATAGCCGCCATCGCCACCGCTCCGGGCTCCGGCGCCCTGGCCATCCTGCGCGTAAGCGGCCCGCAGGCTCTCCGGACCGCGGACGCCGTTCTGCGCATTGAACCGGGAGCTTGGCGGCCCCGGCACGCGATGCTCGGCGCGGCCCATGACTCGCAAGGCCTCGTCGATGAGGTGCTGGCCGTCTTTTTTCCCGGACCACGGAGCGCCACGGGCGAGGACGTCGTCGAACTGACCTGCCATGGATCGCCCTACATCCAACGCCGCCTCCTGGCCGCCCTGGTTCGCGCCGGCGCCCGGCCGGCCCGGCCCGGAGAGTTCACACAACGCGCTTTCCTCAACGGCCGCCTCGACCTGGCCCAGGCGGAAGCGGTCTGCGATCTCATACGCGCCGGGACCCATTTGGCTCACCGCGCCGCTCTAGAGCAGCTCTCGGGAGGACTCTCCCAAGCCGTGGCCGGACTCAGGGCGCCCATCCTCGAACTTTTGGTCCAGCTCGAAGCGCGGCTGGACCATCCCGACGAGGACCTTCCGGCCTTGCCCGGACCCCGAGTCGAGGCCGAATTGAGCCGGCTGGCCGAGCCGGTCAAGAGGCTGCTCGAAACTTTCACGACCGGGCGCATCCTGCGCGAGGGAGCCCGGATATGCATCGCGGGCCGCCCCAATGCCGGCAAGTCGAGTCTGCTCAACGCGCTGCTGGGTTGCCGGCGCGCCATCGTCTGCGACGAGCCCGGCACCACCCGCGACACGATCGAGGAGCCCTGGGACTTGCAGGGCCTGCCCGCGGTCCTCATCGACACCGCCGGGCTGGGCCACCCCGCCGCAGGATCCGCGGACGCCGAGAGCCTGCGCCGCGCCGAGCAGGCCTTGGCCTCGAGCGACCTGGCCTTGCTCGTAGTCGACGGCGCCCGACCGCAGGCTCCCGAGGACTCGGCCGCGCATAGGCGGATACTGGAGTCGTCGCGCGCCGATAAGAGACCGGTCATCATGATTCTAAACAAGTGCGACTTGCCCCAGTTTTCCGAGCGGACCGAAGACGCGACAGTCCGCGTCTCGGCCCGGACCGGCGCGGGGCTCGACGCGCTGCGCCGCCTGGTCTTGAGCCGGCTCGCGCCGGACGCGGGCCGCCCCGAGCCGGGCGGGATAGCCGTAACCTCGCAGCGTCACTCGCAGGCCCTGCGGCGCTGCGCCGCGGAGCTTGCCGAGGGGGTGGCGGCCGTGCAGCGGCATCCGGATCGATGGGAGGAACTGGCGGCCCGCCACCTGAGAGAAAGCCTGGCCGCCTTGGACGAGATCATCGGACCCGCGGCGCCGGACGAAGTGCTCGGGGAAATTTTCTCGCGATTTTGCGTAGGCAAGTAGAGGGCAGGAGGAGCAAATGGTGGTAAAGAAAGATAAGGAACAAAGGACGCCGGGATTTGCCAGGACCCGGATCGAGGACATATCGCCCGAGCAGCAGATCATCGGGGCGACATTCCTGGGCAAGGTGCAGAATTATTTCTCGCATCTCAAAGTGGCCGCCTGGATATTGGAGGCGCCCCTTTCCGTCGGCGACACGATCCGCTTCAAGGGTCACACCACGGATCTGGCTCAAAAGGTGGACTGCATGCAGGTCGACCACTTGAGCGTTCAAAGCGCCGCTCCCGGGGAGTCGATCGCCGTGGAAGTGGCGGACAAGGTCCGACCCGGAGACGCGGTGTATAAGGTCTAGGAGGATGCTGCGGTCTCCGGCGCTCGTCAACGCAAAGACCCCGGACGTCTCCGTCGGGACGGAGGACGCTTTCTACCCTTGCGGCAGGCGCGCCGCACACCGGGTCCTCGGGCTGTTGCTCGTCGTCAATCTCATCAATTACGTCGACCGGCAGATCCTATACGCCTTGCTGCCCTCCATCCAGAATGATCTGGCCTTGAGCGATGCCCAAGCCGGAAGCCTGGCCTCCGCGTTCATGGTCGTTTACATGCTGGCCGCCGCGCCCATCGGCTACATCGCGGACCGCTGGGGCCGCCCCTTCTGGATATCCCTCGGCATCGGCCTCTGGAGCCTGGCCACCGCGGCCTCGGGACTGGCGCGCGGATTTGCCCAGCTCTTCGCGGCGCGGGCCGCGGTCGGAATCGGCGAGTCCTGTTACGGCGCCATCTCTCCGTCCTTCGTGGCCGAGCACTTTCCGCCGCGACAGCGGGGGCGGGTCATGGCTGTTTTCTCCATGGCCATCCCCGTGGGCAGCGCCCTGGGCTACGTGGCCGGAGGCGCGCTGGGCCAGGCCTGGGGCTGGCGCAATGCCTTTTACATGGTCGGCTTGCCGGGGCTGGCCCTCATGCTGTTGTCCCTGCGGCTGCGGGAACCGGCCCGGCCCGCGTCCGACACGGCCAAGACGGACAATCTCTCCGCCTGGGCGTCCTACCTCGGCCTCTTTCGCATACCCAGCTACCTTTATGTCACCTTGGCGGGCGCGGCCATGACCTTCTCCCTGGGAGGCTTCGCGGTATGGATGCCGAGCTTTTTCCACCGGCAGTGGGGCCTAAGCATCGGCCAAGCCGGAACTCTTTTCGGGGCCATCACCGTCGTCTCCGGAGTTCTCGGGAGCCTGGCCGGCGGCTGGCTCTCGGATTGGGCCCTGCGCTGGACGTCGCGTTCGTATTTTCTAGTCTCGGGGGTGGGCTATGTCATCGGCCTGCCCCTGGCCGTGGCCGCATTGCTCGCTCCCAGCCTGACTCTCGCCTCGGCCGCCATCTTTCTCTCCGAATTATTCCTCTTCCTCAATATGGGCCCTATCAACGCGGTCATCGTGGCTGTTACGCCGCCGGGGTCCAGATCCATGGCGTTCGCCGCCAACATTCTCGTGATCCACGCCTTGGGCGACGCGGTCTCGCCCGCGCTCATCGGCGCGGCCTCGGACCGATGGGGATTGACCACGGCGCTGATGGGCGCAAGCCTCGCCCTGGCCTTGGCCGCGGCTTTCTGCTTCCTGGGATTGCGCCGGTACGACGAAGACGCCGGAAAGGCTGGTCATGCTTAGACGAGCGCTCCATCTTTCCCGGCTGTTTCTCTTTTCTCCGGTGCGCGCGGCCAAAGCCTCGCGCCAGGAGGATAATTTCGTCCCCTGCTTGGCCATCTATCTGGCCTTCACCTTGGGCTATATGCTCTTCTTCCGTTTCAAGCCCTTCGATTTTCCCGACCAAAACGCCGCGTTTCCGCGCGAGCCACAGACCCTGATGTTCTGGTTCAAGACCATGCTCTGGCAGCCTCCCCTCGAGGCGGCCTGGGTCGCGTTCCTGCTCGGCCTGGCGGCCTGGTTCCGAAGCGGAAGACTGCCGGCGCGCCTGCTCGGCGCCGTGGCTTGGTGCGCGGCGCCCTTCGTCCTGATGGCGGCCTACGCGGCCCACGCGGGCATAGGCAAGGCCGCGCTGGCGGCGGGGTCATTGGTGTGGCTGGGACTGTTCCTGCCCTTATGGCTGCGCGCGACCCGCGCCGAGGCCCTGCCCGTCCTTAATTTCATGCTCGGGGTCAACGCCGTGGGCGCGGCGGTGCTGGCGCCCATGATCCTGGCGGTCTGGCTGCGCGGCTCCGCGCTCTTCATGGCCGCCCAAGCCGCGGGAGGATTCTGGATACTGGGCTGCGCGACCCTGGGCCTGCGGGAACTCACCGGCTTGCGCCTGCCCCGCGCCTTCATGGCCGTGCTCCTCTCCATGTTCTTCCAGATCGCGCTGGCCTTCACCCTGCATCTGTTGGGAGTGGTGCCCAAGGATATCCTCAAGGCCCTGCTGTATGCCTGAATACGACGTCATCGTGGTCGGCGCCGGGCACGCGGGCTGCGAAGCGGCCCTGGCCGCGGCCCGCCTGGGCCGCCGGACCCTGCTCGTGACCCAGAACCTCGACTCCGTGGCCAGGATGTCGTGCAATCCCTCCATCGGCGGCGTGGGCAAGGGGCAGCTCGTGCGCGAGCTTGACGCGCTGGGCGGCGAGATGGCCCGCGCCACGGACCGTGCGGGACTGCAGTTTCAAACCTTGAACCGAAGCCGCGGGCACGGCGTGCGCTCGCCCCGCGTGCAGTGCGACAAATGGCTCTACCACCTCTCGCTCAAGGAGGCCCTGGAACGCCAGGACGGCCTGGACCTGCGCCAGGACGAGGCCACGCGGCTTTGGTTCGAAGGCTCGCATCTGCGCGGCATCCTGGGCGCCCGCGGCGCGCGCTACTCGGGACGCGGAGTGGTCCTGACCGCCGGAACCTTTCTCGACGGAGTCATCCACATCGGATTGCGCAGCTTCCCGGCGGGCCGCAGCAACGAGGCCGCCAGCGTGGAACTGGCCGAGGACCTGCGCCGGCTGGGTTTGGAAACCGGACGCCTCAAGACCGGCACCCCGCCCCGGCTCAACGCCCGCACCATCGATTTTGCCCGCTGCGAGGTCCAGCCGGGAGACGACCCGCCCCAACCCCTTTCGCACTTCACGCCAAGCATCGCTAGGCCCCAACTGCCCTGCCACATCACCTACACCAACGCCGAGACCCATCGCGTCATCCGGGAGAACCTCGACCGCTCGCCTCTCTACGGCGGCCGCATCAAATCCATCGGGCCGCGCTACTGCCCTTCCATCGAGGACAAGGTGGTCAAGTTCCCGGACAAGGCGCGCCATCAGGTCTTCCTGGAGCCCGAGGGCTATCGGACCCTGGAGACCTACGTCAACGGAATCTCCACCAGCCTTCCCGAGGACGCGCAAGCCGCTCTGCTGCGGACCATCCCCGGCCTGGAGCGCGCCGAGATGCTGCGGCCCGGCTACGCCATCGAGTATGATTTTTTCCAACCGACCCAGCTCGACGGCGCCTTGCAGAGCAAGGCCGTGCCGGGGCTTTATCTGGCCGGGCAGGTCAACGGCACGACGGGCTACGAGGAGGCGGCGGCCCAGGGCTTCGTGGCCGGGGTCAACGCCGCGCGCCGCGCGCAAGGCCTGGAGCCTTTTCTCCTGGCCCGCGACGAGGCCTATATCGGGGTTCTGATCGACGATCTCGTCACCAAGGGAGTCGACGAGCCTTACCGGATGTTCACTTCGCGCGCCGAGCATCGCCTGCTCCTGCGCGCGGATAACGCGGACCTGCGCCTCATCGAGAAAGGCTTCGAGCTGGGGCTGGTCCCGGCCCCGACTCATCGCAACTTTTGCCGCTATCGCGACGCGGTCCTGCGCGACTCGCCGGCCGAAGACGAGGACATGTCGCCATGGTCGCAGGCCAGGGCCGCCTCCCAGCGCCGGATCGAACGCGACTACGCGGGCTATATCCGGCGCGAGCGCCAGGCCGCGCAGCGCATGCGCCGATGGGAGAACGTCCCCATACCCCGACGGCTGGACTATGGGGCCATCGCTTCCCTGCCCGCCGAATCCCGGCAAAAGCTTTTGCGCGTGCTGCCCCGGACCCTGGG
Organism: Elusimicrobiota bacterium; assembly: GCA_003452935.1. GTDB lineage: Bacteria > Elusimicrobiota > Elusimicrobia > UBA1565 > UBA9628 > UBA9628. Next base: position 234,448 of record DMMY01000016.1, read on the forward strand.
CCAGGCCGGCCGAATTCCCGGAGTGACGCCCGCGGACGTGCAGATCCTGTGGGTCTGGAGCGAACGTGAACGCCGTCAGGACCGGGGCCATGAAGGCAATTGAACAGGCTTACGCGGAACTGAAAACCGCGGCCCGCGGCTGGGGCCTGGACTTGAGCCCGGAACAGACCGCCCGGATCGACCGTTTTCTCAACGATCTCCTCTCGGCCAACGCCAAGGTCAATCTCAGCGCGGACCAATCTCCGCAAACCGTCCTATTGCGCCACATCGCGGACGGATTGGCGGCGGCCGCCGCTCTGCGCCGGGAAATGGCTCTCGTACGCCCCCGCATCCTGGACCTGGGCTCGGGCGGAGGTTATATAGGAATGGCCGTCAAGATCGCCTGGCCCGAGGCCCACATGACCCTGATGGAGTCGGTCCAGCGCAAATACCGATTCCTCAACGCCATGGCGGTCCGCTCGGGCCTCGCGGGGCTGACCGTTTCCTCCCGGCGCGCCGGCGAGGGGAGCAAAGCGCCGGAAACGAACTTCGACGCCGTGCTGGCGAGGGCCCTGGCGCCCTTGCCCGAGGCCGCGGCGCTGGCGCTGCCTCTCTGCGGGACGCAGGGACTTTGCCTGATTTTTCAAAGCCAGGCCCCCGACGCGAACGAACCGCGCCTGGCGCGGGTACTGGCGCGGCACGGGGCCAGATTGGTAAAGTCTATCCAGTACCGTCTGCCGAGGGAGGAAAGGGACCGGCATTTGGCCCTCTTCCGGAAATAAGGAGAACGACGCCATGCAGATGCTCAACCGCTATTTCGCGCCTTTCGCCCTGCTCCTCATCCTTTCCGCGATCTTTTTCAGCAGCCCGGATCCAAGGAACGTCAAACTCACCTTCCTCATCTTGTGCGTTTCCTTCTTGGTCAACTGGTGGCTCTCGGCCAACACCTACCGCTTCATTCATTGGTCCAGGCAGATGAAGATGCTCCAGGTATGGCTCAATTACGTCTGGGCCGTGCCCCTGGTCTATTTGCTGCTCCCGTTCTGGGGACCGATGTGGCTGCTCTTCGTCATGGCGCCGGCCACGGCGGCCCTTTACTGGGGACGCTGGCAGACCCTGGCCACGGCGGCCGTGTCTTCATCGACGCTGCTCCTGGTCTATTATCAGCGCGGCGCCTTCGAGGCCGGACCCGCCGAGGGCATGTCCGGGATGGCTTACGTGCACGCCGCCTTCATCGTCGTCATCGCGTTGTTCATACACGGCCTGGCCCAGGCGGCGCTGCGCCTGCGCGACGCTCGGCTGGGCTGAGGCCGCGGCGGACTTTCGCACCCGTCAATCGAGCTCAACAGACACTGTGGACGCCCTTTCAAAACTCCGAGTCCTGATATGGATACTGCTCCTTAGCCTCTGGGGCGTGATGGTCTACCAATACCTGGGCGAGGAACAGGCGGATCAAGCCCGGATGCGCAAGGTCATCAACCCCTACTTCAATCTGCCGGCCCAGCCGGCCCCGAGCGCGGCGGAACGGCGCAGTCTCGGCGCCGCGGCGCAACTGCCGCCGGAGATCAGACCGGAGTCCTCTCCTGTTGTCCCGCCGCGCGAGGAATCATCCGTGGAAAAGGTCCGAGTTCCAGGCTACATCAAGGGACCCGCGCAGCCCGGGACCTCTCCCGCGCCGCAGGCCGACGAGCCGCCCATCGTTGCCCAGTCCGAGCCGGATGAAAGCGACGCGCAGACCGCCTTGGTGGCCGAGCGCGAGGCGCCGGGACCGACGGGCTTTCTCAAGCGCACGACTCCTCACTTCACGATCTACTCCGAGGGAGATCCTGCCTCGGACGCCTTTCTCGAACTCCTGGAAACCCTGCACGCCAACCTCATGCTGGACCTGGCGTCCTTCTCTCCCTGGGCCCAGGTCGACCGCGTCCAGATAGTGCTCTTCAAGAACCAGGATACCTATCGCCGCATGACCGGCCGGCCGGCCTGGTCCGGAGGGGCCAGCTCCGTGCCCAAGCGCCGGATATATCTCTATGAAAGCGCGGAGCTGCCGGGCATACTCGCCCACGAGCTCTGCCACATCTATTTCGACAGCTTCTTCACCCCGGGACGCCCAAATCCGCTCTGGCTCAGCGAAGGCATGGCCACGCTCATCCAGGTCGAGCGGGGACTCGCCGCTCCCAACTGGCTGCGCGAGAACCTGGAAATCCTGGAGCGCGGGGGGGGCTATTCCCTCGAGGAGCTCATGAAAGTCAACAGCACGGCGGGCTCGCCCGACACGAGAGTGCGCCTGTGGTACGCCGAGTCCTACAGCGTGGTCCGCTTCCTCATCCGCACGCAGTACCTATCCTCCTTCTATAAATTTTCCAGCTACCTGCGCGAAGGACGCTCCGTTTCGGAGTCCCTCTACCGCGCCTACGGCATGCCTTATACCCGCATCAAGGCCCTCGAGTACGCCTGGCGCTACAACATCACCACCAACCGCCTCTCCCGCCTGCAGTAGCGGTGGTAGCGGTGCCGGAGATTAACTTTCTGAACTTGTTGGACTTATTTCGAGCCAATTCGCAGTCTTACAGACTCATGAATTGTGGCTCCGACCTCCTTCTCAACAAAAGTTCAACAAGTTCAACAAGGCAATCTCCGGCACCCAATAGGTCCTCGTAGGCCTTGACAAGATTTTCCTCATCGCATATACTCATGTCCATAGTGGGAGAAAGTGGGAAATGAGTGGAAAGCGGTGTATGAATGTGGGAGGATGCAAGTGACCCTCCTCATCGGCCGCTTCGAGTACGCCCTCGACGACAAAAATCGTCTGGGCATCCCGCCCAAGTACCGGGAGCTGCTCACCCAGGAAAAGTCGAAAAGCGTTTTCGTCACGAGCGGCATGGAAGGCTGCCTCTATCTTTATCTTCCTTCCCAATGGAACCGCCTCGTGGAAAACGGCCTGCAGGCTTTTTCCCTTCCGGACAAGGAACAGGAGCGGGCGTTCAAGCGCAAGTTTTTCTCCGAAGCAGTGGAAGTCGAGCTCGACGGCGCCGGACGCATACTGGTGCCGCAGTATCTCAAGGCCCACGCGGGCTTGAACGGACAGGTTCTGGTGCAGGGCGCGGGCACCCGCGCGGAGATTTGGGACAGCCGCCGCTGGCAGGCTTATGAGAAGTCCAAGGTCGCGCCGGCATACCGGACGGTGAGCAAGAGCGTCGAGCTATGATCGTCATGGAATCGCGACAGGAAAGGGCAGCCATGGGAAACACGCCATACCAACACGAGCCCGTCCTCCTCGAAGAGGTCCTGCGCCTGCTCGTCACTGAGCCGGCGGGCTTCTACCTCGACGCGACCCTGGGTCTCGGCGGGCACGCCGAGGCCATCCTGCGCCAGATCTCGGCCCAAGGCAAGCTGTTGGGATTGGACATGGACCCCGAGGCCTTAGATGCGGCCGGAAACCGGCTCAAGGCCCATCCCGGACAATTCCGGGCGGTCCGCGCCAACTTCCGCACCTTGGGCCATGTTTTGGAGAGCGAAAAGTTCTTTCCTTTGGCCGGGGCGCTTTTCGACCTCGGAGTGAGCTCCATGCATTTCGAGAACCCGGAGCGCGGCTTCAGCTTCGAGCGCGAAGGCCCGCTGGACATGCGCCTGGCGCCGGACAACCCCCTGACGGCGGGCATGATCGTCAACAACTGGCCGGCGGAACAGCTGACGCTCCTCTTCAAGGAATTCGGCGAGGAGCCGGCGGCCAACCGGATCGCCCGGGCCATCGAAGCGCGCCGCCAGCACCGGCCCTTTGAGACGACCACGGAATTGGCTGAGTTCATAGCTCGGATCATCCCCCGGGGCAAGACCCATCAGGCCACGCGGGTGTTCATGGCCCTGCGCATCGCGGTCAATGCGGAGCTGGAAAACCTCACCCGCGGCCTGGAAAGCGTCCTCCCCTACCTGATGCACGCCGGGCGCCTGGCGGTCATCAGCTTCCATTCCCTGGAGGATCGCATCGTCAAGAATATTTTCTCCTCATTCGTGGAACACGGAGTCTGCCGCTACGTGGAGGAGGCGGGGGGAAAATCCCCCGTCGCGCCCTCCGCGGTTGAGGTCGCCCGGAACCCTCGGGCGCGCAGCGCGAAACTTCGGATAGTGGAGAAACTCTAATGAAAAGCCACGTCGTGCTCAGCGGTTCGTCCGCCGGACTTGCCGCGGTCATGCGTCTCGACACCACGGTAGGCTTTCTCCAACACCGCGAGGAAACGATAGACTTGTCGCCTCTCATCGCGGTTTGCAACTCCGGATACGTTTGGCGCAGGGTCTTTCACAGGAGGTGCAGCTAACCAACGTTTTGGCGGGCGCCCACTCGGCGGGGCGCCTGCCAACGATCCGGCGGGGGCTCTCTCGGCGGGCCCCCGCCAACGATCCGGCGGGGGTTCTCTCGGCGGGCCCCCGCCGAAGATTCGGCGGATGCCCACTCGGCGGGGCATCCGCCAAGGTTTGGAGGGCGCGGCAGGTCCGCGCGCCCGCAGGAATTGGCGGACGTCCACTCGGCGGGACGTCCGCCGACGATCCGGCGGGGGCCCACTCGGCGGGGCCCCCGCCGCGCAAATCGCGCAGATGACTCAAGAAAGGAGGGGCCCGCGGACCTCATGGGCCGAGGCCCCTCCAGAATTTTGTAACATAAAGTCGCAGACCCGAATGACTCCTAATGAGATGATGCAGCCCCAGGCTCCGCGCCGGCCCAAGTTTTCTCGCCGGTCGCCAAGTCGTTTCTTTAAGATGGCGGCGGCGGCGCTGCTCCTCTTGGGCTTGGTTTGCCAACAGATACAGGCCACGCGCCTGGGTTATCAGGTTGAGAAGGCCCGCCATCGCATCCAGAACCTGCGCTGCGCCAACGCGACCTTGCAGATGGAGCTTGAGACCCTGCTCTCTCCCGCGCATGTCTGCGCGCAGGCGCGCGAGCGCCTGGGCATGACCCTGGCCAACCCCGAATCCATGCGCGTCCTGGGACAAAATAACTCATCCCTGCCGGATTGGGGTTTTCTGCGGCGGCTTATCTCCCGGACCCGTCGCGCGTTCTCCGGCCGCATCGTTTCCTAAGAGTCCGCCTGTGGACATCCACGGACGCCTCGCCGTCGCGGCCGGACTTGCCTTGTCGCCCCTGCTGCCTTTGAGCGCCCGCCTGACGCATCTGCAGGTGATGCAGCACCGCGACCTAGAATCCCGGGCCGCCGTCGAAATCTCGCGCACCACCGAGGAATTCCTGCCCCGTGCCGACATCTTGGACCGCCGCGGACGCATCCTGGCTCAGTCCCTGCCGGCCTGGTCCTGCTTCGTGGAGAAAGCCCAAGTCAAGGACCGGCGCCTCCTGGCCGCGCAACTCGGCCGCATCCTCAATGTTTCCACCGCGGAGATCGGCCGCCGCCTAGCCGGACCCGGCCGGTTCTCCTGGATTGATCAGGAACTGGGCGAAAAGGAATCGACCGCCCTGGCCGAAGCCAGGCTTCCCGGCGTCGGCATCATCCTTTCACACAAGCGCTTCTACCCTAACCAGGAACTGGCGCGCAACGTCCTGGGCAAGGTGGGATCCGAGAACCGCGGCCTCTCCGGATTGGAATTCACGTTCGACGCGCGCTTGAGAGGCAAACCCCGGCGGCTGGAATACTTGCGCGACGGCTTCGGCCGGGCCATCTACCGCAACGCCTCCACGGCTTTCGAGCGCCCCCAGGCCCTGCGGCTCACCCTGGACCGGGACATTCAGTTCCATGCCGAGGACGCACTGCGCGAGGCCACGCTCCAATTCCACGCCAAGGGCGGCATCGTGGTGGTGCAGGATCCGTCCAACGGCGAGATACTGGCCATGGCCGCCAATCCCGCCACTCCCCTGAAAAACCCCGTGGTGCAGGACACCTACGAGCCCGGATCGACTTTCAAACTCGTGGCCGCCGCGGCCGCCCTAGAGGAATCCCTGGTCTCGGAGAGCGAAACCTTCTTCTGCGAGAACGGAATATGGGAAGTGGCTCCGGGCGTCAAAATCCATGACCATGAGCCGGCCGGCAGCCTGACCCTGCAGGGCATTCTCGAGCAATCCTCGAACATCGGAATCGCCAAGGTCGTCGAAAGAGTGGGAGCCATGCGCTTCTATCGCGCCAGCCGGGCCTTCGGCTTCGCCATCAAGACCGGCATAGATTTGCCCGGAGAAACCGCGGGCGACATGAAGCCTCTCGCGGCGCTTACCCGCGTGGTTCTGGCCGCCTCCTCGTACGGCTACGGCATCGGCGTCAGCGCCCTGCAGGTGGCCAACGCCTATAGCTCCATGGCCAACGGCGGCACTCTGTACGAGCCATCCATCCTCAGCGACGGCCGTCGGCCGGCGCGCGTGCGGCGCGTCATCGGCGAGCCGACGGCCCAGGTCCTGGCCCGCATGCTCGAATCCATCGTGGCCCGCGGCACGGGCGTCTCGGCGCGCATCCCCGGATATCGCGTGGCCGGGAAAACCGGCACGGCCCGCAAGCTCGACGCGCGCACCAAACAATACTCCAACAGCGCCTATATGGCCTCGTTCGTTGGTTTTCTGCCGGTCAGCAGGCCGCGCTGGACGATATTGGTCGTCATCGACGAACCCAAAGGCCAGTACTACGGCGCCCAGGTAGCGGCCCCGGTCTTCGCCAAGCTCGGCAGAAGACTCCTGGCCATGGATGCCGTGCCCCCGGATCAAACCGAGGATCCGTCCCCGCAGTCGATCGCGGCGCAAGCCCGGACCGCGGACAGGCCGGCGCGCCTACCCTGGAGGGGCAATCTGCCCATCGGGCTCGTTACCAAACGCCCTTGAAGCTCTCTGACCTTCTCCACGGCGTGAGAACTTTGGGCTTCTTGGGGTCCGCCGACACCGAGGTCCTCGGGCTGCGCCATGATTCCCGCCAGGTGCGTCCCGGAGACCTTTTCTTCGCCCTTCCCGGCTCCAAGACCGACGGAAATCGCCACGTGCGCCAGGCCTGCGCGGCCGGAGCCTCGGTCATCCTCAGCGAACTAGAACCGCCGCCCGCGCCCATCAGCTTCAAGGCCGCCTGGGTGCAGGTCGCCGACGCGGCCGAGGCCATGGGCCGCGTGGCCGACGCCTTCTTCGGTCATCCCTCGGCGGACATGACCGTCATAGGCGTGACCGGAACCAACGGAAAGACCACCACCACCTATTTTCTCGAATCGATCGCGAAGGCCTGCGGCGGCCGGCCGGCGGTGGTGGGCACGGTGGAGTACCGTCTGGGCGACGCCAGGAGCGCGGCACCCAACACCACGCCCGTCTCGCTCGAGCTGCAAAGGCTCTTGGCGCAGTTTCGCGACCAGGGAGCCACATTGGCGGCGCTGGAAGTCTCCTCGCACGCCCTGAGCCTCAAGCGGGTCGAACAGGTCGATTTCGACGCCGCCGTCTTCACGAACCTGCACAGCGACCACTTGGATTTTCACGCGACTCTCGAGGACTATTTCCAGGCCAAACTCCGCCTCTTCGACCTTCTGACCCGTCCTTCGTCTTCAAAACGACGCCGCGTGGCGGTCATCAACAACGATGATCCTCGCGCCGCGGCGGTGCGCCGCGCCGCCGCGGAGGCGGAAACGGTGCTCTACGGTCTGCGCGAGGGCGCGCAGCTGCGGGCCAAGCGGCTTGAGCTCGGCCCGCGCGGCACGCGCTTCGACATGCTCTGGCGCGGCCGCGTGCTGCCCGCGAGCATCGCGCTGGCCGCCCAGCACAACGTCTTCAACGCCTTGGCCGCGGCGGGAGCGGCCCTGGCCCTGGGCTATCCCGAGGAGGGAGTCCTGCGGGGACTCTCGCGGCTGCGGGCCGTCCCGGGCCGTCTCGAGCCCATCGATGAAGGCCAGGACTTCCAGGTCCTGGTCGACTATGCCCATACGGCCGCGGCCCTGGAAACGGTGTTGCGGCATTTGTCCGAGATCGAGCACAACCGCATCATCACGGTCTTCGGCTGCGGCGGGGACCGGGACCGCACCAAGCGCGGGCCCATGGGGATCGCGGCTTGCGGCCACAGCGATATGGCGGTGGTGACCAGCGACAACCCCCGCGGCGAGAATCCTCTGGACATCATCGCGGATATCGAGGCGGCGTTAAAGACAGCCGGCCTCAAAAATTATAAAATCGTTCCGGATCGCCAAGCGGCGATCGCCGCGGCCGTTTCCATGGCCGGTCCCGGAGACATCGTGCTTGTCGCCGGGAAAGGCCATGAAACCGTGCAGATACTCAAGGATCGCGTCGTGGACTGCGATGACCGGCAAGCGGCCCGGGATGCGCTGCGCGGCCTCAAGATGCCATGAATCTTAAAATGACGTGGGGGGAATTGGCCCACGCCGCCGGGGGCAAGCTCCTGCGCGGCGATCCGGCCCAGCCGGCTTTCTCCCTGTCCATTGACACCCGCACGCTCAAGGACGGGGAGATTTTCTGGGCCCTCCAGGGCCCGCGCGTGGACGCCCACGACCTGCTCGACGCCGCCCTGGCGCGAAAAGCCTCGGGCTGGGTCATGGCCATCGGCCGCTTGCCGCCCTCCACCGCGGTCCCGCAGCACGTCGTGGTCGTGCCCAACACCCTCAAGGCCCTGCAAGCCCTGGCGGCCCACCACCGACGGCGCTTCGAGATTCCGGTAGTGGGCATCACCGGCTCCAACGGAAAAACCACGACCAAGGAGATGCTGCGCGCCATCTGCCGGCGCGTGGGCACGACCTGCGCCACCCCCGGAAACTGGAACAACCACGTCGGAGTGCCCCTTTCGGTCCTCGAGCTGACGGCCGAATGCCGCTATGGCGTTTTCGAGCTGGCCGACTCCAAGCCGGGCGACATCGCCGAGGTGGCGCAGGTCGCCCAGCCCACCATCGCCGTCATCACCAACATCGGCCCGGATCATCTGGAGTTCTACGGGACCCTGGAGCGCAATTTCCAGACCAAGGCCGAGCTCATCGACAGCCTCCATGAGGACGGCAAGGCCGTCATCAACATCGACGACCCCTGGCTGGCCGGGCTTGAGCCGCGCCTCGGCCGCCGCGCCGTCACCTATGGAACCAAGCCGCGGGCGCGCGTCGCGCTCTGCGGCGCCGACGAATTCATCATCGACCGCCACCGCGTCAAGGCCAGCTTGCGCACGTTCGGCAAGCTGGCCCGCTACAACGCGGCCGCCGCGGCCGCCGCGGCCTGGGCCCTGGGCATCTCCCCCGACGCCATCCGCCAGGGCCTGGAAGACTACAGGCCCGGCCAGTGGCGCATGGAGCCCATGCGCCACGCCTCGGGCTGCGCCGTCATCTTCGACGCCTACAACGCCAATCCGGCCTCCATGAGAGCCGCCATAGAGGCCTTCTGCCAGGAGTTCGGACGAAGGCCCAAGGTCCTGGTCCTGGGCGACATGAAGGAACTCGGCGAGCAGTCCCGGAGCTTCCACGCGGAACTCGGCCAATGGCTGGCCACGCTGCCGCTCAAGGCCGTCTATTTGGCCGGGCCGGAAATGGAGGCCGCCGGCGCGGCGCTGGCGGCCGCGCGAGCCGGCTTCCCGGTCAGGCATGGGCAGGCGCCAGAGGCCTGGATCGCGCAGTTGCGCGCGGAATTTGAGGACGGCAGCGCGGTCCTGTTCAAGGCCTCGCGGTCCATGCATCTCGAAGCGGTCGCCCAGGAGCTCAAATGCTCTACCATCTAAGCCTTCTGAAGGGATATTGGGGAGCGCTCAACGTTTTCCAATACATCACTTTCCGCGCCGGAGGCGCGGCTTTGACCGCCTTGGCCGCCTCCCTGCTGCTGGGCCCGCGCCTGATCGCCGTTCTACAGCGCCACAAGATCGGGCAGGTCCAGCGCGCGGACGGCCCGCAAAGCCATCTGAGCAAGCACGGCACCCCCACCATGGGCGGCTTGCTCGTGGCCATGACCCTGGCGGCTTCGACGCTGTTGTGGATGCGCTGGGACAACCGATTCACCTGGCTTCTGCTCGCCGTGGCCGCCGTGCTCGCCGCGGTAGGATTCTGGGACGACTACGTCAAACTCGTGCTCAAGGACCCTCGCGGCACGCCCTCCCGGGTAAAATTCGCCGTGCAAATGGCCGCGGCCCTGGCCGCGGTGTCCTACCTCGCCATCCGGCCGCCGAACGCCCAGTACTGGACCATGGTCAATGTTCCTTACACCAAAAGCCTCTTCCTCGACCTCGGTCCGTTCTACTTTTTCCTGGCCGCCTTCATGATCGTGGGCTCATCCAACGCGGTCAACCTGACCGACGGCTTGGACGGGCTGGCCGCCGGCAGCATCATCTTTTGCGCCCTGACCTACGCCGTCTTCGCCTATGTCTCGGGCAACATCAAGTTCGCGAGTTACCTGCGCGTCATCCACGTCGAAGGCGCCGGAGAAATGGCGGTCTTTCTGGCGGCGCTCATCGGCGCCTGCCTGGGATTTCTATGGTTCAACTCCTACCCGGCCCAGATGTTCATGGGCGACACGGGCTCCTTGTTCCTCGGCGGCATCATCGCCACGATATCCCTGTGCGTCAAACAGGAGCTCCTGCTGCCGGTGGTCGGGGGGATATTCGTCGTCGAGACTCTCTCCGTCATCCTGCAGATGAGTTCCTACAAGCTGCGCAAGGGCAAGCGCATCTTCCGCATGGCGCCCCTGCACCACCATTTCGAGCTCAGCGGGGTGGCCGAGCCCAAGGTCACGGTCAGGTTCTGGATCGTAGCCATCGTCCTGATGCTCGCCGCGCTGGCGTCCTTGAAGATCCGATGAAATTCGAGCCCAAGGCCTTCCGCAAGAAGAAAGCCTCCGTTTTGGGATTGGGCAAGTCCGGCGTCGCCGCGGCCCGGCTGCTGCGCCGCAAGGGCTTCGCAGTCTTCGGCAGCGATCTGCGGCCCCGCGCGCAGGTCAAGTCCGCGCTGGGCCGGCTCGCCGGCGCCATGGCCTGGGAAGGCGGGGGGCACGGCGAGCGCGTGCTCAAGGCCGGCTTCGCGGTCAAAAGCCCGGGGCTGCCTTCGACGGCGCCGATTCTCTCCCGGCTGCGCGCCGCCGGCGTTCCGGTCTTCAGCGAAATGGAGATCGGCCTAGCCTTCTGCCCCAAGGCGGAGCTCGTGGCCATCACCGGAACCAACGGAAAGACCACGACCACGGCGCTGACCGCCGAGATATTCCGGCAGGGACTGCCGCGCGGCCGCAAAGCTCATCTGGCCGGAAACATCGGAGTGCCGCTTTGCGACAAGGTTCTCCAGGTCAAGCCCAAGGACGTCCTGGTGATCGAGGTTTCCAGCTACCAACTCGAGGACAGCCGGTCCTTGCGGCCCCGGGCCGCGGCCCTGCTCAACTTGACCGCGGACCATGTCGACCATCACGGCAGCATGCTCGCCTATATCGAAGCCAAGGCCCGATTGTTCAGAGAGCAGAAGGAGGGCGATTTCTGCGTGTTCAACGCGGAGGATCCCCTCGTCTTCAAGCTCTCGCGCCGCTGCCGCTGCCGCCGCCTCTATTTCGGACGCAAGGGAGGCTACAGCCACGCCTGGGTGGATGAGGGCCGAATCAAGGTCCGCCTGCCCGGGCAGAAAGAGGTCTCCTTCACTCCCCCGGCTCTGCCGGGGACGCACAACCTCGAAAACGCCATGGCGGCCGTGCTCTTGGGCCTGGGCTGGGGCATCAAGCCCCAGGCCATACAGAAGGCGCTGCGGGTTTTCCGCGGCGTGCCCCATCGCCTGGAGGAAGCCGGCGCGGTCCATGGCATCCGCTGCGTCAACGACTCGAAAGCCACCAACGTGGACTCCACCATGGTGGCGCTCAAGACCTTCTCCAAGAAAAACGTCCTGCTCATCATGGGAGGCTTGCACAAGGGCAGTCCCTACAAGCCTTTGCGGCCCCTCATCGAATCCGTGGTCAAGGGCATCCTGACCGTCGGCAGCGCCTCGGGAAAGATCGAGGAGGACCTCGGCGGCCTGGCGCCCATATTCCCCTGCGGCGACCTCGAAACCGCCATCCGGACCGCGCTGCAGATCGGCGCTCCGGGAGACGTGCTGCTCCTTTCACCGGCCTGCGCGTCGTTCGATCAGTTCCGGAACTTCGAGGACCGCGGCGACCGGTTCAAAGCCCTGGTCAAGGCCGTTCGATAACCCCATGCGGCGCAAGAGCCCCATGGATTACACACTCCTGGCCGTGATCCTGGCCTTGCTGGCCTGGGGACTCATCATGGTCTTCTCCTCCAGCGCCATCCTGGCGGAACGCCGATACGGCGGCGCCCTTTTCTTCTTCAAGCGGCAGCTCCTTTGGGCCGCCCTCGGACTGGTCGCCATGTGGTTCTTCAGCCGGTTCAACTACAACCGGCTCAAGGAATGGGTCTGGCCGATCTTCTTCATGACCGGCCTGGCCCTCGCGGCCGCCCTGCTCGCCCCGGCGCGGGAAAAGGTCCACCGCTGGCTGCCCTTGGGCCCGTTCACCCTGCAGCCCTCGGAATTCGCCAAATTCACCTGCGTGCTCTTCTTGGCCCATTATATGGACCGCAAACATTCCAAAGCCGCTTCCCCGGTCTGGGGGATCGCGGTCCCGGCCGGCATGGTCTCCTTGCTCTTGATACTTATCGCCCTGGAGCCGGACCTGGGAACTCCCATCTTGATCTTCTCGGTGACCGTCTTGATCCTATGGATCGGCGGGGGAAAGCTCTCGTACCTGCTGGGCGCCGCGGCCTGCTCACTGCCCATCGTGGCCTACGAGATCAGCAAGCATCCCTACCGGCTCAAGCGCATGGCCCATTACGTCTCGATGCTGCGCGGATCGTCGGACGCGAGCTACCAGCTCGAGCAGGCGATCATGGCGGTGGGAGCGGGGGGCTGGCTGGGCAAGGGGATCGGCGCCTCGCAGCTCAAGCTCATGTACCTGCCCACGCCGCATACGGATTTCATCTTCCCCGTCATCTGCGAGGAGCTCGGGCTCGTCGGGGCGTTGACGCTTCTGGGGCTCTTCGCGGCCCTGCTCGTGCGGGGCATGCGCGCGGCCCGGACCGCTCCCAATCTCTTCGGCGCGCTCCTGGCCGCGGGCATCACCCTGACTCTGTCTTTGCAAGCCTTCATCAACGCGTGCATGTCCATCGGGCTGCTGCCGACCAAGGGCATGCCCATGCCCTTCATTTCCTACGGAGGCTCTTCTTTATTAGTCAGCCTGACGGCGGCCGGGATACTGCTCAACATTTCCCGCCACTCCAGCCTGCACGCCAGCTACGCCGCCAACGGCCCGCCCGCGATAAGCAAGGAAGGACCTTGGTCGGGCGCCCGGACCTTGCTGGGGGTCAAGCCGTGAGCTCTCCCAATAGGGTCCTCATCGCGGCCGGAGGAACCGGCGGGCATTTCTACCCGGGCCTGGTGCTGGCCCAAGCCCTGCGCGGCCGCGGCTGGGAGCCGCTCATGCTCCTGCGCGCCAATGATCCGGCCGCGGCCCGGCTTGAGTCCGAAGGCGTGGCGTCTGCGGAAATCGACTTGCGCGGCCTGTCCCGGCGCCCCGGACCGGATTGGGCCGTCTTCGCTTGGAAGCTCGCGAAGGCCCTGGGGCGCTGCAGCAGAATCCTGCGCGACTTCGAGCCCCGCGTCGTGGTCGGCATGGGGGGGTATCTCACCTTCCCGGCCGTGCTGGCGGCCCGTCTGCGGGGAGCGCCCTGCGCGGTGCACGAATCGAACGCGATCCTGGGGTTGGCCAACCGGGCCAGCGTAGCCTTGGGCGCCGCTCTCTTTCGCGGCCTGCCGCCGGCCGGCAAGGAACCGGCGGGACTGCTGACCGGAACGCCGGTGCGCCCCACCCTCTACGCGGCCGGAGACCCCGCGCAGGCTCGTCTGCGGCTGGGCTTGGACCCGGCGGCCGCGACCGTACTGGTCTTCGGAGGAAGCCAAGGCGCGCAGGGAATCAACGGGACAGCTCCCCGCGCCCTGGCCCAAGCCGCCCGGGCCTGTCCCGAAGGCCTCCAGGTCCTGCATTTAGCCGGCGTCAAGACAGCCGCGGTCGTGACAGCGGCCTACGCCGCCGAGGCCGCGCCAGGCCTGAGAGTCAAGGTCGAGCCGTACCTCGACGCCATGGACCTGGCCTACGCGGCCGCGGATTTGGTGGTCTGCCGCGCCGGAGCCAGCACCATCGCGGAGCTGGCCTGCCAGCGCAAACCCGCCATTCTCGTCCCCTATCCCCATGCCACCGGCCGCCACCAGGATGCCAACGCGCGGCTTCTCGTCGAGGCCGGAGCGGCCCGCCTGGTCAGCGAGGAGTTGCTGGCCTTCCGACTGGCCGGAGAATTGAGCGATTTGCTATCGTCCGAGAAGGCCCACCAGAGGCGCGCCGGAATGTCCGCCGCCTATGGCCGCCTCGGGCTCCCCATCGGCGAGCAGGTCGTTGGCCGGCTAGCCGACGCGGTGGAGGCCGTCTGCCGAACATGAAAAAACCGATCATACTGGTCACCAACGACGACGGCATTCACGGGCCGGGCCTGCGGCCGCTCATCGCCGCGATGCAGCGTCTGGGCCGGGTCGTGGCCGTGGTCCCGGACCAGGAACGCTCCGCGGACAGCCATTGCCTGACACTGCACAAGCCCATCCGAGTCCACGCCCTCGGTCCCAGTCTCACCACGGTCAGCGGCAGCCCGGCGGATTGCGCCCGCTTCGGCATCCTCTGGTTGATGAAGGGCAACGCCGACCTGGTGGTCTCCGGCATCAACCGCGGCTATAACCTGGGCGAGGACATCATCTATTCGGGCACCGTGGCCGCGGCGCGCGAGGCGCGCATCCTCGGCATCCCGGCCATCGCATTCTCCCAGGAGCCGGACGCGGCGTCCTACGCGGCCTCGGCCGCCTGCGCTCTGCGCCTGGCGCGCCAGACCTTGCGGCAAAGCCTGCCCAAGGGAGTCATTCTCAACGTCAATTTCCCGAAGTCGCGGGCAGGAAAATTCCGCGGCATCCAGGCCGCGCGGCTGGGAAGACGAATCTATTCGAGCAGCATCAGCCGTCGCCGAGACCCTCGCGGACGGACCTATTTCTGGCTCGGGGGCAAGGGCGTCAAGTGGATCGACATGCCGGGCACGGATGTGGGCGCCATAGCCCGCGGATTCGTCTCCGTCACTCCGCTGCGCCTGGACCAGACCGACGGCGAGAGCCTTGAGTCCCTGCGGGACTGGCGCCTCTAGGCTCGCGCGCTATGACACCTATTCCGCTGCTGCTCGCCCTGCTGGCGCCTTTTCCGGCCCGCGCCCAGCAAACATCCACGCCAGCGACACCGCAGGCGCCGGCCGTTCTCGACTCGCCGGAGGCGGCCGAGGCGGAAGTCGCCCCGAGTTCGGCCCCCGTAATCCTGACCGCGGTCGGAGATATTCGCCTCGACGGGCCCGTAGGCTGGATCATGGCCGAACGCGGACCGCGGGCGCCCTTTTCCGCCCTCGGCAAGGAACTAGACGCTGACATCCTGTTCGGAAATCTGGAATGCCCCCTGAGCAAGCGCGGCCGCAAGACCGAGGGCAAAACCTGGACCTTTCGGGCCCTTCCCAGAAGCCTGACCGCGCTCAAGGCCGCAGGCTTCAACCTGGTCAACATAGCCAACAACCATGTCATGGACTACGGGCCGGACGCGTTCGAGGACACGCTCAAGGCTCTTCGCGAACATGATCTGCCATTCATCGGCGGAGGCAGGAACCGCGACGAGGCCGAGGACTTGCGTCTGATCACGGTCCGGGGTCTGCGCGTGGGATTTCTGGGGTTTACCAGCACTTTTCCCGAGAAGGCCTGGGCCACGGCGCGGCGGCCCGGGGTGGCGTACAGCGATTTCGCCCGCGTCGGCGCGGTCATCAGCCAAGCCCGCGCCCGCTGCGATGTGCTGGTGGTCTCATTCCACGGCGGCACGGAGCTCGCCGAGGAGCCCAACGACATCCAAAAAGCCTTTTGCCGGCTGGCCGTGGCCTCGGGAGCCGACCTGGTGCTGGGCCATCACCCGCACGTGATACAGCCTTTGGAACTTATCCAGGGCAAACCCGTGCTCCATAGCCTGGGAAATTTCCTTTTCGTCTCGCCCAATCCCGCGACCCGTCCCACCATCATGGCGCGCATCGCCCTTTCCGGCCAGGGCGTGAAAAGCATCGATTTCGTTCCCCTGGACACGAACTGGGGCCGTCCCGCGCCCGCCTCGGCCGAGAACCGCCAGCTGCTCATGACCGCTCTCGACCGCTATGGCGTCCTGACCGCGCAGCCCGACAGATTCCGGGTCTTGGCCCAATAGCGAATTCCTCCGGCAGCGGCATTTGCGGCGGATCGCAAGGCCGGCAAAAGGGGAGCATATCATTCCCAGCGGATTCTTCAAATTCCCGACGAGGTTTTGTCGCGATGCCGGCAGCCGGGCATATTCTCCCCGGCGGTTTTTCCAGTTCCCGACGAGGGTTTTGTCGCAATGCCGGCAGCCGGACATATCCTCCCCCGACGGCTTTTCAAGTTCCCGACGAGGGTTTTGTCGCGATGCCGGCAGCCGGGCATATCCTCCCCCGACG
>DMMY01000004.1:0-204717 GCA_003452935.1 Elusimicrobiota bacterium
CTGCCCGTCTCCAACGGTCTTAGAAACCGTTTGCTGCAAATAAACCCGCTTTTTGAGCCGGAAAACGAAATAAATGAGGTTTTGCTTTGGGATGGGTCGGATTTCGGACGGGTCAACGGGGCCAAGGGCCTGGGAAGAATCCTCTCTCCCCAAGAAGCCCAGGAAGTACGGAGCCGCCAACGACGCTACCTCCTGCCCAAGCCGCCCCTCATCCAGGTCATCCTGCGGCGGGCGCACGAGCTCCAGGCGCGCCTCACCGCCGACCACAGTCTCACCCGCGAATCCCTGGCCAAGGAGTCCGGGCTCAACCCCGGCCATCTGACCCGGCTGCTGCGCCTGGCCGACCTAGCCCCCGAGATCCAGCATTACATCCTGGCCCTGCCGCCCTCGATCCATCGGGGAGTGGTCACGGAGCGTCGCCTGCGGTCCATCGCCGCGATCTCGGAGCATGGGGCGCAATTGGAACGCTTCTATAGCCTGCTCACGCTCCCTGTCCGTGCCCAAAAGAAGTCCACCCCCGTTGCCTCACCCCCCTCCCATCGGCCCTTACTGCATCTTGGCGCTTGATGCCGCGCTGAGGAAGAAGGTAGTCATGTCCTTGCAACGGGCGGCCAACCGCCCGACTAGCGAGGAGGAACACCATGTCTAAGTCGAAGAAATCCGCAAAGAAATCGGCGGCGACCTCAGCACCGACCGCCACGCCGGCGGCCATCCCAAAGTCTCAAGGCCCGATCCCCAAGCCCATCGTTCGCGCGATCCGCGTCAGTCAGGCTCTCTTGGACGCCGCCAAGGCGTACAAGAAGGCAACGGGCACGAGCTTCTACACCCTGGGATTCGAGGCCATCTCGGATCGCCTGAAGCGCGAGGGCTACCTGAAGGCCGCGGAGGCCGTGGCGGGAGCATAGACGTGGCCCGGCGTAAGCGGATGATTCTGGCCGAGTTCGCGGTCACCGTGTGGGATGATCGCATCGAATGGGGCGGCGTTGAATTACTTGTCTGGCGATTGCTTCACGCGAAGCCGTCTGGCGGCTTCCTACCGCAGCTCCGGGCGATGCGTGGCCGCCGGGATCTCCGGCCAGCCCATCGAAGATAACCCGGCCGCCGCAGCGCATCGCGGCGGCCGGGTTCTTCCCCGAATCCGCGCGATTCTCATTCCACGATTCGGGTTCTCCGAATTCAGGCCCGAACGTGCAAACGTGTTGCGAATTGGGCGAAGATTCTCGCCTTTCCGACGAAGAAAGGCCTTGCTTCCTTCGCGAAGTCGCTGTAGCTTCAGTGCTGACCCCGACGGTAGGCGGGTCAAAAGGAGGAAAAAACGATGAGCGACAAGACGCGAATCAAGAAGGGCGACCGGGTGCGCGACGCGAAGTGGGGCGGCAAGTTCACCGGCACGGTGGTCCGCGTCCAGACGAGTGCTTCTAGGCGATGGGTCTACGTGCAGTGGGACAACATCGCTGTCGAAGACCAGCTACTCGACTATGAGGTCGAGGCCCTGGGGACTCGGATCGAGGGCGAGATCCCGACCGTGTTTCTGACGGTCACGAAGACCGAGGGACCGGCATGAATACGAGACGGAGTTTCTACCGGAGCCTCATCATCGAGGCGACGGGGATCAACGAGAAGGAAGCGGGGTACGTCGAGGACATCATGCGCGATGACATCTTCCACTCAACGCTGGACTGGCAGTCGCGGGCGCAGTTTGTGCGAGGCGCGAGAGAGGCGGTCGAGATGTTGAAAGTCTACCGCGCCGACCCCGCGTTGTCGAGACACTTCCCCGCGTGATTAAAGAGGAGGGCAAACGATGAACCTACGGTGCGAATGTGGAAACGAGCAGTTCAAGGCCCCGAGAGTAACGCTGATCCTGATGGGCGTCCCTTGCGAGATCACGGACGACGGCCCGCAGTACAACGACGCGGAGGCCGACCACTCCGAGGGCTGGGACTACAACCAAGAGAGCCGAGTGGCCTGCGTTGCCTGTGGGAAGGAATACGACATTGCTCAGGACGGCAGGGCGAACATCTGCCTGGAGCCCGTCCAGGAGGAGGCGCGATGAGAATCGAGAAGTTGTGGGTGATCGTGCGGCCGAGCCCGGCAAGCGAGCTTGGCGACGTCTGCTTCGAGACTGACGCCAAGGGGCTGGCCCTCCAGTTTAAAGGAGGGCTCGACCCCGAGGAGATCCACGCGCTCTACACCAGCCGCAACGAGGCGGAGCGGGAGGCCAAGCGCATCCTTGTTGCCTCCCAAAATTACCAGGACGCGTTTGGGGAGGTAGACCGATGAAGATGCCAAAGGACGACGTGCTCAACGCCTTGCTGACCGACTTGATCGCGGACCAGGTTGTCAGGGCCTTGGAGCTGGGCTTCAAACGCAAGGAAGTCGAGGACGCGGTCAGGATCGGCGTCTCGCATGGCACCTATGAGCATGCCGAGCGCGAGAAGGAGATGGACAAGACGAGCCGGATGATAGAGAGGCAGAGCGCGAAGAGGCGGCCATGAGGAAGCAGGCTGCCCGCTCGGTGGTGGCCGAGTTCGATGTGGCAATCGGCAGGCTGGCGATCCTGTGAGGATCGTACCCGTCTACGGCGTGACGCTGGTCCGCGACTCCTCGATCAAGGTGGCGGACAGGAGTGCCGACTCTCCGGTCGCCGTCGTTGAGATTCTGCGCGCGCACATCGGGAACGTGGACCGCGAGCATTTCGTGGCGCTGTTCGTAAACGCTCGGAACCAAATCATCGGCATCAACACCGTCTCGGTCGGCACCCTCTCGGCCAGCCTGGTCCATCCGAGGGAGATTTACAAGCCCGCGATCTTGATCAGCGCGGCGGCCGTGGTCATCGGTCACAATCATCCATCCGGCGACCAGCAGCCCTCGGCCGAGGACAAGGCGACGACCCGGCGGTTGGTCCAAGCCGGGCAACTGTTAGGCATCCCAATTCTCGATCACATCATCATCGGCGAGGGATACTTTTCATTCAGGGAGAGTGGACTCTTATGAAAGAGCGACGGAGGATGTTTTATGGAAAAGGTCAGGGACTATAACGAGCTCGACCGCCTTGAGAAGATCGAGGGCAGGGAAGTCCTCGTTCTTTTCTCGAATCTGATCCACCGGGTGATTGGCGGCCAGTGGCAAGCGGTCGGCAAGGTGACCCAAGACGGGGATGTCGTTTACCGGCGATGATTTGCGAACGATGTGGTGACAACGCGATGGCCGGACGGCTGGTGGTGCGGCGGACCTTTGAGGGATTCGCGTGTCACCCGTGCGCTGACGAAGTCAAAAGGATCGAATGGGAGGATAGAACCATGGCGAAGAAGAACGGTAAAGCTGGAAAGGGTGGTGTCGTTGCGGGAGCAAAGAAAGTGGCGGGGAAGAACGGAGGCGGCAGGGATGGTTCGCTGTCCATTCTGATAGACCCATTGCTTCTGGCTGGCGGCCACACCATCAAGGAGATCGCGGCCGAGCTGGCCAAGAAGGCCGGGGACGCGGCCAAGGATCGTGACCTTGCCGCGAATGTCAGAGCCAGGATGGTCAGCTACACCCGCAAGGGCTGGCAGGTCAAGAAGGACGACCAGAAGCGGGTCCAGGTCATCCAGAAGGCATAGGAGGAACGCGTGGAGAGCGACAAGGTGACCTGGGCGCGGCAGAAGATCGAGACGGCCATCGAGCAGAACGGCCCCTACTCTCACAATATCTGCTCGATGGCCTTGATGGCGGTGCTCGAGGCTGAGGGCAAGGAGGCGGCCAACAAGCTCATCGAGGAGTACGGGCTGGACGCGCTCTACCAAATCCGCAAGGTGGAGGTGAGATGATGGACATGGATACGACCGAGAAGCTCCGTGTAGCTAAGGCTCGAATGCGGGAGGCCTGCATTCACGCGGCGCTGGCGAATACGCCCGCGTCCGTGCGGGTTATCCGCATCCGGAGGACCCTGTCGGGCCGGGCCTATAGCCCAGAGGAGATCGCGGTGCCGAGGCCGATCACCCGCCGGGCCATCCACGTATTCCTCCACGAGTGCGCCCACGTCGCCCTGGGGCACGTCGGAGCCAACAAAGCCGCCCAGTTCGGGCCGACGTTGCCCCACGTGGGGCCAGGGCCAGTCCGGGCGGCCCCAAGGCCCAAGTACGCCCGCAAGCCGCGACACGTAGAGGAGTACGAGGCCGAGCGATGGGCCTTTGACCGTATGCGGGAGTCCGGCATCCCCGTGCCACGGAAGTCACTGCGGCGGGCCAAGAGCTATGTGGCCTATAAGATCCGACAGGCCCGGCGGCGCGGGGCCAAGACCGTAGACCGTGAGGCCCTCCGGTGGGCCGGGGAGGCGACGCCATGACCCAGGATGCCATGCTGGACGGATTCTTGCAGCACCTGCGGGTGGAGCGGGGGCTCGCCCCCAACACCTGCCTGTCCTACGGGTATCAGCTGGGGGCCTACGTCGCCTTCCTGCGGGCCAGAGGCCAGGAGCCGGCCACGGCAACACGGGATGACGTGATAGCCTACCTCGAACGGCGCAAAGGCGACGGCCTCAGGTCGGCGTCGCTGTTCATAGCTGCGATGGCCGTGAGGCAGTTCCATCGTCACCTGGCTCAAACTGGTTGCGCCTCGGCCGACCCGACCGCCGGTATGCGCCTTCCCCGGTTCAAACAGCGAATCCCGAAACCGTTGGACGCGGAGGGTATGGACCGGCTGCTTCGCCCACCCGTGGGGGCCACGTTCTCGGTCCTGCGCGACCACGCCATGCTCGAAGCCATGTATGCCACGGGGATGCGGGTCTCGGAGCTCGTGGGCCTCCGGTTGGGACAGGTGGACCTGGGAGCGGGCTTGGCGCGTCCTATGGGCAAAGGCTCCAAGGAACGCATCGTCCCTTTTGGGGCCCGCGCGGTGATCGCCCTACGTCGCTACCTCGCCGCCCGCGCGGCCCGCTTCCCGGCCGCTCCGGACGTCGTATTCCTCAACACCTGGGGCCGGGGGCTCACGCGAAGCGGCTTCGGCTGGCGGCTTGCGACCGCGGCGCGCCGAGCAGGGATATCGGGACGGCTGACGCCGCACCAGATCCGACATAGCTGTGCGACCCATATGCTGGAGGGCGGGGCCGATATCCGCATAGTCCAGGAGATGCTGGGGCACGCGAGTATCACGACCACCCAAATTTACACCCATGTCTCGGCCAACCTGATGCGGGAGACCTGTCGGAAGGCGCACCCGCGATTCTAATAGGGTGTCGTTTCTGGCCTGCCGTTTCATAGAACGCTATAATGCATCATGGCGGCTTCACGAGGTTTCTGGGCCAAGTCCGGTAAGTATCATCCTCGGATTGGCAACAAGGTTATGCAGATGATATTTCGATTCGCGATCTTCATTTCCCTGGGGTCTCTGCCCAGCGCTTCCTGGGCTTTCCCGTACACGCTGACGGATGTGCAGACGGCAAACGTTCATGAGCATCTGCCGTTCGGCCTTCCCTCCACGGGCGAACTTCTCTTTCGGCAGGGCTACGTCGTCAGCCACAACAACTGGCTGAAGATTCCCAATTGGACCGCATACCATCTGACTAAAGAACATGTGCAGGGGAATATTCCGCGATCTAATGATTTTAGGCCGGACCTTTCACTTAAGACCTATCAACGAGCAGAACTTGTTGATTATCGTGGGAGCGGCTATGACCGTGGCCACATCGCACCTGCTGCTGACATGCGGTACAGCACCACCGCCGTATCGGAAAGTTTTTTTCTGTCCAATATGACCCCGCAGGTCGGAGAAGGATTCAACCAGGGCATCTGGAAGGATATTGAAGAGATGGTCCGTGATTGGGCCAAGGAGCGCGGAGAGGTTTGGGTCGTAGCAGGCCCTGCTTTTGAAGATACCGACAGAGTAATGTCTTTTAAGTTGCTCGGCCCACACCATGTCGCTGTCCCGACACATTTCTTTAAGATTGTTTTATCCAAGGATGCTGAGGGAACACTGCATGTCATTGCCTTTCTCTTGCCCAACCAAAAGCTGCCGACAAAAGACTTGCCCAAATTCATAACAACAATCAGAGATATCGAGGAAAAGACAGGGCTCGATTTTCTCAATGAACTAAATGATGGATTGGAGGAAGAACTGGAAACCAAGAAAGCACCCAACCTGTATTTCTGGTAGGGTATATCAGGAGGAGACGATGCGATTAATAAAAACGACGGGGATTTGTTTTTGGATGCTAGTTCTGGGCGTTTCAGTCTGCGTGGCGCACAAAGGAAAAACTGATTCCTATGGCTGCCATAACAACCGGAAGATCGGGGATTATCATTGCCATTCGGGCCTTCTTGTCGGGCAGGTTTTTGCCAACAAGGCGGAGATGCTGGCAGCCTTGAAGGGGAATGATGCAGGGGCTAAGACCAAGCCACAGGCTAGCCGATCTTCCCCATCACCTGTTCCAAGTCAGCAGCAGGAACAGTCTGTCATGTTCAATACCAAGTCCCTGAAGTATCATTCGCCAACTTGCCAATGGGCCATTAAATGTACGAAGAACTGCATCTCTATTCCATTGTCTGAGGCAATCAATAGGGGAGGGATTCCCTGCAAGGTCTGCGGCGGACATTAGGCACTTAAGACGTCTGAGCGAAATCGACCGCCACGGCGTAGCGGATGATTTCAACACGAGGCAGGTGCTTACTGGCTCGCCTGACGTCAGTTGGTAGCTTTGCTGGACCGCCGTGGACGAGTATGCCACGGACCTTCTTGCCGATTACGCGGCCAGCCTTCCGCAAATATCCTCGTAGTTGCTTGAGGTCCGCAATCGTGGGCGTGTTCTGCTTGCACTCAACGATTACGGGATTGTCGTTCCTATCGATCAGCAAGACGTCACTTCGAGTTCCATCGGGAAAGACGTTCTCGCGCACCTTGAGCGAGGGGTACGGCTGTAGCCCATCCTCAAGGCGATGAGGGTAAGTTCCGAGGTAGTCCGAGATCGACTTCTCCAGGCTAAAAGCATGTGTGGAGATACTGACCCAATTCCGCCGGTCACTAACCGCGGCGGAGATCTTCTTGAACATGTGCTTAGGCAATGCGCAGATCGTGGGCCTAACGAGGCCTGGAGTGAGTCGCGCTGATGCGGGCAGCTCTACAACAAGGTCCTGGTCGACCGGCCCATTCACCAGATCCCACCGCACGATGATAGATCGGCCCATTTCGCCAACGGGCTCTTGCCTGCTGACCGGCACGAGAGGTTGCCACTCTTTATCTCCGACCTCCTTGCGAATAACATCCCCGATGCGACCGACGCGACTCTTGTTGAGCTGAACTACAATTTTATCGCCAACCTCTATCGCCTTAAGGGCATTCCGAACACGGCTCCAACCGGCGCGCTTGGACTTGCCCTCCATTCTATATCCCCACTGAGGAGGGAATCCAACCGCCGCAACCTGGTGCTGAAAATACCGCCGCCACAAGCTGGGCCAGTGGTTCTCCATACAGTAAATCTTCCAGAATCTCATTTCTCTGGGGCCCTTAATCGGTTTGGATTTAACGCAAAAATGGATGCCAGCGCAATTCCGACGGTAGCAACGTTTATCACCGACCAGATTTCTCTGGTCAAATGGATTCGGATGATTGGGTTATATAAGGCCGCGGTAATTCCCAGAATCCATACCCATCGCTCATTGCCGGCATCCTTTGCTCTGAAGGCTAGATAAGCAAACGTCAAACAGCATGCCCAGCGGAGGAGCACGTAATATCCGTATGGATGGCGTCCGAGCGCCAAGACTAGTAATAACGAAATGATGACCTGAGGAATCCAGAGCCTTTTCATGTTGCGGCAGTCTTCCCGCGTCTGCCGCGAAAGTACCAGGCCGCTACGATGCCTAGTAAAAGCAGAAGAGCTCCTGGCCAGAGGCTTTTCAATATCGCTGAGCGCAGTTGGCGAATATGCTGCTTGATGAACATATCCGTAAACCGATATTGGTCGAATTTCAGGAGAATTCGATCCTGCGGCGAAACAATATGATAAGTCAGGATTCCTTCTTTTTTGTCGGGGCCGCTTGCGCATAGTTCGCGAGCTAATTTCCAGGCACCGATAGCTTTCCAATACCGCCCCACATGCTCAAGACTGACTGCGTAGCTCGCCGGAATCCTGGCATCGCGCAAAACGCGGCCCTGCTGTAAAAGTTTTGAGCCTTCTTCCACCGCTTCATCATAACGGCCAAGTTCTCGAAGAACTCTTTGATGTAATAGTTGCGCTTCAACTCCATAGCCAGAGAGCCCTTTGGAATCCTTATCGACTAATAAAATCGCCTTTTCGTTCTCGGACAGCGCGCTATCATACTCCTCGTGATCTTCGCGCCAGTTCGTAATTGAGTTATGGAGAAAGATGTCGGATTTTATGTCCGTAGTCGAAGCCACGAACCAGAACCAGTACTTCTGCTTCGCTGTATCAGGCGGCATCTTTTTGACGCGCTGCTCGAAGGTTAGCGGAAGGAGGCTCTCAATTTCCTTCAACTCGTTTTTATCTCCATCAGCGATTTTCTCATACTCTTCAGGTCCAGGCTTCGGCGGAATGCCTTTAATTGTTTCCATATTCCACTCGACCTTGTCAGATTGATTTTGGCCAGTTTGAAAATAAAACGATGCAGTGCTTCGTGGAGCGATGTTGATTTTCTGATCAAACTTACGCGAATCCTTCCCGACTGTTACAACAAATCGCACATTGCGGACATCCCACTTGCTCCCGTTGTAGAGAGTTCCAGAGAAACTTCCAGAGTTCAGCCCGCCGTTGCCGGTTACCTTCGAGGAGGCATGCGAAGATAGGTCTACAGCAAAAGAATCTTCTCCATCCTGTTTTAGCTGAACGAGCCGATAGATGCAAAACGCGATAAGCGCGATGCTGAGAGGCAGGCCAAGAACTATTTTTAGAATTGAGGATCGTTGTCCGGCATAGCGATCCGATAGAAAAATAAATACCCATAAGAAAAGCGCGGCCAAGCTTCCTATGAACCACGCCCCATTGTCCGTCCCTTTCGCGGCACAAGCTGCCGAAAGGACGGCTGTGAATAACGAGTAAGCGATGAATTGATTTTTATTCATTTTGTTTTAGTGATATGTGGTTCTACTGTCTCGATAACCTGAATTTTGCGGAGCGCTTCTAAATCCCTCACCTTCTGAAGGACATGATTGTTCCGGAGAAATTCCATATCAGGATCGGTTTGCGCCCAATCCCAGTCAAACTCGTGTTTCTTCTTTACTGCGAGTTTTAGAAAGCTTTCCGCCTGTTGTCCCGCACTGCTATCGCCATTTGCCGCCTTCAACGAATAGAAGCAGGCCACGTTGTAGCAATCGCCACCTTTTCCGGCGGCGCAGGATTCCTCGAGTTTCTTGGCTCGAATATACTTTTCGAGTAACGCTAAGCCTTCTGCTCGTTTGCCTGAATGGAACAGGGCGCTTCCATAATCGGAGCACATCCTGAGGCTGCGCTCGTTGCAGAACTCGGCAAAGACGACCGCGGCTTCCGCATATTGTTTCAGGGCAAAAAAGGTCTTTCCCTTGAAATAGCAGGCTCCCGTATTCGGCTTATCTTTGATTTTCGTTTGGCATAGTTCGTAAAAAGTGCCCCGGACCGATTTCATATCCTGCTTGGTGTCGATTAGGAGGTCGTAAAGTTCCACGCAACGATCCCCTTCGAGCTTGCACTTCTCAAGAAAGAAATCCTTCTGGGGTCGTCGCTCACCTTTGGATGTGAAATAGCTGCTTTGATTCGGGATCGGGTACTTTCGCTCTGGCGTAAAAAATTCGTGTGCAATTAGCCGGCCATCCTGATCCCAGGTGGACCATTCTCCAGCCTGATTCCCAGCCCTAAATGACCCTTTGCTCTCTTTCTTCCCATCGGAATGAAAAAATTCCCAAGAGCCAACTCTTTTTCCGTGGTCGTATGTCCCGCTCGCAATGATGTGGCCAGTATTCTCGTCGCAGTCATGCGAAATGCCGTCGGCAACCCAGTGTTCCGATGCATCTAGGACGTATTTCTTCGTGCAATCAGCCTTAACTTCGCCCTTAAATATCTTCGTATCGCTGCGGTCGTCCTTGGTTCGTATCGAGCACCACTGGGCTAGCGGGTTCTGGCCCGATTCTCCAACTAGAACTCCTCCAGGAGGACAATCTCGAATTCCAGCTTTGAATAGGGCATTTTGCAGGCTCGATGGAAGATAGTTGGACGAGCAACCTGATAGCCCCGCTAAAGTGACGGCTAAAAACAGGCATGACGTAATTCGATAGCTTTTAAATTGGCGTAGGTTCATGATCTGACTATTTGCCTCGTTCCTCGAAGGACCGATACCGTTGTTCGTCCTTCTTGCTTACCGAAGGTGGGACGCCGCGGCTGGCCTCCATTAGTATCTCGGATGAAATAGGTACTCCTCGTCCAAGTGCTAACCGAGCCGCTTCGTCAACTAAGAATTTAATATCACTGGCAGAATACCCTTCAAGCACGAGCGCTACGGAAGCTGGGGCCAATTCCTTTTCGAATGGTCGGTCCTTAAGGTGGAGGCGGAGCATCTCGGTTCGCGCTTCGGCATCAGGAGGACCGACATAGACCAGTTTATCCAGGCGTCCTGTGCGTCGAATTGCCGGGTCTATCTTGTTGGGCTCGTTAGACGCAGCGATTATGAAGACTTTTTTTTCCGAGCAGGAATTCAGCTGAGCTAGAAACTCGTTTACTTCCTCAGACTTATATTGCTGGTGGCCACCTAGGTCCGCACGGGAGGGCACTAGGGCCTCAAATTCATCGATAAAGACGATGGACGGTGCTCGCTCAATAGCGGTCTCGAACAGGTCGTGGATACGCAGAACGCTTTCGTGAATGTGGATACCTGCTACCTGCGAGGGGATGATTTCCACAAAGTAGTAGCCGAGTTCCTCCGCGAGTTGGCGGGCGATGTAGGTCTTCCCGCAGCCAGGGGGGCCGTACAGAAGAATCCCATTAGGAATCGTCAATCCATAGCGCTTGAAAGGCTCTGGATCGCGCAGAGGTTTTAGAATGTCTCGTTCTAGGAGGGCTTTAAGTGTTTGCATTCCAGCAACTTTCGCAAGACCTTTTGTCGTTGCCTTGCCAGACTGTTTTTTCTTCTTTGAGGCCGGAACCCCTTTGGGAGTCGCTTCCCCATCAGTGGTAAGTTGTTGCCGTAAGTCATCGATGGAAGTTATTCCATCAGAACTCGTCGGAGCCAAGCATCGTCCGATTAGCGACGACAGTCGTGCTCCTGCCGTCTTGCACCAGCGATTTAGCGGCTTGAGATCGCGGGCCGGGGTTTCTGATAGGTCGATGCCTGTCGCGATCCAATAGAAGACGATGGCAAGTTGTCGGATACTGCCATCATCCGGTGCGTTAGCATTGTTGGACGCGATGAGCGGGATGATTCTGGTCTCTCCCCCTTGGAAGGATTTCCAGAGAAGCGATGGCACCAGATTCGGCACTAATTCGGAATCAGCGGCAAGCACGGAAACGTTGACTAGAGTACCAAGAAGGGAAAAGAGGACCTGCTCCTCGATCTCTTCGCCATTTCTTATACCCATCCATTCGCCGGCGATCTTAACGACGGCCTCGAAGCGTTTAGCCCCTGATGAACTGAGGCTGAATGGGCGCTTGATTTCAATCGTTGGCCCAAGCTTCTCCCACCAGTCAGCAAGTTGTTGGCTATGGGTAGATTGTTTGTCGCCTGTACCTGGCAGAACGACGAGTGCAATGGTGACTTGTTCGGTTTGCTCAAGAAGATAGACTTCAAACAAACTGTCGATGTGCAGAGCTTTGATCACTGCCGGAAAATCAGGAATGGCTGTTCCTGCTGGAAGGCTAGGTCTGCGCGCGATAGGATTCATCATTAGAACTTGCTCAAGCCCGAGCGCAGGGCTTTCTCCTGTTCGGCTTGCGCCTGAGTTGGAGTTTGCAGTTTCCAGAGCTGCCGAACGCTCTCACGTAACCCTTCGCCGTCTCCTTGTTTCACTGCAGCATTCCCCTTATCAATCCAGCGCTTTGCTTCGGTATCGTTGAGGTAGCTGCAGTCGGGTTGCTGCATAGACTCGAATACTTCTTTCCAAAACCAGTCTTGTTTAAAGAGTACACGCCATCGAAGAGCATCCACCGCAGCATTGATTTTTTGCAGTCCGCGTTCATCGTCTTTCTGAACCGCGCGCTCTAAATCTCTTTTTAGAATTTCTAGTTCCTTCTTCTCGAGGCCAGAGCCATAACGTCCGACGACGCGGGTTGCGTTGGCTACCGCGTTCTCAATCTCGGTAGCAAAAGCGGTCTTTTCGTGTTCGACGCCAGCATTTTTTTCGAGCTGAGAGATTTTTATGCGGATTCGGCGTGATTGTTCAACGATGCGCTTGTCCTTGTCTGGATCACCAGCATCGCCCGAGGTCCCTGCTGGGGGCTGTTCCTGCGATAACGTCTCAATCTCCTTGCGAAGCTCCTGGATTTCTTCGTGGCCGCTGCCGTCGCCGTCAGGGGAAATTCGTTTTTCCAGTTCCCCGAGTCGCTCATTGTGAGTGTCCAACTCGGAGCCAACTGTTCGGGCGAGATGAGTATAGTCCTGCTCGTCTCGTTGAGGTACATAGACGTGATCTGTGAAGTGATGGTTGAGGTGCGGAACAAATGCGTCTACTGTGATATGCCGCGAGGCGTCTATAGAAATTAGGAGTTCAATCTCGGAACCTTCCGGTATGGTTCTCTTGATATCTTCTGACGTGATCAGCATCTTCCCAACCCAAACGTTTGCCTCGGGATCGGAAAATTCTTCGCCTTCCCATAGCTTGATTATTAGAGCGCCACCAGGTTCATTGGGTGCCAACGTGTGGCTTGCGCGATATTTTTTGACCTGTTTGCTGGGCAGTGGAGTGCTTCTTGTGAAGACTGGCTCAAGAATGGGCTTGCCATTGGCACCTGTTATCTCAACAGAGATGGTATGCGGCAGTGGCGGCGCTGAGACGACTAGCCCATGACGGATGCTGAATTCACCAGGCTCAATATCTAGCAACTGGCCGGTTTTGTCTCGAGCATAGATCCAGTAGCGTGTTAGCTTGCCTTCTTGCAGCGCGGCGGTGACATCGAAAAGCTCGTCGTTAAGGGCCATCCATCCGCTAGTCCAGAATCCGTCTTCAGAGTCGATCTTAATTTCATGTGCGCGCGCAGCGTCACCATGTTCGACCCTGCCGGAAACGGGGCACTGTAGCGAAGAGCTAACTGATTCAAATGCCAGTTGGACTTGGAGCTTCCCTGGGGGTGCTGGCGCTTTTGTTGTGGCTACTCGTTCTATTGATGCCGCAAAGAGGGCTGCTCCGCGGGCTACGACGGTCATAGGGTCTAGTGAGTAATCCACATGCTTGCTGATCTGCTCGACGAGTGCCTTCCGAATCAGAGGACTTTGGGTCGGTCCTCCTACAAGCAGAATCCGATCCAAGTCAGCGGCGGCGAGTCGCGCTCCGTTTATTGCATCCTTTGTGAGTCTAAGGCACTCGTCGACCAGCGACTGCATGGTTCGCTCAAGCTGGGTACGAGACAACTGAACTTCGCCCTCTAGGGGGGTGCCAGCCGTATCTTCGCCAAGGTCGACGAGGTTGATGATAACCTTCGTTCCTGTGCTGAGCTCGATCTTTGCTTCTTCGGCCTTCGCTGCAAGGCGTCGAAGAAGTCGCTTATAATCGTCCGGCTGCTTGGTCGGATCGGGAAGCAGAAAATCCTTTGCGAGTGCAGGCAGTAGGAACTCTTCTGCAATTTTTCGATCAATGTCCTTGCCACCCAGTAGATTATTCCCACGATGCTCTAGGACAGTGAGTCTTCCGTTTCGCGTAGAGACGATGGCTACATCAAGAGTGCCGCCGCCCAAATCAAAAACCAACCAGCGCTGGTCTTTGTATCCTGGAGTGGCTCCATACGCGATCGCAGCGGCGATCGGCTCCTGCAAGAGCGGGCTCTCCTCGAGGCCCGCTAAACGGGCTGCCCGCGCAGTCGCTTCGCACTGTAGGGCACCGAATGCCGCAGGGACCGTTACAGCCGCGGCTCTAATCTCTGAACCAGACTGTCTCTGAGCATTTTCACAGAGAGATTTTAATACCTCGGCAGAAAGTTCTTCAGCCGACATGGTACGAGCAGCTACGGGGAAACTTGCTGTGCTTTTCTGTCCCATCCAGCGTTTGAACTCAATAGCGATATTGTCAGGATCGACGGATATAGCTGTATAGGCGCGCTGGCCAACAATGATACGGCCTGACTTGAGCAGGCGTACAGCCGAAGGCGTGACGTTCATCTGTTCGTTATTGGTGAAAATCCGGATATGCGCCCCCTCGCATTTCGCGATGCAGGAATTCGTGGTGCCGAGGTCGATCCCGACTTCGATGAATTGAGTCATGGCTTAGAGCCCTCTCTGTCCGTTCTTTCGGCTGTTCCCGCTCCCCGACGGATGATAACTTTGGCATGCCGCACCACGTTGTTGCGCCACAAAACAATGGGAGAAAGGACCTCATCGACAACAGACGTTCCTTCGGGAAGATTGGGGTCATCAAGCGTGTCTGCTATCTCGACTGGCAGCCCAGCCTCGTAATCCCTTCCGGTGATATCTGAAATGGAAATCTCACGCTCGGTAAGAAAAGTGTCCAAGCGCCTGGCAGTCTGCCGCGGGATGGCCCTAGTTCGATCGGTCTCCGAGGCTGCCAACCATCGGTTCAGTCTCCAAGATTCAATTGCGAGCTCGATTAGGGCATTCAACGGAAGCTCGATCATGTTTGGTGGTGGCATCTTATTTTTTGTATTTACGGATCAAGGCGTTAGTGTCATCGATCAGCTTGTCGTACTCTGCGAATAGTTTTTTACCTTTCAAGACCAGCGCCCTTTGTTGACGCGCTCGATTATTGTGTTCATCGAGCGCTAGCTGATAGGCGTCTCGATCGACCGAATTGCCCTGCTCAATCTCAGCCTCATACATCTTGATCTCTGACTTGAAGGGAGCAATTTCTTCCTCAAGACTCTCAATTTCGGATTTATTGGCCTTGAGCTGTCTCTCAAGCTCTTCAATTCGTGGTTTGTTTGTCTCGATCTCCGCGCGCACTGAAGCCTTGTCCGTTTGTGAGGATGAATAGCTCGGGGTAGAGTAATTTGAGCTACTTGAGCTTTGATTCATCATCAGGAAGAATCCGAGACAGAGTGCAATCGAGATGCCGAGATGCACCTTGTCGAAAGTTCGGAGCGGGGCCTTAAAAAGAAACAGATAACGCTTCTCCCCAGTGTATATGACCCGATACCGACAGATGGGAAAGACTGGGATGGCGAGAAAGACAAAATAATAGGTCATTAGGTACGAGTTCCCGACGTATCCTGTTTGGGGGTCGATCGGTTCGGGATCTGTCTGCCCATACATTGTGAACCCGACACCATTGATGGTCTGTAGCGTCGGTGCCGCTTTTATCGGTTCTAGTCGCTCCCAGGCACGCTCCCGAACTCCGGGCTTACCTTTGACAGCTTCGGGCTTCGAAGGTTTCGGTGCCTGACGAGGCGCTTTTGCAGACTTTGAACGAGGGAATTTTTCAAGCGAGTCTGCTATTCGTCGAGCTGCTGCTGACTTCGCCGGTACAAGGGCGAGCCCTTCTCCCAGGGTTGCCTCCGCGATCTTGAATTCGTTGGCCCAGGTAAGATCAATTCCAATGCTGTGCAGAAACATCGCTGCAGTTTCTCGTGCTCCGCGGCCCGCTGGGGAATCGGCCCCCAGCGTTTTCAGTAGCTTATCGAGTTCAGGCTTAATGTCTGTGTCGTATCGCTCTAGAGCTGCCTCACAAACCTTTCGGTTCGCGGAGATCCCGTTATCGTCGCGACGAATGCTGTCTCGACACTGCACGCGGATTTGAGTGCATAGAGCTTCGAATTTGTCCTGAGGCGTATCCCCCAGGGGCTTCGAGCCCTTTGGATGCCGTTGGCGTTGCGCTGCCTCAGCAACGTCAGATAATTGTTCTACGATCTTCTCGTTTATTATTGAATCCGTGGGGGCTAATTCCTTCGCACGATTGAGGAGTTTCTCGCTCGTGATGAATTCGTTGGCCCAGGTGTAATCAATGGCAATGCTAACCAAGAGAGAGGCGGCCGCCTCCCGCGACCGACGGCTGATGTCGCTATCTGCTCCGGCCAATCCGGTTAGCTTGAAAAGTTCTGGTTCGAGTTCTGAATTAAACTTAGCCAAGGCCTCGGCACACGCCACTCTGTTGGCGTCCACCCCCGCCTCATCTCGTTGCATCTTGTCGCCGCATTCCCGACGAAGGGTGGTACATTTGTCAGAAAAGCTGTCTTCCCTTGAACCGAAGGTCTCATTTTCAACTTTGGTGACAAGGTCTGTGGGCAACTCGGAATCGCGGAGTGCCTTCACCGCGCGTTGGAATCGGTCATCCTGTCCTTGCGCAATTGCATCACGAGCCATGCCCGCGACAATGTCTGCAAGAATTCGGAGAGCTTCACTGCGGACACGATCAACCTCATCCGCGGTTGCGGCCGGCTCAAACCCACCTTCTATCTCGGACTCAAGAACCGAAGCCCAGTAGTTCTCATCAGCGACGAGATCTTTCCAGGCTCGGAAAGTCTTAGCCCACCGATTGGAATCCGTGAAGTCTGGGTCCTGGAGCAATGCCGCTAGAAGTTGTAGCAGGGCAAGATCGTGGGATTTCGTAGTTGTCCCTGAGTGGGGTATCCCTTTGATTACGGAATCCAAGGAGATCTTGGAAATGGAATCTAATGGGGTATCTCCGTTGAACCAAAAAAGCCGCTCTTTAAGCCGGTTTGATGGATTGCTCGTTAGACGCCCAAGGGCTTCCCGGACATCCGTCTCAGTTCTTTCGAGAGGCCCGATCCAGGACATGTCCCAGGTGGTGGATCTGACGGCCTTCAGCTTCAGGGCACGGCGCAGTGTCCCTTCCGTCTTCTGGATGGTGTCTAGAGAGGCATGGCCTGGGAGTCCCAGGAGCCGGAAAGCATTATGCGTGAAGTGCTCAAATTTTGGCACGTAGTCTCCGCGCCGACAGATATCCTACTGGCAGTCTCTTGCCTTTCGCCAACCGTTTCAAGGATCGAGCCAGTTCTGATTTCTGGTATAGCCTGTAGCCACTGATGGGCTGCCTGTACGCCTTAAGTTTGCCTGCCTTGTCCCAGTTTCTGAGCGTGTTGGGGCTCACGCCGAGAAACTTGGCAGCTTGGCTCACAGTTAGATAATTTTTAAGATTGGGGGACGCCATTAGGAAAGGGTACAAAAATTGGTAACCCCTAACAAACGCCAAGTGTCCGCGTGATGTAATAGGACCGAGCAAAATGCTAACATCTTCTCTAGGGAATATGGCAACAAGGGCGACCAGCAATCCACCGAATGACTATTTGACCACGGCGGAGGCTTCCGATGTCCTCGGCTACACTATTCAGCATACACGCTGGCTGATCCGACAAAACAGGCTGCATGCCAGAAAGTTTGGGCGGGATTGGGTGCTGAATCGGGTAGAAGTCGTTTCATTCGCTAAAATACAGGGGCAAGGCAATGCGAACTAAAAATATCATCGAAGTGCGAGATCGAAAGCCTTTCTACACAACCACCTATGGTGGTGCGTACTTGGCCGATTCAATGGAAGTCCTGCGCTCGTTGAAGCCCAATACTGTCAGCCTCGTGATGACTTCGCCGCCGTTCCCCCTGGTTTTCGAGAAAGAATACGGCAATGTTCGCCCTGAGGCCTACATCGAGTGGCTATTGGGATATGCCAAGGAAATTCAGCGCGTTCTCCGTGACGACGGCAGCTTCGTTCTGGATGTCGGAGGCGCTTGGGATAGGGGCAGGCCGACGAAGTCTCTGTACCAGTACGAATTGCTGGTGGCGCTGTGTCGGAGGGTCGGGTTCTTTCTCGCCCAGGACTTCTTTTGGTATCGGCCGGCGACTTTACCTGCGCCCGCCGAGTGGGTAACGGTCCGTCGTGTGCGGGTCAAGGATGCGGTCAACCATGTCTTTTGGCTCTCGAAGACCGAGTCACCGAAGGCGGATAACAGACGGGTCCTCCAGCCCTATAGCCCCGACATGCTTCGGCTATTGAAGCGGGGATATCGGGCGAAAGAACGTCCTTCCGGCCACAATATCACGCATAAGTTCGGGAAGGACCATGGCGGTTCGATCCCATCCAACGTGTTCAAGTTCCCGGTTCCGAACGGAAATGGATGCGAAGTCGACAACCTCATTGAGATGGGGAACAATGACTCAAATGGTAGCTACTTGAAAGCTTGCCGTGATGCTGGGCTCAAGCCGCACCCAGCCCGATTCCCCGCGGGTCTCCCTGAGTTCTTCATTAAGATGCTGACCGACGAGGGAGACATCGTCCTCGACCCATTCGCCGGCTCCAACGTAACGGGAGCAGCTGCCGAAAAATTTAGCCGCAGGTGGATTGCGATTGAACTGCGCGAGGACTACCTACTAGCGTCTCGGTTCAGATTCCAGCAGCCGCAGTTGAAACTAGTCGACTGACCTAAGTGGCAGCCGCCTTCAGCACTTCAAGCAGGCTGTCACTCCAATACTTGCCGTAGGGGGTGCTGCTTTCGAGGGAGACTCGGTTATGGTAGCGCTTCTTATCCTCGGGGTGACGTGGTAGCCTGGATGTCTGGATAAATCGAAAATCCCATTTACCGGTCCGATTGAATAGGCAGGCCGCAAGAAGCTGGAACTCGTCCTCATGATAAAACCGGCTTATGGGGCCGCTCGTCTTTTGATACCGGGTCTTCCAGAAATCGATGGTGATGTTCTTATTTTTCCCCTTCGGTTCCTTTTGGACGTTCTTGCATTCAAGGAATAGTCGTGTTCCGCTGAAGCTGATCTCGAAATCTGGCTTGCCGTCCTTATCTATCCTGCCGATATCTTCAATCACTCCTTCCCGCTTGAGCCTCAAGAGATGCCGTTCAAGATGCTCTTGGGCTATCGCGCCTTTGAGGTTCATCATCGTGCGGTTATTTTTGAGGATCACATCAAAGATGTCCGCTGCCGAAAGCTGGAAGAGTTGTTCAAGCTTATGCATGATTAAATCTGAATTAGTCCATTGTATCAATTCCCGAATGTTGCACAACGTGTCGCTCAAAAATTGGTGCGAATCCCAAGTCCCAATCGCCTCTCGCTCTGCCAATCCAAGCCCACGATGCCGAATATTTCTAGGTTCTGAA
Organism: Elusimicrobiota bacterium; assembly: GCA_003452935.1. Classification (GTDB taxonomy): domain Bacteria; phylum Elusimicrobiota; class Elusimicrobia; order UBA1565; family UBA9628; genus UBA9628. Next base: position 19,169 of record DMMY01000004.1, read on the forward strand.
AGGGCATGAAATCATCGACATGCCGCGAGACCCCGAGTCCGCCAAACCTCGGCGTGATTCCGACCGTCGCGCTGTAGCGTCGCCAGTAGGCCCACTTGATGTCGACCATGGGCAGGAACTCCCCAGCGTAGACCACGCCGCCGCCCAATCTTCGCGTGAAGCCGCGGTCCTGGATCAAGACCTCGGGCGGCTGATCGGGCTGGTCCACCTTGGTCACGACCTCGACGTGACCCTCGGGCGGCAGGTATCGGTCGCGGTATTCGATCTTCGTTGGCCCGTCACGCACCTTGGTAACGACCCGGTCGCGGTAGATCGTGACCACCTGCTTCGCGTCTGGCGGCAGGCCTTCGATCTTGGCCGCCAACTCTTGTGCCCGACCGCGCTCGCGGTTGAAGCGCCAGAACATGAGGGCCAGGAGCGCCGCCAGCAAGATAATGGCCGCCTCCTTGGGCCGCCTGACCGCGAACAGCGCGGCCGTCTTGAGCACGCCGATCATCTTAATCACCAGCGCCATTTTCTTCCCCATTCGGCGGGTGGCCGTTGCCATTGCCGCCGTTCTTGACCTTCTCGTAGGCCCGGCTCAGGACGTAGCCGCTGAAAATGACCGACACCACGCCGCCCGTCACTGTGATCACGGTCGGAATCACATCGGGGTGGTAGAGCACAGTCCAGACGCAGACCCAAACGTAGAGCGCCATGTAAATCCAGTTCCAAAGAGCCCTCATGGACTTGAGGTCCCGGATCAGGTTTTGGGCGAGATCGCTCTTGGCGGTCTTGCGGGCCAGCGCCAGTGTCAGCCGCTTGATCCTGTCCATTAGAGTTCGCTCCTGAAAAGGGCCATGTCCCAGCTCTGGCCGGGACAGCTCTTTTGACGCGGGACGCCCAAGCGGTCAAACACCTCGCGATGGCCGATCACGTGGCCGGCTGGGATGCGGAAGGCATCCATGAACGCCCGCGTGAACCTGAGGTTGAACTCCCAATGCTCGGGCTTGGGCGGGGCCTTGTCGAAATCTCCGATAGCGCACAGACCGAGATAATCCGTGTTGTAGAGGTTCGATGCCCCTTTGACCCCGGCGTGGGCTCCGATCTCGCTCAGCGCCCGGCCCCAGGAGAACACGACTTGGCCGTTCACGAACTCGGTCCCGCCGTGGTAGCCGATGTCCTTCCACGGTGTCTGGAACGACTTCCCTGCTCCTGCCGCCAGCCTGCGGCGGTACTCGGCCTCGGTGACGATCTGGAAGTCCACCCGGTAGGAGGTGTGAAACTTCCTGATCGCGTCCCAGTCCTTGGTCATACCGTCCGGCGTCGCGGAATGGTGCCAGACGATGCCCTTCCAAGGCCGTGATCGGGAAACGTCTATGGTGATGTCCAGCTTGGGCTCGCTCATATTTCCTCCATGTCGCTTTCCAGGGTGTGTCCGGCGGTTTTAACGACGTCGGTGTATGTGAAGGGAAGCTCCTCGAGCTTCCAGCCAACGTCGAAAAGATCGCGCGGCCGGAAGCCCGGCTCGGGCCAGAAGGTGACGAACGGATTCTGGCGGAAGATGCGTTCAAGTTCGTCCTTGGTTGAGCGGTCAACGAGGCGCACGGTCCAGCGGCTGGCGTACTTGTCCTTGCCCCGGAAGGCCACGAGCTTGCCTCCCAAGGTTCGAAGGTCGCCCGACTCGAAGAGTCGTCGCTTGGGGTCGTAGGCGTCGAAGCAGGGCAGGATCAGCAGGACTTGCCCCGCGTAGACCTCTCCGATCTTCTTATTCTGATTCGGGGTCTTGGTTGTCTTGGCGTCGATCTGGATGATCGGCGTGAATTGAAGAGGGAACGGGATGATCACGTCGTCCTCTCCAATCTCGCCATCGAACAGCGTGGTCACGCCGATGTGAACGCGCAGCGCCTTAATGTTGGTGTTGCGCAGGATCAGCGCGTTGACGTTGCGCCCCTCGTTGCCGCCGCTCGCCTGGAGGAAGGTCAACTGCAAGGTCACCGAGGACGCATCCGACGCGTTCAGGGAAACCCATTGGGCGTCCGCATCGCCATCGACCAGCTTCCTGGTGTTGGCGGTTTCGGTGACGCCGCCGCCTTCCTCGCTCGATATCGCTGAGACCAGTCCAGGCCCCGCTTCGTCCACCGAGAGGATCACAGGCAGGTCGTCTTCCATGAGCTGCTGGGCGACGGTGAAGTCGAAGGCGTTGAGCGTCGGCCCAGGGCTTGCCTTGACGAACTCGAGCTTGACGTCGAAGAAAAGCGCCGGCGGCATGTTGACCGAGCCCGTTTCGATATTGCCCACCGCGACCCCGGTCGCCGGATCGCTGAAGGCGGCGGCCTGTAGGTCCGTCAATGTGTCGGCCGCGCGGACGCGGACGTTGATCTTGGAGCCCGGCGCGGGCAGGATGCGGTCCATGCGGTAACCCGTCACCTTGGTCTTGATCGGGTAGGAGCGTCGCAGGATGACCTCGCCTGACGGGGGCTCGATGATCTCTCCTGAAAGCTTGAAGTAGTCGAACCGGAAGCGAGAGCCAGGGGCCTCCAGGCTGTGCCCCACGTCCAGGTGGACGTCGCCCGTCAGCGTTCTGAGCGGCGGCGAGGCGGTGGTCTGGAATATAACCTGGTTCGGATCGTCGTTCTTGTAGACCGTGAAGATCACCCCGCCGTTGGGTTGCCGCAGGACCTTGACCGTGATCGGAACCCCGGCCGCCGCATTGATCGGGATCACGAACCACCCGCCCTGGTTCGAGTACCCCTGCCAACTGGTGGGCGCGGACGGTAGCTGGGTCAGGCGGTTGCCGCTCGCGTCAACCACGATGGGGATGAAGGACAGGTTGTTCGAGCTGGCGGAAGGACGGATGAACAGCTCCCATAGCCGTTTGGAGGCGATATTGGAATCGGATAGAGGTGGCGCTTCGATGGCTCCTTGAAGCATGTGGAGACCCCACTCCAGCGGGGTGAACTGAAAAACCGTGTTGTCCAGGATGGTCCAGATGAAGCGGGTCTCGAGCTCCACGGAGCCGCGCGGCGAGTTGTAGATCGTCTCGATGTTGCGCTGCTGTGCATCGGGATAATCGAATTGGAGGAACCCACCCGTTTCCACGGGGAACGGGTTGGGGGTCGGCGGCGAGGTGTTGATCTCCTGGCCGTTCACCTCGTAGTTGAAGTTCGAGTATTGCGGCGCGAACTGGTCTCCTCGGCTCCAGGTGGAACCGGCGTTGAAAGAAAGCCACGAGAACCCGCCGTTAGCCGGTGATGGCGAATTCTGATCCCTGTAAACCTCCACGATGCTGTTCGAAGGCTGCGTGACGGTTCCGATATGGCGAATCACAATGGCGTACTTCGTGTTGGCGTTGAGCGTTGGCGGCGTTGGGAAAGTGAAGGTCGTAAGCGTATATGTCGATGGATTTTCCAACTCCGCCTGTGGCACCACCGGTAGGTTGAATGCCTGGATAGGATTAGAAACGGCCAGGACCTGAGTCTCGTCCGGCTCTCCATCCGGCCCGGTCGTGCCCCAAACCTCGCTCTGCACAAATCCTGGAGGTGTAAACCCTTGAATCTGGTGGACTCTCCACTTGCAGTTGTTCAGCTTAAAGGGCACGGAACGAAGAAACGATTGGGCATAGCGATAAGTGTCGCTGACGATCGGCGTCTTGGTGATGCTGTTCGTGCCCGAGTAAGCGAACGTGTGAGGCGGCCCGGGCGGAGGCGGGATTGGCGAGGTGAGCCATTTGGGGTCCTTGACCCCGTCGTTGAAGTCGTCGGCGATAGGGAACGTGAGCGTCTGCTGCAGCTTGATGGGCATGGCCGTCAAGTCGAGCCCGGTCGAGCCGGCGTTGCTCTGAAACTGCGAAGGCTGGTTGAGGATTTCTTTGAGTGACACGCTATACCTCGGTCAAATCGAACTCTGTGCGGAAGCTCATGAGGTCGTGGGCAACACCCAGCACCCGCGCGTCAAAGCTCTGCCCTATCTGCCTGGGGCTCGGGATGCTGAAGGTGACCCGGTCCCCAAGTTCGACCTCGGGCATGAAGCGCGCCGTGAGCGTGGCCCTGCGCTTGGGCTCCTTGTAGCGACCGAAGTAGCGCTTGGCCATGACCGTGGCTAGGTCCACGTCGGTCTGGAAGATCATGTTGCCGCCGCCCACCGACAGTGGCCTGACGCCGAAACGGCTGATAGAAGTCGGGGCGGGATCTGCCTCGCTGGCCGAGTCCGCCACCTTGACGAAATCGCCGAACGTCGCCCTGATGCTGTTGAACACCCTGTCCCAGCCTGGGGTTATGGTTTGAACCCGCTCCACGTTCAACTCGTTTAGCGTCAGGGCCGAGGCGGCCGCAGGCGCTTTGTTCCTGAAAAAGAACTTCCCGTTGCCATCCACGCCGATCTCAAAGTCGGCGATCCGGGCCAGCTCCTTGAGCACGTCCAAGACCGACCGGCTGTTCATGTTGGCCATCGTGATCAAGACATTGGCGGTCGTAAGCGTGATTAGGTTGAGCAGAAGCGTCGGAGGATTTAGGCCGGCGGTGTTAAAAAGCGAGATGAACACCATCTTCTGCGTGATGCCGAACCCATTGCTGTTCTGGAACTCATCGGTCTGGATGGAATCCCCAGGGCCTAGCGCCTGGTGGAACGAGAATCCTGATAGGGAGTTGGCCTCTGCGGCCGTGAAGCGCTGCACGGCTCCATTGTTGGCGACTGTCTGTGCCTTCCATGTATCCCAGGAGACGATGCCTGTGCCGCCGTCTATCTTAGGCGAGACCGCCACGGCCGGAAGCCATAGCCTCTTGATTCCATAAGGGATGGATGTGAGTTGATCCGTGACGACTATGCGAAACTTGATGAAGCGGGGCGAGTTGACATTCGTCCAGTTCCCTACGTTCCCACCATTGGAGACCTGGGTCTCGGCCGAGTAGGTGAAATCGTCCTGGCTCCAGCTCCAGAAAAACTGCGCCCCAGCCGCTATCCCGTCTACAAGCTCCGCGAAGAAAGGCCCGAGCGTCGTGATGAGCGAGAAGGCCGCCAGGCCGCTGAAGACCGGCCCGTAGTCGACCTTGAGCGTCAGCCCGCCGCTCGCCGGCGAGTCCGTGATGCTGTTGAGCCGGAGGAAGTCGATGTGGAACTTGGATGAGCCCGTGGCTTGCAGCTCAACCGAGCCCGCGAAGAAGGGCGGGCTGCTCAAGGGTCCCAACGTGCCGGAGTCCTTCTGCACGCCGTCCACGTAGAGCCGGTAAGTCCCGGCGTTGGCGCTCGTCAGGGTCAGGTCGAGCCGGTAGACATGGAACTGAGTCGCGTCAACGGCGACCAGGGGGCCTTGGCCGTTGTTGGTGACGACGCGGATGTTGTTCAGGTTCTGAAAGCTGATGGCCGCGACGATGTTGGAGCCTGGCACCGGCACCGCGATGTAGAGGGTTCCGCTCAGGACCTCGACCCGCAGTCGGCAAGCCACCGACCGCGAGGACCAGAATGGGAACGCCACGTCGTTCTTCTGGTTGAAGAGCGAGTAGAAGCCCGAGGTCGCGGTGTAGTCGATGGTGCGGATGCTGTTGGCCAGGCTCGCGGAGGCTCCCTGGGAGACGAACTCGCTCCAGGGGAACGTGGCCTCGTTGTCTATCTGGAACCTTTCCACGTTGGGTGCCAAGTCGCCCTCGTACTGGGCGGTCCAGCGGGGGTGTATGCCGCCCGGCAGACGCTTGAAGTTGATCTTGTCGATGGCAGCCGCGGCCTGCCACTCGGCCTCCGAGTCGTACGGGTCGATGCTCAGTTGAGCGTCCTGCTCGGGGGGCGACGTCTCGGTCAGCACGACCGCCCGGTGCAGGGAGTACTGGGCAAAATCCCCGGCGGTCGTGTGGAGGATTTCCCTTTGCGCGGGCGGGCTGAAATTCACCGTTTCCACGGTCAATTTCTCGACCTGGGGAACAGTGGCAAGGAGATCGTTGACCACCTGGTGGATTTGCTGGTCCCGCTTCCAGACGATGTAGTCCGCGCGGACTTCCTCGCCGGACGCCGGCTGTAGGACGTCGAACACAATCTTGGCCTTCTTGGCGGGGTCACCGAGCCCACCGGCGGTCCAGCGGATGCCGGGCCTGACAGGGACTCCGGCCACGCGAATCTCTTTGACGATGCCGGCTGGGGTCTGGGAAAGCTCGAACTCGGACCGAACCCCATCTCCGACGCCCAAGAGCTCGTTGGTGACCAAGACGGCCGCTTTATCGGCGTCGGCGTTCTCCAACAGCTGGTCCATCGAGCGGATGTCGAGCTGGAGGACAGGGGCGGCCGAGTCCTCGTTGGCGTCCTCGATGACGCCTATGAATGCAGGGAACGTCTCTTCAACCCCCGATACTTTCAAGCCCAGGGAGATGCGTATTTTAGAGTGGAACCGCAGGAAGCCGGAGAACCTGGCCCCGGAGCCGTCATCCCACTGCCGCTTGGAATTATCGACCTCGATGCGGATGTTGGATGCCTTGAACTCGTTGAGGGCGTCGGTGTCGAGCTTCCATGCAAGCCTGTCCAGACCGGCGACTTCGGCTGTGACGTCTATCGGGGTCGCCTCCCAGCTCGCACCACTGGCGAGTCTGCGAAAAAGCTCGACCTTGCGGACCGGGAAGATCAGGTTGGATGCTTGAGCGGCCTTATAAAGGATGGAGGTAGTCTTCACACCGCCTCCTTGGACAGCCGCCCCTGCTTGGCCAGGATGGACTTGACGAGTTCGGCCCCCTCGGCCGCCCCCGACCTGGTCGCCTCGGAAATCTTGCGCGTGATGAGCCGGACCTGGTCGTCGCTGATGCCGGTCCCCGACAGGGTGAGGTTGTTGTTCTGGGTAATCGAGACGCTCACAGGCGCGGACTGGCCCAGAGCGCCCGGCCCCAACCGGTCCAACGGTATGACGGCTTCGGGCCCAGCCTCGCCCACATGAGCGAAGATAGGCTTGCGGACGATGCCGCCTTCTTGGAGACCGAAGAAGCCGCCAAAGAACCCAGCGCCGGCCCCAGCCCCGCCGCCTGCCCCGCCCGTCGCCGCGGTCACGCCGGCGGTGATGATGGCCCGCTGGATGGCGATCTGGACGAAGGTTTCTATGGCGGTCCGCAGGATCGTGTCGAAGACCGCCTTCATGGCCTCCTCGAGGCTCTTACCTTCCAAGATGATGTCGGCGACCGCCCGGCCGAAAGACGAGGACAAGGATGAGGCCACGGCCTCCTGCGTCCCCTTGATAACCAGGAGGTCGGCATCGATGGCGTTGCGGGCCTCCGTACTCTTTGCGATGGAGATAGCTGTCGCGTTGGACCTGGCCTGGGTAAGCTCCGCCTCGGTGAGCAGTCCCTTGGCTTTTAATTCTTCAAGCGACCTGATGCGGGTCTGCTTCTCCACATCGATGAGGATGAGCCGGGATTGAAGGCCCCTGCGCTCCATGACCCCACGGTCGTTGGCCGCCTTGCCCTCGGCCTCGAGGCGCTCGGCGACAAGTTTTTGGAGCTCAGCCCCGGCTTTCTGTTCCTCTTGGACCACCTCGCGGGTTTTGCGGACATGGATATCACTGGTGCGAACGATCAGGTCCTGCCGTTCTTTGTGGTAGCGACGATGAATTTCAGCCGCTTGCTCGGCAGAACCTTCCTCGATGGCGTCGATCTTAGCACCCGTCTCCTTGACGATGTCGACGACACCAGCGAAATCCCTGCGGAATAGGGCCTGCACGACTTGCCCGAGGCCTTGGAAGCTGACCAGTGTCTCGGCGGAGAAATTGGCCATCACCGTGCCGAGTTGCTCCATGAACTCAGCGCCGCGCGAGAGAGACTTGAGGAATACCTCGAAGACCGGGATGATCCCGGCTCCGACCGACTCTTGGAAATTATTGAGCTGGTTCTTGAGCTGCTGCAGCCGCTTGCCGTAGCTGTCCTGGGACTCGGCCGCTCCCAGGAACTTCTTGGACAGTACGTCTATCACCTGCTGTGCGGACTGGGCCTCACCGATGAAATCCCCGAACTCGTTCTTGAGGGCGCGCAACCTCGACGCATCACCGTTGAGGATCGGGCCGAGAAGCTCGATGACGCTGTTAAAGTCCTTGCCCGAGGCGGAGGCCAGGCCAAAGACCAGGCGGGTCGCGGTCATGGCCGAGTTGACATCCCCGGTCACGCGCACGAGCCGACCCATGGCCTCGAAGGTCTGGGTGTCTGAGAACTGGGTGAGGGCCTCCTGCTCGGAGGCGAAGGCGAGAATCTGCTCCTTGGACTTGTCGAAGGAGCCGCCGGCGGTGTTGACTGCGAACTCAAGACGCTTAAGGGCCGCCTCTTCCTCGAGGGCTGCTTCAGCCGACGACTTGAAGAACTGACCGATGCCGGCGACGGTCGCAAACTGGAGGAGCTGGTTTGCTAGCTGCTGCCCGGCTGATTGAAGCGCGCCGAAGGACTGGGAGGTTTGCTGGGCCTTGGGCGGGAGGTTGGAGAGGGATTGGTCCACCTTCTGCGAGGCAAGCGTTACCTCCTTGGCGAACCTATCGGAGCGCTGCGCCGCCAGCAGGAGCTCCTGCGAGAGCTTCTGTATCGTCGGCGAAGCGGCGTCGAGGGCCTCGAACTGTATTTCAAATCCAGCCACCGGCTAACCTCCCAGGGACAGGTTGACAATCTCTATGAAGAGCCCGGCTGAGAGCTCGTGGTCGGCCAGGATCAGCTCGACGGGTACTGAGTCGTCGTCCGCTTCCTTCTCCGCGACTCTGGGCTCAAGCACGCCGGTCACGATCACCCGGCGCATGGTGGGCAAAGTCGGGTTCTGGAGCAGCGCCTTGATCTTTTCTCCGAGCGCCTCCTGTCCCTGCCTGGCCCAGTCCCAAATCTGCGTTGGGTCATCGAGCAGTAAAAGTAAGGAAACCTTCCTGATCGTGAAGGCCATGCCCTTGACCTCGACGAGCTTCAACCGTTTGAGGCGTTCCTTGAGTTCCTTGGCTGAGATCGGGGCCATGATTAGTACCCGGTCACCTGATTGGTCAGGATCACCTCGAGGCTCTTCTGAGCGACGGGGTCGAACTCCGCATGGAAGGCGACCGCAGCACCCAGCAGGTCGTCAATGTTGCCGAAGGGATAGGCCGAGTACTTGACCTCCTGCATGGAGAGCTCGAGCTTGGCCTTCTGCGTCCCTTGCAGAATGTCGCCGGTCAGGATGATATTGAGGGCCGAGGCCGTGCCCACCAGGAACTTGGCGCGCTGAGCCTCGGATTCGAAGAAAAGCTCGAAGGTTCCATCGATCTCAAACGGCTTCTTTGAGATGATGTCACGCGCGTCGCGTGAAAGGTTGTAGCTGCGCAGCGCCTCCGAGTTGTTGTCGATGCTGAGGCTCCAACTCTTCACGTTGATGTCGCTGGCTCCCTCCACCTTGAAGTCGGTCTGGAAGAACATGAGCGGTTTGGGAACGCCATAGGATGATGCGAACGCGGAGGCCGACTCCTCGGTCTTAAACAGCAGGTCGGCGTCCACCTGCGCCTTGCCATTGACCGTGCCCTTGAAGGAGAGCTTCTTGATCACGCTTAGCGGATAGCGTTTGACCGACAGCCCCCGGTCCACGAAGTAGCTGAAAGACGGCATCAGCAGTGCGTTGAGCCGCGTGAAGCTATGCTGGAATACGGTCGGCGCGCCGACCACGTCGGGCTGGGTGGTCGCCACTGCCCCCAGGCAGCCAAACAGCAGATCGCCGATCGTGGCTGCCTCGACGTCGATAGCGTTGAGGTTTCCAGTGCCGGACAGGATTCCGGCCACTGAGGGGAACCTATCCTTGAGGCCGCGAATCTTCTCATCGGCGATGAGCGCCGTGGAGTAGTGAAACTCGCTGTCGGCCCCCACCGCCAGGAATTTGGCCGGGGCCGCCTCGCCTATGCCGCGGGAGGCCTCTTTCTTGAAGCCGAACGTCTTTCTCTCTGTCGCAAACAGTGCCATGTCGATTCCTCCTTATTTTCTACTGGTTGTCTCTACCGTGAAGGCCAGTGCTGCCGCCGTCATGTCCGCGTGGATCGTCGCTACGAGATTGTCCTCCGGCGGCTCCCACTCGATGGTCTTGAGACTCGTGAAAAGTATCTGGCCGTTGGGTAGGGCCAGGCCGCCAAGATCGACGTTATCGATGAGCAGCTCGGCGATCTTCTGCGCGTCGATGGTCTTGGACTTGACGATCTCCTCGTTGGGTCCGAAGAGCCGGACGTGGACAATGCGAAAGCCGTAGGTGATGCGGTAGGTCTGTCCGGTTGTGATCCTTTCCAAGTTGGTCGAGGGCGCGGGCTTGACGAACACGGCGGGCACGTTTCCAGAGAGATTCTCCAGGGCGGGGTAGAACTCGAGCGCCCCGAGTGAGACAACCTTGAGGCCCAGCTCGGCCGAGAGGCCCTGGTCGATAAGCTCGACGATCCTGCCGCCGATGAGGGTCTCGTGCAGACGCGGGGCGGGCATTAGACGTCGCCTCCCAGCGCTTGGATGGCCTGCTTGATGCGGGCGTCAAAGATCAGTTGCACCCTGGGCCTGGCGGCCTCAAGGGCGGGAAGCAGATATGGCTGCGCCTTAAATCCCCGCCTCTTGATGGCGCGCGCCACGAGGAAACCGGCTCGCTCGTCGCCCAGTTTCCTGCGCGCCCATATTCTCAGCTCATTGACAGGCGGAAACCAGCCGCTCGCGCGGCCGTACTCGATTACGGGAGCGTAGGTCAACGCCGAGCCGACGCGGCCGACGATCCGGCGATCATCGACGCTGACGCTCTGGAGGATGGACACCCTGAGGAGTCCTCGAAATACAGGGGCGTTGACCTTTGCCCGGCTTTGGATGTCGATGGCGACTTCCCGCATGGCCTGGAGCAGGGCCAAGAGCAGCCTATCGGGCAGGCTCTTGAAGAGACTTAGGGTTTCGCTCACACCCTTTACGGTGACCCGGATCATTTCTTCTCCTCGACCGAAGCTTCCATGTGATGGCCGAAGTAGTCCTTGACCTCGGTGACGACGTGGACCCGCCCTGTGGCTTCGTCGATCACCTCGTAGTTCTCCTTGAGCTCGGTCGGATTGAGGAAAAGTTTGAACCGCTTCTTGGGAATGCGGCCGAGCAAGCCGCCTTCAGGCTTGAGATCGGTATTGACCGGGTTAAAACGGGCTTTGACGTGCTCCGCCACAAGCTGGTACTCAAAAACGGGCTGCTTCGTGGCAGGCGCGAACGTCTGCACCGGCTTTTTGATCGTGATCGTATCGGTCAGAAGGCGGAGTTCGATGGTCATAGCGTGTAAATCTTGAAGCGCCGGCCCAGGGCCTCCCACGCCCGGTCGAGTTCGTCGTTGAGCTTCTTGAAGCCGCGGGTCTGCGAGAAGTCGCCTATGCTCTCGGAATCGATCAAGTACCCATGCTTGGCCGCGAGCGCGGTTTTGGCCACGAGGAGGGTCGCTATCTTCTGGACGGCGGGCGGCACGAGACGATAGCCGTGGATGTAGGCGATCTCGATGTTCTGGCAGCCCTCGGGCCAGAGGTCTCCACCGCAGCGCTTGAGCGAGCCGGTCCGGCGGTTGAGCACCACGTCGCTTATGGGAATGTCCTGCCCGTCCACCGTGATCTCGAGGATTTCCAGCACCGGAAAGCAGTCCAGGAAAATCGTCGTCAGATCGTTTCCATCCAGGTTGTCCACGGTATTGAGAGAGGTAAAACACACGCCCGAACGCCGGTCGATCTCCTCGCGGGCCTGCTGTATCCACTCGGGCACGACCTCGGACGCGAGAATTTCGCCTCCGGTCAGTTGGCTGACCAGGGCGGCCGTCGTGTAGCCGATCGGTAGCGTGGCGATGGCGGGCGGCACCAGGGCCGCGGGAGCGAATAGGCTTGAGACTAAGGTCGCCACTTAATCTCCATGCTTGATCCTGCGGTCGTACTCCTTGAGCTTCTCTTCAAACTTCAGGGACAGCTCCACCAGCGCCGCATCATTGGCTGCAAGGACGGCCTGGATTCTTTCCTGGGAGAGTTCGCAGACGACCGCGAAGTGCTCGGCCGCCTGGAGGTATTCCTTCAGGCGGCCGTAGTTTTCCTTGAGGTTCTGGACGTAGCGGGCCCGCTTGGCCTGGGCGGGCGTAAGAGGGGTTGCCTTCCCGGCCATGACAAAAGCCCGCGGCGCACCGCCGCCGTTGACCTGTAGGACCGGGATCTCATGCTCTTCTGCCATTGGTTTTCGCCGCCATTACCTGCCGCCCGTCCCATCGCCCGTGCCCGCCGTCTTGGACGCCTGGGTGTCGAGCGTCGGGATGTTAGAGGTGCCGTCCGACCATGACGTGGTCGTGTCCTCCGTTTCAAGCTTGTAGGAGAAGGTCTGCCCGTCGGCGGGAAAGGGTGCCACGCCAGCCGCCACACGGTTGGTCAGGTTGCCAGAGCTGTCATCGAAGGAAACCTGTCCGACCCCCTTAGGGATCAGGGTGGAGTTAAGCTTGACTGCGGCCGCCGGGTTAAACGTGGAGCCGCTCGAGCGGTAGATGTTGTAGCCGTTCGAGTTGGGGTCCGGGATCGCGTCCCACTTGACCAAGACCTTGTTCGAGGAAACCTCCGTGAGGAGGTTTTGCGGGATGGTCCCGATGAGCTCCACAAAGACCAGGTGGTTGTTTGCGGTCATCACGTCGCTGGAAAGGTTCGAGGCGTTGCCCTGGTTGTCGACGGCGAAGAGGTAGTAGGTGAAGTCCTTGCCGTTCTCTGTCTCCGTCAGGGTCGTATCCAGGGAGGATGTGGCGGCAGACGAGATTGCGGTGCTGATGGTCTGCACCCCGACAGCCGCCAGCACCTCGGGTTTGGTCGGGATCGCGACCGACGCGTTGCTGGGAATCCGGTAGAGTTCGTAGTGGTTGAGGTCCTGGAGCGTGGTGTTGTAGCGGATCACGATCCTGCTTCCGGTCGAGAAGCCGCCAGCTGACTCGGTCAACACCCCAGTTGAGGTGGTGATGGTGTAGTGGGTGTTCTCGGTCTTGGCGGCCAACGTCGCGCTCTTGACCGCGGAGCCGGATGGATGAGCGAAGAAGAGGCCGTCCTTGAGGATGATCTCCCCGGTGCCGCCGTTGACGGATTTGACCTCGACGTACTCCTCCTTGCCGGCGACGGCGTCCTCGATGACGATGAAGGTGTTGGCCAGGATATCGCCCGGCACGGGGGTGACCACGTTGATCTTCCGCTGGCCGTGGACCGTGCTCGCGGAGAGTGTGGTCTGGGTCCCGCCCACCGCAGTCCTCTCATAGACGGTGTAGGTCCCGGCGACGAGGGGATCGAACTGCGTCTCGTGGGACGCCCCGGCGATGCCGCTGGCCAGGCTTGGCGTGTTGTCGGGATTCTTGAGCAGTTCGCCGCCGATGCGCTCATTGCGCGTGGGCGCGGTCCAGTTCAAGGTGATCTGGGTTCTGCCCTTGGCCACGGCCAAAGACTGGACCGCCTGGATCAAACCGAGGACGGCCGGTTCGGGGGCCAGGATGTCGGCCGCCAGATTGCCGACGACCTGCTGCGAAAGTTGAGATTCAAGCGTTGCCATAAATCACTCTCCTTTGCCTATTGCGCCTGGTACAGCGACATCCGGCACGAGCCGGCGACCAGGAAATTTAAGTCCGCGTTCGAGAACAGCCCGAGGCTCGTCAAATCTACGCCGGAGCCGAGGTTCATCCTAAGGCCGACGCTGCCGCGGTGCATCTGCTCGACGGCGCTTTGGTTGGTGATCGTGTACCAGCCCACCGCATGCGGAAAGCCTGCGTTGACCTTGCCCGTGATGATGATGCAGCCGGAGACCTCGACGCTGGAGCCGCCTCCCGGGAACACCTTGAGAATCTTGGCCATGGCAAAGGTAGACCCCTCATCGTCCTGCGTGACTCCCTGCTGGTCGGTCAGCATGTATTGCTGCAGGGTCGTCGGAGCTGCGCCGTTCAATCGGAGCGCTACCCAGTTCGGCCCAGCGCCGTTGCTGGCCAGCGAAAGTTCGAACATCAGCATGTAGCTGCGACGCGTATTGAGGCTGAGGCCGGTGAAGTCAGGCGTGAATGTTTGGCCGAAGCTGCCGTTGGTCAGATTGGCGACCAATGTCCAATTGCCTGCGCCGCCCGCGGCCGCGATGGTGATCTTGTTGCCGGGCGCGTCCTGGGTGAGCGCGATTCCCGATCCTGCTTCGAGTTTTACGTCGCCCGAAAGAGGGCCTGCCTCGCCGAGCTTCCTGACGCCGGAGACCAGAGTCCTGGCGACGATGTTCGGGGTGGTAGCTCCCGAGTTGTCGTTGATGGACGCGGTCTTATTCCCCGCGATGACGTTTCCCCCGGAGGCGGCGTTCCCGTTCAGGGTGATGTCCTTCTCGCAGTGGTTTCCCACCACGACGCAATCGCTCATCTCGCCCTGGATCAGGATCGAATCGGTGCCGAAGGTGTTCTCCCGGAAAACGTTGTCGGCGACGACGGACTGCCGGATGTTGGCACTGAGCGTGACCAGCAGGCCCCTGTTCCCCACGCACCGATTGCCCTCGATGCTGCCCTTAACGAATGTGGACGCCACGCGGAGAGGGACGTTGCCGGCGTTCGCCGAATCCGGCCAGACGATGGTATTTCCCTTGCAGACGATATTCGTGCCGCCAAGGTCGATACCTGCGGGGTGGCCCAACGCGGCCTGCTTCTCGATGTAGTTGTTGAGGATGAAGGAGTCCGACCAGGTCGAGGACTCCACCAGCGCTTGACAGTCGATGGCCTCGCAGTCGCGAATCCAGACGCGTTTGACGGTGCCGGCACCGCCGATGGAAATTACGGTCGTGCAGGTCAGGAACTTGATCCGCTCGAAAACCATGTTGCTCCAGACCGTCGCGGCCGGAACGCTGAAGAAGAGGAAATTGGCCTGGTTGCTGCCGCCGACGTACTCGAAATCCGACATGACGATCTTTTCGAGCGTGCCGGACGCAGGACCCCGGAACGGCGCTGCACCGGGAGCAAAAGTCGGGTCCAGCGTGATCCTGGTCGACTTGCCTTGGCCCATGAAATTGAGGGGCTTGGAAGCGGGCAAGGTGATGTTGCCGTTCAGGACATAATTGCCCTCGCGCAGGATGACGGAGCCGCCTGAGGCCGGCAATGAGTTGACGGCGTTCTGGATGTTCGTCGTATCGGTGGCCGCCACCCCGGTCGGGGCCGCCACGATGACGGTCGAATAACCGCCGCCTCCGCCGCCTGCGGCCGCAATCGTTATCTTTTTGTTCGGGCCATCCTGAGTGAGCGCGATGCCCGAGCCGGCTTCGAGTTTAACGTCGCCGGTCAGCGGGCTCGCCTCGCCCAGCTTGCGCAGGCCGCTCAAGAAGGTCGAGGCGATGACGTCGCTAGAGGTCCCGCCCTGGATGGATGAGGCCCTGTTCGCTATCACGACGTTGTTGCCCGACGGTCCTGCCGTCGGAAGGTCAACGAGAAGATCCAATTTATTTCCGACGATGACGTTGTTGCTGACCTCGCCCTTGCCGGTCAGGACGATGCTCTTGAGGATCAGCGGGTCGACGTCATGGTTGACGTTGTCGGCCACGACGTTGTGCCGGAACACCGCGCCGGCCGGCGTAAAACCCAGGAAGGCCAGCAGGCCTTGATAGCGGACCAGGTTGCCCTGGATGACGCAGCGCTCAAGGCTGTCGCGGATGCCGATCGCGCCCTCGCCTATGGTGCCGGCTTGGAGGAAGAACTGGTTTCCCTCGATGACGTGCTGCTCGCCGCGAAGCCAGAGGACCGAGTCCGTCTTGTTGATGTCGTTGAAGGTCTTGTTGTCGCGGATCGTGAATCGCTGGAAAGTGCCTGAGCCGAGCATCAGCACGAGCTTGTCGCCCAGGTTCGTCTCGCACCCGGATATCTCCACGCTCTTGATGGTTGTTCCCGCGGCGGGATTGGCGTGGAGATGTCGGCTCGAGCGGTTGCCGTGGACACGGAGTATCTTGATGTTCTCGAAGACCTGGCCGGTGGTCGGGGCCAACTCCAGGACGCCCGAGCCGCTGTTGGTTCCATCAACGAGGAAATCGCAGAGCACGAGGCCCGAGACGTTACCTGCGGCTGGGCCCTTGAAGATGCCGAGCATGAACACGGACGGCGCGTCCGCCAGCACCGTGCCGCGTCCCTGGCCCACGATCCAGACCGGCTTGGCGGAGGGCAAGAGGATCTGCGCGTTGATCGCGTAGGTGCCCTCGCGCAGGACCACGGTCCCGCCCGCGGGGGGAAGGCCGTTGATCGCGGCCTGGATGTTGGCCGTATCGGTTGCCGCGATGCCGGTAGGAGCTGCGACTACGACCGTGGCGTAGCCGGCGGCTCCGCCTCCCGCCGCGTTGATCGTCACGTCCCCTGTGCCATCGGGCGGACTGATCGTGATGTTGGTCCCGGCTACGATCTTCGAAACGGAGGTCCGGGCCGTGTTCGCGGCCGGGACCGAGATCGCACCGTTAACCGTCGTGTTCCCGTCGTCGGTGTAGATCGCCGTGGATTCCCCTACGACCGAAGCGAGGAATTTCTCCTGGCCGGAGAGGGTAGACTTGTAAATCTTGTAGCTGGTGGCTCCCTTGACCGTTTCCCAGGAGAGAATGATGGGAACGGGACTCGCCGACTCGGTGACCTGCGCCTCGATCGCGTCCGGGATCTTGCCTTCCGTGGTCTCGCCCGCCGCGTTGACCGCCGTGATCTTGTAGAAGTAGGTCGTGCTCCCAAGGAGATTCGCCCCGACCGCCCCGCTGCCGAGCGACACGGACAGCGTGCGCGGAGGGCGCAGCGTCGCCTGTTGGGCGTGCTGGTCCACCGCGTCCAGGTTGGCGTTGGCCCCCTGGCCCCAATTGATGTCGCCGGTGTCGCGCTTGGAGAGCTTAAGCTTGTCTGTCAGTGATTCAGCCATTTGTCGTTATCCTCAAAAGCCGAACGGCTCTGCACCGAACGGAGCCTCGCCCCAGCCCCTCATCGGAGAGCCCCAAGGACGAGAGTTGAAGGGCATAAGATCAAACCCACCCGCGTCAGGCTGGCCATAAGGCCCGACGCCGAACGCGCCGTCACCCCAGCCGGATTCCTCCACAGCGACCAAGACGTAGTGCCGGTTGGGGCCCGCGTCGGGAGCGGTGTCGTCGAACTGGAACGTCGCCGGTCCAATGGTTTTCTCATCGGCTATTCGGACCCCCAGCTCGCCGGGGACAGCCGACTTGTATAGCCGGTATCCCTTGATGCGCCGGTTCTGCTTGACCACGGTCGGAAAATCCGACCAAGCCAGCCGGATGAAGGTCGGCTCGACCGTAGCCACCCGAAAGTTGGGCGGCGGGGGAAGCGGAAAAGGAAAGGCCACACGTTATCTCCGCCCCTTCGGCTTCGGGGCCGGCTCATCTGCCATGTCCTCGTAGCCCAGATTGACGAGGTACTGCCTGGATTCCGGCAGCTTCACCTCGCAGATTCCGTCCACGACGGGGACAGCCCCCTCGCTATACAGAGCCTCGTACATAGGATGGTCCCTGCTGCCAAACGGCGGCTCTTTCTTCCGCAGTCGAAACATCGGGCCCCCCTTACAGCGTCACACCGGCCAGCCGCGACGCCTTGATGTCGTTGGCCAGAACCAGAGCGAGGTCCTCGTAGATGTCAAACTCGCCGCCCTGCGAGGACTTCTGCGCCAGGCGCAGCATCCGCAGCGGGGTGAGCTCGCCGATCCAGACCGCGCTCGTGTCCAGGATGTGGATGTCGGTCGCGGCGTTGGACGTTCCCTGCGTCTGGGTGTCCGAGACCCAGATCGAGCGGAAGATCGGAATCCCGTTGTAGACCTGCACCCGGAATCCGCCCTTGACCTCCATCGTGTCCACGAAGCGTTGCTGGGCCTGGAGCAAGCTGTTGAGCTTGCGGTTGGCCTTCTTGGACATGACCAGCATGCTCGGGTTGCCGCGGTTCAAGTCGATGGCCTGGTCGAGCAGGTCGAGGGTGAGCGGCGCGCCGTTGGCCCCAGCCACGACCACCTGGCCGCCGGGGATGAGCTTGCGCAGCCCGTTGAACTGCTTCGGGTTGACGGCCGAGTCGCCGTTGATGAGTGCGTTCTCTTCCGAGTCGCGCACATTTTGCAGGCCGTTATCGACTTCCTCCGCTTCGATATCGAGCAGGGTCTTGCCCACCGCCTGGAGCTTGCGCGTGACCTTGCGCCGGTCCAGGATGGTCTGGTAGGGGAAGGTCTTCTGCCCGTAGGCCCCCTGGTTCTCGACCGGCTCCTCGGTGTCGTTGACGAATCCCGCCCCCGCGCCACGCGAGGTCCTCTGGTTGAGGACCCACGCGGAGCCGGAGCCCGGCTTGCGCGGCAGGTTCACCCGCAGCGGGTTGTTGACCTCGATGAGTTCCTGGAGTACGCGGTCGACGAGGGGCTGCTGTAGTGCCCCTCCGCTCGCCATGTCCAAGGCCTTCTTGAGCTGTGTCAGATCGTTCATTGCTGTTTCCTCCTCGCCAGACGTCCCGATTCCCGGGACGCCTTACCCCTGCTGGAGAGCCAGGGCCACCCTGAGCTTGCGCTCAGGTGTCAGGCTCTCGAATTGCTTCCTCACGTCGTCTTGCTCGACGTCCGGCTGGACGAGTCCCTTGCGGAGCGTCGGGATCGCCTTGAGGGCGGCCTCGACCTGCCGGGCCACCTCGCCCGAAATCATCTTGCTGAGCTCATCGCGGCCCACCATCTTGGGGGCGGGCTGAGGCGCGACCGCGGGCGGCGCGGGTGCAGGCTCAGCCGCCAGGATCGCCTTGACCTGCTCGGCCAGCGGTCCGGCCTGGCCGCCCAGCGCAGCGATCTTGTCTAAGATCACGCGGGCGGACTCCGGCTTGGGCGGCGCGGACTTTGAAACTTCCGCCGGCTGCGGAGCGACTTCCGGCTTGGCGGCCTCGGGCTTCGGTGCCTCGGCGGCCGGTGCTGCGGACTGGGGAGGGTCTCCGGCCTCGGGCCGTAGCTCCTCGATGACGACTTGTTCCTCGGGCATGTGGATTCCTCCTTGCGGCTTTTGATCGTTGGCTTCGAGAGCCTTCGAGACGTACCACCCGACGGCGCGGGCCTCCGGGTTGGCGGGGACCGAGACCACGGACACTTCGACGAGCGTCATCTTCTTGATGACGTTGACCGTCCGGTTGAGCTCGGGCATGAACTTGCGCTCGCGTTCGAGCACCTGGCCGCGGATCGAAAACTTGTTGAGTACGCCCTCCTTGATCTTCTGGATGATCTCTCCTTCGGTCTTGGAGATGAGGGCGTCGATGAGAAGGCCGTTGCGGTCGAAATTGACCTTGGTGACGCGGCCGATGGGTCGCTTGAAATCGTGGTTGAGAAGGACCGTGGAGTTCTTGATGAGGTCCGCTGCCGAGTCGGCCAGGGCTTCCTCGGTGATCACGTCGCCCTGGAGGTCGAAGTCGGTGGTGGCGGCGTAGCCCACGATGTGGAACTCGCCGTTCTCCTCCACAGCCTTGAGCAGGCTGATGGGAAAATCGAAGGGCACCGCCCGCTCCGCGACCGCCGTCATGTTTTCCATGTCCCCCCAAAAAGAAAAAAGCGCCGCCGGGCCCCGGAGGGCCTGACAGCGCTTCGATTGAGCTCGACCGCGCTTACGTCAAAACTATTCCGCCGCGAGGCGGTTCAAATCCTTCGGCAACAACACTTCCTGCTTCTTGACCCGCACGACTTGTCCATCATGCCAGTGCAACTCGGTGATGCCGAAGAAGCGGCTCTTCTGGATCTGCGTCACGAACTTCCAGAGGGCTTCGTCTAGGATCTCCGGCTCGCGCGGTTCAGGCATCGCACATATTTTGACGCATAGAGCCGCAGGTGTCCATAAACAGTCAAACTGTTGACACTCCGACGAGGTTTTGGCGTGTGTCCCAGACAAAGAGGTAAAATCATGATTCGCGATCATGCATGGGGCACTGCACGACAGCCAAGATGACTGGTTCGGATTGTGCCCGTGCGGCAGGCATCCGGCTCATCGTAGCGTTGGCCAATCGATATGGAGCTAATGAAGAAATTCAAGGAAATCGTTGAGCACCTCCAGTGGTGGTGGGCACTGATAATCGCCATCCCCGGAGCGACTGCTTACTGGGCCTACGTCGGGAAAATTCCGGGTCCAATCATATTGACAATAGTGCTTCTGGTCGCGGCCTCTGTGTTTCTGATTGTCGTCCTCTTCAATTACTGCAAAAACCCGCCTCCAATTGTTGGCCCATCCTTTACGCACGGGGGAGTGAAATGGACCCCAGTCCTGTACAACGCTGGAAAACCAACCGCAACGATTCAGGTTGGTGATCCATTGTGCTTGGAATGCGGGGCGCCACTTTTCGTCAAGAATGCTAGGACTGCCGAGTGCCCAACAGAAGCGTGCAAGCAGGAAGTGTATTCCTTCCAAGACTCAATCGCTGACACGAAAGAAAAGGCCAGAAGGGATGCCATTGGCAGAAGTGGCAGAAAAGAATTGAAATTTGGATGATGGCTTAACGGATTGAGCGGACGGGCGCATGGAGAGAATTAGGAAAACCTGGGTGGACTCGCCGCGGCTGCTTGAAAGTGCGCCCGCCGCTCATCCATCCGTTAGGCACACAGGATTTAAATGAAGAGGAGCGCGATAGTAGATGCCGACGATTTGGCAACCGAATTGCACAAAGAAATCACTCGTTCCGAATTGGCATTGGCGTTTCGCAGGCTTGTTCTAACTCCACTACATACGAACACTTCGTTTCAGGCCGATTGTCGTGGGGCCTACAATCACATGGCAGTATCGACACTCAACTTGGCCTTCATAACAATTGCGCGCTTGTTCGACCGGCCAAAAGGACGCCACTCTATCACCCTTCAATTCCTAATTGAGCGAATCAGAGATTTGTCGGCCAACAACGCGCGAATAAATTCCGATGCCGAGAAGCATCTCCAAACGATAACGGATGTGCGTCTCAAGCTGTCACACCTGCGGAACAACGCAATTGCTCACAGGAATATTACCGACGATGTGAGTCCTGTTTCATGGGATCTTCTCGAAGAAGTTCTAGACGACGCTCGGAAGATATTTGATTGGTGTGGAAGTGAGCGGGGACAAGCGTATTCATACTCCACCCACTTGCGAGGTTATAGAGGGGACTGCAGGCGATTGCTTGAGGCATTGGTTAATAAAGCGCCTCAGCCGGGGCCGAATTGTGCCTAACCATCGGATAGAGCCGCCGGGCGCCCTAGAGGAGCGCCAATATCCGCGGCGGCAGATCCTCAGCATTATGAATCTTATGGCGCGCGCTACTGAGCGTCGGCGTTGAGTATCATTCCACCGGTGGCGCATGCGATATTTTTCTCAACGTATAGATCACCCGGCTTGAGCGCGTAGTTCGCAACCAATAGCTCGTATTCCTTCCTCGCCCCGCCGAGTTGGTGCGAGCCGGTGTGCAGCGTTTTGATCCGGTAGGTCTTGAAGCCCTTGAAGAGCTTGGCCTTCTCGAGCTCGTAGCTCAGGAGGAACTGACCCTTGATGCTCTTGAGGACCGGCATCATGTCCTCTTCTTTGAAGAACTTCGCCCCGAACTTTCCCTTCTCTTTTGGCCAGTGCAGCGGGTAGGGCGGGTCAAGGTAAAAGAACGCGTTGGGTCCGTCGTACTCCTTGACCACGTCCTTCCAGTCCCAGGAGTGAAGCTTGACCCCTTGGAGCCGCTCCTGGATTTTGGGCAGCTTATCGACCAATCGAATGTGGGCTCCGATACCGGTCGAGCCGTTAGGCCGCATACCTTCCCACACGTCCGTCCGGCCCCAATACTGGGCCTTGTTCAGGTAGGCGAAGCGATAGAACCGCTCGCGGAATGTCCGAGGCTTTAGCTCGAAGAGCTTCTTGGCCTGGGGTCGGGTGATGATCCAGTTTTGTTTCTTGAGCCAATCCAAATCCTCGGGCGTCATGCCCTTGATGAAACGGTAGGCCCAGATCAGGTCCGCGTTGACATCGTTGATCGCCTCAAGATCCGAGCGTTTCTTGTGGAAAAGCACCTGCGCCCCGCCGGCGAATCCCTCGATATAGCTCTTGTGCTCCGGCATGAGGCGGACGATTTTTTTGCACATGCGATACTTGCCGCCGGGGCTCTTGAAGGCACCCTGGACCTTCTCGACCTCGTCATCGTCGAGATGATTGAACAGCGGCCGGGCCTCGGCCTCCAGCCCCTCCGGTTCGGCCTCGAGTTCTTTCTCGATGTAGAGGTGGAGCGGCTTGAGCGGAAACTTTGAAACGAGGAGCTCTGTGATCCACTCCTGGTTACCGCCCGCTCCCTTCATCTGATTGCGCCGCTTGACCTTGTAGACGTTCCAGCTCTTCATGGCCCCTGCCATCTCCTTAGGGTAGGACACGATCCAGTTGGCCTTGAGGCCCTTGATCGCTTTCAGGAAATCCTCGTGCTTGAATCCGAAGTCGAAGAGGTTGAATTTGCCGGGATACGGCGGGTCCATGTAGAAGAACGTCTCGGGGCCGTCGTGCTCTTTGAGGACGTCGAGGTAGTCCTTATTGCTGACCGCGACGTTCTTGAGCCGCGCCTGCGCCCGCTCGATGTTGGCCGGGAAATCGATGCGGACCCCGGCGTTGGCGGGGTTGAACGAGCCGCCGCGCATCTTGCCGTAAGATGAGCGGGTCAGATAGAAGGATTTGTAGAAGCGGTCCCGATCACTCTCGGGCTTGAGCTCCTTGAGCCGCTCGTGGGTCTCCTTGCGGATCGTCCACTCGCGCTTGGCCAGGGCGGCCCGGTCTTCCGGGGAGTGGTCCCGGATGAAGCGGTGCATGAAGGCAATCTCCGGATCGCGGTCGTTGAGAGCCTCCTGTGGCGAGGGGTCCTTGGCGTAGAGAACGGCTGCCCCGCCCGCGAAGGGCTCAACGTAGAGTTTGTGGTAGGGGATGTATGAGACGATCTTGTGCGCCAGTGCCCGCTTGCCGCCGTAGGAGCCGAACGCCGCGCGCACACCCTTGAGCAATTCCTCTGCGGCGTCGCCCTCGTACAGGGCTCCGGCCGTCCGGGCGGCCTTGGCCGCCTCACCCACCGTCATAGGTTTGCCGCGGCCGGCGACGCTGGAAATCCTTGATGCCGAGACGGAGATCGCCGTCGTCCCATCCGCCCGCTTGGAGAGGGCCATACCGTCGCACTCGACTTCGACGATGTCGCCCGCGTCCGACTTGGCCTCGGACGATTCGACCAGGCCTGCCTCCAGGAATAATCTTCCCTGGACAGAACGGACCAGTTCCGTCGCCTTCATGTTCTGGAAGTCCAGGCCGAAGTAGATATCGGCGGTGTCTGGAACTCGGCCCTCGTCGACCCGGGTGACCACGGCGCGGATAACGAAAGCTGGGGGGCGGTCGAAGGCGGCCAGCGGGTCCTCGGGCTCGCCGTCCGTGACCGAGCGGAGCAGCGGCTGGGTCTGCGCCTCCAACTCGTCATTGATCGCGTGATGGAAGGCGCGGCTGCTCAACTCGCGGCGCGCGGCCGCGTGAAGCTCCAGAAGCTCCGGGTAGTCCCAGTCCTTGCCGTTCTCGAACACTTTGTGCCCGGAGCGCTTCATCTCCCAGGCGCGGTGCAGGATGAAGTCCAGGGACAGAAGCTCCTGATCGGAAAGTTTCGCGGGGTCCGACCGGAACAGGCTTCCAAAGTCGGCCAGGTTGATCTTTACGGTTTCCATGGTCATCTCTCCTCGAGGACGGTAACCCACGTACATCTGCAATTTGGATGGATTGGAATCGTCCCCGACACATCGTCGATGGACATGATACGGCCCAGCTTCTCCCCGGGCATGATCTCGGCTGCATCCACGCAGAGAGGACAAGCGTCCGATGCCAGCAAAAATTGGACACGATCTACATCGGCTTGCTTCAACGCATCCAGGTTGCCCTCGTTGTAGGCGCGGTTGGCTTCGGTGCGGGCGATCATCTCGGACAAGGTCGATCGGTCGAGCCGACGGGTTCCGCCGACGCGCAGCACGTTGCCCGCATCGTCCAAGACCGGCTTCACTGTGAATGTTCCTGGCGAGTCCAACTGCTCCTCGATTCGGCGCATGAGCTGGGGGATTGTCTCATTGGCGGCCACGCCATCGATCAGGGCCTGACGGAGCCCCGCCTTGAGGGACTCCGAGACATTGGTAGCCACGGACAGAGCGTTGCTTCGAATCTTCTCCTGGAGTGCCAAGCTCGGCTCATCTACGTCCTTGAGCCCGTTGCGACGGGCCGAGAGCGCCAGGCCCTTGCGTGCGGACTCCAGCGTGAATCCCTGCACGACCCTGGCGATCTTGTCCTTGTCGATGAGTTCGAGCAGGACCTCCAGGTCATCGAGCTGCTTTGTGGCCTCGCCGCCCAGGGCGGGGAGCCCGGCGGCCATCGCGGCTTTGATCTCGCGGAAGAGCCGTTCCATGGCCCGCGCGAAACGTTCCTCGATCTCCACGGCCTCGCGGCTTGAAGCCACGATGGCCTTAGAGAGGGCCATGCCCTTTTGGAGTTCCGGCATCCTGGGAGCCACCATCCGGCGCACCTCCTCGGCTGTGAACACGCCGTTCTGGAGGTAGACGTTGAATATCTCCGCCTGGTCCTTCTCATCGATAGCCCGCTTGTTAAACTGGAAGGACCAATCTGAGATCCCGAAACCTTTCCGGATCACATGCTTGTTGATCTTCTCGGCCACCC
This sequence comes from Elusimicrobiota bacterium, assembly GCA_003452935.1. Lineage (GTDB taxonomy): Bacteria > Elusimicrobiota > Elusimicrobia > UBA1565 > UBA9628 > UBA9628. Next base: position 43,756 of record DMMY01000004.1, read on the forward strand.
GCATCTGGAAGGGGAGGATGGTCTCATCGTAAAAGGTCTGTGTCTGGTGCTCCCCGGTGCCCGACCCGATGTTGCCTGTGTCGATGATCGAGACTTTGCTGGGCGGCACACCATAGACGGCCAGAATCTCATTGCGGGTGAACGATCTAAGTTCCAGGAACTCCATGTCCTTCTGGTTGACGCCGATCTGCTTAAAATCAATGTCGCCCTCCATGACCAGGTCCGAGTGAGCTGTATCTGGATTCTTGGCGCGGGCGGCCATGTACTCTCGGTTGCGCTCCACCTGCTCAGGGGTGGCGTCCTTCATGATGAACGCGCCGCGGATTTTGGCGCCATTTAAAAAGAACGATCTGTTATATACCTGTGCGAACTTGTCCACGGTGATCGGCAGGATGAGCGAAGCCAGCGGGGAAAGGCCGTAGAGGGTAGCCCCCTTGGTTCCCAGCTTGAAGTGGATCACTTCCCTGGGTTCGAATTCGACCCTTCCCGTCTGGTTCCGCGTCGTAGCAAAGCGCGGGACCTGGACGTAACCCGTAATCCCGCCGTGCTCGTCCGCCTTGACCCGTATCGTAGTTGCGTCGAGGTTCCACAACTCGCGCGGCTTGCCGTCCGGGCCGGGGACCAGTTCTAGGAAGGCGTTACCGAAGACGTAGACATCCCGCGCCAGGTCGTCGAGTATCTCCAGCAGGGTGTCGTTGGGATTGCAGTTGCCGAAGAACTCCTGGAGGAGCTCGGCGTTCTTGGGGTCCGCGTCAGGCTTGGCGGGGACCAAGCTGTAACCCCTGGCCGTGACCGCCTTGCAGATGACGCTCACCACGGCCCGGACCCAGGAGGTCTGCTCGTACATCTGATTGAAAATCTCAAAATCGATATCCGGCAGGATGCCCTCGTCAAACGAGATGCCCGCCGCGTGGGAGACCACCTGCTTGGAGGATTTCTCAATCTCCTCGCGGATCACGCTTCCAAACAAGGTTTTGACGATCAACTCTTTTATTCCCATGGTTTCACCCTACGCATAGTCCCTCAGCTTCTTCAGGCAAAATTCCACCCGGCGCTTCGTAGCGCGCCCGCAGCTCGGCGAACGTCTCCGGGAAGGCGGCCTTGAGCTTCGCTATGTTGTCGTTGTCGGCCCCACGCATGGCGGCCATGAGGACTGCATAAAACGGATGGTCCTCCGCCCAAATCTTCTTCGAGAGCTTGTAGTCGTAGAGGCTCATGGCCGGACTCCATTGCAGTCATCACCGATGCTCGCCAGTTTCTGCACGCAGACGATGAACTGGCCGGAGACTTCAGCCGTGAACTTGAAAGTCTCCATCAACCATTTGGCCACATCGTCAGGACTCTGGCCGGCGGCCAGCCTCTCTTCGACTTCGATGGCAACGTCGGCGACCTTACTCATCAAACCTCCTCATTCGATGTCATCCGTGAATGTGATCCTGGGCTCGCTCTTCTGCACCCTCACCGCCCGCAAGGCGAGCACGAGGGCGTCGAGCATGTCGTCGTTGCCGTTGGGGAACTCCGCCATCTCTTCTTCCAGATGCGAGACCCATGTGGCGAAGTTGAGCCTCGGTAGGCGTATCGCTCCGCTTTGCACCAAGGGAGAGAGCCCGCTGATCCGGGCTTCCTTGGGATCGTTCACGGAAAGCATCTGAAGCGGCATGCGCCTGGTCTCGGGGTCCACCCGCAGGAGCTGGCCGAACACGCCCTGGTAGCCCGTGGCCTCCGCGACCATCAGGACCGGATTGAAGACCCGCCAGATGCGCTTGGCGTGGGCGATCTGGTCTACGACCCCGATGTGGCCGCGAAAACCGTCCAGCACGAATGCGCAGCCGGTGCGGTCGAGGCCGATCACGATGTAAGCCCAATTAGAAGCGCCTCTTTTCTCGCTGATCGCCAAGTCGATTCCACAATACACCCTCAGGCTCTCGGGCGGCTTGTCAAAGCGTCCCGACTCGATCCACTCGATCCTGAAGGCAGAGTCCTCCTCCTGGCCGGCGATATCGTTGAGGAACTGCAATCGGTAGGCCGCCGAACCCATGTTGGCCCTGTACTGGTCCAGGGTCTCCGGCGAGAACTTTTGGGGGAACAATATCTTGCGATTGCCCCGCTCGTCCGTCCACTCGGCGCGCTGCTCGATGACCTTCCAATTCTTGAACCCCGGCTCGGACATGATCACGCCGGCCAGGTCGTCGCGGTTCCAGCGCGTCATGCAGGTCACGATCTGCCCGCCCGGCTCCAGGATGGGAAGCACCACCTTTTGGAACCAGGACATGATCTTCTTGCGCTGGAAGGAGGATTTGCTGTTCCTGTCTCCCTGCGGATCATCCAGCAGGATCAAGTCGGCGTGGGAGCTGAGGATCGTGCCCAGTATGCCCGCTACGCTAATCGACGGCTCCTTGAGCACCTTGTCCCTGGGGATGAGAATCTTTTCGGCGGTCCACATCTCGCTGAGGGTGTCCCAGTTGCCGTGGAGTTCGCGGAACTTGTCCGAGGCGATGTGGGCCTTGATGGAGCTGAGGATGTCCTTGGAGTTTCCCAGGACTTCGTTCAAGATCAGGATGCGCAGGTTCCTGTTCTGGGTGAGCCGCCAGAGCGCGTAGGCCGTGCTGACGGCCGAGGTCTTCAGATGCCCGCGAGGCGATAGCAGCAGCACGAAGCGGTTTCTCAGAATCTGGTCATACCAGCCCAGATGGAAGTCGCTTATGTCCTTGTAGCCCAGGCCCTCCCTTGCGAAGGCAAACAGCTCCAAGAGCTTCGCCCGGAGCGTGGCGTCGTCCCAGTGGGGGAAGAGGGCGGAGGGCGGCGTAGCTGAGTTGGGGGCGTTCATTGTGACGCAAAAAATCTAGAAGGCTTTCGGAAACGTATCTGACGTAAAATCAGCGAATGGGGAGCTTGCAGGCTTTGGACCCCGATTTTCTCGCTAATTTTCGGATGGTCCGCCGAGGCCGTTTTCTCGACGGTGGTAGCTCCACATAATCCACGATTATGTTGAGCACACGGCGCGACGTGTTGCGCCTTCACGCGGCCTCCGTCGGGGCTGCGGCCCCGTCGTCCTGGCCCTCGGCGGGCGTGGCAGGATCGTCGGGATTGGAGCCGCCCAGGTCCTTGGGAGCTTCCGCTTCCGACGCGGCGACGCTGACCTGTTGGACGCCTACGGTCCGCTCGAAAATCATGCGGGTCTCGTCGGTGACCCGAGTTATCTTCCCCTGGGCGCTGCTCCCTCCCGAGGGCAGAACGGATTTGATCTTCACCAGGGCTTCCGCCAGCAGAGCAACGCCCTTCGTGTCGGCTTTCGAGGCGAGTTTCGCTATCTGGCGCAAAACCTTGTCCACGCCGCCGCCCCACAGCTTGAATATCTTCTCCGCGTCTTTCGCCTTCAACTGGAGCAACACCTGCTCTCGCAGGGCGAGGGGGAGCCTGGCGCTCTTGGCGCACTGGATGACGGATGTCCTGGGCTTGCCCGTGGCATGGGAGATGGCCGAGGGGCTCTCACCGCTCGCCAGCCGCTGGGCGATATCGAGACATTCCTCCTGCGAGTAGATCGGTTTGCGGCCTCTCATTGTTTAGCCCCGGCTTTCAGATCCTGTGCTCCATCGCCCCCGATTTCATCCCATCCCCGCTTGAGTTCCTTGCGGACTTGCCGTTGGTAGTTCCTGAAATATCTGCGCCGCCACTTCGGGAAGCACCCGCGGTGCAGCTTCTGGCTGCAATGCCAGGGCCAGAACCCCTTCTTGCACCACGCGCAAACGCGCCGGTGCGAGGTGCGGCCGGCCCTGCTCAAAGTTTTAGTCCTTGCGCCCATGGAAGTCCATAAACAGTCACACTGTTGACAGCCTCGCGGCTTCGAATGTCCATGAAGGATTCAAAGCCCCGCGACTCAATGCGCATAGAACCCGGCGGCCTGCATGGCCCGATTCCATGAGCCGAAGTGCGCCCTGATCGTCTGATAGCACGGGAGTCCACTCGACAGGTGGCCGGTAAAATCCGCGGCCATGGGCATGCGACCGTGCTCCCGGGCGAATTTCCTGAGGCTTGCGAGCAGTTGATCGTCCGAGTAGACGGGTGCAGGCAGCCTCGTAGAAAAACCGTTCGCCGTCTTGAAGCAGTTGAAGTTACTCCAGTGGCGGCGAATGGCTTTATGCAGTCCGGGTTCATGGCGGTGGATGTCATGATTCGAGGGTTCCCTGCCAAGATTGTCCGCGAGAATCAGATACCGCCTCAGCACCTGCTCCTTGCAGATGGCGTGCTTGTTGAGCCATGCCGCGCTGTTTTTCGCGTACCACGCGGTCTTCACTCGCGATGCTTTTTTGTAAGAGAATTTGATAATCCTCTTCAACCACAACCGCTGCTTTTCTCGAAAGACGGGATCGGAAAAGCGCTTCCGGCTCCAATCAGACATTCTCTTTGAGAACGAAATGCCGCAGAGAGGAAACCCTAAGGGCAATCCGAATCTGAATTTGTAGGCCCTGGATGATATCCCGTGCGCCTGATTGAGGTGGGTGCTCAACAGCTTGAACCACTTCCCGCAGATATGGCACTGGATCTTGTCCGAGACGGTATCCCGCAGGATTACGCCGAGGTATCCGAATCCGCTTTTCAACTTCTCCAGGGGCGGCTGGACCTTGAAGAGCGTTTCGATTTTAGCCCCGCATTCCGACTCGATCTGATCTTCAGGCGCGACTTTCGGCACACCTTCCTGCTTCAGGCTCATTGTTTGGCCTCCAATCGAGCAGAGTTGCTCTTCACGTCCAGAACCTCGGAGGTCCCGTCCATGCGGTGAATCCGGTAAACGCCGGCGCGAAGGTGTTCCCAGACCTCGGCTTGGGGCCAGACCGCGAAAGCCTTGACTCTGCGAACCGCGACCGCGCCCGATGTTACCTGGATGAACCGGACCTCGGCCGGCTGGCGGATCGCCACGATGTCGAATGCCGCGAACAGATCGCGGGCGCAGAATACGAGGCCGCGTCCCGGCTGCCAGCCGGGCTTGCCGAAGCTCCGCTCCACCAGGTAGCCCTGACCCTTGAGGAAGTCGGCGACCTTCTTCTCATGCAGATTTCCCTTGCTCCTGTTGCTCATTTCACCTCCGAGTGACGGATGGTGACGGGTTTGCACGAAATCCCCGTTGTGCGCGCACGCGCGCGCGCGTGACGCTCATTACGTGCAAAAGGGTCACCATCCGTCATCATTTCCAGGAAAGCGATGGATTTCACAGCATTTCCTCCTGTTCCTTGCCCCGGAGGGTCAGACCGCGGAGCCCCCTCTTCTGACCGCTGCGCCAGCGCTGGAAACCGTGCTTGCCCAGGTCCTCGGCGAGCTTCTTCATCGATCCCACGAACTCGCCCTGCTTCTCCGCCCAGGTTTTCCATGCCCCGTAGGCTTCCTCGGTGGAGACTGTCGCGCGTTCGGACTGGATGCACTCCTCCTCAATCCAGCGCTTGATGGCATCCTGCGATTCGAAGTATTCCTCGGTCGCCGCCAGGACGCATGCCGGAGGCTTGAGCCCGACCCGCTGCCACTCCACGCAGCCTTGGATGGCCCATCCCAGGATGCCGTCCATTTCGGCCAGCAGGCGCTCGGGAAGCGTGTGGTCCCGCTTCTCGGACGGGATGGTGACGGTAAACGGGATCATGTGGAGCCGCCGCCGCATGGCCTCATCGACGTTTCTCAGCGATGGCTTGTGATTGCCCGCGATCATCAGCTTGAATTGCGGTTTGTAATCGAAGAAGTCCTGCCGCATGAACCGAGCCGAGATGGTGTCCCCTCCGGTCAGCGCTTTGATCTTTCCTTCGTCCCACCGCTTGCCCTGCCCCACCTCCGTGGCGATGACAAGCCTTGCTCCGCGGAGTTTGGCCAGGTCCGTGGGATGGCGCTCTCCTCGGGTTTCCATGAAAGCGTCGATGGGCGCATGGGTCGCGTAGTCGCCCCAGACGGCGGCGAGCGTGTTGAGGAATACCGATTTCCCGTTCGCGCCGGTGCCGTAGAGGAAAAACATCACGTGCTCGGTGGTAACGCCTGTGAGCGCGTAGCCTGCGACCCGCGCCAGGTAGCGCTGAAGCTCCACGTCGCCGGCCGTCACATCCGAAAGGAACGTCCGCCAAGTCGGGCAATGCGTTCCCGGAGAAGCATTCGTCATCTTGGTCATGTAGTCTTCCCGCCTGTGCGGTCTCATCCGAACGCCTGGTATCTCGGTCATATGGTTTCCTCACTTGTCCTGAGCATGACGACGCCTCCTTGTGTGTCAAAAAGCCAGGGGTCCGTATCCCACTGGTCGATGGTCGCCGCATGCCGCCTGTCGGCGCGGGCCATACGTTCCACCGCCGCCACGGTGCTGGCGCTGGCCACTTTCGCCGCGATCTTTGGCTTGAGGCATCTGGCCGCCGCCTCGCGGCATATCATGCGGGCGTTGTCGAAGGCTTTGAGGGTGGTCTCCTTGGCCCAACGCGTCCCCTCCCACTGCAGCCAATGTCCCCAGCCCGCGACGAAGCGCCAACCCTCGGCGTGGCGCTCCGTGAAGTCAAGCGCGAGCGCGTCATCGGTAAAGCCAGGCGGCATCACCTCGGCCTCTGAGTCCGTCGCGCTCGGTTCGTTTCCGTTGGCGTTGGGAGCGGAGGACTCGGGAGGGTAGCGGGCGATGCTCGCCGAAATCGTTTCGACCTCTTCATCGGGCAGCGGAGGCCTGCACCGTTTTGCGTTCGTCACCTTGAGCGCGGCAGTGATCGCGTCCGCGTCGGCTCCGCGCCTGCGCATCGTGCCGGCGAGGCTGGCCAGCGTGGAGTTGCGCCCGCCTTCTATGATCGTCTCACCTACGGGAGGAGCCGGCGCGGGGTGGGAGCCGTTCATGCTTCGGCCCAACGCCTCGATGATTTGCTCGGGCAGCGAGGCGATATGTTCCTCGGCGTCCTGGTACTCGTAGGGCTTGCCGTCGATGACTGAACCCGGCGCGACCACGTAGCCGCCGTCGGCCTTGAGATCGATGCCCGGCAGGGCCCCGTTGCGCGAGCGCAGGCCGCCTTGAGGGCATAGGTAGTAGAGATGCCAGCCGCCGCTTGGCGTCGTGACCGTCAGGGTCGGCGGCAGACCATTGAGCGAGGAAAGCGATTCGCGGCCTTTGGCCCCGCCTTTTACATCCACATCGATCACGGCGATGCCCGACACCTCGCCCGTGGCCAGGCCGATGTTCGCGTCGGGATGCGCGGTCCACCACTTTCTGACCGCGAAGACAGACTTGGATGCGTCCTTGAAGCCGTTGGGCGTTAGCGGCCTCTTCGTATTCGGGACGAGCGGAAAGACGGCCCAGCCCTGCTCGACACAGGCAAGAGCGTGATCGAGCATCATGGCCTGCCTCCCATCGCCTGCCTAAGCGCCTGGGCGATCTTCCAGCGGTTGAAGGTATGGGCCAGGATGCAGGACGCCTCGTAGCGGGTGAGGTCCGCGCCGCGGTGCTCGACGGGCAGGTAGCGCAGCTGCTTGTCCGTCGCCGGCTGCCGCAGCCAGCGGCGGGACTTGTGCGCCGCGTCCTCGGTCTCGTTCTCGCGCAGCCAGTCGTCGGCTGAGGACAGGCAGGCGAGACGGTCGCCTACCTGGAGCACGTGAGCCGCCCCGTCCTTGGAGCCGCCGACCGCGTACCAGCGGCCGTCGCGCGAGATGATGCCGCCCCAGGCCTCGAAGCCGGTCGCCATGACGACGGAGCTGTCTGGCGCGACCGGGCACCACTGGAAGGGCGAGTTGCGCAGCAGGTCGATCTCCGTCATCTCGAAGCTCTCAAGCGTCGGCTTCTCGGGCGGCTCGAACGTGTGGCCGCACATGGGGCACTCGACGACGCGGATGGGAACGGACGCCCCGCACTCGGGGCAGGTCTTGGATGGAGCAGCCTGGCCCGCTTCCGTCTCCTCGCGGCCCTCGAGCACGATCTGCTGCTCCAGCGCCCCGTGCGTGATCGCAGATGCCCCGAAGTCGAGTACGACGCAGTCGGTCTTGACCACGCCGGGGTAGTGCTCGGGGTCAACCTTGCGAAGTCCCCGGCCAATCATCTGGACCATCGTGGATTTGTAGGAGCATGGCCGCAGCAGGGCCACGCAGGAAATCGGCGGGCAGTCCCAGCCCTCGGTTGCGACCGCAACATTGACCAGGACCTGCGTGTCGCCGCGATCCAGGCGGGCAAAGATGGCGGCGCGTTGGGCATCAGGCGTTTCGCCTGTCACGAGCTCGGCCGCAATCCCGTCCTCGCAAAAAGCTTGCGCGACGTGCTCGGCGTGGGCGACCGTCGAACAGAAGACGACGGTGCGTCGGTCGCCGGCCTTCTCCTTCCAGTGGCGCAGGATCTCGGCCGTGATCGGACGACGGTCCATGATGGAGGCAACCTGGTCCATGTCATACTCATCGGCCAGCCGCCGGACCTGGCGCAGTTCCTCTTGGACACCGATGTCGATTACGAACGTTCGCGGCCGGACGAGTTGGCCCTCCGCGATCATCTCGCCCAGGGTTATCTGGTCGGCTACGTTGTCGAAGATGCAGCGCAGACCCTTGCCGTCACCACGGTTGGGCGTGGCCGTGACGCCGTAGACCATCACCCTGGGATTGCGGGCCTTGGCGGCGTCGATGACCCGGCGATAGCTATCGGCCCTGGCGTGATGGGCTTCGTCAATGATGAGCAGCTCGAGCGGCGGCATCAGCTCGAGGTTGCGCTCTCGCGCGAGCGTCTGGACCATGGCGAAGACGGCCTTGCCGGTCCAGTCTTTGCCGGCCGCGTCCACGACCGACACGGGCAGGCCGGGGTTGACCTTCAGAAACTTGTTGACGTTTTGGGCCGTGATCTCGTCACGGTGGGCCAGGACGCAGGCCTTGGCCCCGTTCGAGTCCAGGATGCGCCCCGCCACAGCCGCGAGCATAATGGTCTTGCCCGAACCGGTCGGGGCGACGCCCAGGGTGTTGCGGCGCTCCTGTAGCGCTGTGACGCACTTCTCGACGAATTTCTTCTGCCTATCGCGTAAGATCATGGGGTATCAGCTCCTCGCCAAGAGCCCCGGAGTGGGTTCTTCCCGCTCCGGGGCCTATGGTCAGAAGCCGATCTTCTCCGTCCCAGCCTTGGCCGGTTGGACCGGAGGCGGCGCAGCGGCAGCGGGCTTTGCGCTCGCGGTCGTGGACTCCTCGCCGTCGACCAGGAAGCGCGCAATCTTGTTGCGCTTCTTGCCCTCCCACTCGTCGACCACGATGTGCGCGTGGCAGAATTTATGCAGGTACTCGTCCGTGTCGAAGTCGAGACTCCCGTCGTAAGGCAGACCAAGCGCATGGTTGGCCCGCAGCCACATTCCATGGCCCGGCTCGCCCTTGGGCACGAAGACCATCGTGTGCCAGCACTTGCCCACCGACTTGCCGTCCTCGGTCATGATGTCGCAGAACAAGTCGACCTTCTGACGGCCGGTCTCCTTGGTCGTGCCGTCGCGCTTGTCGATAACCTCGACGACGTAATCGCCTTTCGGCGCGACGGGGAAGTCCTTGCTCTCCTGCGAGGCGTCGGCGTCCATATGAACCCTCATCGCGCACCTCCCGCGACCTTAGGGGCCGTCTCGAAAAGACCCGCGAACGCCGAGTACGGGTTTTCGCGCGGCAGCTCGACCGTCTTGTCCTCGAGTTCGGGGATGCGGCTGCCCCAGATCCCGAGACTTCCGCCCTGGAAGCTCAGGAAGTACTTCGTGACGGGCCCGATCTGGCGCTTGAAGGAATTCCCAATTGCGTCGGCGTTGGCCGCGATGACGCCCGCGCCCTTGCCGCTCACGTTGATGCCAGCGGGGATCACGATGGAACCGCTGCCGTCGAGCTTCGGGTCCTTGGTGTGGGCGATCAGGATCACGAACTTCCCGCTCGCCTTGAGGAAGTTGACCATCGCCTCGAGCTTGCGGCGCAGCTCTCCCCACAGTGCCCAGCCGTCCACGCCCGCCTTGCGTTCGGTCATGCTGGACAACCCGGCGGCCTTGGCGATCTCCTCTTCGAACCAGTCCGACAGCACATCGATGCTGTCGATGACGACCGTCTTGACGCTCGGGTCGGCCACAGCCAGCTTCAACGCCTCGCGGAACTCCGCGAGATTCTTGATGTCGTGGATGCGGCCGTCGATCCTGTCTCCGCCGCCCGCCTCCAGCTCCAGGACGTAACTGCCGGGCCATGACGCGGCCAGCGTGCTCTTCCCGCTCTTGGGAAGGCCCACCAGGATCATGAGTCCGTCTGTCGGCAATCCCTTCTTGGGTGCCGGCCTTCTTGCGATCAGTTCCATGTATTCCTCCTTTCTCGTTTCACTTAATTCCCAACAAAATGGTTCTTGGCGTCATCCGGACTTGGATTGCTGTCGTCGAGACGACGGAAATAGCCTCTGGGTATGGCTGTGCCCTTGGGTTCCTCCAAACACACCCACTCGTGAGTCTTTTCGATAGGCCACGACACAAATCCGCGTCTAATCTTTGTCATCGGCGTTTCTCCTTTTGGATATTTGCTACCAGTCGATAAACTGCGGCTTCTCCAACGCCTCTTTGAGCGCCTTGGCGGCGAGGAAGGCGTCCAAGGAACGCTTCACGTCCGCCAGCTCTTTGGCCTCGAACTCGATCGGCTGTTTTTTCCCGAAACGCACGACCACCGCGTCAGAGCAGGGAAGGCCGTAGGTTTCCGTGAAGGCCTGGGCATAGGCCGCGACTTGGAGGGCGTACTCGGCGTATATCCCCGACGACGTCTTCCAATCGAGGATCACGAACTTCCCGTTGCGTCGGCCGAGGGCGTCGAGGCTGCCGCCGTAGCCGTGGATGCGGGAGGCGACCTTTGTGTCACCCATGACCAGCTCGATCCCGGAGCCCTTCCACCAGTCCTTGAAGGCATTCACCGGGGCCTCGATCTCGGGTGGAACCGTATCCGGCTCCTGACCATGGATGATGAGATCGATAAAGGCGTGGGCTCGGGTGCCGAGGTCGGCGGCCTCGTCCTTGATCTGGTCGGGACGCTTCTTGGCGTCGATCAGGATGTTGTCGATCCACGCTTTGTTGAGGACGATCTGCGCGCAGCGCTTGCCGTCCAGCCGATTCACGAGCGCCGACTCGACCATCGCCAGAGCCTCGCGCTTGGCCCAGGGGACCAGCGCGGGCTTGCTAATAATCCCAAGGAAGCCGGTCACGCTCGGATAGCGGGCGGCCTCACCCTCTGCTGCTACGTCGTAGAGGTGGCTCCTGCCTTCAACGACCAGATCCACCCGATACAGCGGGTTCAGAGGCGCGGCCTGCATCACGCTCTCCTCAGCTTGAGCAGGAAGTCCTCTATTGCCGGATGGGGCTTGGTGTTGACGGCGTCGCGATCCGCCTTGGCCGGAGACGCCTCGCTTGATTCCAAGCGGCGCAGGCTTTTGTCCAGGATCACGTCGAGGTTGCGCATGAGCCGCCACACCAGGTCATCGTCCAGACCGTGGACCGCAGCCAGCCCGCCGATGACGAGCGCCTCTTCCTCGAAGAGATCGAGGACCAGTTCCCGCGCCTTCTCCTTGGTGATCATGTCGGCTCCTTTTCCTGGGAGCTTCCCCGCCCCCACTAGAGAAAGGGGGGTGGGGGTCGGATTTGCGTGACAGATCACCCGGCTCTTTCATGCCGGTGAATCGTCGCTTCGGCCCTAAACCTTCTTTGGCGGGCCAGGGCGCAGTCCATCCCGGTCTCTCTGGCGTACTGGGCTGCAGTTTTGCCGTAGACCCGAGTACCGACCAAGAGCAGAAAGTCCGGCTCGTTGATCCTGCCCGCCTCCAAGTGGGCGCGGAGCCTACGGATCTCGGCCGCTTGGGTCAGGCGCAGCTCGATTCCCGCGTAGTCGATGTCGTCGGTCCCGAGCGCGGTAAGCTCCTCGGGGTCCATGGCGACCTCTTTGTCAGAGGCGGACCACTTGCGCTTGTAGTCGAGGTATAGGTGATGGGCCGTATCGTTGAAGAGCTTCTGAGCGATCCGGTCAGGACGGCGATCGAAGTCTATGCGGCAGAGGATTTTAAGGAACGTCCATGAAACGGCCTGCCAGCGTTCGGCGATATCCGCATCCCACGCGCGCTTCTGCCAGTGGATGGCGCGCAGCGCCGGCCAGAACATGACCAGCATGATCGTTCGCCATCGCGGGTCCTGATCGCTTCGGTGGATTCGAAGGATGGGCCGCAGGACTTGGTCCTTTTCAGCATCGCTGAGGCCCCCCTCCCGCATGAGCGCGATGACTTCGCCCCACGTCTCGAACCGGCGGAAGATGGATTCGTCATGCCGCAACTGCAAGAGAAGGGCGATATAGCTCTCGCTCCGCAGTTCCTGCTCCAACAACGTCTGCTGCTTTCGGTTTTCTGTTTCCCAGTTCATGCAGACACTGGGTCAGAACTCACCGATAGGGCTGGCGAGGTGAGCGTGGAAAACAAAAAAGCCCTGCGAAATGCAGGGCTAATGGATGGGGCGGAGGATTACTGGGCTATCGGATTAAGGGGGATGAGGGCCGGTCAGAAATTACCGGCGTCGGGTCGCGGTACGGGTGGAAGGCACGACTTCGCTTGAGGATTCAAACTTTGCGACCCACTTTCCCTGGAACTCGGCGAATTCGAACGCCGAGTCGTCGATGCCGATCCATGCGCAGAGGAACCCATTCAACTCGAGCATGGTATCGTCCTCGTCCTCGGGGCGATGGACTACGCCCTTGCCGCGAAGGACGGCGATGAGCGCCTCGCCGCGCCGATCCGGCTTGCCTTGCGCATCGGCTAGGGTCAGGCTGGTGAGGTCAAACTCCCTCTCTTGCTCGACCTCGCGTTCAGCGGCCTCCAGGCCGTGCGCGGTTCCGTCTTCATCGCGATGTCCGGAAACGCCATACGTTTCCTGAGCGCGGAACGAAACGTGGATCATGCCGTTCCGCGTTTCGGAGATGGAAACGCCCGCCCAAGTCGTCCCTTGCGGTGCTTGTAGGCGCGGCCCCTCATCCGTGGAGATTTTGAACGCCGCCTTGTATTGGCGTTCATCCTTATCATACGGGATCGGATCGCCGTCTATGTCGGGAATGAGCGCATGGATGAGTTTGCGAAGCACGGTCATGTACTGTTTGAGATTCGTGCGCGCCTTGTAGTCGAGACTGGCCTCTTGATCTCCGAGCGGGCCGCCGCGAAGGGCGATGGCCTTCAGCAACGTCCACATCCGGTCCGGGACGCCCTTCTTTCTCCTTTCCTCGAAGCCCGCCTCCTGAAAGGAGAACTCCTTCGTCTTGCCTTTGGCGGTGACGCGAACGCGGTGTTCCGAGACCTGTAGCCGAACCTCGGGCCAGGTTGTGCCCTGCGGCGTCGGGAAGGACTGTGAAGCGACGATAGGCGCCTTACGTCGACCCTCGCTGAGAGCACTCGCCAGATGATCGCGGTCGATGGACAGCTTGCCGTTCGCAATGCTGGCGATGGCGCTCAATGCCAGGACACGGGGATTCTCGCCGTTCCAGACGGCATCCGGGGGCACCGCCCCGGCGACCAGCACGACGGCGTTCGATGATGCATTAAGGCGAGTTGCTGAGCCGACGATCGCGGCCGCGTCGGTCCAGGTCAGGCCGCGGGCCATAAAAATCTCCCGGGATCGGCCGGAAAAGCTGCCCTTGCCCAGGAGCCATACCCGGTTGGAGACCACTTCTTCCGGCGAGCCCGCCAACTCCAGGCCCGACGCGACGGCTTTCCCGAGCGCCCGGAAGTCGAGCGCCCATTGCGTGAGGCGGTGGGGCGGGACGCGAACGCGGCCATGCTGAGGGCAAGAGATGTAGTGACGCGCCCCGGTCCTCGACGGACTCTTGAGGAAGACGACCTCCTCTATGTGGCCGACGTCGCATGCGTCGCAGACGACGCTGTCGGCGTTCGTGGCTTGCGCGACCATCCCCGAACGGATCAGGGGGTCGGCGAGTCCCGCTCCGCTTGGGCCGATCTCGTCGCCTGACCAAACCGGCTCCTTGGCGTCGGCCCGGTCCCAGAGGATGGATAGCGGATTAGACACGCTCGATCTCCCACTGCCGCAGGCATTTCCTGGCCTTTAGGTGTTCAGGCTTGTCCTTGAGGCTACAGCCATCGGGGGAGGACACCCTGAAGGTCACGATTTTCTCGGCCCGGCCTCTGCCCGTGGTGTTGGCGAAGCGCAACTGAAGGACGGCGGAGTTGACCTCGACCATCGACATCGGCAGTCTCCGTTCGTGAAGAGCGGTCTCGATCCATTCGTGGATATCATCGCGGGAGCCCTTTGGCCCAACATCCAAGGCAATGCGCCGACGAGAGTTTCCGACCAAAGAGAGGCACATCTCTTTGACCCGCACGTCCGTGATTCCGTCCGCCGGGTCCGTTGGAAACGCGAAGCCGCGCTGCTTGAGAATGTTGAGCTGGTATGGGGCGGAAGCGGCGTTCTCCTCGCCCAACTCATGCTGGAGGATTATGCGCGAGAAGAGCTTTTGGAGATCTTGCCGTGCCTTCTTGTCTCCTTTGACGAAGAGGTCGAGCGTCCCTTCGCTCTCGTCGTAAACGAAGACAATATCGAAAGCAGGGTTGTGGGGACGCCGCTTGAGGGTGCCGTCTCCGTCATAGCCGACGTAGGTATCCGCGTAATCCTGCGGATAGGCGAAGAAGTAGTTCCGGCGTCGGCCACGAAAGTAGGTATCTACGTGACAGTGCTCGCCGCGTCCCTGTGTCTCCTGATAATACGCCTTGATCGCTTCGCTGAGTTGACTGAGAGCTTCCGCAGAAACGTCGGGCCTCTTTTTTGGCAGGTTCTTTCGTTTGTGCCAGCTTCGCCCGTTGAGATTATCGGCGTGGTCGAAACAACAGGCCACGTCGAATATCCGGTGGTGACTCAGGAATACATGCATGATCTTGTCGATGAACCCGGCATGAGCTTCTAGCTCAGTCGTGAGATCAGTGTTGTGATACTGGCCTTCCTCGATGATGGTCTGGACGCCTTCCGCCGAAGCAAGGTCGTGGATGTCCCGGAAATCTTGCTCTATCTCTTGCACGGTCTTTTCCGGCAGGGCATGCCATGCGGTAAATATCACCTCAACATCAGTGTCGGTCTCATCCATGCCGGCCCAGTTTATATCGCCCAAGACTTCGCGGGTGGAAAAATAGCGCTGCAAGAGGCCATGATGGACGTGCCTGAGAAAATGTTTTGGGGCGTACTGGCTCGGCATGACTGCTCTCCTTAGTTGACGGCGTCCATCTTTCTTATCACCCTGACGACCTTGCCTTGAATTTTGAACTCGCCGCCCTTCACGACGACGGGCGACATCGCTCGGTTGGCTGGCTCTAGTCGAACTTTTTTGCCTTGGCGGTAGAACCGTTTCAAGGTGGCCTCGTTTTCTATAAGGGCTACGACCACGTCGCCATTCTCCACGACCGGCTGTTTGCGGACGATCACGAAATCGCCGTCCAGGATTCCGGCATCGATCATGCTCTGCCCCGCGACTCGAAGGGCGAATCCTTTGGCCCCGTTGAGAAGGGTCCTCTCCACTGTAATCGTCCCTGAGTGGTTCTCGATGGCCTCTATTGGCCCGCCGGCGGCGATGACGCCGAGTACGGGCAATTCCTCGCAGCTGCAGCCGAGCGCTTGATCGCCCACGGTCAGCGACCGCGCGCCGAGAGAGCCGCGGCGAATCATGCCCTTCTGTTCCAGTTCCCGCATCAAGTAGAAGCCGGTCGAACTCGCAATGTTCATTTCTTTCGCGAGCTCGCGGACGGTCGGCGGCATGCCATGATGCGCGATGAAATTGCGGATTGCCCGCAAGGCCTCTTCTTGACGAGGCGTAAGTCCGGTGGAGCGTGGTCGAGCCATGATTGTCCTTTTTCTTCTCAGGTCGCTGGGAATTTCGCCGTGACGAAGAGAATCGGCAGGGGCCTTGAGAAAGAGGGGTATTTTATCACGTACGAGCGTGCGAGGTCAAATCTCCGTCGAGCAACTGTCGTCGAGCAACGTCGGCGATGTCACGGTGCCACTGGCATTAGGGGCCTTTCTCATATGGATGGCGAATTATCGCCTGCATATGCATCCCGACGACATGACGCCGGAAGAACGGCTGGAGCGAGTGATCGAACTCCTGGCCCTTGCATCAGTGCGCCTGGCCGAAGATGAGGCTGGCGTGGCAATCCCACCCGATGCTCTACCGCAGAAAGGCCTTGATTCTTCGGGGAAGTCCGTATAAGCTCGGCTCCTGAGAGGCCGCGCCCGTCGGTGATTCGCCTTGATGACGCGGCGGGAAGGAAGGTAAGAATTGGACAAGATGCCCACTGACAGCGCGCGCGTGGCTGGACGAGAAAAAGAAAAGCAACTCGTCTGCGCCATCTACACTCGCAAATCGACCGATGAGAACCTGAACTCCGGTTTCACGTCTCTCGATTCGCAACGCGAGTACTGCCAGGCGTTCATCAAGAGCCGGGAGGGCGAGGGCTGGCGGCTGTACCCCGAGGACTATACCGATCCCGGTTTCTCGGGCGGGAACATCAATCGCCCCGCACTCCGCAAGCTACTCTCCGATGCCCGCCAGGGCAAGTTCCAGGCGGTGGTCTGCTATAAGTACGACCGTCTCAGCCGCAATACTAAAGACTTCCTCCATATTCTGGATACCTTCGACCGGAACGGGGTCGCATTCGTCTCCGTCACCCAGCCCATAGACACCACGTCTTCGGTCGGCCGCCTCATGCGCTCGATTCTCGTCGACTTCTCCCAGTTCGAGCGCGAGATGATCTCCGAGCGCACCCGCGACAAGATGGCTGCGATGGCCCGGAGGGGAAAGCGGACCGGCGGCTCCCCCATAATCGGATTCGACATCGACCGGGACAACAAACGCCTGCGCATCAACCCTGCGGAGGCCGATCAGGTCCGTGAGATGTTTGATTCCTACCAGCTGACCAAGTCTCTGAGCAAGACGGCCAAGATTTTAAATGAGAAGGGATACTGCATGAAGGCGTGGGTGACGCGCAAGAACCAAGCGCGGGGTGGCCAGAAGTTCAACAAGGCCAGCCTGTGGTATCTTCTCCAGAACCCGCTCTACATCGGCAAGATCACTTACCGCAAGGAGGTTATGCCGGGCGAGCACGAGGCGATCATTCCCGAGGACCTGTTCCAGTCGGTCCAAAAACTCCTGCGCGGCAACGGACATGGCAAGGTGAACAAGCAGGTCGTGGAAAGGACCCACGCATATCTCCTGCGCGGGCTGGTCGAGTGCGCCTGCTGTAAGACAACCATGACGCCCTCATCGGCCCTGCCGAGGAAAAAGGGGAAGATTTACGGGCGCTTCTATTACTACAAGTGCCTATCGGTGGTGAAGATGGACAAGACGGCCTGCCAGGTGCGCAGCGTGTCGGCCAAGTCGCTCGAGGAGTTCGTAGTCAAGCGGCTCGAACTTCTTGGCGAGAACAAGGAAGTGGTCGAGCGCATCGTCCGGCAATCGCAAGAGGCAACGGGCCAGGAGCTCCCGCTGAAGCGCGACGAACGGAAACGACTCACGGCCGAGATGGGGAAGGGTGAGCTGGAGGCGCGAAACCTGGTTGGGGTATTGGCATCGGAAGGCCCTCAGTCCACGATGCGGGAATTCATTTCTGAACGGCTTACGGAGTTCGGGGCCAAGCGACAGGAGAACCAGGCAAGGCTCGCCGCCCTTGATTCAGAGATCGAGCGCCTGGAGCGTCGTCAAATAGACGCCGATGTGGTCCGCAAGAACCTGGGGAACTTCCTCAAGCTCTTCCAGAAGCTCACCGAAAAGGAGCGCGTGGAGATCGTCGGGCTCCTGGTGAAGCGGGTAGTCTACGATGGGGAAAATTCAAGGGTCAAGATCGCCCTCAGGCCCCTGCCCGAGGCCTGGGGCGACCTTGACCACTTGGATGGTGGTTTCTACGACCGTCAAAGATGGCTGCGGGACTAGGATTCGAACCTAGAATAAGTGGTTCAGAGCCACCCGTGATACCATTTCACCATCCCGCAATCTAGGACCCTCGCGGATCCAAATCGGTGAGAATCTATTCTACCACAAAATCAACCTGAGCAGCCGCGGTTTGAATCCGCTCGGCCACGCTGCCTAAACCGCTCCACGGCTTTCGCTCTTTCCCACGTGATCAGAGCTCTTCCTCATGGACACCATCCGGGTTCATGAGCGCTGACCCGGACTACGGCCGGGCGGCGCCGGGCGCGTCCTCAAAACGGCGCAGCGTGGGAGTGATGGCCGCCGCCACGAGTATCAGCACCCCTCCGAAAGCCACCACATAGGCGTGGTTGTTTTGCAGCAGCCCCATCATAAAGCCTCCCAAGCCCAGGGAAACCAGTATTTCCGGTATGACGATGAACATATTGAACATGCCCATGTAAATTCCGTACTGATTCTTGGGCAGATGCTCGACCAGGATCACATAGGGCATGGCCACGATGGAAGCCCAGCCTATGCCGGCCGCGATCATCGGTAAATACAGGAGATCCGGATTCTTGATGAAAGGCAGGGAAAACAGGCCCAACCCGCAGAGCAGCAGGGCCAGGGCATGCGTATAGGCCCTGCCCACCAGCTTGACGATGGACGGGATGCACAGGGCGAACAGCGGCGTGGCCAAGCCCTTGATCATCATGGTGTGCGCCGCCCAAAATATGCCCTTTTCGTAAAGCTCGGAATGCGGATCATCCGCGCCGAAGACGCTGTGGGCCACGGCCACGGAATAATACATCCACATGCAGAACAGCCCCATCCAAGTGAAGAATTGCACCACGGCCAGGCGCTTCATGACCGGGGGCATGTTGAAATAGCACTCCGCCGTCTCGCGGGCCCATTTCTTGAGCGCCTGCCAAGGGGTCACCGAGGACGCGGCTTTAAACGCCTCCATATCCTCGGGCGGATATTCGGGCGTGGTGATCACGGTATAAAGCACGGACAGCAAGAATATTATCGCGCACGCGAAAAAAGAAAGATGGACCGCGTCCTGGCCGAAGCGCGCCAAGGCGGGTATTTTCTCGTTGAGATTGATGGACGCGATATAATTGCCCGCGATGGTGCCCAGCCCGATCATCAGGCTCTGGCAAGCGTAGCCCGCGGGCCGCTGCGCGGTATTCTGCTTGTCCGCTACGAAAGCCCGGAAGGGCTCCATGCTGATGTTCAAGGATGCATCCAGAACCCACAGCAGACCGGCCGCCATCCAAAGCGACGAAGAGCCCGGCATCAGGCACAGCGCTCCGGTGGCCAACACCGCGCCCGTGAAAAAATATGGCCGCCGGCGCATGTTGAGGCCGGGAATCCAGGTCTTGTCGCTCATATACCCGATGATAGGCTGTATGATGAGCCCGGTCATGGGCGCGGCCAGCCACAGGAAGGGTATCTGGTCCGGCTGGGCGCCCAGCTTTTCATAAATAGCGCTCATGCGCGCGAACTGAATTTCAAAGCCGTGCTGGATTCCGAAGAACCCAATGCTCATGTTGACGATCTGCCACGCGGACAGGTTGGGTTTTTGCATGGGAGGCATTATAGCCAAAAACCCGTGGGAACTAATATGGAAGCCCCGACCATCACCAGAAATACGGCCGCCACCGCGGCTGCCAACAGGGCCAAGTTCGCTTTGGAATAAAGCCCGGCCTTGACCAACTGGGTCAGAACCAGCAAAGGTCCGACTATGCCGAGGATGTTGCCAACCACGTTCCACCAGCGTCCGAACACCATGAAGACCGGAACGAGCATGACGTTGCCTAGCAATCCCACCAGCAGATACAAGGGCTTGATGCCTTTAAGCTCCTCAATAGCCTTTTGAGCCTCAGGGGAATCCTTTTCACTGCCGGCTATGATCTTAAGCGCCTTGTTGTTCTGAGCAAGCTGCGGCACGGCGAAACCAGCGAATATCACGGCCGCGGCTATGCCCAAAGCCGCAACGATCGCGGCCTGGGACAATATCATGGGCGCAACCAACGCCGCGGCCACGCTGCCGGCGGTGACAAGAGCCCATTTGGCTCTTGAGAAATGACGGCTCCAGGCCAACAGCCCCATAATAACCAGGGAACCTGCCGCTCCCACGAGGGCGTTTACAATCAGCGCGGGATTATGGCTGGCCAGGAAGCTGGGATAGTTGAACATGTTCCCGGCCACCAAGATTGATTGGGAGGCCGTGCTGACCCCATCGAGGCGCTGGGAAGCCTTCTCGGCCTCGGGCCCGCCTTTCTTGACGGCGCGCATGTTGCGCAGAGTCTCGGCTATCTGAACGACGGGAAAGAAAAGGAATATCCAGTTCGCCGCCCAGCCCGTGGCCGCGGCCACGGCGCCATAATGGGCCATGAGCAGCGGCCAAGCCCAAATCCCCCCCGCGACCAGCGCGGCAGCGAGAACCCCCCCGCCGATGATCTTAAAGGCGGGACGCGCCGCGGCAGCCTTGACGGCCGCAGTATAAGAGGAATAAATTTTGGCGCGGATAGCCTCAACGAGTCCGGAAGAAGGTTGCGCGGCGTTTGATCTTGGCTTATCAGTCCCGACGGATTTAAAAGCATTTCCCGGTAAGGACGCTGCCTGGGCCGGACCCAACCGGGCCGCACGCTCGAAGGCGGCTCGCTCCGCGGGTGCCTGTCTGGAGGCCACCATGTCCGGCACGGCGCCTTCAAAGCTGTTGCCCTCAATTAAAGCCGCGGCGATTTGCATGGCGCGGTCCATGGTGGACGCCCGCGCCATCTCCTCGACACCCTGTATCTGGGCCCTCACCGCTTCGCCATACAAGCCGAACGCGCGCATATCCCCGGCCGCGGCCGCGATTTCCTTGCCGGACAGCTCCCCGCGCGCGACCGCGGCCGCGATTTCCTCGACCCGCGACCGCATCGCTGCCTCGACCTCGGGGGCCGCGGCCTTCCGCGCGTCGAGGTACAATTCGGATACCGAGGCCAGTTTCCGCGCGTCGCTCATCTCAGACTTAAATGTTTCCACAAGGCGGGACTTGATATCCGAAGGCAACCGCGCCGCCAAGGCGCCGAAAACGCGCAAGTCCTGTTGAGAATCAGGCCTCAGCCGCAACAAGAAATCCATCGGGCTTTGCGGGGTAATCTGTCCCTGTCCCAGATCATGCCCGCGATAAGCATTGCGATAAAGGATTTGAAATCCGGTCAGCACGGCGGGTAAGGCGGGAGAGAAAGGGGCGACCCACGCGGCGCGTCCGGATGCCGCGCAAACCGCGACGCCGCCGGCGAACGCCCGGCCGCACTCGGGGCCCCAAACGGAAATCAGCAAGGAAGCGGCTATCAAGACCGCGAGTACTTTTCTGCCCGCCTTAACAACAGGTGAAATGCTCATCCCGGCCTCCATTGCTGCGTGTACCGATAATATTATAAGGAATCGTCAAGAAAACATATGGGACATTGAGCCCCAGGAGGCCAGAGCAAAAGGCCTATGGCGACCGGGCCGAAGGGCCCGCCAGGACATTCGAGGCAGCCGGACCGGCCTGGACGGCCTCTGCGGGCTGCCCTGCGAATGGCAAGGAAAACCGCAGGGCCCTGGCGTCGCCGGCATCGAGAGACAATTCGTAATCCAAGCCCAGATCAGGACGCTGGATGCGCACCCGGGCCGCACGTTCGCTTGGATTGCCGACGACCGCGTAGAAATGCTCCTGGTCGGATGAGCCCGCCGCGGGTCTGAGGATGTAGCCGACCCACGGCTCGCCGTCTTTCGGCTCCAGCGGTTCGATGGGCACCGCGCCTAGCGCCTGCCGGATCTCTCGAGCCGCGGCGAAAACCCCCTTGAAGAAGGCGGCCATATCAGGATGCGCGGACGCCCACGACTCCCAATCCACGGAAGCCGGCGACTTGAAGGAAATAGGTTTGGGAAAATCCAGCGGGTCAGGAGCGTCGAAACCGATCTCTTGGGAACCGTAAAAAAGGAGGCAGCCGGGCAGAAGCCCGGTCAACAAGGCGGCGGCTTTCCACAACCTGCCCAAGCCGCTGATCGGCGCGCCGTCCGGGCCGCGCTCCTGGCGCTGGGGACCCGACTCATCATGATTGCCGATGAACTGCATGCCGACGGCGCCGACGGTCTGCGACATCAAATAAGCGACGTTGCGAATCGCGGCGCGGATGCCGTAGATGCTGCTGTTAAGCCAGGCATCGTACCAGCCGTATTGGCCGGACGATTTATCCATGTCGTTCTTGTTGTAAAGCGCGTCAAAACCCAGGCCCGATACAAAATCGCGCAGGTCGTAGATTTCGGCGGCGAAGGCGGTGGCGGGATCGCGGCCGCGCACATGCCGCATCAGTTGATCAAGGAATTCTCCCGGCGGCATGGCCCGCTTCCAAATACGCGAGAAATAAGCGTTCGTGACCAAATAGGCCATATCCACGCGGAAGGCATCCACTTTTGTTTCACTTACCCAGTCGCCCACGGTCTGCGCCAAATAATCGCGCAATCCCTGCTGGGAATAATCCAGTTGGGCCGTATCCGGCCAATAACCCATATCGAACCCCCCATGGGCGACCCATATCCAGCGGTTCCAAAGCTTGCTGAAATACGGGAAATAACCTTCCGGCGGCTTCTGGGGATCGCCTTCCACCTCGCGATGAATAAAAAAGTCCGGATGCTCTTCCAAGAGGCGCGAATCAGTCGAGGTATGGTTGGGCACGAAATCTATGACGACCTTAAGCCCGACCGACTGGGCCCGTCGCACAAAAGCCTTGAACTCCTCTTTACTGCCTAATTCCGCGTTTAAAGCAGCGTGGTCTTTGATCGAGTAAGGCGAACCGCCCGCAGTCCCCAGGCGATTTCGCTCGCCTATGGGGAAAATACCCATGACCCAGACGGCGTCAAAATCTTTCTTGAGCTCGATCAAATCCTCGACGGTAAAATCAGCGAAGAACTTCTTCCCCGGAGTCCTCGCCGGCATGCCCAACCAAGCGCGCCGCCCGGGCAGATTGTAAGCGCGCGGGAATATCTCATAGACGCGCGCCGTGCGCATCCAAGAGGACGGCTGGACCGCCGCCAGGTCCTTCCCCAACCCAATGACCGCGCGGTTCAAGAGCTCCACGAGCCGGGCGTCCTTCTCCGCAGCCCCCAGCTGCAGGGCGCGCAGCTTCCGCAGTTGGACGCGCAAGTCCGCCACCGCCGCCACGCTCGCGGCCGGAGCCAGCAAATATTCCAGATAGTTGAAATAGTCGTCGATATGAGGCAGAAGGGAATCCGGCCCGAAATCCCCCTCGATCTCCTTCTTGGAGTAAAGAAATCCTTCCAGGCCGGCGCCGCGCGCCTTAAAGGCGATGTCCCGGCCCGAAACCTTGAAGACGAAAGACGCGATGCGCCTGCCGTCCGGCTGCAGCGTCCCGAAACCCAGGACATCCCTGACCAGAGCGGTCTCCGGCTCGCTGAGCCCGCCTGGGCGAAGAATATCGCCGGCGGGAGATTGTCTCGCCGAGGGCGATAAAGCGGCGGCTTGCCGATCCCGACTCATGGCTTGCCCCGAAAAAACGCCGTTGCCGGCGTCATGAAGCGCTCCGTCCCAATCGCCCGCCGAGCGGACCTGCTCATCCGAAAGCTCCGGATCCCCGCTTAAGGACGCCGCCCGGGCCAGCCGGTTCATGGCGTCGACCATGGACCGGGCGACGCCGGGCGACGCGGCGGAAACATCCTCCCGATCGTCCGGCCCGGCCACGGGCAGCCGCCGCACGGAAACGCCGCGGGAAATCTCCTCTTGCGGCCCGGCAGCCGGCGCCGGGGCAAGCCGCGCCGCCGCGCTTGGGCGGGAATCCCCGGCGACAGGAACGATTCTCAAGGAACCGGAGAGGACAGCGGAAGGAAGAGCCAGGGCCGCGGGAACGGTCCGGAAGGCGAATTGTCCCGGAGCCAACCCCGCGTGGGCGACGTTGAGAGAAACCGACGCCCGGACGCGGCCTCTGAAAACCGCATGACCCGCGGCATAGCATTCCAGCCCCGGCGACAGGACGACCAGGAGCGCGCAGAGCGCCGCGCTGACGGCAGACCTCAGGACACGCCATCGCATCTGGATCATGCTAGCGAGTCTATATTAGTACAGCTTTCGCAAATCAGGATTAGGTCTCATGGGCCAAAATGTCCTGAAATTGGACCCGTGAAGGCCTAGGCCCTTTGGGACCTTATTTTTTTCTTCAGCAGGGAACCGATCTTTTTGACCAACCAGACGACGGGCTTGGCGAAGGGGCTTTCCAACAGCCCCCTCCAGGCCTGCTTCAGCGGGGATTCCTGGTTCAGACTTGCGGGACCGACGGCGGGATACATCGCTTGAAACTCCGGAGTCGCGGCCACCAACTCGTCGGCGATGTAAAGGATCGGCCGCTGTTTGGCTTGCCGGCTAAGATAATAAATGAGGGCGTCCAAACTCTGCTGCACGATGAACGTGGTCCAGCAGATCAGCATGGAGCCTGAATTGAAGAATACCCCGACCATGCAAATGAGAAAATCCCGAACCTGCTGCAAGGCGCTGCGCTGCCATCTGGACAGCCGCCCTTTGTCATAAAGCGCATTGACTCCCTGAAAGCCCAGCGTCCCGAAGAACGTGCCTACGATGGTCTGTATCCCCATGTCCTTCCAGTACTTATATGACCACGGCGGGACGACCTTTGGATTCGCGGACCAAGAGATGCTTCTAAAGACCACGCCCAAACTCTGGCCGTAGAGGAGATTGAATATCGACTGGTACTTCAAACCGCGCTGCTTGCCAAGAGCATTCTGAAAATTGTTCCAGGTATTGGTCCAGACTCCATGGAAAATATTGACCGCAAAAGAAACGATCATGGTCGCGGCAAAGGCCGCCGGGTGTCCGGCGAAAAACACCTTCCAAGCGATAATCGAAAGCACCGTCTGGGGCGTCTTGGAGACGAGACCGCCCACGGTTTCTTTCCAATCGGGACTTGTATAAGCCGCCCCGAAGGTGCGCGCCAGGTAGGAAATCTGCCGAAACGGCCAGGTTATGGGCCCCACGATGCGGCGCCAAAGCCAGCTCTCTTCGGACGGAGCTTTCTGCCGGGTTACGGCCGAGTCAGGATCGGATGATGAGCTGGAATCTGATTCCGGGGCTTTCTTACCCCAATCGATGGCGATGTTCTCCACGTCGATTTTGGCCGTGATGCCGTACCCGCTCAAGGCCCGCTGGAGTTCTCCGACTTCGGCCTTGGTCAAGCCGCCGGCCGGGTTCGCATTGGACAAGACCACGCGGATGCGGCCGAACTTGTTGAGCGCCTCTTTGACGGCGGGATCGGAGGCGAGCGCCGGGCCCAGAGCGGCAAGAGCGACGGTGACCGGCGCGGCGCCGGCCCGCGTGATGAAAACCTTGGCCTTGCCCGCCAACTCGGACAAGAACGCGACAGGCGGATCGACAACGGCAGCCGCGGCGTCCTCCCGCGACGCGGGTTCAAGATGAATCCTGGAAAACCCGTCCCAAACGCCATCGTTGCGGATCTCGGCCGCGCCGCCATCGGTCTTGGCTCTGTCGCCGGCAAAAAGCTTGTTTAAAGCCAGTTCCCTGGCAGCTGGGTCCCGGGCCTGAGCGATCTGCCGGGCGCCCTGGGCCAGGACCTCTTGGGCCAAGCCAGCGGCAGGCTGGGCCGCCTCGGAAACGCCGGCCTCCGCCGGAAAAACGGCCGCGGCGATGACGGCGGATTCGGCCGCGGGAGCGATCTTGCCGCCCGCGGCAGCCGGAGAAACAGAAGACGCGGCCTGGAGGGTCTTGGAAAGGTTCGCGGGACTCAGGGACAAGACGACCGGAAATATTTTAAAGGAGGAAACTCGGCTCTGGCCGATTACCGGAGCAAAAGCGCTACCCGAGCGGACTACGCGTCCTCGGAACAGGACAGCTGAGGCCGCATAGCATTCGCCGCCTGGAGAGAGCAGCGCCAGAACCGCGCAAAGCACCAACCTCATGGAAGACTTCAGGACACGACATTCTCTGTCCTGCATCATCGTGCCATAGTATAGCCGCGGCCAATGCGCTCAGACTGGGCCATTAGGGCACGGGAGCGCGGAATTATGGGCCTAGGGACTTCTGGGACCTTTGCCGCTACGCCGTTCGCTGGCGGCAGCGCCGGGCCATTTCCTCGACGGGGCCAAGGTCCTGCGGGCGCTGGAACTGAGGGTCCCGAAAGAAGATCGCGGCCACGGCGTAGGAACCCCAGGCCAGGACCAAGATCGCGGTCGTGAGGATGGCGTAAAACCTCTGGTAGCCGAAGCTCGCAAAGAGGCCGAACTGCATGGTAAGGCTCGAGAGCTGATAAAGGTGCATCATGGTATTGTGGCTGATGCAGCCCACCTTGCGCAGCTGGTTGATGGCCGGGATGAGCGGGCCTCCGGAGAGCATGCCTTGCATGATATTGAACAAAATCAGCCCGATGCCGGACCACGTGTAGACCAGAGGATTCTCGCCCAGGGGCCCCAGGACGAGGCGGTTTAAAAACTCGAAGCCGCAGAGCTGGAAGTATACGAAAAAGAGGTCGCCAAAATAGGCCCGGTGGATGCGCAGAAGGCCGGTCATCTTGCCCAGGAATTTCATATAGGTCTGCCCGAACACGGTAAAGACCGCGTCCTGCATCTGGTACCACGAGGTGGAGATCACGGCGCGCGCGATGGGCAGGTCTCCCTTCTGCACGCTGGCGGTGACGAAGGCGAGGCGCACCACGAGGTTCAGGCCGAAGGTCTTGTAAGCGAGGTAAAGAAAGTCCTGCCGGTTGGGCTTGGTCATGCAGCTCGCGAATATCTCCTTGATGCGCCGGATGAAGCCGAGGTTGATTTCAACGAGAGAACTCCGGGCTTCCTCGGCCCGGGGAGGCGCCGAGGCCCGCGCGGCCCGTTCCCGGGCGTGGCGGTTCTTTTCCTCCGCGCTTTGGAAGTAGCCGTCCCAGTCCTCGAATAGGCTGGTGGCGTGCAGGGGGACCTGGCAGAACACCGCGTCCGGCCTGCCGCGGCGCACGGCGCGCAGGAAGCGCCGATCCTCGGGAGAGATGGCGCTCAGGAGGTCGCCCCCCATCCCTTCGGAATAAGTGCGCGTCGGGTAGAGATATACCGTGACCGGCCCCCCCATCCCGGCAAACGGGTGATCGGCGCTGATGCGCGCCGGGCTGGGCTCTCCCGGCCGCAGGAGATAGTAGGCCCTTTCATACCGGGCGCGGTCCCCGGCCAAGGACACGGCATCCAGGGCGAGAATGACGGGATTGGGCGCCTCTGCCCGGCTGGAAGTCAGGGGGGATGTGGTCATGTGTTCCTCTAGAGTTTAATGAGGATATGATCGAATATTTTGGGGAGGTTCGCCAGGGGGGCGTCGTCGAGGACATAGAAGTTCCAATCCTCGCGGCCCGGCGCCACGGCTCGCGGCTCGCCGAGATAGCCGTCCCAGGTGGAGATGAAGACCTTGGT
Source organism: Elusimicrobiota bacterium (assembly GCA_003452935.1). Taxonomy (GTDB): domain Bacteria; phylum Elusimicrobiota; class Elusimicrobia; order UBA1565; family UBA9628; genus UBA9628. The sequence continues at coordinate 71,107 of DMMY01000004.1, forward strand.
GCCGGCGAAGGTCTTCAATCCCTCGAAGAATTTTTCCGAGAAGGTGAAGGTGATCAAGCGCCTCTTGAGGTCGACCGCGTCCGCGACATCCCCCCACAGGGGAGCGCCGTAAGCCTCACGGGTCGAATCCGCGGCCCCGAAGGAACGGATGCCCCAGCCGTAGAGGAGAAACCCCGCGTTGAACTCAAAATCCTCGACCGCGCAGTCGAGCTTGGGCAGGAATTTTTTCCCGCGCTGGCCGGGAAAATCGAAGAAGACGTGGAAGTAGACGTGGTCGTAACCGTGCGGCGGGTTCCAGTCAGAGCTCACCTGGGACATGCGCAGGCGCAGGCGCATATCCCGGCCGCTGGAGAACAGCGCCGCTTCCTCGATAGAAAGCTGGCGGCCGTAGCTCGGGTCAGCCGGGGGATGGACCTTGCGCTGGAGACCGCCCTTGTGCTCGTCGCGCACCGTGGCCTTGGCCAATAGGCGGTAGGGATTTTTCACCACGCAGTCCGCGGACGCCGAAAGTCGGCATGTCCCGTCCCGGTAACGCACCAGCAGGCGCAGCCGGTGGCGGCCGTTGCCTAGAGCGGCCGTGTCGAGAAGGAAATGGCGGCCGGCCGGGCTTGCGATCAAGAGCCTCCGGTCGAAGTTGTCGTCGGCCAAAAGAGCGACCTCAGCCGCGTCCTGGGGCCGCTCCAGGGCGAAATCGAGATTGAGCGCGCCGCGCAGGGTCGTGGCTGGCGGCGGCTTGAGCTCCACTCCCGGGGGCTCCGGGGTGACGAGCGCCGGGGCGGCCGCCCTTGCCCGCTTGAGGATCGCGTAGGACTCCGGCTTGAGCACCAGGGCATCCGGCACTGAATTCGCTTTTTCGGACGCGAGGATGACCTCCCAATCCTTTCCCGGGGAGCCGAGGCCATAGAACATGGCGTCAGGCGCCGTGTTGAAAACGACACGATAGGATTCCTCGTGATAAGAGACCTCGTAGGCGAGGATTCCGCAGGAGAGCGCCGTGCGTTCGACGCGGCAGTCGCCGCGCGAGAAAGCCGGGTGGGCCCGGCGCAGGGCTATGAGTTTTTTGAGGAATGCGGCGTGCTTGCCGCGCTCGCTGAAGCATGATTCATCGAACATCCTCTGCCTGGCCAAGACCAAGCCGGCTTCAGTGCCGTAGGTGAGGCAGGGGATGCCGGGCAAAGTGAAGAGGGCCACGAGCGACTGCCGCACCGCGGACCATGAACCTCGGCTGTTGATGCGTTCCACGTCGTGGTTGTCAAGGAAATTCACCCAGAGCCGGCGGTTATGCCGCTTGGCGGCAAGCGCCCGGCCAAGTCTCTCGGTCGAGAGCTTACGGAAGAAGACCTGGGTGAGGGCCTCGTTGAGGGGCAAGTCGATGGCCGAGTCCAGACGATGCGAGCGGCCTTCCCGGATATAGCGATTGATGGCCTTGTAGTCGTATGACCACGCCTCGCCGAAGACAAGAAAATCCTTTTTGCCCCGCTTAGCGGCGAAACGCTTTATCCCCAGGTCCCAAGGGTCGGCGTCGTGGAGGAAGGGCTCATAGAACTCCTCGGGCGTATAAAAGACCGTATCCACCCGGAAGGCGTCGACGCCGACCTGGTCGATCCAGAAGCGGTATATCTCCTTGAAGCGCTTGATGACCATGGGATTTTTCAGATTGATGTCGTCGAGATCTCCCATGGACCAGCCCAAGGTCTGTTCTCGGCTGTTAAAGTCGCTGATATTGGGCGTAAAATTGTAAACGGCCGCCTCCTTGTGCCTGGGCACGTTGGGATTATTCATGCGGAAAAGGGGATCATTGGGCGCCTTGGGCGGGTCCTCGGGAGGGTAGGAGTCGTCAAGAGAGCGCCAGTTCCTTTCCGGGAAGGCCGGGTCGAAATCCTTGGCCTCGACGGTAAAGTAGTTGCCCGTGTGGTTGACCACGATATCCTGGATCACCTTGATTCCGAGACGGTGGGCCTCGATGACGAGATTTTTAAAATCCTCGATGGTGCCGAAATGAGGGTCGACCCGGGTGAAATCATAGGCCCAATAGCCGTGGTAGCCGCGGGTCTTGATGTAGGGATTGATCCACTGGTTATAAACGGGCGGAGTGATCCAGACGGCGTCGAAACCCAGGCGCTTGATGTGGGGCAGCTTCTGCGTTATGCCGCGCAGGTCCCCACCCTGGAAGCAGTCGTCGTTTTGGGGGTCGAACTCCCCTTTGCCGAAGTCGTCATTGGAGGCGTCGCCGTTAAAGAACCGGTCGATGAGAATAAAGTAGATGACCCGGCCCTGCCAGTCCTTCAGGCTCATAGCTTAAAACTGTATCACTTCTTGGGAGCGGGCCGCACCAGCACGCGCGTTCCCATGGGGGGCACCGAGACCGAGACCATGGAGCCTCCCGCCTCGGCAGCGAAGGCGGAGACCTTGAAGCTCGCGTCCAGGCTGTCCGTGAATTCGACGCCGGGCGGGCTCAGGGTCGCGTCCACCCACATCTGGGCGCCGCGCTCCTCCCCCGAGGTATTGAGCACCACAAGGACTTCCTCTTCTTGATAGATGCGGCTGAACGCATAGAGGCCCGCGCCATTCGGGTCTGACCAGCGCACGTACTGGTCTCCGCGGCTCAAAGCCGGGTGCATCCGGCGCAGTTCGGAGAGCTTCCTGAGATATTGAAAAGTTTCCGTTTTAACGTCGAATTTATCTCCCGCCGAGCTGGGAAATTTATATTGGCCCTCGGGGAACATGTCCGGCCTGTTTTCCGGGTCCGCCGGCAGCGAGGGTCCCTCCGGGTCCAGGCGGCCCGTGGTCTGACGGAACGCCTGTTCCGTGCCGTAGTAGATGAGAGGCATGCCTATGCTGAAGAGAAGGAAAGCCAAAGCCACCCGGAGCAAAGCGATTGGCTCGCCTTCGCGCAGGAAACGGTAGGTGTCGTGGTTGTCTATGAAGCGCAGAAGGCGTCCCGCGGCCGAACCCACGGCGGAGAGAATCTGACGCAGGCTGTCCTCGAGGACCCTGGTCGGAGCCTTGCCGTGCAAAGCCCAGTTGACGCGGCGATACTCCGGGTAATTATAGGCGCTGTCAATGCCCGCCTCGACGAGGTCCCGGGCCACCTCGGCGTCGACGCCGGTCGAGTTCTCTCCCAAAAACCAAAAATTCTTCTTGCCGAGCTGCGCCGCGTATTCGCCCACTTCCTTGATGAAGCGTGCCCGGAAGGTGGGGTCGAGGTGGCGGATCGCGTCGATGCGCATGCCGTCGATGTCCGTTTCCTTTATCCACCACTTGGCCATGTGGATGAGATCGTCTTGGGTCTGCGGCCGATTGGAGGCCCAGTGCCGGTAATTGGGAGGAAAATCTCCGTTCACCGCCTGCTCAGGGTCCTGCCAGTTCTCGATGACCCCGTGACGGGTGAAGTGCTCGACCTGGGCAAGCTCCAGCGGCCGCATCTCATGGTTCCACTCTGAGATTTCCTTGGCCGGCTCGTCCATGCCGCGCCAGCGGCTGCCGTCCTTGTACTCGAAAATCGGGCCCATATGATTGATCAGTATGTCGAAGACCACCAGCAAGCCGCGCTTGTGGGATCCCTTGACGAAGGTCTTAAAATCCGCCATGGTGCCCAGATAAGGTTCCACGGCCAAAAGGTGCAGAGGCGCGTAGCCGTGGTAGGCTTCGGGAAGGCCCAGGATCACGGGATTGAGCAAGATGGCGGTCACGCCCAAGGCCTCGAGGTAGTCGAGCTTGTTGGTGAGGCCCTTGAGGTTTCCCCCGTGGCGGGACGTGCCGCTCTTGGGGTCCCCCAGGGGCTTGGCGCCGGGGCCTCGCGAGAAACGGTCGAGGAAAACGGAATAAAAGATCTCGTCTCGCCAATCCTCCGGAGAGGGATAGTATTTCCGGTTCGAATCTATGTCGAGCGAGGCCTCGGCCAGGGTGTTGGGCGCATCGGCGGGGAAGACGGCCTCTCCGCCGATCAGGGGGTCGGTTTCCCGGACCTGGCGGCCGAAGGCCTGCGTTATTATTTTCTTAAGGCGCTGGCCGAATCGACGCAAAGCCGGAGCCGATGAGCGGGTTCGGGCCGGGAGGGAGGAGTATTCCGGAGTGGCCACGGCTTGGCCGGCCTCGTCTGCCTGCGGGGCTATGTCCGTCGTCGGTGTCGGCGTGAGGTCCTGGACCGGGGTCGGCGCCATGTTCGAGAGACCGGCCTCGGGAAGAGGCGTCTGGCTCGCTGACGGCGAGAGAAGAGAGCGGGGGAGGGAAAGGCCTGCTTGATCGCTTCGCAGAGGGAGGACGAGGCCAGATGGACTGCTTCCCAGAGCGAGATGCTTGATTCGGGCTGATGCAATCCCGGTCGTGACTGCCGGTCTGACCGCAACGCCGGATCCGCGGGAAACGGCGACTGCGGCAAGAGCCTCGTTAATGCAGGGACCCTGAGGGGCGGTGAGAAGGGCCGCGACCAGGGCCGCCGTCAGGCTCTTTTTCATATTGCTCGCCCTCACGTTTTCATTGTAGAACGCGGGGTGAACCGGGGCCTGAGCCCTTCAGGGTCTAGGAGGCAAGGAAATGGGCCTAAGCGGTCCTGGGCCTTTGGGTCCCCCCGGACGAATTTCCCGACGGAGCGGGGATGACGGCCTAGAAACCCAGCCGGGCGCCCATGCCGACGAACACGGAGCGCTTCATATCCAGGTCGCGGTAAAGCTCCCGGCCGTCCATGACGGCATAGCGGTGGCGCAGGACCATGCCCGCGTCGAAATTCCAGGCGCAGCCCGGCGCGATGCGCCAGATCACGGACGGCCCAAAAGTTCCCAGGGAATATTCCACCCGCTTGCCATGCAGCTCCCCCGGGGCCTCGATGCGGTAGTTGTTGCCCGAGAAATTAAGCAGCAGTCCCAAATCCAGATTCTTGCGCGCCAGCCAATACGCCGCGGCGCGCGCCGGCGGCATGATCTCCACGCGATAACTCTCCCGGCGGCGATGATAGAAGACGCCGGGCAGCACGAGGTTCTTTCCGAAGACCTGAGCGTAGACCAGCCCCAGGCCCAGCTTGTCGCGCTGCGCGAGGCTGTACTCGAGCCCCGCAAAGCCGTGGGCGCGCAAGGATTTGGCGGTCAGCGCCTTAAGATCGGAATTGAGCGACGGCCCGCCCATCAAGCGCCAGGACCAGCGCTCATTGAGCCGCCGCGCGAACCCGAGCCTGAATTGAATGGAATGAAGCGCGTCCACGCGCGCGGGATCTCGGTTGAAGTCCCAATTCTCGTACTCGAACTTAAGATACTCGTAGCCGATCGCGGCGGTCAGGGTGGCATCCCAGGCCTCAATGCGCCAGGGCCGGGACACGCGAGCGTTGACGAGCCAGGGACGCACGCGCACGCCGGCGTCATTGGCCGCGCCTGCGCGCGGACGAAGCAGACCGTGCGGCGGGATAAAACGGTAATCGAGACTGACCTCAACAGACCGGGATTTGGATTCCTGGACCTGGGCCTGCAGCGGCAGGGCGCACAGCAACGTCGTCAAGGCCGCCAGTTTCCTTATAATATCCTCCACAAATGCGCAGCCAGGATCAAAATCAGGACTACTATCCCGGCGACAGGCCTCAAAGCGGGCCAGCCGCGCGAAAAATCCATCCCCCGGCCTCGATTGAGCAGGCCGAAGGCCAGCCACGCTGTCCAGACCGCCAGCAGAGGCAAACCCAAGGGGTGATGCCGCCAAGACGCGGTCCAATGGCCTTGGAACGCTTCGAGCAGGCTATGCCCCATGCCGCAGCCCGGGCAGCGCGCGCCCCACCAATAACGAAAGAGACACAGATGCACGGCCTCCACCCGGCCCCAGGACAGGAGCCCGCTCTTGAGCGCCGTTGCCATGGCCGCCAGCCCCAGCCAGGCGGCCAGGGCCAACCGGTCGAAAGTCTTCATAGGCAGAGGCGATTGATCTCGTGCTGGTAAATCGCGTCGCTAAGCACCATGAGATAAAAGACCGCCAGCACGGCGCCCAAGACAGGAAGGCTCTCGCTGACTGGCATGCCCTGGCTCTTCAAATAAGCATAGAGGTCCGAGCCCATCTTGTACTCATAGTAGATGTGGTAGATGCCGCAAGTGATTATGGACAGGATAAGCCACTGCAGGAATTTATACTCCTCGCGGCCCAGGAGCGCGTTCATGGCCTTGAATTGCACGTAGTTCCAATAAAGGCTGTAGAGCCCGCAGGTCATGATGGAGAAAACGATGCCCAGAGCGATGTCGACGCGGTATTCGCCCGGCAACTTCCCGATATTCTTTTCGTCTTTTTTGTCTTCCATGCAGACAGTTATAGCAGGGCCTGGCCTCGACGTCAAGCAGCCGGCCGGCGCGCCTAGCGCCGGGCTGGAGCCGGGAGCTTGTTGACGATCGACACGAGCAGATCGCGAAAACCGTCCACGACGATCACCGCCTGGGCGCCGTCCCGGCCGAAGCGCCGAAGGAGCTCGTCTTGGTCGCGTGTCCCGAGGTAAATCCCCTGAAGGCCGGCGGCGCGGGCCGCCGTCATATCCCCTATCTCGTCTCCGACGTACCAGACATGGCCGGGTTCAAGGCCCATGGCTTTCATAGCCTCGTTGATCGGCTGGGCGGACGGCTTGAGCTCGCGGCCGGGAGCGTCGCCTTGCACATATTGAAAAAGATCGGACAATCCGAGAGCCTCCAACTCCCCAAGAAGCCGCGCCTGCGGCTTGTTGCTGACCACGGCCAGCGCGATGCCCCGCCGCTTGAGGGCCTTGAGCAATTTAACGGCTCCGGGCATGGGCTTATTGAGTGGCTGGCCGCGGCGCGCCTTTTCCCGACTCAGCTTGTCCATGATGGCGTAATAGGTCTGGAGGACGACTTCGCGAGGCACGCCCGGGAAAAAACGGGAAAAAAACTCATCATGATCCGCGCGCCACACGCGCTCGGCCTCTTCCAAGGAAGGGGTCGGGACGCCCAGCTCGCGAAACAGCCTTCGGCGTATGGCGTCCACGGTGGTTCGTTCATCCACGATCGTATTGTCCCAATCGAAGAGCACCGCGTCCGGCACCCGGCGGGTGAGCCTTGAAATCGATTCCGCCGGAAGCCGCCGCTCCACCTCGGCCGGAGGGCCGCGCATATCGGTCCGGTCAAAGAAACGTCGAAAGACCGGCCCAAGCGCGTCGCCTGAGACCTGCGCGGCCGCGAGGTCCGCGGCTAAATGGTCCAAGGCCTCCAGCGCGGCCGCGCTCCGGGAATCAGACGAGCCGGACGCCGGCAGAAGCCGGGATTCGGAAGCGACGGCAACCTTCGCGGCGGCCGGACTTTCCACGGCGAAAAGCCTCGGAGGCCGCGCGATGATGAAGGCCGCGGAAGGAACGGCTGACGCGGGCAAATGGCAAGCCGAACGTAGGCCCGGGCCGGGCGCCAACGTCAAGCCGTCGCGCGATCGCACGCCGAAACCCGCAGCGCCCGGCCCCCCCGCGTGAATGGGCGCGGCTAGGCGCACGCTCCCGATCCGGACGGCCTGCGCGGGCGCCGCCAGCAACGCCGCCAGAACCAGGCATGCCCAGCCCTCAGGTTTCACGCGAAAATAATATCCTTTAGGCCAGCTGCAGAGACTAGGCCTTTTAGGGAAGACGCCGGGCCGCATAAGACCCAGCCGCGGATGGGCCGTCGGACCCCGCCGGACCAGCGATTCCGAGCCGCAAGCCCGCTTAAAAAGCGACGTCTTCCTTAATATGACCCGTCGCGAGATTTACCATTGATTTTATCCACCCGTTACGAACTTGCGCGCTCCTTCCAAAATTGATAAATTTTCCGGAGACGGGATTATTCGCCGAGCCGGCGCACGGAGGTCAACCATGGCGTTTTTCATAGGCCGTGACCGGGAGGCCCGCAGAGCCTACGGATTCGACGAGATCGCCCTGGTCCCGGGCGACGTCACCGTCAATCCAGACGAAGTCGACATCAGCCTCGTCATCGGGGACATCAAGCTCCAGATTCCCTTTCTCGCCTCGGCCATGGACGGCGTCGTGGACGCCCCCTTCGCCATCGCCATGGGCAAAGCCGGCGGCCTGGGAGTCCTTAATCTCGACGGCATCAATTCCCGTTACGAAAAGCCCAGGGAGGTCGTGGCCGCCATCGCGGCCGCCGGCCCCGAGGAAGCCACCCAGCTTTTGCAGGAAGTCTATCGCAAGCCCGTCAAGGAAGACCTCATCGCCCAGCGGGTCAAGGAGATCAAGGCGGCCAAGGTTCCGTGCGCCGTTTCCTGCATCCCCCAGAACGCGGATCGTTACGGCCCCATCGCCGCCGAAGCCGGCTGCGACGTCTTCGTGGTCCAGTCCACCGTGGCCACGGTGCGCCATCAGGCCAGCCGCTACAAACCCTTTGAAATCGCCAAATTCATCAAGAAGCTCAATATCCCCGTCATCGTGGGCAACGTGGTGACCTACTCGGTATCCCTGGAGCTCATGGAGGCCGGGGCCGCCGGCATCCTCGTCGGAGTGGGCCCGGGCGCGGCCTGCACCACGCGGGGCGTGTTGGGCCTGGGCGTGCCCCAGGTGACCGCCACCGTCGACTGCGCGGCGGCGCGCGATTTCTTTCTCAAACGCTCCGGGCGCCGCGTTCCCATCATCACGGACGGCGGCATGAGCACCGGCGGAGACATCTGCAAGGCCATCGCCTGCGGCTCCGACGGAGTCATGGTCGGTTCGGCCTTCGCCCGGACCAAGGAAGCGCCCGGCCAGGGCTTTCACTGGGGAATGGCGACCCCGCACCAGAACCTGCCCCGCGGCACGCGCATCCAGGTCGGGATCACCGGCAGCCTCGAAGAGATCCTCTACGGCCCCTCCCGCCTCGACGACGGCTCCCAGAACTTGGTCGGCGCCCTGCGCACCTGCATGGGCTCGGTCGGCGCGTCCACCATCCGCGAGATGCAGACCACCGAGATCGTCATCGCGCCTTCCATCAAGACCGAAGGCAAGCTCTTCCAAAAAGCCCAGCGCATCGGCATGGGGAAGGGCTGATGGCCTCGGCGCCCAAAGCGCCGAGGCCCACGGCCCCCCTCGGCGGGGGGCCGTCGCGCCGTCCGGGATGGACGAAGGAATCCGTTCCCGTTTCCCCTCCCCCCGCCCAAAGCATCCTCATCCTGGACTTCGGCAGCCAATACACGCAACTCATCGCGCGCCGCTTGCGCGAGCTCGCGATCTACGCCGAGATCCTGCCCTATTCAGCGACCCCCGAAACCATCCTCGCCCGCTCGCCCAAAGGCATCATTCTCTCGGGCGGCCCGGACAGCGTGCATCGCAAGGGCAGCCCGCAGCCTGATCCGGAGGTCTTCCGCCTGGGGCTTCCCATCCTGGGCATATGCTACGGGATGCAGCTCCTGGTCTGCCTGCACGGCGGCGCCGTGGCGCCGGCGCGCCGGCGCGAATACGGCCACGCCGATCTTCGCATCCAGGGAGACTCGCCGCTTTTTAAGGGCATTTCCACCCGCCTGCAGGTCTGGATGAGTCACGGCGACGCGGCCCAGCGCCTCAACAACGGCTTCAAGGTCCTGGCACGCACCGCTACCGCGCCGTTGGCGGCCATCGGCGATGAAGCCCGGCGCTGGTACGGGGTGCAGTTCCATCCCGAGGTGGCGCACACGGCCGAGGGCGGACGCATCCTGGAAAATTTCGCGCGCCGCATCTGCGGGATAACGCAGCGTTGGACCATGGCCTCGCTGCTCAAAAGCCAAATCGCCGAGATCAAGGCCCAGGTTGGAAGCCAATCCGTGGTCTGCGCCCTCTCCGGCGGGGTGGATAGCGCGGTGGCCGCGGCACTTATCCACCGCGCCATCGGCCGTCGTCTGCACTGCATATTCGTCGAGACCGGCCTAAGCCGCCTGGGCGACCGGGACCGCGTGGAGAAGTACCTGGGTCGAGCTCTCGGCCTCAACATCAAAATCGCGGATGCCTCCGCCCTCTTTTTGCGCAGGCTCGCCGGGGTCTCGGACCCGGAGCGCAAACGCAAGATCATCGGCCGGACCTTCATCGAAGTCTTCGAAGCCCAAGCCCGGCGGCTGCCCGACGTTGCCTTCCTGGCCCAGGGGACCCTTTATCCGGACGTCATCGAATCCGTATCGGTGCATGGCCCGTCGGCGGTGATCAAAAGCCACCACAACGTGGGCGGCTTGCCCAAAAGGATGAAGCTCAAGCTCGTCGAGCCCTTGCGCTATCTTTTCAAGGACGAGGTCCGCCGCCTGGGCGCGGAAATGGGCCTGCCCAACGAGATCCTGCGCGCCCACCCTTTTCCGGGGCCGGGCCTCGCCATCCGGGTCCTGGGAGCCGTGACCCGGCAACGCCTCGACGTCATTCGCAACGCCGACGCCATCCTGCGCCAGGAGCTGCACGCCTCGGGCTGGTACGACCGCGTCTGGCAGGGCTTTACCGTGCTTCTGCCCGTGCGCTCCGTGGGCGTCATGGGCGACTCGCGCACCTACGAGAACGCCGTGGTCCTGCGCTGCGTCGGCAGCCGCGACGGCATGACCGCGGACTGGTCGCGCCTGCCCCATGATCTCCTCCAAAAAATTTCCAGCCGCATCGTCAGCGAGGTCAAGGGAGTCAACCGCGTCGTCTATGACGTGACCTCCAAGCCTCCGGCCACCATCGAATGGGAATAAAGGAAGATTCCTTGCCGTCGAGACGTTCCTCGCCGCAGGCGAGGAACCCGACCGCCCCCCTACGAGGGGGGCGGTCGTTGTGTGGGGGTGGCCATATGCCCGACATCGCCGGCCTCGAACTCCTCCGCCGCGGCAAGGTCCGCGACGTCTACGCCTTGGGCGAACGCCTCATCCTCGTGGCCACGGACCGCATCTCGGCTTTCGACCACGTCCTGCCCACCCCCATCCCGGGCAAGGGCCGGTGGCTGACCCAGGCCAGCCGCTATTGGTTTGAAATGACCCGCGGCGTCATCGGCAACCACCTCATCTCCGCCGATCTGGACGTGATCGCCCGGCAGCTGCCCGCGCCCGTCCGGCTCCCCCCGGCAGATTTCGCCGGCCGGGTCACCCTGGCGCGCCGCGCGCGCCGCATCGACGCGGAATGCGTGGTGCGCGGCTATCTGGCCGGATCCGGCTGGAAGGAATATCTCAAGACGGGCGCGATATGCGGCCATCGGCTCCCGGCGGGGCTGCGGGAGGCGGACCGGCTGCCCGAGCCCATATTCACGCCCACCACCAAGGCGGACCAGGGGCACGACGAAAGCATCTCGCGGGAACAGCTCGCCCGCCTCGTGGGCCGTCAAACGGCCCGGGAACTCGAGGATCATTCCTTGAAGCTCTACGCTTTCGCGGCCGAGCGCCTTGAGGCTCTCGGCTGCATTCTGGCCGACACCAAATTCGAATTCGGATTCGTGGGCGAGGAAATCATCGCCATCGACGAAATGCTCACGCCCGATTCCTCGCGCCTGTGGCCGTCGTCCGCCTGGCGCCCCGGCGGCTCGCCCGAAAGTTTTGACAAGCAGTTCGTACGCGACTACTTGGAAAGCGTCCGCTGGGACAAGAACTCCCCGCCGCCGGCGCTGCCCGGCGAGGTCGTGGCTGGAACGGCGCGGCGTTACGAGCAATATCTAAAAATCGTCACGGGGATGGCCAAGCCATGAGCGAAAGAACCGACGTCCTGGCCAAAGACGCGCACGCGCGGATCGGCCGGCACGCGCCGGGAGCCGGCGGCAGCTACCTCGTCGAAGTCAACCTCAAGCGCGATTTCTGCGACGCCGACGGCCTTTCGGCTTTATGGATGCTGCACTGCGCCGGCGTCACCGCCGCGCGCGCCGTGCGCGTCGGACGGCTCTACGAGCTGCGCGGCAATCTCAACCTGGGGCACGTCCAAGTCGCGGCGCGGGAGCTCCTCTGCGACGGCGTCACGCAGGAATTCAGGGTCGGTCTTCCCGCCGCTTCTCCCGATGGCGGCGGATGCTGGCGCGTCGAGGTATGGCTCAAGGCCACGGTCACGGACGCCGTCGGAGAAAGCGTGCGCGGAGCTCTCATCGAGCTGGGGCTCCCGGACCCGTCGGTCCGCTGCGGAGCGGCCTACCACATCGCCGGCAAATGCAATCGCAACCAGCTGGAGAAGGCCGTGGTCCGCTTCCTGGCCAACTCCATCATCCACCGCTTCTCGGTCAGCGCGGAGAACTGATGCCCGAAACGCTCTGCCCTCAAGAAACGACGCAAGCGCCCGAATTCCCGGCCCTGAACGGGCTCGCGCCCAAGGATCTCAAGACCCTGAGCGCCCGGCATGGATGGTCCTTGAACGAATTGGAGCTCATCGCCATACAGGCCCATTTCCGCAGACTCAAGCGCGAGCCGACCCTGGCGGAAATAGAGACCTTGGCTCAAACCTGGTCCGAACACTGCAAGCACAAGACCTTCACCGGCCCCATCCGCTACACCGAGGGCAAGAAGACCCGCCTCATCAAGAGCCTGCTCGCTGAAACCATCGTCGAGCCCACCAAACGGCTCAACCGGTCCTGGTGCCTTTCCGTATTCAAGGACAATGCCGGCATCGTTTCTTTCGGCGCCAAATGGGCGCTGGCTTACAAGGTGGAGACGCACAACCATCCCTGCGCCATAGAGCCCTACGGCGGGGCCGAGACCGGCGTGGGCGGGGTCATCCGCGACGTCATGGGCGCCGGCCTGGGAGCCAAGCCGGTCTTGAACACCAACGTATTCTGCTTCGCCCCTCCGGACTACGAAGGGGCCCTTCCCGAAGGCGCCCTGCATCCGCGCCGCATTCTCAACTGCGTGGTGGGCGGGGTGCGCGATTACGGCAACCGCATGGGCATACCCACGGCCGCCGGGGCGATCTGGTTCGACGACGATTATCGTCTCAATCCCCTGGTTTTCTGCGGCACCGTCGGGCTCATGCCCGCGTGGGCCGTAAAAAAGGAAGTCAAGCCCGGAGACCTTATCGTGGCGGCCGGAGGGCGCACGGGGCGAGACGGCTTGCGCGGCGCCACATTCTCGTCGGCGGCCATCGAGGGCGCCCAGCTCTCGGCCGTGCAGATCGGGCACGCCATCAATGAGAAAAAACTTCTGGACGCCCTGCTCAAGGCCCGGGACCGCCGGCTTTATCGGGGCGTAACCGATTGCGGGGCCGGAGGCTTTTCCTCGGCCGTCGGAGAATTGGCGGCCAAATGCGGGGCGCGCGTGAAGCTGGAGGCGGCCCGGCTCAAGGCCGCGGACCTGCGGCCTTGGGAGATATGGCTCTCCGAATCCCAGGAGCGCATGGTCTTCGCCGTCCCGCCCCGGAACCTCAAGGCCTTCCTGGAAATCTTCGCCGCCGAAAGCTGCGAGACCGCCGTGCTCGGGGAGTTCACGAACACCGGCCGGCTCCAAGTATCCTGGCAAGGCCAGCAGGTCATAGACCTCGACATGCGCTTCCTGCACGACGGCCTGCCGCGCGCCGAGAAGAAGGCCATCTGGAATCAGCCCAAGCCGGCGCCGGTCAAGGCCCCGGCGCACAAGAAAAGCCTGGCCCAGGTCCTCACCCAATGCCTCGCGCATCTCAACGTGTGCAGCCGGGAATGGGTCATCCGCCAGTACGACCATGAAGTGCAGGCCGGAACGGTCATCAAGCCGCTCCAGGGCATCCGGCACGACGGACCCGGCGACGCCTGCGTCATCTGGCCGCAGGCCGCGACGGGCAAGCCGGAGAATTTTATGGGCTTCGCGGTGGGTCATGGCATCAATCCGTCCTACGGAAAACTCGATCCCTATCGCATGGCGCTGGCTTGCGCGGACGAAGCCCTCCGGAATCTTCTTTGCGTCGGAGCCGACATCTCCCGGGCCTCATTCTTGGACAACTTCTGCTGGGGCAGCCCGGACGACCCGGCGCAGCTCGGGTCCTTGGTGCGCGCCGCGCAGGGCTGCCGGGACGCCTCCCTGGGCTTCGGCGTGCCCTTTATCTCCGGCAAGGACAGCCTCTACAACCAAAGCCGGGACGCGCACGGCAAGGATCTCGCCATCCCGCCGACCCTGCTGATATCGGCCCTCGCCCCGGTCCTGGACGTGCGCAAGGCCGTCACCATGGACATAAAAGGACCGGGCAACGCCCTCTATCTGGTCGGCTGGACCTCGGAAGAGCTCGGAGGATCGTTGTTCCACGCGATCTGCGGACGCTGCGCCAGCTGCGCCGTCCCCGCCGTCGATCCCAGGACGGCCGCGGCCGCGTTCAAGGCCGTGCAGGGCGCCATGGCCAAGGGCCTGGTCCTCTCCGCCCATGACCTTTCCGAGGGAGGCCTGGGAGTATGCGCCGCGGAGATGTGCTTTACCGGCGAATTCGGCGCCTGCCTGGATCTCGACGAGATCCCCCGCCGAGGCTCGATTTACGCCGACGAAGTCCTGCTGTTCTCCGAAAGCCCCAGCCGCATCCTCCTGGAGGTCGACCCCGATCATGAGGCGGCCCTGCTCAAGGCCTTGCGCCCGGCTTCGGTCAAGCGCATAGGCACGACCGTGGCCAACCCGGTTCTCAAGGTGACGGGCCTCGACGGACGGATATCCTTGGAGGCCTCGCTCTGCGACCTCAAGAACGCCTGGCAGACGACCCTGCCCCGGAGGCTGGGATGAAACGGCCCAAAGTCCTCATCCTGCGCGCGGCAGGCACCAACTGCGACCTGGAAACCTGCAACGCCTTCAATCTGGTCGGCGGCGCGGCCGAACGCGTCCATATCGACGAGATCAAGGCCGGCAAGGCGCGCCTGCTTAATTTCGACGTCCTGGTCCTGCCCGGCGGATTTTCCTACAGCGACGACGTGGCCGCGGGCAAGATCCTGGCCAATCAGATCAAGCTCTACCTCAAGGAATTGCGCCATTTCGTGCGCCAGGGGCGGCCGGTGCTGGGAATCTGCAACGGCTTCCAGGCCCTGGTCAAGGCCGGAGTCCTGCCCTTCTCCCACGCGGGGGAACAGACGGCGGGATTCACATCGAACGACTCGGGCCGGTTCGAGGCGCGCTGGGTGCACCTGCGGCTCAACACCCAGAGTTCGTGCCTGTTCTTCAAGGGCCTGCCCGAGATGATCGAGCTGCCCGTGGCCCACGGGGAAGGCAAACTTGTATTGAAATCCCCGCGCCAGCTCGAGGAACTCAAGAAGAACAAGTCCATCGCCATGCAGTATGTCAGCGACGACGGCAAGCTCACGGGCTACCCTCATAATCCCAACGGCTCCATCTTCAACATCGCGGCTCTGACCAACCCGGAAGGCAACTGCCTGGGCATGATGCCCCATCCCGAGCGCTACACCGCAAGTTTCCACCATCCAAACTGGACCCGCCAAACCTTCGTCAAGGAAGGAGTGGGTCTGGAGATGTTCCGCAACGCCGTGGAGCATTGCCGGGGGTAGGCGCCCTTGTGCGGAATCATAGGCATCATTGACTCGCCGGACGCCGTTTCGCTGACGCATCTCGGACTTTTCGCCTTGCAGCACCGGGGCCAGGAATCCGCCGGGATCGCGGCGGCCCGCAACGGCGCGCTGCGGGGACACGCGGCCATGGGCCTGGTGTCCGAGGTCTTTTCCCAGCCGGTCTTGCAGTCGCTGGCAGGAGATTGCGCCATCGGCCACGTGCGTTATTCCACCACGGGCTCCAGCCACGTCAAGAACGCCCAGCCCCTTATATTCCAGACCGCGCATGGCCCCGTGGCCGTGGCCCACAACGGCAACCTCACCAACGCGGCGGCCCTGCGCGCGCAGCTCGAGCAGCGCGGCGCCATCTTCCAATCCGACACGGACACGGAGATCATCGTTCACCTCCTGGCTCGCGAAGCGGGTTCGATCGAAGAAGCCGTGATCAACAGCCTGCGGCAGGTGGAGGGCTCCTATTGCCTTCTCATCCTGACGCCGGACCGGCTTATCGCGGCGCGCGATCCCTACGGCTTTCGGCCCTTGGTCCTGGGAGAGCTCGGCGGCGACCGGCCGGCCGCGGTCCTGTCGTCCGAAACATCGGCCTTGAATCTCCTCCAGGCGCGGCTGGTCCGGGAAATCGAGCCGGGAGAGCTGTTGGTCGCGCGCGGCGGGACCGCGCGCAGCCTCAAGCCCCTGGCGCCCAAGCCCCTCTCGCGCTGCGTCTTCGAAGCCGTTTATTTCGCGCGGCCTGACTCCAAAGTCTTCGGCCGCAACGTGCAGTCCGTGCGCCGGGAACTGGGCCGGGAGCTGGCCCGCCAGACCCGCGGCCTGCAAGCCGACATCGTGGTGCCGGTGCCGGACTCGGGGGTCTCCGCCGCCCTCGGATTTTCAGACGAATCGGGAATCCCCTTTGAGATGGCTCTGGTGCGCAGCCACTACATAAGCCGGACCTTTATCAAGCCCAGCCAGAAAATGCGCGAATTGGCGGCGCAGCTCAAACTTTCTCCCGTGCCCGAGACCCTGCAAGGAAAGCGCGTGGTCTTGGTGGACGACTCCATCGTGCGCGGGACCACGTCGCTTAAGATCACCAAGAGCCTGCGCAAGGCCGGGGCCCGGGAAATCCACATGGCCGTCTCCAGCCCGCCCATCATGTCGTCGTGCTACTACGGCATCGACACGCCCCGCCGCGAGGAGCTCATCGCCAACCGCCACCGTATCGATGAAATCCGCAAATTCCTGGAGGTGGATAGCCTCCATTACCTGGAGCTCGACCGGATGCTGCGCGCCGCGAACGGCTGCCCGGCTTGCGCCGGCGACGACTCGCAAGGCTTTTGTTCGGCCTGCTTCACGGGACATTATCCCGCCCCCATCCCGGACTACGAGAACATAACCGCCGCCGAACCCCCCCGCCGGCCGCTGGAGTCAAACCCCCTATGAAGCTGTTGATCCTGGGCTCGGGAGGCAGGGAGCACGCCCTGGCCTGGAAAGCGGCTCAGAGCCGCCTTGTGCAGAAACTCTACTGCGCGCCCGGATCCGACGCGATCTCCGCCGCGGCCGAGTGCGTCGGCCTGGATCCCTGCGACGGCGTGGCCGTAGCCGGCTTCTGCGCCGAGAAAGGCGTGGACCTCGTCCTGGTCGGCCCCGAAGCGCCTTTGGCCGCGGGAACGGCGGACATCCTGCGCAAAACCGGGGTCCGGGTTTTCGGCCCGGGCAAGGATGCGGCCAGGCTGGAGTCCTCCAAGGCCTTTGCCAAGGACTTCATGTCGCGACACGGCGTTCCCACGGCGCGGGGCCGGGTCTTCGCGTCCGCCCAGGAAGCCGCCGCGGCCCTGGATGCCATGCGATTTCCCTTGGTCGTCAAGGCGGACGGCCTGGCGTCGGGCAAGGGCGTGCGCGTATGTCAGGATCGCGCCGAGGCCCTGGATACCATTGCGGATTTCATGAAATTCAAGACCCTCCACGCCGCCGGGGAGACCGTGGTCATCGAGGAGTGCCTCTCCGGCCCCGAGCTCTCGGTCCTGGCGTTTTGCGACGGAAAAACCTACAAGCTCCTGCCCTACAGCCGCGACCATAAGCGGCTGCTCGACGGCGACAAGGGCCCAAACACGGGGGGCATGGGGGCTTTCGCGCCGGTCGAAACGAGTCCGGCCTTGGACCGGGCCATTGGCGCGATCTTCGACCAGATTCTCCGGGGCTTGAGCGCGGACCGGCTCGAGTACCGGGGCGTGCTCTACGCCGGCTTCATGCTGACCGATGAGGGCCCGAAGGTGCTCGAGTTCAACTGCCGCTTCGGCGATCCGGAAACCCAGGCCCTTATGCCCCTGCTCGAATCCGACCTGGCGGCACTGGCCCTATCCTGCGCCGAGGGTCGCCTCTCCCCGAGCGAGATCAAGATCAGGCCGGGAGCATGCGTCTGCGTGACCGTGGCGTCCGAGAACTATCCCCGCGCGCCCATGACCGGGCGTCGCATCTCCGGTCTCGACGACTTGCGCGCGTCGGAGGACCTCATCGTCTTTCACGCGGGGACAGCCCTCCAATCCGGAGAGTGGATCACGACCGGAGGCCGGGTGCTCACGGTGACCGCGGCGGGTCCGGACCTGCCTTGCGCCAGACGCCGGGCCTATGAAGCCGTCTCCCGCATCTCTTTCGACGGCATGCACTTTCGCCGCGACATCGCGGGGGAAGCCCTGGCGATTCGCCAATGACCGGGAGGGTTAATTCATCATGCGACAACCGTTGATCGGCATCCTGATGGGCAGCCGCAGCGACTGGGAGACCATGAAGGCGGCCTCGGACATGCTCCACGAATTCAAGGTTCCTCATGAGTGCCGCGTGCTCTCCGCGCATCGGGCGCCGGACGCCGTGGCCCGCTACGCCGCCTCGGCCGAGGCCCGCGGCTTGAAAGTCATCATCGCCGGCGCCGGGGGCGCGGCGCATTTGGCCGGCGTGGTGGCGGCCAAGACGCTGACCCCGGTGCTGGGAGTGCCCATGCCCTCCAAGCATCTGGGCGGGCTGGATTCCGTTCTTTCCATCGTGCAGATGCCCAAGGGCATCCCGGTGGGAACGCTCGCTATCGGCGAGAGCGGAGCCGCCAATGCCGCGCTGCTTGCCGTCGCCATCCTGGCTTTATCCGACTCCGGCCTGCGCCGCCAACTCAAGGCCTTCCGCGCCCGGCAGACCCGCGAGGTCCTTTCCCAAAGGCTCGCATAGACCCGGCTGATCCGGGCCGCTCTCTCCGGATGCCTATCCCGGCGTCTTGACTTATTTTTGACATCTTCTTCTTATACTTAGACGGCATCCTTTGACTCAAAACCGCATGAAACACAGGAACTCGCGTCGCACGAACATGTCCGACTTGGCTCGAACCTTGGGGAACAGCATCCGTCCGCGCCGCTTAAAACTCGGCTTGACTCAGGAAGAGATGAGCGCAAGGGTGGGGATCCATTACACTTTCTTGGGTCACATCGAGCGCGGCAACAGGCTTCCCAGCCTGGAGACCCTGGCCCGGATAGCCGAAGTCCTCAAAGTGCCCATGCACTCGCTTTGCCGCTTCAAGGCCCGCCGCTAGCCGGACTCCGCGGTTTGGGCGCATTGCCTTAGGGCATCGGCGTTATCTAGAATAAGCCCATGAGGCGACGGCAGGCGGCCGCGGTGGGACAAAGTACCCAGCGCACGGACGCGCCGGAGAAGCTCTGCGGCCGCGCCAAGTACATAGATGACTTCGCAATCCCCGGCTGTCTCTTCGGGGCCACCCTGCGCACCAGCATCGCTTACGGCCGCATCAAGAAGATCACCTTCGAGCGCGGCTTCCCCTGGAAAGATTATACCGTGGCCCGCGCCCGCGACATCCCCGAAGACAACGTCGTCGCCCTCATTGAAAACGACCAACCTCTGCTGACCGAGGACCGGGTCATGCATCCCATGCAGCCCATCCTCCTGGTCGCGCACCGCCAACGGGGCCAAGCCTACGAAGCCCTCAAACACATTCAGGTCGATTACGCGGAGCAGGACCCGGTCCTGAGCGTTTCCGACTCCCTGGCCCAAAAACACGTCCTTTACGGCCCGGACAACATCTTCAAGCGGTTTCAAATCGAGAAGGGAGACGTGGCCGCGGGCCTGGCGCAGGCCGACTTGGTGGTGACCGGCGAGTACCATGTGGGCCACCAAGAGCAGGCTTACATCGAAAATCAAGGCATGGCGGCGTGGCTGGAGAACGACGGGACAATCGTCGTTCACGGCTCCATGCAATGCCCCTACTATGTCCACAAGGCCTTGGTCAAAATTTTCTCCCGCCCCGCGGAAAAAGTCCGCGTGATCCAAGCCCAGACCGGCGGCGCTTTCGGCGGCAAGGAGGATTATCCCTCGGTCATCGCCGGCCATGCCGCGCTCCTGGCGCTCAAGGCCGGCAAACCGGTCAAGATAATCTACGACCGTCACGAGGACATGGCGGCCACGACCAAACGCCATCCCGCCATGATACGCCACAAGACCGGAGTGACCAAGAGCGGCCGCCTCGTGGCCCAGGACATCGAGATACTCATGGACGGCGGAGCTTTCGCCACCGTGTCCCCCGTGGTTCTTTCCCGCGGCACGCTCCACGCCACCGGTCCCTACGAATGCCCCCATGTGAGGGTGTGCTCGACCATGGTGGCCACCAATACCCCCCCCAACGGCGCTTTCCGGGGCTTCGGCGCGCCCCAAACGGTTTTTGCCGCCGAATTGCAGCTGGAAAAAGTGGCCCAGGCCCTCGGGCTCGACGCGCTGGAACTGCGGCGGCGCAATGCCTGGAAAAAGGGCTCGATCACGTCAACGGGCCAGCGCCTGCGCGAAAGCGTCGGCGCTTTGGAGTGCCTGCAGCTTTGCGCCCGCAAAAGCCGCTACGAGGGCAAGCGCCGCGAATATGCCCTCTGGAACGCGCGCCGGGAAAACCCCACATGGCGCGGCATGGGCATCGCCTTGTGCCATCACGGCGCGGGATTTACCGGCAGCGGCGAGGTCATGCTGGCCAGCCGCGCGGCGCTGACCTTGACCCGCGAGGGATTGATCAAGGTCCTGGCGGCCTCCACGGAAATGGGGCAGGGCGCCAATACGGTCTTCGCCCAGATCGCGGCGCAGACCTTGCAAATGCCCATCGAGCTTATCGAGATCGAGACCCCGGACACGGCCCTGGTTCCCAACAGCGGCCCCACCGTCGCCAGCCGCACCACCATGATCATCGGCCGGCTCGTGGAACGCGCCGCTCAAAAGCTTAAGAGAGATTTCCTAAAGATCGCCGGCCGCGTCCCCCAGACCTCCTCGAACCTCAAGAAAGCCGCCGCGCGTCTGTGCAAGGACCGGCCCTCGCTCCGCTACGAAGTCGAATATGAGAAGCCGGAGGATATCACCTGGGACGACAAGCTCTACCGCGGCGATGCCTATGGCGTTTATTCCTACGCGGCGATCGCCGTGGACCTGGAGGTCGACAAGCTCACCTACGAGGTGCGCGTGCGCAAGATCACGACGGCCCAGGACATCGGCCGGGCCATCAACCCGCTCCTGGCCAAAGGCCAGATCATGGGAGGGATCACCCAGGCGCTGGGCTATGCTCTATCGGAATACGCCGATTATCGCGGCGGCTGGATGCGCAATTCGCAGTTGACCAATTACCTCATCCCGACCTTCGCGGACACCCCGCCCATGGACGTGTTCCTGGTCGAAAAGCCATACTCCCGGGGGCCCTGCGGCGCCAAGGGCCTCGGAGAGATGCCCATGGATGTCCCGGCTCCGGCCGTGGTCTCGGCGATTCATAACGCCACCGGCTTATGGTTCGCCAAGATTCCCGTCTTGCCCGAACGCATCTGCCGTTCCTTCCTCAAGGCCAAGCACGCGGCCGGCCGCGGCCCGGAGAAAACCTGATGATCCGCTTCACGCTCAACGGCAGGAAACGCGCCTTCGCCGGGCCGCCTTTCAAACGCCTCATCGACGTCCTGCGCGAGGATATGGGCCTGACCGGAACCAAGGAAGGCTGCGGCGAGGGCGAGTGCGGGGCCTGCACGGTCTTGGTCGACGGCCGGCCCGCGGCCAGCTGCCTCATCCCCATCTGCCAGATGGCGGGGCGGCGCATCGAGACCGTGGAGAGCCTGGGCCGGCCGGACAAGCTCAACCCCCTGCAAAAATCCTTCGCCAAACACGGCGGCGCCCAATGCGGATTCTGCACGCCGGGAGTGCTCATGAGCGCCTCCCGTTTAAAACGCATGGGCGCCGCGAAACCCGAGGCTGTCCGCGCGGCCATGTCCGGCCACCTCTGCCGCTGCACCGGCTATCAGCCTATAATCGATTCCATAGCGGGCGTCGCGAAAAGGAAGAAGGTATGAGAGGCCTGCCCGGCACCATGCGCGTGTTCCGGCCCGAGACCGCGGCCGAGGCGGTCGCGACCCTGAGCCAACACCCGCAGGCCATCCCTTTGGCGGGCGGCACGGACCTCATGGTTCTTTGGAACATGGGAAACCTCAACGAACGCTCCATCCTGGACGTCTCCGGGATCTCCGAATGGAGATCCATCCAAAAGACCGCCGCAGGTTTAAGCGTGGGAGCCCTGGTCACCCACGCCCATATCCAGGACGACCCGGTTCTGTGCCGGGAATTTCCTCTGCTGGCCCGGGCAGCCGCGGTCGTGGGCGCGACCCAGATACAGAACCGAGGGACTCTGGGCGGAAACATCGCCAACGCCTCGCCGGCCGCGGACACCTTCCCGGCCCTGGCCGTCTACGAAGCCACGATAAAAACCGCGTCCCCGGCCGGAGCCAGGAGCATCCCCTTTAGCGAATTCTTCGCCGGAGTCAAAAAGACGACTCTGCGGCCGGGCGAACTCATAGCCGCGGTGGAACTTCCCTTTCTTGCCCAGCAGCCCGCTCGTCAGGTCTTCCGCAAGGTGGGAACCCGCGCGGCCATGGCCATCTCCAAGACCGTGGCGGCCGGGCTGTTGTGGCTTAACGAGGACGGCACGGTTCGAGAGCTGCGCTTCGCCCTGGGCAGCATGGCGCCCACGGTCCGCCGTCTCAGGGCCGCCGAGGGCCATATACGCGGCAAGGTGCCTACGGCCGAAGTCGCGGCCGCGGCCGGCGAACTCATCAAGGACGACACCGCGCCCATCGACGACATCCGCTCCACCGCGGAATACCGCTTGCACGTCTCCCAGAACCTGCTGCGCGCCTTCCTGCTGAATTCCTGATTAATTTTTGATGTTCAGGCGCAAAACTAATAAGGGGTGATATTTATGGACGTCATGCGGACGTTGCGGGAAAAAATGCACATGGGCGCATCTTTTGGGATTTCCATGGACGCCGCGGAATATTTCCGGACCAAACTGTTCTTCGAGACGACGCCTTACGAGCTTAAGCCGCGCTTGGAGAAAAACGAGGTTCTGGTCTTGGACGTCCGGGATCGCGAATCCTTCGCCAAGGAACACATTCCCGGCGCTTGGAACATCCCATTGGAGGAGCTCTCACGGAACTTCAGCGCGCTGCCTCGGGAAAAAACCGTCGTGACCTGCTGCTGGGATCTTACGTGCCAACTGGCGCCGCGCGCCGCCATAGAGTTGGCCCAGAAAGGGTTCAAGGTTCAGGAGCTCATCGGCGGCATCGAAGGGTGGAAAAACAAAGGCTTCCCAATCGAACCAAAATAGGAAACGGTGCCAGACGTGAACTTAAGGAACTTTTAAAAATTATGTTCATACGCCTTAAGACGGCGCGACCCGAAATAAGTTCCGGAAGTTCACGTCTGGCACGACATTAAAAGTTCCAGTTGTCGTGGATGCAGGGGAAAGGGACGTCCACGACAGCGACGTCTCTGGCGCGCAGCCAAGAGTCGAGACGGTCCCGGCCGGGATCCAGAAGGGAGAGAACTCCCTTGAGCCGGGGAGAAAGCAGTACCGGATGGCCCCGGCGGCCTCCCTGTACGGGGACCACAGCCTCGGTGCCAGGAAGGGCGCGCTTGGCCAGAAGACCATAAACCTCGGGTTGCCAGACCCTCATGTCCACATGGATTAGATAGGTCCAGTGATCCAGGGGCAAGGCCCGGGCCAGGGCCAGAACCGCGGCCAGGGCCGGAGCTTGAGGATCAACGCCGACCCATTGGACGCGGCCGTCTAGAGCCTGGCAGCGCCGCAGCCAGTCCGGCTGGATGGATACGGCGATGCGCTCGCCGGCAATGAAGCCGCACAGAAAATCCAGCTGGCGGCGCAGGAGGGGTTGGCCGTCGCAATCCCGCCAAGCCTTGGGGCCGCCGGCCCGGCGGCCTTGCCCGGCGGCCAGCAGATAGACCTGCGGCGGCTCAAAGGCCTCCATGCCTGGCAGTATACTATAATAGCTTCCCATGACATCCTTGGCCGACGGCTTCGGCCGGACCCTCGACTATTTGCGGCTCTCCGTCGATGATTCCTGCGATTTCCACTGCCTTTACTGCCTGCCCGGCCGTGAGGCAAGAAGCCGCAGGGAGCCCCCCCTATCCATCGCGGAGATCCGCCGCCTCGTGACCGCCTTTGCCGGTCTGGGAGCGTGGAAGGTTCGCCTCTCCGGAGGCGAACCGACCCTGCGCCGCGACCTCCTCGACATCGCCGCCGCGATCCGCGAAATCCCGGGGATCGGCCAAGTCTGCCTCTCGACCAACGGCCATCGTCTGGCCGAACTGGCCGAGGGCCTGCGCCGGGCCGGCGTTACCTCGGTCAACGTCAGCCTCGACAGCCTCGACGCCGGGCGCTTCGCCGCGATCACGGGCGCGCGCAGGCTCGACGCTGTTCTCCTGGGCGCGGCACGCGGCAGCGCGATCGGACTCGACATCAAGATCAACACCCTTCTGCTCAAGGACCTCAACGACGCCGAAATCCGGCGTTTTCTGGATTTGCCGATGAAAAACCCCTGGAGCGTGCGCTTTATCGAACTGATGCCCACGGCCCGCAACGAGGCGTTCTTCCGCCGCTGCCACGTTCCAATCGCGGGCCTGCTGCGCATGCTGGCCGGCGCAGGCTGGAAGGAAACGCCGCGCCAACCGGGCCAAGGGCCGGCGAGGGTCTTTAGCCGCCCGGGCTGCCGCGGCACGGTCGGCGTCATTTCACCCGGAACGGACGGGTTCTGCCAATACTGCAACCGCCTGCGCGTAACCAGCCGCGGCCTGCTCAAGCTCTGCCTCTTCTCGGAACAGGACCATTCCCTGCGGCCCTTTCTGCAAGACGACGGGCAGCTTGCCGCCCTCGCGCGACGCATCCGCGAACTCGCGGAAAAGAAGCCGCATTCGCACCGGCTCGCGGAAGGACATGTCGGCGGCGCCAGGCATTTCGCCGCGATGGGGGGATGATGGAAGAACTCGGTTCTCTGCGCATGGCGGATGTGGGGGCCAAACCCCGGACAGCCCGGCATGCCCTGGCCCGCGGCAGCCTGGTCATGAACGCGCGGGCCCTGCGCCTTCTGCGAACCAAACGGCTGCCCAAGGGAGACGCCCTGGCCGCGGG
Source organism: Elusimicrobiota bacterium (assembly GCA_003452935.1). GTDB lineage: Bacteria > Elusimicrobiota > Elusimicrobia > UBA1565 > UBA9628 > UBA9628. The sequence goes on from DMMY01000004.1 coordinate 95,920, forward strand.
AGAGCTCGCGGGAATCATGGCCGCCAAGCGCACCTCCGAGATCATCCCGCTCTGCCATCCCTTGCCGCTCGACGCAGTCCGCGTCGGCTTCGAGCTTGATCCCAAGCTTCCCGGCCTGCACGCTTTTTGCTCGGCCAAGGCCTTCTCCCGCACCGGCGTGGAAATGGAGGCCCTCTGCGGCGTTTCCGCGGCGCTTTTGACCGTCTACGATCTTGTCAAGCCCGTGGATCCCGCGCTCCGCATCGATTCAGTACGCCTCGAATTCAAGGCGGGCGGCAAGTCCGGATTCTGGCGCCATCCTCTCGCAAGGCCTAAGAAATCCCCCCCGGCCAAGCCTTTAAAGCCGGCCGTCGCGGGCATCATCACGGTCAGCGACCGCTGCTCTCAAGGCCGCCGCAGGGACGAATCCGGCCGGCTCCTAAGCGAGGGGTTGAGGGCCATGGGCCTAAGCACGCGGCCCCGGCTCGTGGTCAGCGACGATCAAGAGCTTATCGCCTCCGCTCTCAGGCGTCTGGCGAAGGACTGCGACGCCGTGGTCCTGACCGGCGGCACCGGGCTCTCCCCGCGGGACGTCACTCCCGAGACCGTGACCGGGATATGCGACCGGGTTGTGCCGGGAATCGGCGAAGCTCTGCGCCTGAGCGGCCGGTCCTCGACGCCGCTCTCCTCTTTGAGCCGGTCCGTGGCCGGCCTGCTGGGCTCCACGATCGTGGTCTGCCTGCCGGGAAGCCCCAGGGCCGTGCAAGAAGGACTAGCCGTCCTCTCCGAGGTCCTGCCCCATGCGATACATATCGCCAAAGGCGGCGGACATGGCCTAAAATGACCACGTACGCCGAGGCCTTGAGCATCCTTTGCGACGCCGCCAGCCAGCTGTCCATAGGCGCTGAAATCCTCCCTATCTCGCAAGCCGCAGGCCGCGTGGCCGCGGACCGGATCGCGAGCCCCGAGCCCCTTCCCCTTTTCAACAACTCGGCCATGGACGGCTTCGCGCTGAAAGCCGCGGGCACGAAACGCGCGCCGGTCCGGCTCCCGGTCCAGGGCTCGATCGCGGCCGGAGACGTTTTCTCCGCCGGCCACGGCGCCGGAACCTATGAGATAATGACCGGCGCTCCCATTCCCGAGGGCTGCGACGCGGTGGTGCCCATCGAGGGAGTCAACCTCCTGGACGCCGGCCGGACCCTTGAAGTCCTCGAGCCAGCAAAAGCCGGCGATTACGTACGCCTCAAGGGATCGGACCTTCCCGCGGGGGCCCCTGTCATCGAACCTGGAACCATGCTGGATGAGCGCCATGTCCTGGTCCTGGCCAGCCTAGGCATCACCCAAGTCAAGGTCCGGCGCAAGATCAAGGCAGCGGTCTTTTCCACGGGCAAGGAACTTGTCCCGGCCCAAGACCAACCCAAGCCCGGACAAGTGCGCAATGCCACCGGACCCTACCTTCTGGCCGCCTTGACCAGGGCCGGCGCCCAGGCCTCGTGGCAGGGCATAAGCGAGGACCACTCCGAGCGTTTCCTGGAACGCCTGGGCCGCGCCGTAAAGGAAAACCCGGACCTGATCGTGTCTACCGGCGCCGTTTCCATGGGCCGCCATGATTTCATTCCCTCGGCCGTGGCCCAGGCCGGCGGCAGGACCCTCTTCCACCGCGTGGCCATGCGGCCGGGCAAGCCGATCTTCGCGGCCCGGCTGCCGGACGGGCCGCTGTTTATCGGCCTGCCCGGAAACCCCGTGTCCACGGTCGTCGCTCTGCGGTTCTTCATAACGGCCGTGCTGCGCGTCCTGCAAGGGCAAGGCCCGGAAAAACCGCGAGTCCTGCCCCTCGCGCAAGCCGCGGCCAAGCCCGAGGGCATGCGCTGTTTCTACAAGGCCCGCCTGAAAAAAGACGAGGTGCTCGTGCTCACGGGTCAGGCCTCATTCCAAATCAAGCCGTTGCTGGACGCGGATTGCTGGGCGGTCCTGCCCGAGGCAGGCTCCATGCTCAAGGCCGGAAGCCTTGTGGAGGTATTTGCAATTTGAGTCTCAGAAAAATAGCGCTTTACGGCGGTCTGCGCGAAACCTGCCCGCAACCCAGCCTGGAGGTGTCGATCCCGGCAAACGCCACGGCTCAAGAAGCCCTGCGCCGCATCGCCCAAAGCCTCGGCCGCCGAGTCCCCGGGCTTAAAGGCGCCGTGCTGGCCACTTCGCGGCGCGTTTTGCGCCGCTTTGAACGAGTGCCGCCCAAGGGAGCCTTGGCGCTCCTGCCGCCCGTATGCGGAGGATGACCCTCTTGGCGCGCGGCCCGCTGCGTCCGCAGCGGCTCGTCGCCGCCGTCTGCGGCCCGAAACGCGGAGGCTTGGTCCTCTTCGCCGGCGCCGTGCGCGGCGACCGGCGCCGAGGACTCGAGGTCACGGCCATATCCTACGACGCTTGTCGCCCCCTGGCCGACAAAACGCTGGCATCCATCCTGCGCGAGGCCGGACGCCGCTGGAAGGTGCGCGCCGCGGCCCGGCACCGCCTCGGCCGGGTGCCGACGGGCGCCGCCGCTTTCGCCGTGGCCGTCGCATCGGGGCACCGGGCCGAGGCGTTCGCGGCCTGCCGCTACGTCGTAGAGCAAGCCAAGAAACGCCTGCCCGTCTGGAAGAAAGAACACTACAGCAACGGAAGTTCCAAGTGGCTAAGCGGCCGGAGGCTGCGATGAAGCTCCGCTGCGATCTCCACGTCAACGGCGGCGCGCGCAAGCTGGTCCTCGTCCCGGGGATCAACGAGTCGACCGAGCACCTGGCTCTCAAGCTCGCCGCCTATCTTTTGTTTTGGGCCGAGGATCCGATCGTCGACGCCGGCACCAAGAACCCGGCGCTGGCGAATTACGAGTTTCTGCCGGACCTCATGGCTCTCGACGAGGACGGAAGCATCAAGCTCTGGGTCGAGTGCGGATCTACGACCATGCACAAGCTCAAGAAGCTCACGCGCCGACTGCCCCGGGGGCGCATCGTGGTCCTTAAGGAAACGGAACGCGACGGCCAGAAGCTGCGGGAGGATCTCCTGACCCAGCTGGACCGTCAGCAGCGCGTCGAGATTTTCGCGTGGCCCGGGAGCCTCTTCCGGGACTGGGTCTGCTGCCTGCTCGAGAAAACCGAGGTCTATGGGGAATCCGGCGGTCTCCTCCTCAATATCGTCGTCAACGAACATCCTTTCGTCGCCGAGCTCAAGCGGTTCTGAGGCGGTTAAGCGCCGTCGCCGCTCTGCTGGAAGACCACCCGGGAAGGCAGGGCGAAGCTGATCCCTTCCCGACGGAAGGCGTCGAGCAGGGCCAGGTGGATGGCCTGGTTGGTGTCCATGTAGATCCCGTAATCCGGGTCCGTGACGAAGTAAACGGCCTCGAACGCGAACCCGGCCTCCTCGAACGATTTAAGATGCGCCCGGTCAAAACGCGCCTTGGGCGCGGCCGCGACCGCGGCGCGGACCAACTGAGGGATATTCTTGACCTGCTCCGCCGGGGTCCGATAAGGGACGCTGAAGCCGATCACGATGCGCCGTTCCTGGAGCTGGCGGAAATTCTGGATCTGGGCCGAGGTCAGCCGGGAATTGGCGACGATGAGCATCTCGCCGGAGAGCGCCCGCACCCGCGTGGTCTTGATGCCGATATGCTCGACCGTGCCCATCATGTCCCCGACCACGATGAAGTCGCCGACCACGAAAGGCTGGTCCAGATAGATGGCCAGGGCGCTGAAAAGATCCCCCAGCACGGCCTGGGCGGCCAAGGCCACGGCCACGCCGCCGATGCCCAGGCCCGCGAGCATGGAGGTGACGTTGAAGCCCAGGTTGCTCAAGACGAAGAGCGCGCCCGTCACCCAGAGCAGCCCGCTGATCAGGTAGGATATGGTGCGCGCCATGCCCTGCTCGGCTTGAGAAAAGCGCCCCTTGGATATGAGGAGCTTGCGCACCAAGTAGTCCGCGGCCACGCGCAGCATGGTCACGGCGCGATAAGTCAAGACCACGAGCAGCAGAGCGTGCAAAAGGCCGTCAAGCCTGCCGGGCAGCCGCAAATAGCGCGTGGCGGCCCATAAGACCACCAGGACGCATTCCGGCGTCCGCACCATTTCGAGAAGATCCACGAGCAGGTCGTCGAGATCGGTCTGGGTCCGCAGGGCCAAGGCGCGCAGGCGGGAGACGACGAGTTTCCGAGCCAGCCCGAAGCCCCAGAACAAAGCCAGAAAGGCGGCCAAAGCCAGAAAATATCGATTCAACGGGTTGTCCAGGAATGCGCGGCCGAGCATAAGGGCTGAAAATAATAACAAATATAAGATATAATGATGAACATTTCGACGGAGCAAGGGGACAATGAACACAACGACCATGGACTACAAAGTCAAGGACATAACCCTCGCGGACTGGGGCCGCAAGGAAATCACCATCGCGGAAAGCGAGATGCCCGGCCTCATGGCCCTGCGCGAGGAATATCGCGGCAAGAATCCTCTTGGCGGCGCCCGCATCGCCGGCTGCCTGCACATGACCATCGAGACCGCGGTCCTGATCGAAACCCTGGTCAAGCTCGGCGCCTCGGTGCGCTGGAGCTCCTGCAACATCTTTTCCACCCAGGACCATGCCGCCGCGGCCGTGGCCAAGGCCGGCGTCCCGGTCTTCGCCTGGAAAGGCGAGAGCCTCGAGGAATACGATTGGTGCATAGAGCAGTCCATCGCCTGGCCGGACGGCAAGGGCCCGACCCTGCTGTTGGACGACGGCGGTGATCTCACCAACATGATCCACGACAAGAGGCCCGAACTGCTCAAGGACATCGTCGGTCTCTCCGAGGAAACCACGACCGGCGTGCACCGCCTCTACCAGCGCCAAGCCGGCGGAACCTTGAAGTGCCCGGCCATCAACGTCAACGACTCCTGCACCAAGTCCAAGTTCGACAACCTCTACGGCTGCCGCGAATCGCTCCTGGACGGCATCAAGCGCGCCACCGACGTCATGATCGCGGGCAAGACCTGCGTGGTCTGCGGCTACGGCGACGTGGGCAAGGGCTGCGCCCAATCCCTGCGCGGCATGGGCGCGCGCGTGCTGGTGACCGAGATCGACCCCATCAACGCCCTGCAGGCCTGCATGGAAGGCTACGAGGTCGTCACCATGGACGACGCCGCGGCCACGGCGGACATCTTCATAACCGCGACCGGCTGCCGGGACATCATCACCCGCAAGCACCTCGACGCCATGAAGAGCCAGGCCATCGTCTGCAACATCGGGCACTTCGACCTGGAGATCGACGTGGCCTCCATCACCTCGGACAGCAAGATCAAGCGCGTCAACATCAAGCCCCAGGTGGACCAGTTCGTCTGGCCCGACGGCAAGGTGGTGACCCTCCTGGCAGAAGGCCGCCTCGTCAATCTCGGCTGCGCCTCCGGGCATCCCAGCTTCGTCATGAGCGCCTCCTTCACGAACCAGACCATGGCCCAAATAGAGCTCTGGTCGCAGCGCGGCAAGGGAAAGTACGAGAACAAGGTCTACACCCTGCCCAAGCTCCTCGACGAGAAGGTGGCGCGCCTGCACCTGGGCAAGCTCGGCGTCAAGCTCACCAAGCTGACCAAAGCGCAAGCGGAATATCTGGGCATACCGGCGGACGGCCCCTACAAAGCCGACAACTATCGGTATTAGGCCGGTCGCCGACCATGCCCTTTTCCAGCTACAACCTGCTGCCTGACCTCGTCAAGGCCGTCAAGGCCATGGGGTTTACCAGCTTCACGCCCATACAAGTGCGTTCCATACCCCCAGCGCTCGAAGGCAAGGACGTTCTGGGCTCGGCAATGACCGGCAGCGGCAAGACCGTGGCCTTTGTCCTGCCCCTGCTGCAAAAACTCATCTCGCAGCGGGCCGAGCCGCGGCCCCCATCCGGAGTCCGGGCCCTGGTCCTGGTGCCCACGCGGGAACTCGCGGCCCAGGTGGAGACCGCGGTGCGCGACCTGGCGCGCTTTACGGACATACGCTGCGTCCTGGTGATCGGGGGCGCGAGCTTCCACAACCAGACCCAAGCCCTGCGCCAGGGCGCGCAGATCGTCGTGGCCACGCCGGGCCGGCTCCTGGACCACTACCGCCAGAGGTCCATACGGCTAGACGGCGTGCAGGTCGCGGTCCTCGATGAGGCCGACCGGATGCTCGACATGGGCTTCATGCCGGATATCCGCAGAATCATGCAAAGCCTGCCGCGCGAGCGCCAGACCCTTATGTTCTCGGCCACCATACCGCCGGAAGTCCAACGGGTGGTCGGGGAGTTCATGCGCGAGCCGGTGCGCATCGAGGTGGACCCCCCGGCCTCGCCCGCCTCGGGCATCACCCAGATGCTCTATCCGGTCATGGCCGACCAGAAATTCGAACTCCTCGACTCCATCCTCAAGAACACGAAGATATCCTCGGCCGTCATCTTTACCCGCACCAAGTCCCGGGCCGACCAGGTGGCGCGCTTCCTGGAAAACCGCGGCCAGCCCGCGGCCGTGCTCCACTCCAGCAAGACCCAGGCCCAGCGCGACCGCGCCATGGACAGCTTCCGGGAACAGAAGCATCAGCTCCTGGTCGCGACCGATATCGCGGCCCGCGGCCTCGACGTCCGGCATATCAGCCACGTCATCAACTTCGACGTCCCGCTGCATCCGGAGGACTACGTCCACCGCATCGGCCGCACGGGCCGGGTCTTCGCCGTAGGCGACGCGATCACCCTGATGGGAATGGAAGAGGAGCGTTTCGTGACCGCGATCGAACGCTTCATCGGCGCCAGCATTCCGCGCTGCGCCTTTCCGGACTTTCCTTACCGGGTGCCGCCCCAGCTCACCGCCTATAAGCCCCCGGTCACCCACCATTTCAGGCTCCGGCGCAGGATCGCGCGCTCCAGCAGCCACCGCTTCCGGCGCTGAGCCATCATCACGCGGGCGTTTGCTATACTAAAGCGCCATGGACGCCTCCGGTTTCCAAAAACTGCTCAAGCGCATCGAGGTGGTGCGCGCGCCCACGCACGCTCTCTCCACCTTCGGAGCCACGCGCCTGACCTACCACCTCGTCTCCTCGGTCGAGGGGCTGCGCAACCGCACCCGCCTGCGCACGGGTACGGTGCTCTCCGAAAAACCCAAGATCATCACGCCGCAGGCCTTTGCCGAGCGCTTCCAGGGCTTCGGCAAGGAATCCGAGGAGTTCGCCCGCTGGCTGACGCCCGCGTACCGCGACCTTCTGCGGGCGCTCGAGTACAACTTCAAGAACCAGGACATCCGGACCCGCGTGGTCTCGGGCGCCCCGAAAGCCGTGACCGAGCGCATCCTGGCCGACATCTCCCGCCGAGAGTCCCGCGACGAGGCCGTCATCCGCTGCCCCGACTCGGCCTGGGGCTTGGCCCTGATGAAGCTCACTCTCGACGAGACGGCCCGCTCCTTCCCCGTGCACGTGCGCGACCTGGAGCGCCGGGGACTCTTCCACCCCGAGGCCAAGGAAGAAGACCGCCGCAGGCGGGAGATCGATCAGCTCTTCGCCGCGGCCGGGCGCGACCGAGCGGCCCTGGAGGCTTTGGGCCGCAAACTGCGCGAATACGGCCTCTTCGAGGAATACGAAGACCGGTTTCTCTCCTACTTCTAGGCCGATTTTTGCTAAAATTCCGTCACTTCCGACTTTCTGGGAAACAACCATGCTGCCCCGAAGCCGCCTTGCTCGCCTGATCTGGGCCGCGTCAGCCGTTCTCCTGGCGTCGGCGACCTCGGTCCTGGCCGTGCGCGGCGCGCGCAAGCCCTATGCGCCCTCCGCGCCTGGATATCGCGAGCAGGGGCCGGCCGGAGCGCGCGTCACCGTGGTCGAGTACTCTGATTTCCAATGCCCGGCCTGCCGACTGGCCGTCAGCCCCATGAAGGGCCTGCTGGCCCTCTACGGCCCGGAACTGCGCTTGATCTACAAGCACTTCCCCCTCACCAAGGCCCACGAACGGGCCCTGCCGGCCGCCCGGGCCGCGGAATGCGCCGGACAACAGGGCCGATTCTGGGATTTCCACGATCTGCTCTACGACAAGCAGGCCGAATGGACTCCGGACGCGTCCGGCCGGATATTCGAAAGTTACGCAAAAAAACTGGGCATGGATCTGCCGACATTCCAGACCTGCCTCAAGGACCCTTCGGTCGAAGCCCTCGTGACCCGCGACATGCGGGAGGGCAACGACCATTGGGTCGTGTCCACCCCCACTTTCTTCATCAACGGCAAGCGCTTCGTGGGCGCCCGCCAGCTTTCGGAACGCGGCACGATATGGGTCGACCAAATTCTCAAGAAGAAATGATCGAGCGCGGCGACAAGGGCGCCGGCGCCTGGCTGGGCCTAGCCGCCCGGATGGCCATAGGCTTGGTCTTCGTGGTTTCGGGGACCTTTAAGGCCGCGGCTCCGGCCGAGGAATTCGCTTTGGTCATAGATTACTACCGCCTCATCGGATCCCAGGACCTGATCCTGGTCCTATCCACCTTTCTGCCCTGGATAGAAGTCGTCGTGGGTTTCGCCCTGATTTTCGGCTTTGTCACGCGCGCCGCCGCGATCGCCGCCGGCGGGATGTTCCTGGCCTTCATCATCGCCGTCATCTCGACAAAGGCGCGCGGCATAGAACTGCCCAACTGCGGCTGCTTCGGATTCGGCTGGCATCCCAGCGCCACTCAAACCCTGATTATGGATTCCCTATTGAGCTTGGCGTCCATCCAGGTTTTCCGCCAAGGAGAGCGGATATGGAGCCTGGACAATTGGTGCTCCTCAGGCTATAATTGAGCGTCATGTCCTCCGCCAAGAAGCGGGTCCTCGCCATCGACGACGACGTTTCCGTGTGCGAATACTACGAGCGCGGCCTTGCCGCTCTCGGCTTCGACGTCACCTGCGCCCCGGACGCCAAAGAGGCCCGCGATCACCTCTCTAAGAATCACCCTGACGTCATACTCATGGACGTCATGATGCCCGAGACGGACGGCATCACCCTGACCCGGGAGCTGCGCGACAACCCCAAGACCTCGGACATCCCCATCATCGTAGTCAGCGGCTTGGCCGACGCCGGAACGCTCAATGACGCGCTGCTCTTCGGGGCCGTGGACTACATGGTCAAGCCTATAGAGCTCGACGTCCTCAAGGCCAAGATCGAACGGGCTCTGGCCGTGGTGGAGCGCAAACAGAAAGACGCGCGTTGAGTTCTTTCCCGCGCCCTCTGCATGGGCCGGCGGACCTATATCGACGGACCCTATCGGCCTAGCGCGCGACAAGGTCCAATGTCTCTGGCCGCGCGCGTTGCCGCGCGGCATCCTTGAAGCGTATGGCCTCGCACCCTTTGCTCCTGCGCCCCGGCCCCGCGGCGCGCCCGCTCATCCGCCTATCGAGCGACTTTCTCCGCGCCCAGGAATACTTCGAGGCGATCATTTCTTCGACCACGGACGCCATCATCGCCACGGATCGGTCCGGCCGCATCGTCTATTTCAGCCCCGGCGCCGAGGCCATGCTGGGCCTGGATGGGACCCTCGCCGTGAGCCAGCCGGTCTCGACCTTCTACCTGCACGGCAAGGAGGACGCCAGGCGCGTCATGTCCATTCTGCGCAGGGAGGGCCGTGTCCAGGATCACGAGATGGTCTTTCGTTCGAGGAACGGCCGCGCCATCCATATCAGCATGTCCGCCTCCCTGCTGCATGACCGGGCCGGCCGTCTTATCGGGACGTTGGGGATTTCCAAGGACATAACCCGGCGCGTGGAACTCGAGAACCGCCTGCGCGACCTGGCGATCACGGACGACCTCACCGGGCTCTTCAACAAGCGCTGCTTCCACGAAAGGCTGTTCCAAGAAGCCAGCCGCGCCAGACGCCTGCGCCAGGAGCTCTCCCTCATTCTCTTCGACCTCGACGGCTTCAAAGGCGTCAACGACAGTCTCGGGCATGCCGCCGGCGACCGCATTCTGGAGGATTTTGCCGCAGCCGTGGAGCACAGCATCCGCAAGCAAGTCGACTCCGCTTACCGTTACGGCGGCGACGAATTCGTGGTCATACTCCCCGGCTTGAGCACCCGTCGCGCCCAGGAGGTGGCGCGCCGCATCTCCCAGGCGTCGCGCGAGCGCGCCGCGTACGGCGGTACCGGCTGCAGCTGGGGCGCGGCGACCCTGTCCGCGGCAAGAACGGTCGGCCAGCTTTTGCGCCTGGCCGACCGCCGCATGTACCGCATGAAGCTGCGCCAAAAAGACGCTGGACGCCGGCCAAAAATATAGGCCTCGCGCCGCGGCGACGGGCCCTGTCGGCGACGGGCCCTTCCATTCGCCCCGAGCATACGCTATAATTTTCGTTCTCAGGCCGAACTTCCATGGCGAAAATCCTTATCATTGACGACGACTACGCGATCGTGGAACTCATCACCGACATCCTGCAACGCGAAGGCCATGCGGTGGAAACCGCGGCCGATGCGGTGGAAGGCATGCAGAAAGCCCGCAGCGCCCGTCCGGATCTGATCATACTCGACTACCATATGCCGGGGATGACCGGCGCGCATCTCTACGAATCCCTGCGCCGCAACCAAGCCACCAACCATACCCCTATTTTATTCATGAGCGGGGAAGCCTCGGCCGATGACATCCTCAACGAAATAGCGGACGCCCAAGGCGCCAGCTTCCTGGCCAAGCCGGTCCACTTGGAGGACTTCCGCCGGGCCGTGCGCGCGATTCTCGCGGCGAACAGCCCGCCCCCGGCGCCCAAGTAGCCGCAACCGGCGAGTAATCGTGATTTTTGCTATCATATCGACATATCTGCATGGAGACCGAATTCGAATGACGAAATCTTCAAGACCGTCCATTTGCCTGACTTTATGTCTGGGCTGCATGCTGGCTTTGTCCGGCTGCGCAGCCACCAAAAAATCCAAAAAATCCGCCTTGGATCAGACCGGCTCCGCGCCGCAGGGCCAGACCCAGGATCCGGCCTATGTCCCGGGAGTAGACGTGGTCGAGGCCAGCTTGCGGGGATCTTCATTCTCCCAGATCCCGGAATTGGAATCCATCAGGTTCGACTATGACAGCGCGGCCCTAAGCGACGCGGCCCTGGCTACCCTCAAGAACAATGCCGCATTCCTCAAGGCTCACGCGGGACTGGAGGTCTTGGTGTCGGGTTTCTGCGATGAGCGGGGCACCATCGAATACAACCTCGCCCTGGGCCAGAAGCGGGCCAAAGAGGTGCGCGAATATTATATCCGCCTGGGCATCCCGGGCGCCGCCGTGGCCACGATTTCCTACGGAAAGGAGCAGCCCGTCTGCACGCAATCCAATGATGAATGCTGGGCGCAGAACCGGCGCGCCGAAACGCGCGTCCGCGCCCGCCCCGCCGCCGACGGCAGCTCCGCCTCGCCCGACGCGCCATGAACCGCTCCGCCGCGATCCTGCTCGCCGCCCTCTCGCTCTCCGGCTGCGTCGCCACGCAGAGGGACGTCTTGGACCTGGAAAACCAGGCCGATGAACTCAAGAACCAGGTCGTCGAGCTCAAGGGGACGGTCACCTCCATGCAGGCCAACCAAGCCGACCTCTTGGTGCAATTCAAGCGCCTGCACGAGGACCTCTCCTCCTTTACCGAGACCATGCGCCAGTCCCAAGACGAGATGAGACAACTCTCCTCCAAGATCGACGACCTTTCCGCCGGAGTCTCCAGCAAGGTCGCCGCCATCGGCTCGACGCTGACCAGCCAGCAAGCCAAGAGCCTCGACGAGCAGAGGGCCGCGTTGGCCAAGCAGGAAGCCGCCCTGAGCAGCCAGTTGCAGCAGGGCACGCCGACGGACCTCTTTCATGCCTCGGAAGTGCGCCTCGCCAAGAAATCCTTCGACCTGGCGGCCAAAGGCTTCGAGGACTATATCGCCCGCTTCCCCAAAGGCGCGCTCGTGGACATGGCCATCTACAACCTCGGGGAATCCTATTACGGCTTGAAGAAATGGGAGCTGGCCGGACGCCAATATGGGCTCTATCTGGATAAATTCCCCAAAAGCGCCCTAACCGCCTCTTCCCGCCTCATGTACGCTCTTTGCCTGATCAACCTGAAGAAAAACGTTCCCGAGGCCCGGCAGTATTTGGAGTCATTGATCGTGGATTTCCCTTCCAGCCCCGAGGCCAAGGCGGCGGCGCAGCACCTTCGCAAGCTGCAGGCCCGGAAGGCCGCCCCGCCGGGCGCCTTGCGATGAGCCCGTCGCCGCGGGCCAACCCGCGCGGCCTCCTGTTATTCATCATCTTGGCGGCAAGTTTTTTCCCATCAACGACGGCCTGGGCGCAAAGCGACGTGTTCATCAACCTCGCGGGCCGGCCCGGAGAGGCGCGCACCCTGGCCCTCGGCCTGCCGCCCTTCATCGCGGAAAACCCCGAAAGGTCGCAGGACGCGCTCCTGGCCAGGCAGCTGCGCGACGTGGTGCGCAATGACCTGCTCTTTTCGCGCTACTTCACCATCCAGGAAGACGGCCCCCTCTTCGACGGCGCAAACCTCAAGGATATCATGCTGCAATGGAAGGCGCGTCTGGCCGGCTGGCTATTGACCGCCAAGGTCGGCTCCGGCGGAAAGATCACCTTAAGCGTTCAACTCCATGATCTGAACTCCGGAGAAGCCGTCTTTGAACGCTATTACCGCCAGGAAGCCGCCTTCCAGCGCTCCCTGGCCCATAAAGTCGCCGATGACTTGGTCATGGCTCTGACCGGCAAGAACGGGATCGCGCATACTTTCCTCGCCTTTGCCAACGACAAGACGGGGTATAAGGAAATATATCTCATGGACTACGATGGCGCCAATTTCAAGGCCTTGACCAGCCATGGCTCCATCTCCATCCTGCCCCGCTTTTCCCCGGACCGGAAATCCCTGGTCTACACCAGCTACAAAGACGGCAACCCGGACCTTTTCATGCTGGACCTCAATGCCGGCCGCAGAAGGGCGATTTCAGTCGAACAGGGCCTCAACATGGCAGGCGGATTCTCCCCGGATGGGACCCAACTGCTCATGACCCTCTCGCGCCAAAAGAGCCCGAACCTCTACGTCAAGAACCTGGGGGACGGCTCCCTGACGCGCCTGACGCAGCATTTCGGAGCGGACAGCTCGCCGACCTTCTCTCCCGACGGGCAGCAGGCGGCCTTCGTATCGGACCGCTCCGGCAACCCGCAGATATATCTTCTGGACATAACCACGCAGCGGGTCAAGCGGCTGACCAGTCTCAACTGGTGCGACTCCCCGGCTTGGTCCCCCACCGGAGAATGGATCGCCTTCGCGGGCCGCATTCACAACAAGGACAAGATGGACATCTTCCTGGTGGACATCACCGGAAACCAGATCCGCCAACTGACGCGCGGCGAGGGCAGCAATGAGAACCCGGCTTGGTCGCCGGACGGCCGTTTCCTCGCCTTCACCAGCACACGCAATAAACGGTCCGAGCTCTTCGTCATGGACGCCGACGGCTCGGCCCCGCATCGCCTGACGGAGATTCCGGGCGACACCTTCACCCCGGCCTGGTCCAACTGATCCCGGACCGTCTAATCCACGCCGGCGGCAACCGTATCGAGCAGTTCCGTCTCCCGGACTTCGCACTGCACTCGGCGTTTTTTACCCGACTGCTCGTCCACAAAGAGGTTAAGCAGCGCCAGGCAATCCGGCCGCACTTTCACGCAGCCGTTGGTGTCGCGGAACAGGAAATTCGACAGCTCCGGCCGCCCCGCGTAAGCGGGATCCAAACCGCGCTGCGGGTCGTCCCACTGGTCCGTATGGATGGCCCAGCCTGTCCGGCCGAACGGACCGTAATAGTACCGAGCATTGCGCGCCAACTGCTTGGCTTGCCGCGCTCGGGCTTGCGGAGAATCGGCAAGGGAACGCCGCTCAAAGACCGGAACTCCGGCCCCCTGGGAAAACGCCTGATAATCCTCGGCCCAGACCATATCGATGGGCATGGCCTGATTCGTCCTGGAGTACCAATGTTTCCAAACGCCTGAAAAGCGCGCCTTGGGCGAGCCGTCGGGGTTCGCGATCCGGGCGGCAATATCCGCATCCCCACCCAGCTCTTCAGGCTTATTGAGCAGCTCGATCTCATATTCCCGGGGCGAAATATTGCGCAAATCGTAAATGCCGGGCAAGGCGGCGCCGTCCTCGCTTGCCATCGGGGCGTAGTAGACGGTCGCGCCCCCTATCACGCCGCGCAGCCACCCCGCCCGAGGCTCGCGCGACGTGACGCCGCGCCCCAGAGCCTCGCACTGATAAATTCCCGCCGCCGGTCCTTCCTCTATCTCAAAACTGATGACTCCGGCCTTGGCCCGGTCCTTGGGCAGCAGCACCAGGACGCGCGATATTTTTTCACCTTCAAGGCCCCTTTGCGCATTGAGCCCCAACGTCTCCGCCTTCTGGCGCAAGCCCGCGGTCAGGGCGTCAAGATTCGAATGCCGGGGCGCGATGCCGGAAGGGATGAGCCGGGCCAAGTCCGGGCCGGCGGCCGCAGCGGCCGCCCAGCCCGCGGCCAGCATCACCCGGCCGGCCGCCCTCAACAAGCCAATAGCCTTCGCCGGCGGCGACGGGCCGGCTCGTGGCAAGGCAAGCAGAGATTGAAGCAGGCGCCCTTGCCCCTGCCCATGCTGAAAGCCTCGACGGAGCCGCCGTGCTTTTGCAGGATGCGCAAAGCCGCGGAAAGACCAAGGCCGCTGCCGTCCTTGCCCTTGGTGGTGAAGAACGGCTGAAAGATACGTTCCAAATCCTCTTTCAAGATGCCCTTGCCGTCATCCTCAATAGTGATCTCACAGATATCCCGCCTTGGCCGCCATCTCAGCAGCGCGCTGGCGTCCTCCTTGATCCGCGCCGAAATCTTGATATGGCCGCCCGCATGAACCGCATCAACGGCATTGTGCAGCACGGCCGATATGGCCTCCTGCATAAGCGAAGGATCGCCCTTTACGGGAAGCGGGGCCTCGGGGAAGTCGGTCTCAACCCTCACGCCGTGAGTCGAAGCCCGCGCCGCTACCGCGGCAAGAGCCCGCGTCAAGGCTTCCCTCAAATCGAATCGCACATGATCCATCTCCTCGATGCGGCCCAGGTCCAAGAGGCCTTTTAAAATGTCCCGACAATGGCAGACCTCGTCGCGTATCTGGGCCAGCTCCTTGCGGGATTGCTCGCATGACTGCGCCCGATGCGAAAGGACCTCGGCGTTGACCAGGATGGTGGTCAAAGGGCCCTTGATCCGGTGCGCCACCTCGCCCGCGAGCTGCCCCAAAGCGGCGAGCCTGCCGAACTGGACCAGCCGCTCCTGGTACTTGTTCTCCTGCTCCTTCTGCGCCTCGCGGCTGTCCCGGGAAAGAATGGCCATAAGCGCCGAAGAGACCAACAAAAAATGAACCCGCAGCCAAAAGCTGGTATCTTGAGGCAATCCTTTCTGCGGGTGCCACGCCGTGATCAGGTAAAGCGCCGTCGTCACCAGAGCCACCACCAGGCTCTGGGCGAGGTTCCGCGTCAAAGCCGTCCCGAAAATAATGAGAAAGAATATCAGGTAAAGGTCGGACCCCGGCCTGCTCCAATGCAGGATAAGGGCGGCCAGCGCGGCGTCTCCCAAAAAAAGCCCGGCCTGGAAGTACCACGTCAACAGCACTGTCTCGGGGGCCATTTGCAGGAAGACCAGGGACCCCCCCAGGATCAGGCTCAATGAGACGAATCGGGCCTGCCCGCCGGCCGCGCCGGGATGCTGATACAGGAATATGAGCAGGAGGACCGCCATAAGCAGGCCCTGAAAAGCGAAATACAAGCCCCGGCGTTCAGACATCGGCGGATAAAAAGCGATAGCCCAGCTTGGGCACCGTCTCAATGAGATCGGCTTTGCTGCCGAGCTTTTTGCGTATGTTCTTGATATGGGTATCCAAGCTGCGGGTGGCCACGTCCAAGCCGTAAGTCGACGTGTTCTCGACAAGGTAGCTGCGGCTCAGGGCGCGGCCGGGGCGCGACGCCAGCAAATACAGCACTTCGAATTCCTTGGGCTGAAGCTTAAGGACCTCGCCCTGGAGGGTGGCGCTGCGGTTGTCCCAGTCCAGGGACAAGCCCGCGATCTTAATGACGCCTCGCGCCGGAGACCCCGGCTGGCAGCGCCGCAGAACGCTCTGGATGCGCGCCATAAGTTCCATGGCGCCAAAGGGCTTTACCACATAATCGTCGGCGCCTAAATTCAACCCCACCACCTTGTCCCCCTCGCTCGAAAGCCCGGTCAGAAATATGACGGGAATGCCCCGCGTCGCGGCGTTCTCCTTAAGGGCCTTGAGCACGGCGCGGCCGTCCCCGCCCGGCAGGCGGATATCGAGCAAGATGAGGTCGGGCCGATGCCGGATGGCCGCGGGGAGAGCCTGGCCCGGCTGGGATACCGACCTTAGGCTGTAGCCGGCCACAAGGGTCAGGCTCTTCTCCACCGCCTCAATAATGAGGGGATCATCTTCAACGATTAGCACCTTAGGCATATTTCGCGATGGCTCCGATCTCTATTTTTTCATTATATCAATTCAGAATTTGCACACAACTTCATCACACATATTCCATCCACTCTTGTTATACTATCGATGACGCAGCGTTGCAAGGAGGCTAGCATGAAAAAAATCAAGCCGGGACGCGCCTCGGGCTTTACCCTTATCGAACTGCTGGTGGTCGTGCTCATCATCGGCATCTTGGCCGCGGTCGCATTGCCCCAGTATTTCAAGATCGTTGAAAAGGGCCGGTTCTCCGAGGCCGCCAACCTTTTCAGCGTTATCAAGGGCTCCCAGGAACGCTATCTCATCAAGAATAATGTCTATGGAAACGTGGCGAATCTCGACGTGACCCTGCCCACCTTGAAGTACTTCGGAACCGGCGCCTGCAACGTCGGCGCGAACACCGTGGCCAACCTGACGGCGACAGGCGGCGCCGTGAGCTGGAACCTGACATTGACTCGCTGCTCGCCGGGCCCTAACAACCAGACCTACACGATCAGCTACACCGGCCCCACGGGTACTTATGTCTGCGGCGGCGCCTGGGCCGCGGGCTGCAACGACTTGCTGCCTTAAGCTCAACGTCCAATCCGAGAAACAGACCGATAAAAAGAACATTTTTTATCGGTCTGTTTCTCTGTTTATAAAGCGCTAACGCCTGAAGCAGACCCGGCAGCGCGCCTCGTATTTATCCCCGGTTCCCACCTCGATAAGCTTCTTGGTGTTGGAAAGGCGCTGCGAACGGTTGGCTGGATTGCCGCAGACCGAACAGATGGCCAGGTTCTTGGTTACGAATTCAGCCACCCCCATGAGCCGGGAAGTGACGGGGAATGGTACGCCCCGATAATCCTGGTCCAAGCCGGCCACGATGACGCGCCGGCCCTGGTCAGCCAGGGTCTCGCAGACCTCGATGACGCCGTCGTCGAAGAATTGCACCTCGTCAATGCCCACCACCTGGGTTTCGGGATCCACCAGGTCCAGGATGTCCTTGGCCTTGGCCACGGCCCGGGAAGGAACCTTGGAGGCGTCATGGGAGACGATATGGTCCCGGGAGTAGCGGGTATCCAAGGCATGATTGAAAACCTGCACCTTCTGGCGCGCGATGGTGGCCAGGCGCAGGCGGCGGATGAGCTCCTGGGTCTTGCCCGAAAACATGGAGCCGACCACCGCCTCGATCCAGCCGCCGGCCTGTCCCCAATGCAGCGGAGCCGCCGGCCTGTGTCCGACCTTCGCCGGCCCGCGCTTCATCGCCCCCTCCCCTGACCAAGCCTGGCCGCATACTGGGCCTGATAATACTCGCGGTATCCTCCGCCTCTTTTAAGCGGCCGCCACCACGATTCGTGGCCGCGATACCACTCCACGGTCAAACGCAAGGCCTCCTCGAAACCATAAGCGTGCCGGAATCCCAGGCTTTTGAGTTTTCCGCAGTCCAGGGCATAGCGCCGGTCATGGCCGGGCCGGTCCGGCACGCGCCGCACGAGCCGGGGCCCTACGCCCATGATGCGGCGCACGCGCTCGACCAGATCGCGGTTGGCGAAGGAACGAGTTCCGCCGATATTATAAATCTCCCCCACCCGGCCCCGCCGCAGGACAAGCTCCAGGGCGCGCGCGTGGTCCAAGACAAAAAGCCAATCCCGAACGTTGCGGCCGTCCCCATAGAGCGGGAAAGGCTCCTGGTCGATCCAATTGGTGATCATGAGCGGCAGAGCCTTCTCGGGAAATTGAAAGGGACCGAAATTATTGGAAGCGCGCGTCACGATAGCCGGCAGGCCGTGGGTAATCACGTAGGAACGCACCAACAAATCCGAGGCCGCCTTGCTCGCGGCATAGGGGCTGTTGGGCTCGAGCCGATCGCCTTCCCGGGAGCAGCCCCGGACCACGCTGCCGTAAACCTCGTCCGTGCTGACGTGCAGGAAGCGGCCGACCTTATGGCGCAGAGCCGCGTCCAGCAGGACCTGGGTGCCGATGACGTTCGTGCGCAGGAAAGCCGCGGCGTCGAGGATGGAGCGATCCACGTGGGTTTCGGCCGCAAAATGGACTACCGCGTCGGCCCCTTTCATACAGCGGTCCACGGCCTTGGTGTCGGCGATGTCCGCGCGCACCCAGCGATAGCGGCGATCGCGGGAGATGTCGGCGAGGTTAGCGGGATTTCCCGCGTAAGTACGCAGGTCCAGGTTCGTGACGCTCACCTGCCGCCTCGCGCTCAGCACGTGCCGGATGAAGTTGGAGCCGATGAAGCCCAGCCCGCCAGTGACCAGGAGCTTCATCTAAGCAGCGACCTTCGAGCGAAAATAGCGCTCCACGAAATAATCCCAGGTCAGCTTGAGCCCTTCCTCGAAGCCCACCACGGGCCTATAGCCCAGCAAGCGCCGGGCCTTGGAGATGTCGGCGGAGGTCTTGCGCACGTCGCCGGCCCGCTTGGGAGTATGGCTCGTCTCGATCTTGCGGCCCACGATGCTCTCTATGACTCGCAGCATGTCCACCAGGGAATAGCAGCGGCCGTTGGCGATATTGAAGGCCTCGCCCACGCCTTTATGAGTCAAGGCCGCTAGGATATTGGCCTGGACCACGTTGGCCACGAAGGTGAAATCCCGCGACTGCCTCCCGTCCCAATGCAATTCAAGCGGCTCGCCGCGAAAGGCCTGCTCCATGAAGCGCGGCACGACCGCGGAATACTGGGACTCGGGATCCTGGCGAGGGCCGAAGACGTTGAAATAGCGCAGGCTCACGGTCTCGAGGCCATAGGTTTTCGCGAAAAGGATGGCGTAATGCTCGCCGGCCAGTTTCTGGGCCGCGTAAGGAGAGACGGGCCGGGGCAGATGGTCCTCGCGCTGCGGGAAAAGCGTGCACTCCCCATAAACCGAGCTCGAAGAGGCGTAGACGAAGCGCCTGACCTTGGCCTCGCGGGCCGCGGTGAGCATGAGCAGGGTTCCGGTGCTGTTCGACTCATGGGTCTCCAAAGGATGGTCCACTGATTTGGGAACGGATCGAATGGCGGCCTGATGCAGGACATAGTCGGCGCCCTTGACCGCGCGCCGGCAGTCGGAAAAGTCGCGGATGTCGCCGCGCATGAACTCGACGCGGTCCCGGAAGGCCGCCATATGGCCGGGCTTGCCCGTTGAAAGATTGTCCAAGACCCGCACCCGTTTGCCCCGGCGCACGAGCTCTTCAGCGATGTTCGACCCGATAAAACCCGCGCCTCCCGTGACCAGCCACAGCCTCTGCGAATCTCGCATGTGATCTCCTCGCCCCATCGCGGTCCGCCTAGGGGATCTCGATACGGCTGGAATCGCCCACCATGATCCGATAAGCCTCGGGCTTGGCGCCGGAGCGCACGACTTCGACCCTCTGCCCGATGAGGGAGTCCTGTATCCGGCGGATGTCGCGTATGCGGGCGTGCTCGAGCACGATCGAGTGCTCGATCTCGCTGTTCTCGACGAGCGCGTCGTAATAGATCGAGCTGTACGGCCCGACATAGGAACGGATGATGCGGCTGTTGGCGCCGATCACGGCGGGGCCGCGGATGACGGATTCGAGCACCTCGACCCCGGCCTCGATAACGACGCGCCCCTCCAAGCGGGAGAGAGAATCTACGCGGGCGTCCTTATGTATGAAGAGTTTGATGTTCTCGTGGATAAGGCGGTTGGCCTCCAGGAGATCCTCAAGCTTGCCCGTGTCCTTCCACCAGCCCTCGATCCGTTTGCCCACGACCGTGTAGCCCTTGTCCACGAGCCATTGAATGGCGTCCGTGATCTCCAGTTCTCCCCGCGCCGACGGCTTGATGTGGCCGATAGCCTCGAAAATGTTCTTGTCGAAAAGATAGACCCCCACCAAAGCCAGGTCGCTCTTGGGCTCCTTGGGTTTTTCGACGAGCCGGATGACCTTGCCGCCCTCCAGTTCCACCACGCCGAAAGCGGAAGGATTGGGGACCTGGGCCAGCAGAATCTGGGCATTGGGCTTCTGCTCGAAAAAGTCGGCCACCAAAGGCCCCAGCCCGCCCTTGAGCAGATTGTCTCCCAAAAACATCAGGAAAGGCGAATCTCCCATGAATTTCCTGGATATCTTGACCGCATGGGCCAGACCCAGGGGCTGCTCTTGCGGGATGTAGGTGGCTTTGAAGCCGAAAGCCGAGCCGTCTCCGACAGCGGCGCGAATCTCGGCCTGGGTCTCGCCCACTATAATGCCCACTTCCTTGATGCCGGCTTTGGCGATGGCTTCCAGACCGTAAAAGAGGATAGGCTTGTTGACGATGGGGATAAGCTGCTTCGCCGAGGTATGGGTGATGGGACGCAACCGGCTGCCTTTGCCGCCGGAAAGGACCAAGGCCTTCATGCCGTGATTTTTCATATTGCGTAGGATGAGTCTAGCATTTCCCTCCGCGCCCCGTCATTGCCGGCCGCCGGAGAGACCGAAAATCTAGGCGGCCGGCGGAACCGGAGGGCAGGGCGGCTTGGCGGATATGGCCTTAGGACCCAGAAGTTCCGCCAGGCCAATTTTCATATCATCCGCGTTAAGCGGCTTCTCCAGCACTCTTACCAAGGAATCGTCAGGCAGCATCTGCAGAAGCTCATACTTTGGAATGGCGCTCAAGAATATGACGGGCGTGTCGGCGCCTATGGTCAAGCTGCGCAACGCACGATAGACGTCGCCGCCGTCTCCCGCCGGAAGGTTGTAATCCAGGACCAGAAGATCCGGCTTATGCTGTCGGATCGCGGCCATAGCGCCGTAACCATCCGCGGCCGTAAGCACTTCATAACCCATCATCTTAAGGAGGTCGAAGACTAAATTCATCACCTCCTTGTCATCGTCGACCACCAATATCTTCGCGGCCATCAAGATATTTTATACGGCCGGCCGATGGGTGTCAATGTGTCCATCAGACGCATCGCGTCATGGCCTCTCTTCGCGGCCCTGGGCCCGCTCCGGGAACCACTCGGATTCCCAGTCATGGACCTTTTGGCGATCCGCCGAGAAGCTCCCGAACCTAAGATCCACCCGCACCGAGGCCTCCTTGACTCCGCCGGGGCGCAAGCGCGCGCTCAAGCGCGTGAAAAAATCATGCCACTGCTTGACCAGGGAGAACTCCTTCTCGAACGCCTGGAACCCATGAAGGTTATCCAATCCTCCATGGGAAAGAACCTGGGAGCGCAGGGCGGCCGTCAGTTGCAGGGTTCCCGTGGAATTGGCCCAGCCGAACTCGGTGTTGATGAAATACCTGCCGGAGTCGCCG
Source organism: Elusimicrobiota bacterium (assembly GCA_003452935.1). Taxonomy (GTDB): domain Bacteria; phylum Elusimicrobiota; class Elusimicrobia; order UBA1565; family UBA9628; genus UBA9628. The sequence continues at coordinate 117,579 of DMMY01000004.1, forward strand.
AGGTTATAGCCCACCCCGCCGGCCAGATGAGTCCGATCCTCGTCTCCCCAGGAGCCGTTGAAAATCAAGGAACGGTTGCCGTCCAGAATCTGGTAGTCTTCGCGCACGCTCAAGTCGAGATCGGAACGGGGCGTGTAGAGAATCTCGCTGACGATAGGCTGCACGCGGCGGCTCGTGCTCAGGACATGGTCCCGGAATACGCGGAAATCGTAGCCCGAGGCCAGACGCACCAAGATCGCGCGGTGCGGCCGGTAAGCGTGCGTCAAGGACATGAGGTTGATCTCCACTCCGTGATCAACGGCGCCGGCGTCATCGGCCATGGCTCCGGCTTTTTGGCGCCCCTGATAAGAATGCGTCAGGTCCGAATCGCCCGCCAAGGTGCTCAGGCGCAGGGTCCCCGCGGCCGTATAGCGGCCCACCGCGCTGTCGCGCACCGTGGAAGTGGTGGCGAAGCTGGTCAACGCGTCCACCCGATTGTAGTAGGTCTGCCCGTAGCCCAGCTTGGGCGTGAAGCTCACCCCCCGGCCCAGCAGGAAGACCCGCGTGCCTTCCCACGAGGCGCCGGCCGACTTCTCGATAAAAGAGCGGTTGCGGTCGAAAGAATTGTCCGCGAAAGCGGAAAGCGTGTTGAGCCAGGGAAGCCGCCAAAACCGCATTTGCGCGGATTGCACGTCCAGCCGCGGAGAACTTTCCACGACCCTGACGAACTTCGTCCGGGAGGCATCGGCCGTATCCTGCCGGGAATAGCTCAAACGCGCCGTGGCCTGGGGAAGGCGGTAAGTCAGAGCGCCGCTGTTGAGCAGGTCGGGGGTCACGCGAAAGGGGCTGGAACGGGCATAGTGGTTATTAAAATCGGCATCGGACATGACCTGCAGGCGGCCTTGAAGGGAGAAAGAACTGGACAAAGCCTGGTAAAGGTCTCCGGTCACGGACCAGCGCCGCTGGGAGTTGCCCGTCTCCCGGATATGGTACCCTCCCAGGACCCCGCGAGAGTCTTCTTCCTTGCGGCGATAAAGCTCGCCCCCCGCCCCGAAACCCTGGCTCGAATAGTAATCCAGGAAAAGCTTGCTGCGCCAATAGAGCCCGTGCTGGTTGGTCAAAGTGCTCTTGAGGAATCCTCCGTTGCGGCGATCGTAGCCGGGCTGGACCTTGAAGCGCAGGAAGTGCGTGGTCGCCAAGGATTTATAAAGGAACGGCATGTAGAAGACCGGAACCCTGCCGACATAAAAAACGACATTGCGCGCGAACATGTGCTTGCGGGGAACCACCCCGACGCGGCTGGCATGAAAATGGTAGTGCGCTCGGGGATCGAAGCTGCACGAGGTAAAATCAGCTTGCCTGTAGTCGAGGCGGCGTTTGACGTCGAGGGACATGCTCTTGGCGTGCACGCGCCAGTCCCCGAAGCCCGCCGAAACGTTGCGCAGCTTGCCGGTGTGCTCCGCGAAATCGAACTCGCCCGCGTCGCCATAAAGGGCGCTGACTCCGTCTTCCACGAGAAGGTAGCCTTGGGAACGGCCCCGGCGCAGCTGCGTATCGAGCCAGAGCTCGTCGCCCTTGATCGTCCAGGTGGACTCCTTGATGCGGACGTTGCCCTTGAGGTGGATGACGGCGCTGGCCCGATCGTAATCCAGGTGATCGGCCACGAATTCCAAGTGCGGCTCCGCCGGCGGCAAGGGCAGATGGTCTTCCGCGGACCAGGAGGTCCCGGCCAAAACAAGGATCGCCGCCAACGGGCTGATCACCGTCCGGATCTGTCCTCCAAGGCCAGCAACGCCGCGCCCACGCAGCCTCCGTTGGGGTTGACCGCGCAGCGCAAGGTTACATGCCGCAGGGACGTGCCAAAGGGATGCTCGTGAAAAACCCGGCGGACAGGATCCAGTATCCAGTTCCCGGCTCGCGAGACCCCGCCCAGGAAAACGAGGACATCGGGATTGAACACGATAACGACATTGGCCAGCCCCCAACCCAGAACGGTTCCGGTCCGTCGCCAGACTTCGCGCGCGATCGGATCTCCCTGGTCGGCCGCGGCTTTGAGGCATTTGGGGCTAAGAGCCTTCAGATTGGGGACGAGGCGGCGCAGCACCGCGCCGCTGTCGGGCCGCGCGCGCAGCAACTCGCGCGCCGTGCGCACGATTCCGTATTTCCCCGCATAGGCCTCCAGGCAGCCGCGCGCCCCGCAATGGCAACGCGCGCCCGACATGGCCACGCGCGCATGGCCGATCTCCCCAGCCGTGCCCGTGGCCCCCCGGTGCAGGCGGCCGTCGACGATCAAGCCTCCGCCCACGCCCGTGCCGAGAGTCACCCCTATGACGTGGCGAGGCCGGCGCTTGAGTTCCGTCGCATAGGCGCCCCAGACCGCGGCGTTGGCATCGTTCTCGACCACCGCGGGCAAGCGCAAGGCCCGCTTGAAGGCGTCGCGAAAGCAAAATCCCTGCCAGCCCGGCAGATTGGGGGTCAAGCGCAGGCAGCCGTGCTCATGGTCCACGTCCCCGGCCAAACCCAAGCCCAAGGCCGAGGGGCGTATGCCCTGCTTTCTCCAGATTTGCAGCAGGCGCAGGAGCCGGCCGACAAAGGGCTTGGCCCCATCGCCGGCATCGGTCGGCATTTCATCAAGCCGAAGGATCTTGCCGTCGGGGGAGACCGCCGCGATCTTGGCAAAAGTTCCCCCCACGTCCACGCCCAATGCGATACTAGCCATGAACACCTCCTCTTAAGGCCGCGCCGGCAAGATAGAAGGAACCGCAGACGACGGCTACGCGGGGCGAGGCCGGATCGTTTTGCCAGGCGCGCAAGGCCGCGGCCGCATCCGGCGCCTCCCGGACCACGGCCGCGGGCGCCTGCCGACGTATCTCTCGCGCCAAGGCCGCGGCCGGCAAAGCCCGCGGACAAGGCGGGGCCACCGCGACCACCTCTTGAAGGCGGGGCGCGACCTGGGACACGATCTTGCCGCAATCCTTGTCCCGCATCATACCCATGATCCAGAGCAGCCTGCGCCGGCCCCAGGGCGAGGCGTCCAGGGTGCGGGCCAAAGCCGCCATGGCCTCGCGGTTGTGCGCCCCGTCCAAGATGACGATCCTGCCGTCGCGGACCACGACCTCGAAGCGGCCAGGCAGCCGCACCCGCCGCAGTCCCTCAAGCCAGGCGCGCTCGGCCACAGGCAGGACCTCTTGCAGACGACCCAGCACCATGGCGGCAAGGGCCGCGTTGCGCCCCTGCGGAAAACCCAACAGCGAGAGCTCATAACGCCCGCGGCCGCTGTCGAGGATCTGGGTATTGGCGCGCCAGCGCGTCGCCGCTGTCCGCCAGGGCCGGCGCGAGACGTGCAGCGCGGCCCCGCGGGCGCGCGCCCGCGCCGCCACCACGCGCATGGCCGAGGGCGCCAGAGCCGGGACAAAGACGGGGCAGCCGGGCTTGATGATGCCGGCCTTCTCGGCCGCGATTCGGGGCAGAGTCCGGCCCAGCCATTGGGCGTGGTCGAAATCCAGGGAGGTGATGACGCTGGCCAGAGGCCGCTGGATCACGTTGGTCGCGTCCAGCCGGCCGCCCAAGCCCGTCTCCAGGACGACGGCGTCGGAATTTTTCTCGCGGAAATACAAGAACGCCACGCAAGTCAGAAGCTCGAAATAGGTCAATTCCCGCCGCACATCCGCGGCCAAGGTCCGGCCCAGCAGCCGAGAGAACTCAGCCCGCGATACGGGGCGGCCCCGGACCTGGATTCTCTCTCGAACGCTCATAAGATGCGGAGAGAGGTAAAGCCCGGTCCGATATCCGCAGGCGCGCAACACCGACTCCAGAATCGCGCAAGTCGAACCCTTGCCGTTGGTGCCGGCGACATGGATGCAGGGCAAGGTCTTGTGGGGGTCGCCCAGCCGACGCAGCGCGCCCCTAAGCCGGGACAGCCCGAGGCGAATCCTGCATTCCTGCCTTTCAGCCAGGACCCGGAGAGCCTCCCGATATGTCATTTTTTGACGCGCTTGACGCGCGCGCCGATCGACCGCAATTTGACCTCGACTCGCTCATAACCCCGGTCGATGTGATAGACCCGATGGATATCGCTGCGGCCGCGGGCCGCCAGGCCCGCCACCAGCAGCGCCGCTCCCGCGCGTATGTCCGAGGCCATGATGGGCGCGCCGCCCAAGGCGGCGACGCCGTCCACGAATGCCGAGTCGCCCGACACCGATATGCGCGCCCCCATGCGCGCCAGCTCGGCGGCGTGCAGAAAACGATTCTCGAAGACCGTCTCCCGGATGCGGCTGCGGCCCCGCGCCAAGCACATCCAAGCCAGCCAGGGCGCCTGCAGGTCGGTGGGAAAGCCCGGATACGGGGCGGTAACGATGGCGACCGCCCTGGGCCGGCCTTTCATGGAGACGCGAAGTTCACCCGCGCCTTCGCGCACCACGGCTCCGGCCTCGCGCATTTTGAGGGTCAAGGCCCGGACGTGGCGCGGCTCGACGCCCAGAAGGCGCAGGCTCCCCTGGCAGGCCGCGGCGGCCAGCATGAAGGTGCCCGCCTCGATGCGATCCGGGATCACCACATGACGCGCCGCGTGGAGATCGCGCGCGCCGCGCACCTCCACGACCGGAGTGCCGGCGCCGCGCACGCGCGCGCCGAGGGCATTGAGAAAACGGGCGAGGTCCTCGATTTCCGGCTCCCGCGCCGCGTTGACGATAGTGGTCACGCCCGGAACGGCCGCGGCCGCCATCATGACGTTCTCGGTGGCGCCCACGCTGGGGAATTTGAAGCGCACCCGCCCCGGCCGCAGGGGAGAATCCAAGATGATGTCGCCCTGGTCCAAGGTCCGCCGGGCTCCCAAATCCTCGAAAGCCTTGAGGTGAATGTCTATCGGCCTGACCCCGATGGCGCAGCCGCCCGGAATAGGCACCCGAACCCAGCCGAAACGGGCCAGCAGAGGACCCGCGACGAGCACGGAAGCGCGCATTTGCTTGACCAGTTCGTAGGGCGCGCGGGTCTTGAGGGGCTTGCGCGCGATGATCCGTACCCGCGTTCCGGAAACCTGGACATGCTTGCCTATGGCTTCCAGAACCCTGAAGGTCAGCCTGATGTCGCGCAGGCGCACGGGCACGTTGTCCACCACGCACTCCTCGTCTGTGAGCAAGGTCGCCAGGAGGATGGGCAACGCCGAGTTCTTGGAGCCGCTCACGCGCAGCTTGCCGCGCAAGGGAGTTCCGCCGTCGATAATGAGCCGATCCATTTAAAACGACCTCTCGTGTCGCGCTAATCTACCATTTTCCGGCCACGATCCGATCCAGCCCCTGCATGTCCCGCCGCAGCTCAAGGCGCGAGAAACCATGGGTCTTGAACAGATCCAGGACTTGACGGCCCTGGTCCGCGCCGATCTCCAGCAGCAGCCACCCCCCCTTCTTAAGACGCCGGGGAGCATCCGCGGCGATGGCGCGCAGAGCCTTGAGGCCGTCCCTGCCCCCGTCCAGGGCCAGACGCGGCTCCCGGCGGACCTCGGCGTCAAGCCGCTCGATCTCGGCGCTGGGAATATAGGGCGGATTGGAGATCACCAGATCGGCCCCACCCAAAAGACAGGCTGCCGGCTCGAACAAGTCCTCCCGGATAAAGCGAATTTGCCGGGTCACCGAGTGCGACCGGGCGTTCCTGCGGGCCAGGGCCAGGGCCGCGGGGCTGATATCCGTGGCGCAAATCGACGCCGCCGGGAAACTCCGGGCCAGAGCGATGGCGATGCAGCCCGTGCCCGTGCCGATCTCCAGCACGGATACCCGCTCGCGGCCCAACGCGCGCAGCCGGAGCTGCGCCTCGGCCACCAGCTCCTCGGTCTCGGGTCTGGGCACGAGCGCGGCCGCATCGACCGCGACGTCGAACCCCATGAAATTCTGACGGCCCAGCACGTACGCCAGGGGGACGCGGCGCGCCCGCGCGGCCAGATAGCGCCGCAAAAGGCGGCCTTGCTCCCCGCTCAGAGCCCGGGATGAGCGAAGGAGGGCCTCGTTGCGGCCGCACTGGAGCACCGCGGCCAGGAGGAGTTCCGCGTTGGCGCGAGCCTCGGGAACGCCTCGATTCTCCAAAAAAAATACCGCTTCCTCAAGCGCTGATTTCAAAACCGCCGGCATCAGGAGCGGCTCCCTTCAAGGGCTTTTCGGCGCGCTTCCTCGCGCAAGGCCTCGAGCACCGCCCCGATATCGCCTTCCATGACGGCCGGCAAGTTGTGCCACGAGACTTCGAGCCGATGATCGGTCACGCGGTTCTGCGGGAAATTGTAGGTGCGGATTTTCTCCGAGCGGTCGCCCGTGCCCACCTGGATGCGCCGGGCCGAAACGTTCTCGGCCGCGGCCTTTTCCCGCTGGATATCGGCCAGCTTGGCGGCCAAGACCTTGAGGGCCTTGATCTTGTTCTTGAGCTGCGAGCGCTCGTCCTGGCACTGCACCACCAAGCCCGTGGGCAGGTGGGTGATGCGGATGGCGGTTTCCACCTTGTTGACGTTCTGCCCGCCCGCCCCGCCGGCCCGGTAAGTGTCGATCTTGAGGTCCTCGGGCTTGATATCCACCTCCACCGCCTCGACCTCGGGCATGACCGCCACGGTGACGGTCGAGGTGTGGATGCGGCCCGAGGCTTCGGTGACGGGCACGCGTTGGACGCGATGAACGCCGCCTTCGTGGCGAAGCCAGGAGTAGACCCCGCGGCCCTGGATAAAGAGCACGGCTTGCTTGACGCCTTTAAGTCCCGTGGCGCTCAGATCAACGAGCTCCGGCCTCCAGCCCTTGGACTCGGAGAAACGGGTGTAAAGACGCAGGAGTTCGGCCGCGAAGAGAGCGGCCTCCTCCCCTCCCGCGCCGGCCCGGATTTCAAGAAAAACGCTTCTATCCTCGCTGGGATCCTTGGGAATGAGCTCCAGACGAAGTTCCTCTTCCAGGGCCTTGCACTTCTGGGCGACCTGGGGCTTCTCCGAAGCGGCCATCTCCCTCAGTTCCGGGTCGCTGCTGGAAAGCAGTCCATCGAGGTCCGAGAGCTCGCGTTCCAGGCAGGAAAGCTCCCGCACCCGCGCGACCAGGGGCGCGAGTTCGGCGTGGCGGCGGGAGAGCTCCTTGAGATCCGCGGCGGAAAGCTCGCCGCGGGCCAGGCGTTGCTCCAGGTCCGCGAACTCTTTATGCAGCTGTTCTAGTCTGGGATCCATACAATGAACAACCCCGGCCCAAGAGGGCCGGGGCTGGCGCGCGCGGCGGGTCTACGCGTCCTTCTTGGCCGGTTTCTTCGGAGTCTTGGCCTTGTCTTCCTTCTTGGGAGCGGTGCTCAGGATGTTGCGGCGGATGGCCTTGCCGCCGACCTGCTCAAGCTTCTTGACCGTGCTCTTGACCGGCTTGCGCACCACGGTCTTGCCGCCGGTGGATTCGAAGCGTTTCTTGAATTTCTCCACGCGGCCGGCGGTGTCCACGAGCCTCTGCTGGCCGGTGTAGAAAGGATGGCAGGCCGAGCAGATCTCCAGCTTGATGAGCTCCTTGGTGGAGCGGGTCTCGAAGGTGTTGCCGCAGGCGCAGACGACCTTGGAGTTTGCGTAGATGGGATGAATTCCAGCTTTCATGGTGTATTCCTTCCTCGGAGAATTGAGTTTGATAATTATACCAAAATAAGTCGCCTCTGTTGCGGATCTAAAAATCAGGACGGGACGGATAAGCCCAGCCCTGGGGCTATCTGACCTGCAGTCCTTTGGGCGGGAAAGGAGCTTTCGCGCCGGCGGCCGCGGAAGGGACAAGAATGATTTTGTCGCAAATCAAGGTTTGAGAGTTGTCATAATTCGAATTGACATTGACCAGGCTATGGGAACCCGCGACCCCTGCGCTCAACGAGAATTGGCTCATGGCGGTCCGCAGCGGCGGGACCGACACTGTCGACATGGGATGCCAAGTCCCGGCGGCTCCGCTTCCCGGCCGGTCGCCATCGTCGAAGCTGATTCTCGGCGTGAAGACAATCGGCGCGTTGCTGTTGTTGTACCAATACGCCAACATCACTTCTCCCGGCGCGAAGTTCCTTGCCGCGCCTCGAACTCCCTGATAATTATATTGGCCGCTGCTTCCAACGGTGACGGCCATGCCGCCTGGGCCCGCAGCCACGTAATTCGTATATGCGTCTTTGAGCAACGCGCCCCATCCGGGAAGCCCGAAAACATGGGGCTGGGCGAAATCAACCAGGGCGATCGAGCATGAAGAGGCTGAAAAGCAGTCCGGGTCCGCGCAATCCGTCAAGGCATCCGCGTCATTGTCGATTAAATCCGCGCAAATTTCAGGATTATGGATGGTGAGGGAAAAATCCTTGCTTGTTTGTTGATTGAACGAACTTGACTCGCGGACTCTGACCTTGAAATTATAAGTCCCGACCGCCGTCGGGGTTCCGGAAACAAGCCCGTTGGTTGACAACGTCAAGCCGGCCGGAAGGCTTCCGGCCTCCAGCTCATACAGGTAGGGTTTTACGCCCCCCTTGACGGCGATTTGTTCCGAATAGGCTTGCGCGACATGGCCGCCGCGAAGCGGCATGTCCTCAAAATATAATTTTCTGAACAATGGATGAATCGTGTAAGCGATCGTCTTCACCAAATCAACTCTTCTGACTTGTCCCACGCCAGGCACGTCGACGGTTGCCAAATCATACGCGTCCCTATCCGGCAGATTGGACCTGTCGGAAACATCTTTCAGCCCGAAATAAACGGTTTTCCCATCCGCCAAACCAGCTTTGTCGGCATCCGCCAACTCGAGAGCCGCCCATATTTGGCTATAGCCAGGGCTGGGTTTATTGATAATCCCCATGTCATTGTTCTTATTCCTGTCGAAATTAATGACTTTGGCGAGTTTGGCGCTCCTATAATTCGCGTTGGTAACGGGATCAAACGAATACCGGACCTCATAGACGGCATTGCAACTGGCGCAACGATACTTGTCATTGAAACTGATATCGAACATCTTGTCGCTTGGGTCAAAGCCGACGCCGACTCCCGCGATCGTCTCGTCATTCTCGGGCTGGCTGGATTTGTAGGATTCAATCTCGTCGATATGAATAGTTGCCGGGGACGGCAAGTTTTTAGCCATGCCGCCCCGAAACGAGAACTTGTTGACGTTGTTGAAATAGCCCACGCCATTCCCGGGGAAGTCATACCCGCCCGCCCTATAATAGCTATAAGGGTTGCGGTCGCCGCCGTTGTTGTGATTGGGATGAGCGTCAAAAATATAATGTATCCAGCCTCCCATGTTGATATTGGACAAGTCGTGATAATAGTGGTCGCCATTGGAATCAAGGATGAAGGGATACCACGAAAACAGGGACTCCGGCCGCAAATAACTACCGCTTGATTTTTGCCTATCCAAGGTAAATGGGCTGTCCTCTGACGGCAGGACCCATACGCTGAGCCGGTCATTTCCGATCAACTGGGGAAAGGAACGGAAATGATCATTCGTGTGGGTCGGCTGGAAATAAAGCGTCAGGTCTCCTGGAAGAATCCTGTCGGCATAGGGCGAGAGTCCTTGGCGCTCATAATCGGACCACTGGCTCTTGCTCTTGACCTCCAAGCCAGAATAGGCCGGCGCGCCATTATTGTCATAGGCGCCTCCCGTGAACACCAACTTCAGCGAACGCCCTTTGATCGCCACGTCTCCCGAGTCTATATATCCCCACCGCATCCAGCCCATATGATCGGAATTGTAGCCGTTGTAATAATAATAAATCGCCTGCCTGTCGCCATCCGACCCGGGATCCGCACAGAGTTTCGACAAGGTGGCTCCCGCGTAGACGTTGCACGGATTCTCTCCGATATCATGATAATGCCAGTTATCAAAACCTTGCGTTACATCATTATTGGAGAAATCGAAACTAGCGAGAGGGGACGCGCCGCAATACGTTGAAGAGAAAAAAAGGAACATGAAGATATTCAAAAATGCGGGCATATTTCCTCCGGAATCTGTCGCCGGATTCCGACGGCGCTGCGTCCCACGGCGATAAAAGGCCTCAAACTAACCAAAGTATATATTCACGCACACCGGGCGTCAAGGGGAAGCTCTTGGCTGCTGGACATATTCCCGGCTGCACATCCAGCCCCGGACTCTCTGGACCCTGCATAACAGAAACAGTGCGGTCCAGAATGGACCCGAGGACCCAACCCCGCCAAGATAAGTTGCGGCGGATTACGGCCGGGATTGGGTCAAAACCCATCTTCTGCCGATCTTGGCGCTCGGGTTGATCGGCTTGCCGTCGCGGACCTCAGTATGGATATACGGCCCGGCGGAAAGGAGGAGGCGGGGTTAGCGGGGCTCGAGCCCCGGATTTCGCTCCAGGACGGCCCGGACGAAAATCGCGCGGAAATCCGCCGGCACTTTGTACAGGGCATAGTAATCGAGCGCCCCGTGCGCAATGCCGCGCAGGCCGGCAAAATGAAGGAGATAATTGACCTGAGCCATCAGGAGGGAGTTGTTGACTCGAGCAAACAGGTGCGCGTTGATCCCGACTTGATAATAGTCGGCAATAAGGATAATGACGTCGCGCAGCGGGGTGTTGGGATGGGTCCGCAGCAGGCAGTTCTCGATGTGCCCCATGATCTGACTCATGCGGTCGAGATACAACGGCTGCGTAAAAAAGGGCGGATACCGGTGCAGGACCCGGCTGCCCACGCCCCAGTTCTTCGGCATCGTTGATCTCGGATCCCAGCGCTTCGCCTCGGGGGCGTCGACGATCTCTTGGAACCACAGTTCCCAGGTTTCGCCGTTGGCCGGAAAGGGGCCTTCCAGGTATGGCGGCGGTTGAAGTTCTCTGCCCGGGCCAGTCCATTCGTCCCGGCCGTTCCATTCGGACGCCCAATCCTTGAGCAATATCGTCGCCGTTTGGATCACCATGCGCGGGATTTCGTGCGCGAACAGGCGGGGGTCGATCAGTTCGAACCTCTCCTCCGGGGACGCGGTCGTTCCGACGTAGGCCTGTTTTTTGCCGCCTCCGTTGACCATGATCGCGTGTCCCGCCTTCAGCGCCTTGCGCAGATTGCCGGAGACCAGTCCTTTGCGGAACCGGACGTCGAAGTCCTTCCATGCCGCCGCGACGTGCGCAAGATAGTTCCGAAACTCGGGGTTCTCGTGGAGCCGTTCCGGCGCCGAGTCGCCCTCGGTCCTTACCGTCTCGCGAATCCAGTCGCGGTCGCTCGTATCGAGCTTTTCCACGAAAGCCGGAGGATTCTCCCGGGCCGTATGCCGCGCCCCCATTTCGATGAGCAGCCGCTCGCCGAACGGCGCCGTCTCGCGGCCTCCGTCGAACAAGCGCCCGCTGTCGTAGACGGATGCCGCGGCGGACTGGCGCAAGCCTTCAAGAGATATCCCCCGCGGGGAGTAGGGCATTTCGGCCGAGACCGCAGGATGCGGAGCGTCTTCCAGCAGGCCTTGGGCAGCCGGAGGAGCCTTGCATCCCGCCGCCAACGAAGCGCCGGGCGCGAGCGTCGGCACAGGCGCAGACGCAGTCAGTTCCGTGGAGGGGACTCGGGGAACAGGCGCGGAGGTAAGACCCTTGAGGCCGACGGAAAGGGGCCGAAGCGCAACGGCGCGGAGGCTGGGCAAGAGGTGACGCAAACCCGTAACAGGCAAGCCGGAAACCTGCGCAGGGAGGGCGGATGTTCGAACCGCGGTCGGGATCTGTCCGGCCGAAAGGGCCGTCGGCCAACCCATGACCAGGGCGAGCGGCACCCAAGCCGGTCCGCGGCGGCAGGATGATCGTCTCATCTTCAAGGAGTCAGTATACTCCTGAGCCTGACATTATGTCATGGGCTCTCTGGGACCACGCATAATAGGGAAAAGGACGGTCTTAAATTAGGCCAAAAGTCCCATCCCCGATAAGAGCATGATGCATAACAGTCAAATGCGAGGATGATTCCTTCGCGCGGACCCAACTTCTCGCGGGCGCCGACCCAGCCGGCCGTCTCCCGGTCGACGCCAGCGGCGTCTCACTTGATGGGCGCTTGCGCCTCTATCCACGGCACGCATATTGCGGCGATGCTTCTCCTGTAATAATCCAGCGAAAGCGCCGAAATGTCCCGGTTCGAGTATTCCCGGCGGGCCAGCGTCAGGTACGGGTCGATGAAAGCGATGAGCAGACAAAATCCTTGTATATTGTCGAGGACATTTCGGAAGGGCACGAGCAGGTCCGACGTCCGGCTGAAATCCGCCTTGTGTCTGACCTTCAGGTGGGCAGCGTCCAGCAGGCCGAGGGCGGCCGCCTTCTTGTCCACATCGTGAAGGTCGAATACCGGATTCTCATAAGTCATGCCATAGCGGCCGTAGAGCTCCTCAAGCGCCAGTTCGCCTCCGGGTGTTTGGTCCGGGAACATGGGCATGAGACGACTGGCGCCCGAGGCCGCGTTTTTGATTCCGTGGTTGAGGTTGTACGCTATGAGCGCGGAATGCATCGCCAGCTTGCAGGCTCCGCAAAAGTAGTGATTTAGAAAAGGATATTCGGATATGTCCTGAAAAATCCGTTTTTGCAGCTTGAGGAATAGTCGCGTGGAATTGAGATAAACGTGGGTAAACTCGATTCGAGGGAAGACGGCCTTCAGTCTCGCTTCGCTTATCGAGGAAGAGCTGACCCGCCAGGTCGCGTAGTGCTTGAAAGTTACAAGGTTTATTTTTCGGTAACGGGCGGCAAGCAAGCCGGCGGAAAGGGTGGAATCGGCGCCCCCGGAAAAAAGCAGCGATATCGGCCCATCCTTCATACACAAGTCCGCTTCGCGGGCAGCATGGATTGTCCGGGACATTCTATAATATAGCCCGCGTCGGCTTGGCTGACGCGCCGCCTTCGCAACACACCAGACTAACGAGGTCCAAAAGAGTGACGGGGTCGGGAAGAAATTGCTGCGGGTTTCAGAGCGACGCCGGCCTTGTGAGGTGGGCCGGCTGTTTTTTCGGCCTCTTCCCTATCTTCGCCGTCACCGGCGTCGTTTTCTTTTCGGCGCGCCTCGCGCAACGAGTTTTCGGGAAAAGATGGGCAGGTCTGGCTTTCTTCGGCGAGATCAACCGCGTATCGCTTGAGATGATCAACGCATCGGCGGCCTTAAGGATGCGTTGCGTATTTTCCGGCTCCCTATTTCAAACCTCTCCGCGCGTCGCGGGCGCCGTTTACAGGTATTTCAACGTATGCCTCTTCGGAGTTTTGTGGGCGCTGCTGCTCTGCGCATTGGCGGCCGCGGCGTGAAGCTCGACCCATACGCTCTGCGGAAGGATTTTCCCGCCTTGGAGAGGACCTTTTCCGGCAAACCAATAGTCTACCTGGATAATTCCTGCGTTACCCTGCGGCCACGGGCGGTCATTGAGGCGGTCGGCGATTACTATGCGAATTATCCGGGCTGTCATGGAAGGACTTATCACAAGTTCGGCTTGGAGACCACGGAAAAATTCAACCAAGCCAGGGAAAGAGTTGGAAAATTCATAGGCGCGGGCAGCGCTGAGGAAATCATCTTCCTCCGAAATACCACGGAAGGCATCAATCTCCTGGCCAACATCCTGCCCCTCGCGGAGGGAGAGACGGTCCTGACCTCCGAGCTGGAGCACAACTCAAATTATCTCCCCTGGCAGGCCCTGGCCTCGAGAAAAGGAATCGTTCACAAGAAGTTTCTTTTGGCGGAGGATCTTTCCTTTGATTTCGGCGAATTTGAAAAACGGCTGACCGCCGAGGTGAGGCTGGTAAGCGTAGCCCACAAGTCCCATGTGACCGGCTGCATCAACCCCGTGAGGCAGATCGCAAAGCTCGCGCACGCGCACGGCGCTCTCGTGATTCTCGACGCAGCTCAAAGCGCGGGCTGCGTCCGGGCGGACATATCCGAACTCGGCGTTGATTTCATGGTGTTTTCAGCGCACAAAATGCTTGGACCCTCCGGATTCGGCGCTCTTTACGCCAAAAAAACGGTCATGGAAAAGCTGCCGATGTTCCTGACCGGAGGAAACGCCGTGACGGACGCCTCGGAGGACGAATTCACGCCCGCCGCCTTGCCCGACCGATTCGAGGCCGGGCTGCAAGACTACGCCGGCGCCGCCGGCCTCGCAGCGGCCATGGACTATCTTGAAAGAATCGGATTGGAACGCGCAGCGGAGCATGTCGGCTCGCTCAACGCCTTCCTGACGGAAGCCGTGGCCGGCATAAAGGGGCTTGAGATCCTTGGACCGCGCGCAGCGGCCCGAAGAACGGGCATTTTGAATTTCGTCGTCAAAGGCGTCGACAGCATGGCGCTGGCCTCTTTGCTCGACAAGACCGAAAACATAATGGTCCGCGCCGGTGCGCACTGCGCCCACCCCTGGTTCAACAAAAACGGCATCCCCTCGTCGCTGCGAGTCTCATTCCACCTCTACAATACCGTGGAGGAAGCGGAACTTTTCGCAAAAACGCTCCGCCTGCTGCTTCGAACTTTTTACTGAGACCCGACCGCCCTATCTACGACCGATCTTGACGCTCGGGTTGATCGGCTTGCCGTCGCGGTCGCGGACCTCGAAATGCAGATGCGGCCCGGTGGAATCGCCGGTCGAGCCGACTTTCCCGATGAGCGTCTTGCCGCGCTGCACGACCTGGCCGACGTTGACGAGGATCTTGGACATGTGGCCGTAGCGCGTGGTGTAGCCGTCGGAGTGGCGCAGGATGACCAGCATCCCGTAGCCTTCGCGCCAGCCCGCCTCGATCACCGTGCCGCTGCGCGCCGGATAAACCGGCGTGCCGTAGGGCTTGGGAATATCGATGCCCTGGTGCATGCGACGTTCCCGATACACGGGATGGCGGCGCATGCCGAACCGGGAACTCAGGCGGGGAACGCTGACGACGGGAAAATGATACGTGTCGAAATTGACCTTGATGCCGGGCAGCAGGAGGCGCTCGCCTTTCTCGAAATCATAATCCTCGATGAGCGCGTAGCCGGGCAGCTCGTTGGCCTTGACCACCCACTCCCTGAACCTCTGCGCCGGCTTGGGTTCCTTGTGATAACGCGACACGATCCTCTCCAAGGTCTCGGACGCCCTCTTGACCTCGTAGAGCATGCCGTCCTGGTTGTGCACCACCAGCCTGCGGCCGGGATTGAGGATATAGAGCTCGTCGTTATTCGTGGCCTGCAGGCTCGCCGCCGTGGTCCGGTAGGCCCTGGCCAGATGCCAGGCGCTGTACTCGCCCCGGACCACCTTGTGCTCTGACCATACCAGGCGCCTGAGCCGGCGGAACACGTCCGCCGCGGGCTCGTCCGGGCCGGCCGGGGTAAGCACGGAGAACCGCGCCCAATACTGCAGCGTGCCGGCCGGCGTGGAAGCGGCGCCGGCCAGCAGGGCCAGCAGCGGCAGCGCCGCCGCGGCCCCCAGGACGACGGCGCGTCCGGGAGAAAAGAGCCTCATTCGGAGAGGTTGGAGAGCTCCATGGACTTAAGGAAATCCTTGTTGCTCTTGGTGGTGAGCAGCTTGTCGCGCAAAAGCTCCATGGCCTCGACCGAGGAGAGCGGCGCCAGTATCTTGCGCAAGATCCACATCTTATTGATCTCGTCCTCGCTGAGCAGCAGTTCCTCCTTGCGCGTCCCGGAACGGTTGATCTCGATGGACGGGAACATGCGGCGGTCGGCGAGCTTGCGGTCCAGGCACATCTCGGAATTGCCCGTTCCCTTGAATTCCTCGAAGATGACCTCGTCCATGCGGCTGCCCGTGTCCACCAGGGCGGTGCCGACGATGGTCAGGCTGCCCCCTTCCTCGATATTGCGCGCGGCGCCCAGGAAGCGCTTGGGCCGCTGCAGGGAAGTGGCCTCCAGGCCGCCGGAGAGCACGCGCCCCGTGGAAGGGCAGATCGTGTTGTAGGCCCGCGCCAGGCGCGTGATGGAATCGAGCAGCACGACCACGTCCTTGCCCAGCTCCACCAGCCGCTTGGCCTTCTCCAGGACCATCTCCGCGACCTGGACGTGACGGTCGGCCGGCTCGTCGAAGGTCGAGGCCACGACCTCGCCCTTGATGCTGCGCTTCATGTCCGTCACCTCCTCGGGCCGCTCGTCGATGAGCAGGACCATGACCACGACCCCGGGATGGTTGGCGGCCACGGCATTGGCGACCTTCTGCAGGATGATGGTCTTGCCCGTCTTGGGAGCGGCCACGATGAGGCCGCGCTGGCCCTTGCCGATGGGGCTGAAGAGGTCGATGAGACGGGTGGTCAGCTCATTACGCTCCGTTTCCAGGAGGAAGCGCTCGTCCGGATGCAGAGGGGTCAGATTATCGAAAAAGGGCCGCTCCCTAAGCTGTTCGGCGTCGATGCCGTTGATCTTCTTGACCTGGAGCAGGGCGAAAAAACGCTCGCCGTCCTTGGGCGGACGCACGAACCCCGATATCGTATCGCCCTTGCGCAGGCCGAATTTCTTTATCTGGGAAGGAGAGATATAAATGTCATCGGGTCCGGGCAGATAGTTGTATTCCTGCGAACGCAGGAACCCAAACCCGTCGGGCAGGATCTCCAGCACCCCCTCGTCATAAATCATGCCGTTGGCCTTGAGCTGGCCCTCGAGGATTTTGGCGATCATCTCCTGCTTGCGCAGACCGGATATGCCCTCGAGCCGGAGATTCTTGGCCACGGCATTGAGCTCGGCTACGGTCATCTTGCTGAGCTGGGTCACGTCCATCTGCGCCACAGGAGCGGCCGCCTTGGCGGCCGCCGCGGGAGAACCGTTTGTCCCGGTGCTGGATCCGGCAGTCGTGCCGGCGCTGGTGCTTTCCATCTTCTTATCCTCCATGCATGAGTCCGAACGCCTTATGATATTCGCGAATCTTCCGCCGCAGCTCCTCACGGCTGCCGTCGTTATCCAAGACCACGTCCGCGCGCCGAACCTTGTCGCGCAAGGGCAGCTGCGCGGCCATGCGCAGGCGCAGCTGCGCCTTGGGCAGGCCGTCGCGCCGCCGCAGCCGCGCCAGGCGGCGCCCGCGGCTCGCCGCCACCACCATCGTCATATGGAATTCCCTCTCCAAGGCGGCCTCATAAAGCAACGGAGCGTCTACGACGAGGACCCCGCGCCTCTGCGCTTTAATGCGCCGGCGCATCTGACGGATGATGGCCGGATGGGTCAAGCGCTCCAGACGGCGTCTCGCCTTGAGGTCTCCGAAAACCAGCCGGCCCAGCGCCCGGCGGTCGATCTCGCCGCGGGCGTCCAAGACGCCCGGGCCGAAGGCCCGGACTACGGCCCGGTACGCGGCGGCTCCGCGGAGCAAGGCCCGACGGGCCACGGCGTCGAGGCTCATCGTATCCGCGCCCAGGCCGCCGAAACACCTCAAGGCCTCGGATTTCCCCGAGCCGATGCCGCCGGTCAGGCCGACGATCAAGGCTCGCTTTCCCGGACGCTTGTCCTTCAATGCTTCATCCTGTCGGAATATCGCTTCATGACCTCGCGCTCTTCCTCGGTCAGGGAATCCAGGCCGCTGGCCAATATCTTGTCCAAAATACGGTCCACCTCCTCCATGCTGGCCGGTTTTGGGGAGGTCGGCGCGCCGCGGCCCTGGGCTGGGCGATGGGCCCGGGCCGCAGTCTGCGCCGGACCCGCGGCCCTCAGTAAGGATTTCATCCGGAGCCTGAATTCCCACCACCAGCGCAGATACACGTAGCCGATGGCCATTCCGGCCAGATGGGCAAAGCGGGCCACCCCGGAGTTGCCCTCGGTCGCCATGGCGAAGAATTCAATGAGCCCGCAGAGAACGGCCCAGTGCGCGGCCCGCAGCGGAATGAAAAAATACAAATAAATGACCGCGTCCGGATAAAGCATGGCAAAGGCGACCAGCAATCCATAAATCGCTCCAGAGGCTCCGATGAGCGGCGTCGTGGACGCCGGCCCCAAAAGAACGGTGACCGCGGCCACGCCCAGACCGCAGATGAAGTAGAACTTGAGGAACTCCTTGGTCCCCCACTGCGCCTCGACGGCCATGCCGAACATCCACAACATGAAAATATTGAAAAAGAAATGGAGGAACCCCCCATGCACGAACATATAGGTCAGCGGCTGCCAGATCCAGCGCTCGCCCAGGACGAGCTGGGGCACCAAGCCGAAATGCCGGTAAAAAGCAGGCCCGACGATGACGCTCAACAGGAAAACAACGCAGTTGGCGATGACCAGGTTCCGTACCCCCGGCAACATGCGCCGGAAACTGATGGGCTCGGGAGAGAATTGGCGGGTCACGGCCTGATGGCCTCCATATCCTGCCAGTTGGGGCCGGCTTTCACGTCCACCACCAGGGGCACCTTGAGAGTGACGGCCCCTTCCATTGTCTTTTTGGCCCAGGCCGCGAACTTGAAGACGTCCGTCTTGGGGACTTCAAAAAGGAGTTCGTCATGGATCTGCAGAAGCATTCGGGCCTTCCACGGACCCGGCAAGCCTTTGGCCGCCTCCAGCATGGCCAGCTTGATGATGTCGGCTGACCCGCCCTGAATGGGGGTGTTGCGCGCCGCGCGCTCCGCGAACTGGCGCAAAGCCGTGTTCTTGGCATGCAGCTCGGGAAGATGCCGGATGCGGCCGCAGAGAGTGCGCACCAAGCCGTCCCGGCGTGCCGCCGCCAGGTTCTCCTCGATCCAGGCCGCGACCCCGCCGTAGCGGGAGAAATAATCCTTGATATAACGGGCGGCCTCGCCCTGGCCGATGCCCAACTCGGCGGCCAGGCCGAAAGGCGATTGGCCGTAGACAATGCCGAAGTTGATGGCCTTGGCGCGCCGCCGCAGCTCCTTGTCAATGCGCTGCGGCGGCTCATGAAAGACCTCGCAAGCCGTGCGCAGATGGATATCCTCCCCCTTAATAAAAGACTCGCCGAGGACCTTGTCCGCGGAGACATGGGCAAGCACCCGCAGATCGATCTGGGAATAGTCCGCGGAGACCAGGACGCAGCCGGCCGGGGCGACAAAGCAGCGGCGGATGCGCTGTCCGGCCGGAGAACGGACAGGGATGTTCTGCAGGTTGGGGTCGAGGCTGGAGAGCCTCCCCGTGGCCGTCCCGGTCTGGTCGAAATGAGTATGGACCCGGCCGTCCCTGGGATCGAGGCGCTGCAAAAGTCCGTCTATATAAGTGGACTTGAGCTTGGACAGCTCGCGATAATCCAATATCTTGGCCGGTACGGGATTCTGCTTGGCCAGTATCTGAAGGGCCTCTTCGTCGGTGGAGCGGCCGCCCTTGGCCGTCTCATGAGGAACCGGCAGCCCCAGCTTGTCGTAAAGAAACGCGCCAAGCTGCTTGGGCGAATTGACATTGAGGTCCCCGCCGGCCAAACGGCGGATATCCTCTTTGAGGACCTCGATGTCCGCCTCGAATTCGGTCAGGAGCGCGCCCAGATACGGCGCGTCCACGGCCACGCCGACGTCTTCCATTTCCCGTAAAATCTCGGAAAGCGGCATTTCCACGTCCGTGAAAAGCTTGAGCACCCCGGCGTTTTGCATGCCCTCGGCCAGGACTTCATGGTCCAAGGCCGAGGCCGCGCCTTCCAGGAGAGCCGCGCGCGGGTCCTTCGCCGCCGTCCTGCGGCCCGAGTCCGCGGGATTGAGGCAGTAAGCGGCCAGCATGGTGTCGAAAAAGCTGCCTGCCGCGTCCAGGCCGGCGCGCTCCAGAGCCGCGCGGGTCTGCTTGAGATCGTAGCCCACCTTAAGGGCCGGCCCCGATAGCAGCTTCGTCAGGAAAGCCGTCTCGCGACGCAGGGTCGCCTCGTCCAGGATGGCCGTGCGCCCGTCCGGCAAGCCCACGGCCGCCAAAACCGCGCCTTCGGCGAGGTCCGGCTTGGCGTTGAGCCGGGCCGTGAGAGTCAGGATCTTGGCATGCGAAAGACCCTGGCGCAGATCAGTCAAGGGCGTTTCCTTGACCGGCGTCCTTTCCGCCGGCGCGGCCGCGCCGGCCGGAGATCGCGGCTCCGGGGAAGCCAAGGCCGCGTCCCCGCTGCGAGGGAGCATCTCTTTTAAGAGGGAGCCGAACTCAAGCCTGGTGAAAAGAGCCGTGAGCCGCTCCGAGGAAGGCTCAGGCAGCTTGCACTGGGATACCTGCAGCGCCAAAGGCACCTCCGTGTCGAGTTTAAGAAGCGCGAGCGCGGCCAGAGCCGATTTTTCGCCCGCGATCAGGGCCTGCGCGGTCTTGGGCGGGATGGCCGGATCCTGGGCCTTGGCCGCCTTGATGGCCGCGCCCACGCTGCCGAATTGCTTGAGCAACTTGACCGCGCCCACGGGCCCGATGCCGCGAACTCCGGGCACGTTGTCCGACGCGTCCCCTATAATGGAAAGATAATCCACCACGGCCCCGGGGCCGACGCCCAGGCGCTCCTCGACCTGGGGAGGATCCATCCAAGACTGTTTGGAGGGATTGAACACCCGGATGCCCGGACCCACCAACTGCAGGACGTCCTTGTCGCCCGTGACCAGGACCGCATCATAACCTTCTTTCTGCGCCTGAGCGGCCATGGTGGCCATGATGTCATCGGCCTCGAAGCCGGCCTTCTCGACGCAACAAAAACCCATGGTCCGCGTCATCTCGCGGGCGCCCTGGAGCTGGGAAACCAGGTCCTCGTCGATCTTCTTGCGAGTAGCCTTGTATTCGGGAAAGAGCTTATGCCGGAAAGTCGGCCCGGGCGAATCGAAGCAGACCGCGATGCGCTCCGGCTTTTCCTTCTTGAGGAGCTGAAGAAGCATCCGGGCGAAGCCATACAGGGCTCCCACGGGCTCGCCCTTGGAATTGGACAAGGGCGGCAGGGCATGATAAGCCCGATGCAGGAACGCGTGGGCGTCGACCAGGTATAGCCTGGACTTCATAAGAGAGCCTTAAATAACAAGGGCACGCCGATTATCGTATCGGGAGTATGGAACGGCCAAATTCAGGTTTATGCCGCGGTGAAGAGCGATTCGATGATCTTCTTGATCTCGGCTTTGGAATGAACCCCCACGAGCTGCTCCACGACCTTGCCGTTCTTGAAGAACAACAGGCTCGGGATGGCGGAAATGCGGTAGGTGCCGGCCGCATTTGAATGTTCGTCCGTATTGAGCTTGGCCACGCGCACGCGGCCCTGGTATTCCTCGGAAAGCTCCTTGATCACGGGCGCGAGCATCCGGCAGGGCCCGCACCATGGGGCCCAAAAATCGACGAGGACAGGCTGGGGGCTCTCCAGAACCTCGCGCTGGAAGGTCGCGTCCGTCAATTCGAGCTCGGCCATCGAATCTCTCCTGGGATTGGCGATATCAGGCAGGCGTCATCACGGCTGCCCTTAAAGGGCTTACTTATGATAGCAGGCGCGTTTGGCAAAGTCAAACGAAAATAGGGGTATCAGGCGAATTCCGTGGCCGGACGCCTGAGCACGGCGCAGATCTCGGCCCAGAGGTCCTCGATGGTGATAGGCTTGGGCAGGAAAGCCGCGGCCCCGGCCAGAAGCCCGTCGACCCGGTCGCGGGGATCGTTGTAACGGGAAGCGGCGGAAATAAGGATCACGGGCACGGACTTGAGCTCGCTTATATGCCGCACGCGCCGGCAAAGATCAAAGCCGTGCATGTCCGGAAGACGAACGTCCATGACGATGACGGAAGGCCTGCACTGCGCCAGCGCGGCCAGGCCTTCCGCGCCCGTGCCCGCGCCGAAAACCTTGACCCCGCGCAACGCCATCACGTCGGCGAAAGTCTCGCGGAAGTGCGCGTCGTCTTCGATGATGCAGATGGAAATCTCTTCGATCTTACCCGTCATATTATTACCCAAGGTCTTATATTCCTCTAGCGTCCCCCGCCCGCGAACCTAAGCGCCCAGCGCGCGATAAAATTCGGCGCAACCGGCGCGAGCACGGCCTTAAGAGCATCGTAGGCCGCCTCCACGTCAATGAAACCCTCGCCTTCCTTGTCCGGGCTCTGGCCGGTCTTGACCAACGTGGACATGACGGCGTTGACCACGACGTCGAGCTTCTCGCCCATGGCGGTCACGCCGAAAAGCATGGCCACCAGGGCTATGGCCCCGGCCACGGCCGGGGTGGACATCGAGGTCCCGGAGATGGCCTTAAGCGGCCCCTTAACAGGGTCCACGCGATCGGAATCGAACCTGTCCGTGGGCCAAGCGCCTTCCGTGTTGTAGCCTACCGCTGAGAGGTCCGGCCGATGCGGATAACCCGGGATATTCTTGGTCTTGCGCGAGCCCGGTCCGGTCGAAGAGAAAATGGCCACTTTCTTATTGCGATCCGTCGCGGCCACGGAAACCACACGAATGGCTCCCGTCTTGGCGTCCTTGTAATGAACGATGGCCGGGGCGCTGATGGTGTCGGGGTTCGGGCCGGAATTGCCGGCAGCGAAAACCATGATATGCCCTTCCTCCGCCAGCTTTCGGACCAATTGCGAGTCCGGACTCTCGGGATCGCCATCGCTGGAGCCCCAGGAGTTTGAGATCACGATATTGCCGTCATTGCCGGCCATGGTCAGGGCCTTGAGGATGTCATCCAAGGTCGCGTTCCCATCCACGAAAGTCTTATAGTGGGTCAAGGCCTTAAGCCAGGGAGCATAATTCAAGATCATGCTGGTGACCCAGGTGCCGTGTCCGTTATCATCCGCATTGGGGCCATTGGTCGCGTTGACCACCCCTTTAAGCCACCTCAAAAGCGGGTGCTTGACATCCGCTCCCGTGTCGATAACCCCGATGGGCGGCTGAGGAATCTCGGGGATGAAAAGCTTGACGAGGAATCGAGCCGCTCTATTAAGGATCGGCGCTCCCCAAATCTGCTGGGCGCGAACCTGGACCAAGTCGGCCCGTGAAAGCTTGAGGTTCTCCTCCATGGTCACGGGGCCACGCGCCGACGGGTCCATGGTCTCGGGATCAACCGGCACGGGCCTGATGATCTCGCGCCGGGCGTTGTCATAGACCTTGAAGCCGCGATCCGTCAGGAGTTTGCGGAACTCAACGGCCCGGCCCGCATCCACCCGGATCGTGGCCGCGTTGATGCGGGCATAGGTCGCCATAGGCGTGGCATGATAAGCGGCCATGGTGTCGGATTCCAAGCCCGCTTCCTCGATTTGGGAAAGCATGCCTTGCCGGGCGATCGCGTAAAGGCGCACCGAATCGGGCCCGCGCACATCCACGAAGGCAAGGTGCTCATCACGAGCCAGCGGATTGACCGTTCCGGAGAACATGACGATGAGATCGACGGCGCCGTTATCCACGGCAGAGCGGGCGGGAACGGATGGGGAAGGGGCAAAAGCCGAACCGGCCAGCGAGGCCAACGAGCGGGCGCCGCCTTCAGGGGCAATAGGGGATTTGAAAAGGACCGGGTCCCTGTCCCCGTCGCTCGGATAATTGATGCCGTCGTCGCTGCCGCCGCTGCCGTCAGGATCGCTTCCCCCGGGACGGCTGGGAGTACGGTCTACGCCGTCGTCGCTGCCGCTGCCGTCAGGATCAGGAGTCCTATCGCGGTCAGGGGTATGGTCAGGCATTCCTCGACCGAGGCCCTGCTTGGCAAATACGGCGGACTCGTCGCTCGAGGCCTCTTGATAGTGACCAACGCGGCCCATGAAATCCTTGCCCGCGCCGCCCTTGGCCTCGGCCTGCCCCATCTTCCCGAAATCCGGAAGCTCCTGCTTCAAGCCTTGGATGGCGGAATGCTCCGTTATCGCGCCCCGGCCCGGCGCTGCCTCAGAGGCAATGACCCCGGCATTTTCCCGGGCATGGATCGCGGGAGTTCGAACGATTGCGATGTTCGCGGATCGCGGCAGAGCTTGGCTTGGCTCTTGCGCTTGGGCCCGCGCGGTCAAGCCGCGGGGCAGCAGAGAAGGCGCAAGAGAAAGGCCCTTGAGCTCCATCATGCCCGCAGCCCCGGCAGCCGAGCCAATGGCGCCGGGGGCCCAGCCGAAATTCTTGCCTGCGCGGGAAGAAATTGTCGCAACGCGGGCCTGCAAGACGGCCGCGGCAGCCCGATAACTTTCAAGGCCCGGCGCAGCGCCGAGCATGGAGATGACGATGGCGAGAGACAGAGATGCTTTGCCCATATTCATGTTCTCATTATAGCGATCAGCCCAAAAGGCGCGTACGGGTCGAAGGTCCCAAGCCATGGCCAACAATCGACCCATCGATGACTGGGACCAGGGCTGCTGTCGCATGGGCCTATAGGGAATCGGCGTCCAGCGCCACGGACATGTCGTAGAGTTTCTCGATGCGCATGGTGGTGTCGGGATGCGTGATGAAGAGGTTGAAAAGAAAGTCATCCCTCTTGCCCACCACCCAATCCATGGCCGAGTCCAGATCGGGAAGAGCCTCGGCCCGGTGCATCTGTTCCAGGGGATTGACCGTGTACATCCCGGCGTTGGCCGCCACCAAGGGAAGCCGCTCGGGCTCGATGACCGCCACGCCCGGTTCCTTGGGCCGCCAACTCGTCAGCAGACCCAAGGCCAGGGCCAAGGCCTCGGGCTCGTTGCTGAGCTTGGCCCCGTCTTCGTCAGCCATGCCCTCGTCTGCCCGGGAAGCAGCCATTTGCGTGACCTGAAGCACGACAGGCCCCCACAAGGCGGCGAATACTCTCAACAGAGCCGGCAGGGTATTCAAGACCAGGCCGGCCGCGGCCGGGACGATCCCCTTGCGCTCGGAAAGGCTCTGCAAGCGCGGGAACAACCGGTCCTTGAGCCGCTTGGCCGCGGCCTTGGCCTGGCTCAGCGACCACAAGATGCCGTAGGCGGCAAATGAAACACCGGTATTGATGGTCGCGGCCGCGGCATTGAGCAACATGTGGCGGTCCATCACGTGGCTGAACTCATGCGCCAGCACCCCGCGCAGGGCGCGGACTCCAAGTCTTTTCAAGTCCGCGGCCGCGGCCTGCTTGACCGCCTCGATCACCTGACGAGGCGTGGCCGTCGGCGCCACGCCCGGCAGGGAACCGGCAATGGCCTTGCGAAAGACTTTAAAAGACTTGCTCTTGCCCTCGGGGGCCGAGGCGGCCAAGAGTCGAATCAAGCTCGCGCGCAGTTCTTCCGGGTCAAGGGTCATCTCTTTGATGACCTTGGTCACGCCCACGAGCGCATGGAAGGGGCTGCGTCCCGTGGCATAGGCGTTGGGGGCTTGCAGGGGATCATTGACCATCTCCGGCATGGGGATGGGCTTCTTTTTTTCCTGCGCCCGCTTGGCGTTGATGCGCTCGCGCAGCTCCTTCATGATGGCGAAGAACTCCGGGTCACTGGCTTCCGTGGCCGGAGCGGTCCTCATCACCCTCTTGATGAGATCGGCGGCGAAGAAAAAGGAAATCCCCGAAAAAATCCCGGCGACGGCCAGATTCTTGCCGAGGCTCGCCAAGCCAAAGACAAGGACGCCCATCGCCAGGCCAAAGGACGCCATGACGCCGATGAGCAGGCCGACCTTAAGACGGTAGTGAAAATTCGGCCAGCGCGACGGCGATTCGGGCTGCGCGTCCGGATCGCCCGCGGGCTCGACCTGGGTCGACGGCGCGGGCTCGCCCTTGGGGAGAAGCTTGCGCAGCAGCGCCTCGGTCCATTTGGCTGCCCGCTCCGGAGCGAAGGCCAGGACCGCGAAGGTCAGGGGGCTGGCGAATCCGGTCGCGGCCGTGAAGGCCAGCAGGCCCAGATAAAGGGTGTTGAAGTTGAGCAGATTGTTGAGCGCGTTCTTCCAAACGGGGATATGCTTGCTCCACCCGTAAGTTTTCTCGCCGAGAAATTGCCAGGCTATGAAAGCCTGGGTAGCGAAAACCGCGGGAAAGCCCGACGCCAGGGCAAAGGTTACCCCCAGCATGACCCACGGAAATATCGGAAAACGGATTTTCTGCAGGCTCCCCGGCACGGCGAAAGGCCGTCCGGATTCAGCGGCGTAAATGATCCTCCCCAGGAAAAACGCGAGGGTCGTCATGACCGGGAGCGTCATCATTCCCAGCAACGGCCCGATGCCGATCAAGCCGGCCGCGGCCACGCCCACAAAGCCGGGCAAGGCGATAAATGAAACTCCAAGCATTATCGTGTCAAGAATGAGCGTTCCGCCGGGATTGAGCAGCCGGCCCGCGATAAAACCGAATACAGGAACGCTCGACAGAGCCAGCTGCTGAAAGGACAAAACGAGAGCTAAGCCCGGAGCCGCGATAGCCGCGGCGCCCAGAAAAGCGCCGAGGGAAACGTCGAGCACCCACTTGACCGCGTCAAGACGCGGCGAGTCGCGCGACCCCAGCCGGTAGCGGCCGTAAACGGCGAGCGGAAAAAACAGCGCGCCGGACATCACGGCCCAGACCGCGGCCAGGGGAACGAGGCCGAAAATCGAGGGCAGCAATATGGCGGCCGCGGCCTGCAAGCCGAAAACCGCGCCGCCCGCGGCCGCCATGCGGCCCAGCGCCAGAGCGCCTGAAATAATTTTGTTCCGCAAGGGGCCGGGCCGGGAAGCCGGCGTTGCCGGAGGCGGGCCCGGCCTCAACGCGGCCCCGCGGCCGGACTGCCCGGCCAAGAGCCGCCCTTGCGATCGGTTTTCAGAGGGAGCGGGCGCGGCGTCTTGGGACGAAACCGGCGCCGGCGCTATGCCGAAAATGCGGTCCCATACGGAGGCGGCCGAAGTCTTGGCCTGGCCCGCCGACATGGCCGCCGCTTTGTCCGCGGAAATAGCCAGGCTCTCCTTTTCCTCTAATAGTCGGACCAAGCCCATGGGCCCTTGCGGATTTTGGGATGCGGCCAGCGCTGCTGGCACATCCAAACCAGCCGCAGCTTGAGCGCCCGCCTCCGGCTTTAACAACGCCGCGGAAGCGGAGAGAGCCTGCGTCTTGACCGAAGGGATATTCGCGGGCTGCCAAGAAAATGCCGCGCTCAGATTCACGGACGCGAGTCCGGAGTTGAAGTTAGGGAGCCGGCCGACGACTTTCACGCCGCGCATCGGCCCCTGCATGCCGCCCGAGTGCCGGGCGGCATGGGATTGGCCGACGATGGAGGCCGCCGCGGCATAGCTCTGCAACCCCGGCGCCGATAGGATAAGAACCGTGGAAATGAGGAAAGCGGTGATTTTCTTCATGCGACGGTATTATATCGTTACGCCCGCGCGGGCTTGCCGGGCCTTAGGACCTACGCGGCTGGAATCTTTCGGCCCACAAGCCCCTGCCCCATCGGGGTCTTCTATGGATGCCGGGCTTGGAAATCGGCAAGAACCCGCGGCAGAGCGGTTCGGGGGGTATCGTACCGGCAGAGCCATTGATCTCCGCCTTGGACCATCTCCATGACGCAGCGGCGCACCACGGCCGGATCCATGCTGCGCACGAAAAGCACGCAGGGGCCGAAATAACACTCCAGCCCCATTTTCTCGAAGGCCTCGGAGAACCATGACGGGGTGGCCGCCAGCATGGAGAATTGCCGGCCGTCCGAAAGGCTCACCTGAACGACCGCGCTGCAATGCCCCGGGCTCTGGACGGGCTCGGGCTCGGCGATCTCGACAGCGTCGACATGGGGTTTTTTGACCGCGACTTTGCGCCGGCCCTTGGCCGCGGGCTTGGAGTTGTAGTACCTCAGCCAGAAGCCGCTCATGTGCGCCGCCATCTTCTCGACGGCGCGCCCCAGGCTCTTGGGGTCCAGGCTCTTGGCGAAGAGCACCGGAGGGCCGAAAAAGAAGTCTTTCCCCTCGCCGTTCATGCGGGTCATCACGCAATTCGGGGTGAGCACCCCGAAACGCGAGGAGCTGCCATCCTCGAGATGAACGCGGATTTCGGCGCTTCCCGACGTCGAGGAGCCAGGCGCCTGCGCGAGAAACTCTATGGAACGAATCAGGGGCATGAGAGGCATCGCCGGATGATATTACCAATTCTCGCGCGTCAATGGGCTCATGGGCGGGCTATCGGACTACGGCGCCTTCCTGGGCCGGCTGCGCCGAGAGATCGTTGTGCTTCCTGATGCGATCCATGACGTTGCGCAGGAACTTCTCGTACTTTATGCGGCTCCATTCATCAAGGACAGGCTCGTAGCCGCCCGTGGGATAGACAAAAATCAATCCGGTTTTGGACACAGCCCTAAGAGCCCCCGAAGCGTAGGGCAAGGGCAAGTTTTTCCACAAGGCGCGAGCCGCTATGTCGTAAAGCTGGACTTGGACGTCTTTGTCCAAATTTTGGAGGGACGGGGTCTGCCCGGTCTTAAAATCCACTATGGCGACCTCAAGACCCTGGGGCGTCTCGCGCGCCACGACGAAGTCATAGATGAGGCGCAAGACGTCGCGATAAACGAGCTGTCCCTTCTTGAAGCGCTCCCGGACGAAAAGATTCGGCAGCTCGGTCCCGATCGCGATGGGATAGCGCTGGAGGATGTCGGACACGGTCTTGTGCATGGTGCGCAGGCGCGCCTCCATGACCTCCCGGTAGCCGTCCATGGTCTCGCCCGGATGTTCCACCATGTTCTTGATCCGCGCCCCGTCCTCCCGGGCCCAGTTGCGGTTGCCGCGCGTGACAAGCGCCTCGGCATCCGGCAAGATTCCCGTATTGCGGTACACCCAGACGGCCCAGTTGAAAGCCGCGTGCATGACATGACCCATCATCATGTACACGTTGCCGCCGCCGCCCCCATAGGCCGCGTCCTTATTCTTCTGGAAAGCGGCGATCTTGGAAGCCGAGGCGGCAAGATCGCCGGACATATTGTCACGGTACTTGCCCAGCATGGCCGCAAAGGACAAATCCGCGAGCTCCGATCCCCGGGCCTGGCTATGAAGCGCGGGCTGCACCGCGCCGCGCGTGGCTTGAAGAAGCGCTTCGTCGCGGCTCACCACGAGGAGATCGCTGGGATTGACGAAAAGATCCTCATGATCGCGCAAGGACGCCAGCAAATGAGGCACGGCGGAAGCCAGGGTATTGGGCCGCAAGCTCAAGGTGGGAAGCCCCCGGTCGTCGCGTCCGACCGAGAGCTGGAACTCCTGGGACGGCACGGCAAGCTGGCGCATGGCCTTTTTAAGATCTTTGGCGAAAACCGCGGCGTCGGCCTTGGGCTGCAGCGTGACGGAGAAGTCCGTCCCGGTCTTGCGTATCCGGGCCGCGCCCAGGCGCCGCGCCGCGAACTCCATGATTTCCAATTCCTGTGGCGCGAATCGAGGCATGGGCAGGGCCGCGGGGAACAGTCCTTTATAGGAAGACAAGGCGTTGCCATCGTCGGACAAAAGCACCATCTTGTAGCGAGCGATATTATCCCGCTGGCGGTTGGTCAAGCCCTTGGTCAGCAACTCCTCTATCGAGCCCTTGGCGTCGTCTCGGCGCTGTGATAAAAGGACGAAGTAGACGCCGGCCTTCATGAGCTTGGACATGTCCTCGACCAGCTCGGCCGGCACCGCGTCGTCAAAGAGTCTCATATCCAGAAGCACTGCCTTGGGAAGCGAGTTGCGCACGGTCTCCAGGGCCGCTGGCAGCTCCCAGGTTTGACGGAGCTTTGGCTCATAGACTTCTTCTTCCTGGTTTTCGGGAAGCTGCCGAGCCTCGCCGTAAGGCAGGAAGCGAACCACCCTCACCTGGGAAGTCAGGCCGATGACCACGGGCAAGCCGGGTTTGGAATAGCGGTTGTAGGCGGCCAAATCATCGATCAGCCTTCGGCGCAGTTGGGCGACGGTATGCGATTTTATTTCATCGGCGGCATAGACGCCTGCCAAGTCCGCTTTGGTGAGTTTGCCGATCTCCTTGGTCTGGCCCGAGGTCACGCGCGATAGGAACATGGTCTGTCCTCCCACCATGACGCGCACCGCGGCATTCTCGACGAACTTTCCCCAGTACCATTGGCTGCCTGAGCCGCCCACGAGCCGTGCCGTGGCATAAAGGCCGGAACTCTTGATCCTTTCCTTGACGTCCCGGCTGAAGCGCAGGTCCAGCAGGGCAGGTTCGGCAGGCCCGGCGATTTCCCTGGTCACGGTTTCCGGGTCCACAGATTCTTCGACCGGGGCCTCGGAGCCGTCAAAGACGCGGTCGGATATCTCGCGCTGGCTCGTTTGCGGCGCCGCGCCCAATTCCTGCAGGTCGCGCAAAGCGGCAGGAGCCGCCTCCGCCTGGACGGCCTCCAAGGCGGGGGATTCGGCCGCCGCCGGCAAAGCCGAAAGCGGCGTCAAAACGGGCCTCAACGCCTCTGCGGCCGCGCCGTCTCGAAGCGGAGCCACGCGGATCCCACCTATCGGGGAAAGAGGCGATTGGATCCGGCGCAATGACGATCCAACTTCCAAAGGCCTTCCCGCGAAGCCGCCGATTCCAGCGACAGGGCCGGAAACCCGCCCTTGCGCCTGGTGAAGTCGCGCCGCGGCCGCGGGCTGGGCAAAAGCCAGGGCAACGGCCACTAGCAAGCGATGCCCCGATATAAAGTTCATGCTCCGCTCCGCTTGACCCGTTTTGCGCTTGGCGCCCGCTGAGCAGCCGCGTCCGATCCCACAACGGGAGCTGGTTCGGCCAGTTCCGCTTGGGAGGTCTTTTCTTCCTGTTCCTGGTAATATTTCTGGTATTCCTCGTCGGCCTCCTCGCGTTCGATGGCGCTGATGATCTGCCGGACCACGGGACCGCTGACCTCGCCGCCGTCCTGGAGCTTGAGCAAGTCGTCCGTATTGAAGACCCAGGAACGGTGGCTGGACCGGTACTCGAGTTGGACCTTCAGTTTGGCGACGACCGGGCCGTCGGAAGAACCGTGGTGCCACTTGCCGTCCTCGCCCTGGCGGGCGTGCCCCTTGAGCAGGGCCATGGCCAATATGCGGGCCAGGAACTCCTCGCCATCATCCGGGGTCTCCTTGCCCGTGCGATACGAGTAGGCGATAAGCGTACGGCCCTCGGCCGTGTCAAGCTTCATGACCCGCGGGATGCGCGTATGAACCTTGTAAACCCTCTTGGTCGAGGGCGCGACGAAATCCAAAGTGATCAGGCTCTTGCGGTCCGTGGCCAAGCTCACCAGGTTCATCTGCACGTCGCGCGCCGCCGAGGTGTAGTCGCCGAACTCGCGCATATAAAAGTTGGTGAGGTAGCTATTGGCATACTCAAAATAGCCGTGCTGCATATCCTTCCATGCCTTGGATTTCATGCTTTGCGCCAGGGACTTGCCGATATGAACGCCGTACTTGAGCGGGTTATACCACATGGAACGCAGCCGCGCCTGAAGCGCGGTCAGGCCCGCGAACTTGTGCTGGCCGCGCCAGACCTGCTCGTATTGCCAGGCCATGAGCTGATAGAGGACGGTCCCGGCGTACATGGCGAATCCTTGATGAACGTGCCGATCGGAGGAAGCGCGCAGGGCGCCGCCGCCTCCCGAGGACTCCCCGTTTCGCGCGAAGCGGTGGGACGGCTCCCAATACTCCACGTATTGCCTGAGCTTGCCCAACTTGAGCGAAACCGTAGGCAAGGTCCGCACGCCCAGAACGGCGTCCAAAGCGCCCTCGATATCATCAGCGGAGGCCATCGACTGAACATCGGCTTGCCTGGGAAATGATTCGGAAAGGCGGGAGTCGGCCAGAACCAGAAGCTTGTCGGCGGCCTGGGAGAGGTTCTCGCCGCGGAACTGGGCTTCCAAAGCCTCCATCACGCGGGGCACGGCGAAACGCAACGGCATGGAATAGGCGATAACGGCGCGCGGGTTGCCTGGCTGAGCCTGCATAAGGTACGGGACACCGGAGGCTTCCAGCCGCAGATTATACTCGTGCTCCAGCTTGGCGCGCATGGCCGCGACATCCTCGTCGGCCACGGCCGGCGGCAACTCGACCTCGAAAGCGTAGCTGCTCTTGCCCTCCGCCACGATCCTCTCGCCTAATGGCGTCCCTTCCGGCAGGCCCATGGAGCGGGCGACCTGGGCGTTGAACCCATGCAGCAGCTCCAGCTCCTCCCTGCCGAAAGCGGCCACGTCCGCGATAGGCTTGGGCTTGGCGGCGCGGCCCTGCAGGGTGATGCGAGCGCCGTTGTAGGAAGCCACTATCACGGGATTGATGCGCCGCGCCTTAAGACGGTTGAGCAGTATTTCATCAGCGGAACCCGGCCCCTTGGGGGGACGCGGGGTCATGAACACCACGTGGACGCCCCCGTCCAGGAGCTTTTCCAGATCGTCAACAATCTCATCCGAGGCCGGCTTCTGGAAAAGGTCTTGCAGAAAGACCACGCGAGGCTGGAAGCCGCGCAGAGAGGAATCCGCGGCGACCGCTGGACCGGCTTGAGCGATAACCGCGGATTCGTCCGTCGAGCGGACGGCTTGGTCGAAGCGGACATCAAGTTGCCGCCGCACGGCCGCCGGGGAAACCGCCTTCGCGACGGAAACTTCCTCGGCCATTTTCCCGGCCGTCGCCAGGGCGGAGGCCTGCGTTTGTTCCTTAATAGCGGCAGGAGCTAGAAACGCCGGCATCACGGCGGCTTGAGGCAGCGCCATGAAGCGCGCCAGGCTGATCGGTTGGGAAAGGGCGAAAGCGGCGCCGGAAATGGAAGCCGGCGACTGCGCGCCAAGGCGCGACAACTCGGGCGCGGCCAGGCAACCGGACAGGCGCGGCACGGCGCCCGTTATCGCCGCGCTGATAACTGCGGCAGGTCCCGCGTGACGCGCCGCAACGGCCGCCGGGCTCACGACGCGCCCCC
Source organism: Elusimicrobiota bacterium (assembly GCA_003452935.1). Taxonomy (GTDB): domain Bacteria; phylum Elusimicrobiota; class Elusimicrobia; order UBA1565; family UBA9628; genus UBA9628. Next base: position 150,062 of record DMMY01000004.1, read on the forward strand.
TTGCCCAGGAAGGACCCGACAGGGCAAACGCCCAACCGATTATCATCAGCCCTTGCCAGACCCTTGAAGTCTTCATCGCTTGCTCCCTGTTTTTATTATCTTGCCGTAAGTGATAAGGGATCATACGAACGTTCGGGACACGTCCGCTTAGGCCCTCGGGCCCAAAATGTCGCGGGAAATCGGCCCATATAAACCTAGGCCCTGAAAATTATCTGGTGTTATCTGTTGCCGTTGGTTGTTCTGCTTATACAACGGCTGCCATAGCATCCGGCGTCACGGGCAGCAGGTTCAAAGCCTTGAGCAAGGCCACGGTCAGAAGGAAGGCATTACGGTAGTGCGCCATGGAGAAGACCGCCATGGTGTCGTTTGGAGAATGGACGATATCGAACACCCTCTCGGGAGAGACGCCGAAAAGAGTCATGGCCGCGATGCCGTAGGCGCGAAAGGAACTGGAATCAGCGTCCCCGCCCCATAAGGTCTGTTCCTTAAGATCGAGCTTTTCTCCGGCCGCGACCTTCTTGACGAGATCGAGCAAGGACCGGGTGGAATTATTCTTCCAGGAATAAGTTCCGTCGACCGCCAGGGTGTCCAAATTTATGTCGGCGACGATCTTCTTGCGCTGGGCCTCGGGGAGAGCCTTGAGATACCTGCTGGAGCCTATGAGACCGTCTTCCTCGCGGGCAAAGCTTATAAAGACGTAGGTGGCCTCGGTGTCCATGTCGCGCATGGCCTGGTAAACATTGGCGACCATGGTGGCGCCGCTCCAATTATCGATGGTGCCGTGCCCCACGTTGGCCTTGTCGTGATGCGCGCTGACCACGATAACGCGGTCCGTGCGGCCCTTCTTGACCACGTAGACGTTCTTCTGCCCCCGGCCTACGTCTTGCAGCAAGACCTCCTCGGGCTTGGCTCCGGCCTGCTTGAAGAGCTCCTGCACCGCGGCTTCGCGCTCCTGGTAGGTCAGAGGCGATAGTTCCATCTCTTGGTACATTTCATCGTCCGTCGGCATGGCCTCCGGCCGCAGGACGCGGCGGGAAATGACCCCGGCCCCGCGGCCGTCAGGGAAAAAGAGTTTCTTGGCGAACTCGACGAAGTCTTGCAGCGCGGAAGAATCGGCCTCGGCCCGGGAAGGAACCGGAGGCGCGGCCCTCATCCCGGCGCCACGCGCGCCCGCGCTCTTCGGCTTCGACTTCGAAGGAACGGATCGACCCTCCTGACCCGCCACCGCACCCGCCGCCTCGAACCGCCGCGGACCTTGCTTCTCATAAAGTTGATCGAGCGCTTGACCCGTCCTTTCGCCGCCCTGGTCCTGCGCGGCCGATAAAGCCGCCCGGGTCTCCATGAGCTCCGAGACGACGCTCTCCGGCGACTTTTGCGCGACGGCGGCCGGCGCATACGCCGACTCCGGAGCGGGAGCCGCCAGGATGGCGCGGCTGGACCGGATTTCCGGGCTCGGCAGGAGCGGGACGGATGAGCGCAGGCTTGGCGACGGCAAGTTCCGGGGACGCGACATCCCATGGCGCAAAACCGGATTAGCCAAAATCGAGGCAAGGCCTGCGCCGGAAATCACGGTCGCGGTCCGCCGTTGCAAACGAAGAGTGGAGGCGAACGCCGGGCAAGCGGGCCAGAGCCCGGAAGCGGCGACCAATAAGGACAGCGAGGTCCGCAAAACAAACTGGCGTTTATGGTTCATGCGCACAGTCTACAAATCCGCGCGTCTGGGCCCCCAGAATCAAAAGGCCCACCCGCCAATGGCCAGAAGACCTACGAAATTTATAGGCATTCCGGCGCCGGAGATCACCTTATTGGCGGTATTGGCATTATTGAAAAAAGACGAGGCCCGCCAATAAAATAAAGGGGGTTGCTTAGAATACGCGCAGGACGGGATCTCATCGATTTTCTCCCGAACCCGTGCCCGGCCCAAATGATAAAATCGAGCCATGAGCTCAAGGGTCCGTCCCGCGGCGGCCGCGGGCCGCTTCTATCCGGCCGATCCCGTTGAACTGCGCGCGGCCGTCGACCGCATGCTGGCGCAGGCGCCGCAGCCCCAAGTCGAGGGCCGCGTCGTCGCCGCGCTATGCCCTCATGCCGGCTACGAATACTCCGGGCCGCCCACGGCCCGACTCTGCCGCGCCCTAGCGTCTCTTGATCCCGAAATCGTGGCCGTGTTAGGCACCGCCCATTTCGCGCCGCGCCCGGGGTTCTTCTTGGACAACCACGCCGCCTTCCAGACTCCCTTGGGCGAAGTCCCCTTGGCCGCCAAGCAGGCCCAGCAGCTCCTCCAAGCCGGAGCCAACATCGCCGTCTGCGCCGAGGCCCATGCCGAGGAACATTCCGTCGAGGTCGTCCTTCCCTTCCTGCAGAGGACTTGGAAAAAGTTCCAGCTGCTGCCGCTCGTGGCCAATACCCAGGACCTGGCGGACGCGCAAAAGGCCGGCCGCGCCCTGGCCGGAGTGCTCAAGGGCGCCAAGGCTCTGGTCATCGCGGCGACCGACCTGTCGCATTACCCGCCTCTTGACGTCGCGCGGCAGGTCGACCCCGCCTCCCTGGAAAGCTTCATCGTCCTCGACCCGGACTTCCTCTGGCGCACGGAGCAAGCCCTCATGGCGCTGGGCGCGCCGAATCTGCACTGCACCTGGTGCGGCAAAGCCGCGGCCGCGGCGGTCCAGACCGCGGCGTCCTGCCTCGGCGCGGACTGGGGAGAGGCGCTGGCCTGCGTCAATTCCGCCGACCGCGGCGGCGACCATGACCGCACCGTGGGCTATGGCGCGGCGCTGCTCCTAGAGCGCGGTCAAAAACGCCAATGGCCGACTGAAAGGCTCACTCAGGAGCAAAAATCAGAACTCCTGGCCCTCGCCCGCGCCAGCGTCATCGCCAGCCTGCGAGGGAAAAAGCCCTCTCCCCGGCTCTTCTCCCATCCGCTCCTTAACCTCCCGGCGGCGGTCTTCGTGACCTGGACCAAAGAAGACGGAGATTTGCGCGGCTGCATCGGAACCACAAAAGCCCAAGATACGCTGGGCAACGCCGTGGCCCATTACGCGGTGTCCAGCGCCTGCGATGACCCCCGCTTTCCAGCCGTAACCGAAGCGGAACTAGCGGATTTGCGCGCCGAGATCTCCATACTTTCCTCTCCCCAGCCGGCGCGGCCCGGCGATATCCGCCCGGGCCTCGGCGTCATCGTGCGCCGCGGCCGCAGGCAAGGACTTTTCCTGCCCCAGGTCTGGGAACAACTGCCGGACCGCGAGGAGTTCATGTCGCATCTCTGCCGGCACAAAGCCGGACTTGACGCCGACGCATGGAAGACTTCCGGAGCCGAGCTGCTCACCTTCACGGTCACGGCCTTCAAAGAGGGTTGATGGCCGCCGAGACCTTGGCGACGGCGCTGCGCAGGCTGTCCCGCGAAAGCGAGCTCTACGACAAGCAAGGCGACGGCCTCGTCCGTTGCCACGCCTGCGGCCACGAATGCCTTATCGCCGAGGGCAAGACCGGGATATGCCGGGTGCGCTTCAACCGGGGCGGCCGGCTCATGGTCCCATTCGGATATGTCTCCGGCCTGCGCGTGGACCCCATAGAGAAAAAACCATTTTTCCACGTCCTGCCCGGCGAGCCCACCCTCTCTTTCGGGATGCTGGGCTGCAACTTCTCATGCAAATTCTGCCAGAACTGGCTGTCGAGCCAGGCCTTGCGCGATCCCCAAGCCGGCTCTGACATCTGGGAATGCACGCCGCAGTCCATCGTCGACCGGGCCCGGGAAGGCCGCTGCCGCGTCATCGTGTCCACCTATAACGAACCCCTTATCACCTCGGAATGGGCCGCGGCCATATTCAGGATCGGCCGCGAGGCCGGACTGCGCGGAGCCTATGTCTCCAACGGCCACGCCACGCGCCAAGTCCTGGAATATCTCAGGCCGGTGACGGATTTTTACAAAGTGGACCTCAAGTGCTTCGACCACTCCAAGTACCGGGAAATCACCGGCGGCGCGATGCGCCACGTCCTGCGCTCGATCGAGGACATAAAGTCCCTGGGCTTCTGGCTGGAGGTGGTCACCCTCGTCATTCCGGGCTGGAACGACTCGGATTGGGAATTGCGCTCCATCGCCCGTTTCCTGGCCGGGATTTCCCCGGACATTCCCTGGCACGCGACCGCCTATCATCAAGACTACCGGATGCCCGAGTCCCGGGATACGCCGGCCGAGACGCTCCTGCGCGCCGTGGAGATAGGACGCGCCGAGGGCCTGCGCTTCGTCTATGCGGGCAATCTGCCAGGCCGGCTGCCAGGCGGCGAGGATACGCTCTGCCCGTCATGCGCCAAACGGCTCATCGAGCGGCGCGGGTTCACGGTCCAGGCCAACCGCCTGCGCGACGGCAAGTGCCCGGATTGCTCGACCGAGATCCCGGGAATTTGGAAGTAATCAGCGCCGACGGCTCGCGCGCAGTCGCCGCGCGAGCTCATCATGCCCCGCTTCCCCGGCCATGTCCGCCGCGGTCCTGCCCCGGGGCCCCCGCCGCAAGGGATCGGCGCCGCGCTCCAAAAGCAGCTCCGCGATCCCGTCCCGGCCTCGACGCGCCGCGGCCATGAGCGGCGTGAAGCCGTCCTGGGCGGCCAGGTCCGGCGGAGTTCCGCGGTCGAGCAGGGCGCGCGCGATCTGCTCGCGGCCCAGGAAGGACGCCCAGAGCAGGGCGCTCCAGCCGTCGTTGTCCTTGCCCGACGCATTGGCGCCGTTGGCCAACAAGGAATGCGCCGCGTCCGTCTGCCCCCAGCGCGTGGCCAGGATCAAGGCGGTCTGCCCCCGGCGGCCGCGAGCCTCCAGATCCGCGCCGCGATCCACCAGGATGACGACGCAATCCTCGAAACCCCGGACCGATGCCCAGATCAGAGGCGTCCAGCCGTTTCCCGGGTCGCGCGTCTCGGTGTCCGCGCCGGCGATAAGAACCGTCCTCAGGGCCGAAGCGTCGCCGTACTTGGCCGCCCAGAGGACCTGCTCCTGGGGAGTCTTTCCGGGCAGCCTGGGCACGGGGTCGCCGCAAGCGCAAAGCCCCAGAGCCAAGACGCCGAGCCAAAAAAAACGCCGAGTCATGCAATCATTAGGGTAGCGCGGCGGCGGCGTTTCGGCAAGTACCGGAATGTTTCGGGACATCGTCCGGGCGCGGTGAATTTTGTATAGTCCAGTCAGACCTCGGACCATGAACCGCTCCTCCCAATCCCCTTTATGGCTCGAACCGCGCTTGGCGCCCAAGGCCTGGGGCGAGGAGATCTGGATCAACTCGGCCCGACCCGAATTCCCCGCGAGGATTGCCGGTTCCCGGCTCTCGTTGGAGCAAATCTTGCGCCGCCAGCCCCAGCTCTTGGGGGATCGGCCGCGGACCCTCTTCGGCGACGGGCTTCCGGTTTTCGCCAAGTTCATCCGCACGGACTTTCCGCCCTTGGCGCATATCGGCTTTAGGGTCCGCGTCCGGCCTGAAGACTTCGTTTCCTGGACTTGCCTCGATATCGAGCTTTTAGGCCGCCTAAGACAACGGCTGCGCGTGCCGGACCAGCGCTCCTTCCGCGCCTTCGCCAGGGCCTATGAGTCCTGGGCCGAGGACCGCGCCCTGCGGCGCTGGCGCGCGGATCCGGATCGCGACGGAAAATTAGCGGCGAGCCTGCGGAGGCTCCGCACGGGCTCGGCGGCGGACCTATCGTCCCTTTTAGCGCGGCTCGGCGACAACCGGGCGCGCATAGCCGACGTCCTTAACGAAGTCGACCTGCGCCGGCAAGCCGGCAACCTTCTCCTCATCAAGGCCGGACTTTTGCACGCTCTTTTCGGCCTCTCTCATCAATTCCATCCGAGTGATCCGGCACAGAACCTGGGCGCTCCCAAAAGCGAGGCCTGGCTGCCGTTTCTGCAAGGACGCGACTTCCGCCTGGCGGAAGTCCAGCAAAGCTCGGACTCGACCTGCAGTTTGGCCGATTTCTTCACCCCCTTCCTTTGGGACAAGGGCCTTCGCTTCCGCAAAGGCTCGGCCTGTCGCGGTCTTTGCGAAAGCGCCGTGCGCCGCATGATCCGGTCCATGGATTTCCGGATCACCAAGATCCCGGATATCCTCTGCAAGCCCCAATCCATGGAGCCTGGTCCCGGATCCCGCGGCTGTCGTCTTTACCAGATCTTAGATAGGCCCGAGTCCTGGCCATTCTTTACCATTTACAGGCTGGACCTGCTCGGGACGAGGAGCAGGGCTGTATCCTGGGCGGCCCCTGCAAGAAGAACTTTCCAACATATCGTCGTGCTCAAAGGCAGCGCGAGACTCGCGGCTGGCGCCCGGATGCGGCTGATAAACGCTCGCAGGCCGGCCTTTGTCCCGGCCGAACTTCCGGGCGGCTTCGGCATCGCCGCCAAAGAACCGGCCTCCTTGCTCCTGATCAGCGTCCCGAATTGACGCGGTTCCGGCGCGACAATCGTCCCTCGGTGTCCGTCATTCGACATGACCGGAGCTCTCGCCTTGCGCAGCCCGCGCCAGAGGCACGGCCGCCATGACCCAGGCTCCGGCCGCCGCCAGGCTCAGGGCGGGATAGGTCCATCCGGGCAAGACCCCAAGACCCCACTTGGCCAGGGATATAAGCCCGGCGGCCGCGCCCTTGGAAAAACGATAATTGAAGGCGTCGACGACCTGCTTGGCCCGGTAGCGGGCGTCATACGAGAGCGGTATATAAAGGAGTTCCTTGCTGGCCCTGAATATGGAATAGTCCAAACCCTTGAAAATAAGCAGGGCCGCGGCCGCTACGGAAAGCGCCGGGCTGCTCAGCATGAACAAGGCCATGACGGCATGCAGAAGGGGCATGGACACGAGGATCCAGCGCAAGGAGAGACGCCGCAACGCCAGAGGGGTCACCACGAACTGCATGAGAAACGCGACGCCATTGACCGAGGCCCAAAAAGTTCCCAAATAGGCGCTGCGGGCGTCTTTCTGGGGGATGCTCGCCTCGAGGAGCTCATAAAGCCGCAAATTTGTCGCGGCCGCGAAGAACTGACTAAGCGCCACGACCCCCGCGATAAGCCACAAAACCTTGGTATTCAGTATGAGCCTCAAGCGCAGCGGCCCCGCGTCGCCGCAGCGGTCCGAAACCGAGGGCTGCGGATCTCCAGCCAAACGATAGGCCGCGTACGACAGAGCGGCGGCCGGCAAGAGAGAGATTCCCGCCAAAAGCACGAACTGTTCGGACCCCATTCTCTGCGCGAAGTGACGCAGAAACAGGCCGGCCAGAATAGGGCCAACCGCGGCTCCTCCAAGAATGGGCCCGTTGAAAGCCTTGGCATTGGATTGGTCAAGCGTGCTGTTGATAAACGACCAGAACTGCTCCACAAGAATGACGATATAGGCCTCGGTAAAAACATAGAGCGCGGCCACGGCCAGCTTGCGCCCGCCGCGCATGGCCAGGTAAGCCACGAAAAAAGCGACAGCCGCGCTGAGCAGGGAAACCTGGAGCGTCCAGCGGCTGCCAAGACGCGTGAGGACCACTCCATAGGCATAGATGAGCGCCGCCATCAGGACGGGGACCAGGGTCATGGCGTAAGGAATGGGGCCCGAGCCGTAGGCCGCGATAAAAAGCGAAGCCACGGTGCTGCGGGCGAACTCATAGCCGCCCACGAGAAAAGCGGCGGCCGCCGTGATGCAGATCATCGCCGGCACGAGATGTCGGCCGGACCTGCCGCTTGCCGGCGCCTGTATGGGATGCACTTACGAGTATGGTACCAAAAGCCCGGGCCGCCCTCGACGGAAATTTTATAGACTGAATACGCATGGGCTGGCAAGCCGACCTGGCGGCGCGATTTGACGGGCGCTGTTTCCTATCAGAACCCCTGTGCGCCTATACGACATTCAAGATCGGCGGCAAGGCGGAAAGCCTCGTGTTGCCCGGTTCCGAAGACGACTGGCGTTGGCTGCTGGGCTTTGTGCGGCAAAAAGGCCTGCCTCTGACGATCCTGGGCTTGGGCTCCAACGTCATCGTCAGCGATGCCGGCCTGCCCGGCGTGGTGGCTTCCACGCGGCGAATGGACCAAGTCCGGATTTCCGGAACCCGCATCCACGCCCAGGCCGGAGCGGCCATGGACGTCCTGGCCGCCAAGTCCGTGGACCTGGGATTGGCCGGCATGGAAAGGCTCTCCGGCATACCAGGGAGCGTGGGGGGGGCGCTCTGGATAAACGCCGGCGCTTTCGGGCAAGAAGTTTTCGATCATCTGGTCTCTTTTACGGCACTCGACCAGGACTGCGGGCTGGTGCGCAAAAACAAAACGGAGGTCGCTTACGGCTACCGAAAGGTGGAAGGCGTCGCAGGACTCGTCTTTCTTTGCGCGCAATGGGAGCTTGATTGCGGCGACCAAGGCCAATTGCGCGAAATCCGCGCTGAGACCCTCCGGGCGCGGGCGGACAAGCAGCCCTTGGAATATCCTTCCGCGGGCAGCGTGTTCAAGCGGCCTCCGGGAGACCACGCCTCGCGGCTTATCGACGCCTGCGGCCTCAAGGGCCTCACCGTGGGGCGCGCCCAGGTCTCGACCAAGCACGCCGGCTTCATCATAAACCTCGGCGGCGCCTCGGCCCGCGACGTCATGGAGCTCATATCCCGCGTGCGCTACGCGGTACGCCGGAAAACCGGGGTCGATTTGGAACTCGAGCAAGTCCCCCTGGGATTATGAAGGAGGAGACATGAAAAGCCCATTCCAGGCAGTCAAGATAACGGACAAGGTTTACTGGGTCGGAGCCGTGGATTGGGACATCCGCGACTTCCACGGCTATTCCACGGACCATGGGACCACCTACAACGCCTATCTGGTCCTGGCTGAAAAACCGACCCTGATAGACACGGTCAAAACGCCCTTCGTCGAAGAAATGCTCTCCCGCGTCGCTTCCGTCATTGACCCCAAGGACATACGCTACGTGGTCTCGAACCATGCGGAAATGGACCATTCCGGAGGATTGCCCGCCGTCCTGGGGCTCGTCAAGCCCGAAAAAGTCTTCGCCTCTCCCATGGGGGTCAAGGCGCTCGAGGCCCACTTCCATTGGGGCCTGCCGATTGCGGCGGTCAAAGACGGGGAGAAGCTCGACCTGGGCGGCGAACGACTCTCCTTCACCGAGACTCGCATGCTGCATTGGCCGGACAGCATGTTCTCCTACCTCGAGGGCCAGGGCTTGCTCTTTTCCAATGACGCCTTCGGCATGCATCTGGCCGGCTCGCATCGCTTCGACGACGAGACGCCGGACTGGCGTTATGAGGCCGCCAAATACTACGCCAACATCCTGCTGCCATTCTCGGACGTCGTGCTGGCGTTGCTCGACAAGCTCGCCCAGACCGGCTTCGCGCCCAAAATGATCGCGCCCGACCACGGCCCCATCTGGAGGCGCGACGTCGCTGAAATCATGTCTCTTTGGCGGCAATGGGCCCTGCAGCGGCCGTCGGACAAGGCGGTCGTGGTCTTCGACACCATGTGGGGCTCCACCGAAAAGCTGGCCCGCGCCGCGGCCGAAGGCTTGACCGCCGCCGGGACTTCAACCTTGGTCATGCCCTTGCGCGGCAGCCACCGCAGCGACGTGGCCACCGAGCTGCTCGACGCAGGCGCCCTCCTGGTCGGCTCTCCGACGATCAATCGCCAGACGTTTCCCACCGTCGCCGATGCCCTGAGCTATCTCAAGGGCCTCAAACGCAAGAACCTCGTCGGCGCCGCTTTCGGTTCTTACGGCTGGGCCGGAGAGTCGATCAAGCAGGTCCACGATAGCCTCAATGAGATGGGGGCAGCCACGCTGGATCCCGTTCGGTGCCAGTACGTCCCCGACTCGGCCGCTTTGCAGGCGGCCTACGACCTAGGCCGAAAAGTGGCGCTCAAACTCAAGGAGAACCGGCCATGAAAAAATACGTGTGCCAGCCCTGCGGATACGTATACGACCCGGCCGCCGGCGATCCGGAACACGGCGTGCCTCCGGGCACGCCGTGGGAAAAAATCCCGGAGGATTGGGTGTGCCCGGTCTGCGGCGTGGGAAAGGACTCCTTCGAACCGCAGGCATAGATCCTCGAAGTTCCCCAGAGGCCCGCCAGACTATGTAGAATCATCTTCGTGAACGAGAACATGAGCCTGCTGTCATGCGTATCCATCCTTTTCTTGGTGATGGACCCGCTGGGCAACATACCCATGTTCGTGAGCCTGCTCCGGGATATCCCGCCCGGGCGCAGCCGCCGCATCATCTGGCGCGAGCACGCGATCGCCCTGTTCCTGTTCCTCTTCTTCCTGCTTTTCGGCCGGTTCCTGCTCGATATGCTGGGCATCAAAGATCCCGCTCTTTCCATATCAGGAGGCATTGTGCTCTTCCTGATCGCCATCAAGATGATTTTCCCGATCAAGGAGGGCGTTTTCGGGGCTTTGCCGGGAGGCGAACCCTTCATCGTACCCTTGGCCACGCCGCTTATCTGCGGCCCATCCGCGCTGACCACGGTGCTCATACTCTCCTCCAAGAGCGACGTGGGATTCTGGCATCTTCTAACCGCGATCGTCCTGGCCTGGACGGGGTCCTTGGCCATCCTGACTTATGCCGCGGCCATCGGCAGACTCCTGGGCCGCAGAGGCGTGACCGCCATAGAGCGTCTCATGGGGATGATTTTGACGACCATCGCCGTGCAGATGTTCATGAACGGGATCGCCCAGTTCCTCGGACGAGCCGGATGAACCCCGCGATGGACAACGCTTCCCCCCCGCAGAAATCCGAACGCCTGCTTTCCCTCGACGCTTTCCGCGGAATCACGATCGCGGCCATGTTCCTGGTCAACAACGCGGGGGACTGGCGGCATGTTTATTCTCCCCTGAGGCACGCGGAATGGAACGGCTGCACGGCCGCCGATCTTATCTTCCCTTTTTTCCTGTTCATCATGGGCGTGGCCATGACCTACAGCATGGGCAAGCGCCGGCAGGGCGCGGGCCCGGGCTATGCGCTGCTGGCGCCGGCGATCCGAAGGACCGTCATCCTCTCGCTGCTTAACGCCGCATTGGCCCTTCTTGCCTGGTGGGCGTTTGTAGGTCATTTTCGGTTCTATGGAGTGCTGCAGCGGATCGCGATCTGTTATTTTTTCACGTCCCTTATCGTGCTCTACGCCGGCGTCCGGGCTCAAGCCCTATGGGGGGCCGGACTAGTCCTTGGCTACTATTTCATCCTGAAATTCGTCCCCGCCCCAGGAAGCGAGGCCGGCATGTTGGATAGATTCTCCAACATCGCGGATTATATCGACACCAAGCTCATGCTGCCCTGGCTCTACGAGATCGACGATAAATTACAAATGGGGCACGACCCCGAGGGAATGCTATCCACCTTGGGCGCCATGGGCACGACTCTTTCGGGAGTGCTCGTCGGCCATTGGCTGCGCCGTAAAGACAAATCCCCCGCCCCAAAGGCGGCGTTTTTGGCCCTAGCCGGCGGCCTGCTCGCGGCCGCGGCCGCCCTGTGGAGCCGCGATATCCCGTTCAACAAGAATCTATGGACGCCTTCCTACGTGCTGCACGCCTCCGGCTGGGCATGCCTCGGCCTGGCCGCGTCCTACTGGCTGATAGATATCCGAGGTTTCCAAACGTGGGCCAAGCCCTTCATCGTCTACGGGAGCAACGCGATCGCGGCGTACGTCGGGGTCGGCGCGATGTCCTACGTCTTGGTCGGCATTCGTTGGCACGATGAGGCCTGCAAGACCATGCGTCTTAAGACCTACCTTTACCAGCGCCTTTATGAAAGCTGGCTGCCGACATTTTTCAGTCCGTATGTCTCCTCAGCCGCCTGGGGAGCCAGCTACGTCCTGCTCTGGTGCGGGCTTATGTGGATCTTATACAGGCGCAGGATATTCATCAAAGTCTGACCCCGTCGTCTCCGGCGCATCGCGCCGATCATTGCTCCACGCCCCCCCGGTCCCGTCGGTCAATCCATATTCCAGCAGGACGCGCAAGGCCTCGCCCACGCTCCAGGCCTGAGACCTGGTGCCGCCCCGGTTCTGATTGCGCAACAGCTCCATGATCAAGTCCCTCAGCCCGACGGGATCGGCCAAGGAAAAGCCCAATAAAGCATCCTGAGGCTTGCCGCCATCGAAGACCTCGGGCAGAGAGCCCTCGCGGCTGGTCACGAGAAACTCCACCAACGGCGTCATGATCCCGCGCACCTCGTCGCGGACGCGACCCTCATCCCAACCTTGGGCCCGCCGCACGCGCGCCAACGCGTCCACATAAGGACCCATCAGCCAAGGCCATACCGTGCCCTGATGATAAGCTTGGTCTCTTTCGAGAGCCGGTTTCCAAGTCTCATAAATACCCCGATACCGGCTGTCACGGTAAGAAAGAGAACGCATTCCGTAGGGAGTCAAAAGGTCCTTGGTCGCGGCCAGGACCACGGCCCGCTGCCGCTCCGGGGTCAGCAGGTCCTCGCCATGGCTCACGGCGAAGAGCATGTTGGGCCGGACAGCATTGGAGTGCGGATCTCCCTCAACGACGTCGCGCAAAGCCCCGCCGGTCTCGCCCCAGGCGCGCTTATTGTCCTCGGTCACGAACCAGAACTTGTCATTGAAGGACTTCTTGACCAAATCGGCTTGCGCGTCCAAGTCCGCGGCTTGGCCGCCGGAGCGGCGCTCCAAACGGGCTAGGAAACGGAGGTTCGCATACCACAGCGCGTTGATCTCAACCGCCTTGCCGTTCCTCGGAGTGACGGGCTGGCCGCGGCCGTCCGGATCCGCGTCCATCCACGTGGCCTGGGCCGGACCGACAATGAGACCATCCGAATCCATATAGATGCGGTTGAACCTGCCATAGCGGTAGAAACCGGTTCCCGAAATGTAGCAGCGGATGATGCGGCGCATGACCGGCAGCATTTCACCTACAAAGGCGTAGTCATTCGTATACTCGACATATTTCTTCACGGCCTGAATGAACCACATGGGACCATCGACGGTATTGTAGTCCACGCCGTCCGGCTGCGCAGGAAACCATCGCGAGGCGTCCCATATCCTGTTGGGTATGAGCCCGTTATGCTCGAACCTGGCGAAATTGCGCATGTTCTCCTTCGCCTCGGCGGAGCGTCCGGTGGCCAGAAGAAGGCCCGGCAATGAAATGAATGTGTCGCGGCCCCACTCCTCCAGGAACCAGTCCATGCTGGCCGCCCATATCTGAACCGAATTGTAGAAATGTTTGACAAAACTGTCGCCCGCGATCTTCATCGCGGACCAGAGCGCCTCCACGGCCTTCCAAATGTTTCCCTCCTGCACCGCTCTCCACGCCCCCAATTGACCCCGCGCGTCGTTGCGAACCCGATTCTTGTAGTCAGGGTCAGAAGGCATTGGGATGCGATAATGCCAGTAGGATTTGCCATCCTTGAACTCCTTGACGGGGAAAGGGTCGCCCCATTCATCTCCCAAGGTATAGGCGACGAAGCGCCCGTTGCGGCCTGACGTCCTCTCCTGGCTCAAATCCAGGAAGCGCCCCATAAAACCATCCTGGCGAGGCAGGTCGTGATTGCTGAGCACCTTCCAATCCCCATAAACCGTCACGAATCCAAAGCTCTCGACCTTCTCAGCCTGGCCATCCAAAGCCTCGGCGAGCGGAAAGGCGGCTCTGGTCTGCAGTATCGAGCTCAGCGCGCGCACATAATCATCCCCCGGTTCGTCACCGCTGACAATCTGGCCTTTGCCGAAATTGTAGGCGAAATGGAGAGCGTCGGCGCGGATGCCCTCGAAACCAAGGGCCAGCCAGTGGCTGACGGGATCAAGCATGAGACGGTAGTCCTCGGCTTTGAGCTTGGTCCAGTTCCAGAGCGCCAAATCCTTCCAGTCCTCATGAATCGTCTCGTTGACGACGCCCGGGTTGCGCGTCCTCAAGTCGGTAAAATACTCCGGATGCTTCCAGGCATCCACGGAATTCTTGGATCGGAACATGGGAAGATCAAAAATCGCATGCCCCCCCGCCTGCCGGATCATGGCAATGGCCGCGTCGCATTGTTTATAAGCGTTCCATTGGGCATAAAAATGGATATTCTTCAACACGGCGAAACGAGGGTCGCTCCTGGCTTGCCGCTCATCCTCTTCGGTCCACTCCAAGGCAGGCTTATTGAGCATACTGGATAAAGACATGAACTCCGCGTAGTCGTCAAGCCACCAGGAGTTGTTGCTGATAAAATCCAGATATTCCTGCCACCTCGGCGTAACGCCGTCTTGGCTGTTGGCTCTTTGAAAAACCTGATAAGCCTGCTCAGCCACCTCGCTTTCCCTCTGCCGGAGCGCCGGGTAATTGACGGCCTGCTTGTCGGGGAGATCCCTCACCTTAAGCCTAGCCAGCCAATCCGGTCTCTGGCGGACTTCCTCAACCTGCGCCCAGTCGATATAGCTCTCGTTTAAAGCATAGAGACTGACCGGAGCGTAAGGACTCTCATCCAACACCGCCAAATGGGGCAAAATATGAACCGTGTCCACTCCCCGCTTGGAGAGGAAGTCGCGGTAGTACGCGCCCAGGTCCGAAAACTTGCCGATACCAGGGTCATTAAAATCGCGGCGCATGGCATAAATAGGCACGCTGGCCGCGAGATGCTGGACGGACGGGTCTTTCCACCATGAGTCGCCGCGCAGCCGCATGGTCTCGGGGCCGGAGTCCGCAGCGCCCTCGGCCAGGACCGGCAGATCCGGGGCCTGAAGCCCGAGAGCGGAATCCATGACGCGCTCGCCAACCTGACGGGAGGCATTGGCCGAAAGTTCAGGGTCGGCAAGGGCTTGAAGATCGGGCAGAAGACGCTGGGAAAGCTGCGTGATTTGGGTTTCTACCGCAGGGGCGGCGGCTTGGGACTGCCCCTCGTCTAAGCGCGGCGATTTCGCGGACGCGGCCAAGCCGGGAGCGGCCAAAGGCACGAAAGGGGCGCTCCCAATGGGACCAGCCGGGATGATAGAAGGGCGAAGCCCGGCATGGGAGAAGGAGTGGGCGAGACTTTCGGGTAAAAGGGCGAGACCGCCTTGCGGGGCCCTGACGGCAACGCCGGCGTTGACAAGCGGACGAGCCCTGAAAGTATTGGCGCCGGCCAGCACCCCGGACCCCAACGCGACGCCCTGCTGCGTGAGCAGCAGCGCGCTGATCAGTATCGCGCAGAGCGATTGTTTTAGACGGCTGCTATATCGAGCTTGTGTCATAGCTAGACTTCCTTTCCGGGTTGGATGGGGGACTCCACCACCTCGAACAAGTGCACCCCGCCGGCGTCGAGTTCAACATAAAGCCCTTTCTCCACGAGTTCCTTTCCGGAACGCGCGTAGGTCACGGGCCGCCCATTGACATCCTTGTTGACGAAATCTCGCAACAGATAAGTCTTGTCGACCTGCGGGACGAAGGCGCCGACAGCCGCCAACGCGGCTTTGAATCGAAACAGGGCTCCGGCGCGTCCGGTCGCAAAATTTGCCGCGGCTAGGAGCGTCTTGCGCGAGGCGGCAGATCCAGCGCTCACGCTATAGGCAACCACCGGAGAGCCGGGACTCGCGTCCAGCACCTCCATGGTTCCCCGAGAGAATAAGTCTCGATACTCGAAGGATTTCAAGGACAATATATCCATGAATTCCCGAAGTTCCGGAGCGGGGATGTCCGGATTCATATCCTGGCCGGCCGCGACAATGCCGGGCCTTAGCAGAAGGGTCAGGAGGGCCGCAGCCTTGAAGAACCGGCCGTACTTCCGCGCGGCATCCCAGCCGACCAGGGCAAGGGACTGGACGGCCGAGGCCCCGCCATGCTGCCAAGATCGATAAGCGCAATCCTTCAAGGCTTCCCGAATGCGGCCGGGGTCGCCGCTGACCAAGGATTCTTGAAGCCAACTTCCGTCCTCGGCTCGACCCTGACCGTTGATCGTGTAAACCGCCGACTGTCGCACGAAATCCACCCCGAGTTCAGAGGCCTTCGGCGCGATTTTATCGCGACCGCGGCCCATCCACTCCACGCCCACTCTCAAGCCCATCGCATGGACTCTGCGCACAAAATCCTTGAGTCCCTCCTCATAGCCCGGCTCGCGGCCGAGCCTAAGCAAAAACGTGTCCGCGCGCGTCGCTTTCCGGATGCGCAGGATCTCCCTTTCGCCGAGGGAATCGAGGAAACCCTTCGTCATACTGGCCGGAACGTCAATGGCATGTATGCCCGCGACCCTGAACCAGTTGGAGGCGTCGGCCGCCCGGAGCTCGGTCTGATACTCTTTGACCGCCGCGATCAGACGCTTGTCCAGGCGCCGGCTCTTCTGAGCCGGCCTCGCTCGGGAGCGCCTGATGCTCTCGATATCCCGACGCAAGGGCTTGGTCCAATCGAACCCGGAAAGAAGGCTGTCTAGGTAATTGAAGTAATCCTCGATTTGGCTCATATCCAGACCGTTATCCCCCTCGCCCTGGATCTCGAGTTTGCTGTAAAGGAAGCCTTCCAAGCCCGCGGCCCGGGCACGGGAAACTTCACCCGATGTCTTGCGGAAAGCAAAAGGCTGCATAGAACCGGCTGCCGGGCTTACGCCCGCGCCCAGGACCGCCCGGAGCTCCCTGACCCGCTCCACCCCGTCGCCCGACACCGCGTTGGCCCGGACGGAACTCGCCCCCACCACGCGCCGGGTCAGTTCCGCCGCGGCCGCGATCACCTCCGGTCTGGCGACGATCGGCGTACCCACGGCCTCGGCCGCGCTGAACACCGCTTTCTGCGCGGCCTCTCCCATGGTCTCGGGCGGCAAGGACCGCAAATATCGCGTCTGCGCCGCGCCGCGCAAAGCCGGGGCTTCGCGCGCGATGACTCCGGCGTCGAGCAGTCTCGTTTCCAGAAGCTCTCGGGCCCTATCCGGGTGATCAAACACGCCGGCGCCCGCCTGCGCGGCCCGCGCGCCGGGCAGGCTGCTCAAGGTGCTCTTGACCAGGTCGACGAGATAAAAGAAATACCCGCTCGGCAGGACCGAATTTTTAGCGGCCAGAGCTTCCGCCATGCGCCGAGCCAAGGCCGAAATATTTCGCGCCGTGCGCTCCGCGGCCGGGCCGGTCCCGATCTCGACGTAAGGAGCCTGCCCCGCTGCTCCATCCTTCTCGACGCCATCCTCTCCCAAAATAGCGCGGGCAGCGGCGGCTGCCGCGTCGCTCAACAAAGGCAAGGCCGCGCCAAAATCATCGACCAAATCCGTCCAGGAGACAACCGGATCGGAATCCGAGCCCCGGCCGGAATATGCCTCCAGGCCGGAGGTACGGCCCGCCGCGGCCACCACCACGGCCAGACCGCCCTTGGCCAGAGCGGAAACCGAATCCTCCCCGGGACCCTCGTTTCCGGCCGGCAAGATGACGCCAATATCCCTCAGGATGAGCCGATTGATGAGGCGCGATAGGGGCGAGTGGGGCTCGCCCTGGCTGCCCAGGCTCACCGCGATCACCGCCGGCTTCTTGAGCGGATCATTGACCCGGGCGCTGATCGCCTCCAGGACGGCCATGACGCGCGCCTCGGACGCCGCATGATCCGCGGTGACGCGCACCAGGGAGATATCCGCCTGCGGCGGGATCTCCGGATAATCGCCGGAAAGGTCTAGGGTCAATCCCTCCCACGACGCGTCGCCGGAACGCCGCGACAGAGCGTATTGCGGCAGGGACAAACGCACCCCGTAGCCTTGATTTTTCAGTTCCAGGCTCAAGGCGAAGAACTTGTGGCTCGGCACGCTCAACCAGAGCGAACGCGAGGCCGGCATGGCTGCCTTGAGCTCGGCCCCATGCTTGGAAATGGTCTCGGCCCGCAGCCCGGCCTCAGATAGGGCGGCAGCCGCATCCCCGTGGAAGTCCCGGTAGGCGGAAAGCTCCCGCCCCCGAGGCAAGGTCACGATCACGTCCAAAGGCCCCAAGACGGGATCCACGCCGGCTATGCCCGCGCCCGCCGGGTCCAGGAACGGAGTCGGCAGGTCCAAAGGCACGTTGATCGTGCGCGCCAGCAGACTGACCAAATCCCCCAGAGCGCCGGGCATGCTCACCGCGGCGCGATTCCTCAGCACGAAATCCGTCACCACGGACTTCAACGGCTCCGAGCGCACCTGGGCCAGGATATCCTTGTGACTCAAAGCGGATGGGAAAATCTTGGCCACGGTGCGCGTCAAGGCCAGATTCTGCGGGCCGGAAGCCTCGAGAAGGTCCTGGATCACGTCGCCGCTGATCGCTCCGGGGTTGACCCCGACGAAATTAAAGAGCGCCGCCGCGGCCAAGTGCCGGATATTGCCGCGTTCCTGGAGATTCTTGACCAGATAGGAAAGAGCCTCGGCCTCGATCTGCGTGGCCTTGTCGCCGAGCTGGCCCAGAAGCCAAGTCGCCGTGAACCTGACCCATTTGTCTTTATGAGAAAGCTCCGAAAGGATGCGGCCCACCCCGGAACGGTCGCCATGTCGCGCCAAGGCGTAGGCCGAGTAAAGCGCCACGTCCCATTGCGCATCGGCCGAGGCTTTCTGAAGCAATGCGTCGACCGCATGCGAGGGGTTCTCGGCCAAGGCCAGAAAAGCCATTTGCCTGACCCGGCCGTCGGAATCCTTTAAAGCGGCCTCGGCCAAGGGCATGGCGGAGTCCGGCGCCTTAAGATTGCGAAGAACCAGCGCGGCTTGGCGGCGCACCAGCCAGACCGGATCCTGCAAGGCCTTGAGCAAGTCAGGCAAGGCTTGGTCTCGCGCGGCGTTGAATTGCGCCTGCATGTCGGCCCGGACCGTCTCGTCGGCCGCTTGGCGCTCCTCCGTCGGCGCCTCTTCCTCGCCGTCAGGATCGGTCTCGAAGCGCGCTTGGGCCTCGTTCTTGACGACCTCAGCCGCCTTGTAAACCCGATCCTCCAAGTCCATGACCGCTTCGTAGCGCGCTACCCAATCCCAGGCATTAGGATCGTCGGAGGCCGGGGCGATCCGGCCGAACCAGCGCCGAACCAGGTTGGAGGCTCTATCGGAGATGACATACCCGACTAATTCAGCCACCAGCTTGACCGCGGCCCAGGCATTAGCCAGACCCGCTCCTTGAAACCAAACCGGCAACCGCATATCGTCCGCGGTGCGCATGACGACGGCCTTGAGAACCAGAGGCAGGTGCTCCTTGACATAGGGAGTCTCCGCTCCCATCAGCCTGATGGCCAGCTTTATCAGGAGCAAAATGCCCGCCACGATAGGAGCGGCCATGGAGGTTCCGGACATGCCCATATGCTTGCCGTCCGGCAAGTCCGAAGGGCTCTTGGGCATGTCCTTGGACTTGGCCGAATACACGCCGAAAGGATAGACGTTGGCCGAACCTTCCGCGGTGGTGACGTCCCCGCCCTTGCCAGTCACGTCCGGTTTGATGCGGACCCTCTCGACGGAGTAACGCCTGTCGAGGTCCGGTCCGGCGCCGCTAAAGAAGACGATCTCCAGCACACCGTCATTCCATCGAGTGGGCCACGTGATCCCGGACGGAGCATTGCCGGTGCCGGCGGCGGCCACGGCGACAACGTCATCGCCGACCGCGGGCTGGCTCATGGTCCGGTCAAAAGGCCCGGAATTGCCGCCGCTGGCCGCCACGAAGACATATTCGCCATTGGCGTTCTTATGGTGCGTCAATTCCGAGAAAAACATCGCCAAATCGTCTCCCGAAGACCCCTTGCTGCCAAAACTAAGATTGAATCCGTCTCCGCCTTTCTGCATGCCGGCGGCCGCGCTGCCCTTGATCGTGCCGTCAGCCGCTCCCGGCGTCAGGCTGGAGAACACTTTATACATGATGGCGCGCCCCGCTTTGACCATGCCGGTGAAAATCGGATTATTGGAAATGAGGGCGCCGAGCACGTGCGTGCCGTGCCCCATCCGGTCCTCCGGCCCCTCATTGACCGCATCCACCACCTCCGCGCGGCCGGAAAAGTCATCATGAGTATTATCCGCGCTGGTGTCGAGCACGATCATGGTGCCGCCCACGCCCGTGATGCCCATCCGCCAGACTGGCCGGACCTGATGCAGGTCCGCGGCTTCAAAAAGTTGCGGCTCGAAATTCGTTTGCGACGATTCCACATTCATGGCTAGCCCGGAAATGAAACGACGCATGGCCCCGGCATTGCGCCGCGGCACGGTCACGTAGATCTCCTGGCTGCCCACGTCCGCGCCCAAGACCTGCTGGATTTCGACTCCCAACTCGTCGAATTTCTCCAATTGGTCGGAAAAACCCGCGGCGGCAAGGGCGGTGCGCGCGGCCTCGCGCGACTCCTCATCCTTGTCAGCCTGAGGCACGGAAACCGCGATAAAACCCTTCAAGGACCGCAGCCACAGGCCCACGCGCGCCTCGACCTTGCGCAAGACCAGGATATGGCCGCCATTCTCCAGGTCCACGCGCAGCATCCGGAACTGTCCGCCGTCCGGCGCCTCCCAAAAACGAAGAAACCTTTCCCAAACCAGCAGGCTGTCGTCATCCAGGCTAAAAGGAAGGAACGCCACCCCTTTATTGGCCATGGCCTTATAAAGGGATTCCGCGACTCCGCTGAACTTCATGCCCTTGAGTCGCGCGCCGGTGATGTCCTGCCAGAATTCGCGCACCAGTTTCTCGAACCGTATTTGAGCTTTGGCGCCCCGTTGATCGATCCGCTGGGCCATGGCCACGAGATTCTCATAACGCTGGGCATTGTCCGACCCTTCCAGGAAGGCTCCTCGTTGCGCCATCCGCCGCGTGGCCAGGACGAAAAGGCTGTCGAGCTGCCGGAGGGCCTGTTCCAACTGCTCCGCTTCCGTTGATTTTTCCTCCGGCACGATCTCGAATGACTTGCCCAGGACCACCACCTCGAACCGGCGCAGATTCCTGGAGTCATCAAGAACCTGCCGGGGGTCGCTGCTATCGACCACCTCCACCCGGGCTTTATCATTGGAGAGGGCCTGATAGACGCCGGGATTCTTAAGCTCGGCGGAATCGGCGTTCACGACGAGGACATCGTAGGGGCGGGCCAGAGCCAAGGATATCCCGGCCAAACGCAGGATGCGCTCCAGAACCGGGATTTTAGCCTGGCGCACGGTCCCGGCGGACTTGAGCTCGGCCGCGCGGGCCATAAATTCCTGGGCCATGCGCCGCCCCAGGCCTTGAGCGCGGCCGGCGGGCGGTGCCCGGGCGTCACGGGCACGCAAGTGCTCAAGCTCATGACTCAAAACCACGCGAAAGAGCCAAGGCGTGGCCGCAAGCTCCGGCCTCAGATATATGGCGCCGCCCGCGACAAAGCCGAATTCCGGCCGCAAGGACTTCTTCGCGGGCCTATGGATGCGCAGCAACTCCGCCTTGCCCGCGTCGAAGCCTTCGTTCATCACGAGATCGCGCACGTAGTTCCAGAAATCAGTGTCCGTCACGGAACGGCCGCGCCACATGCCGTAAGCATAAGCGCCCATTTCAAAAACGGCTAAAGCGGCAAAAACCGAGCCAACGGCCATGGCTGTCATGGCCGCGCCGCCAGCCGCGGCTTGCAGGACGGCATGCACCAAGCTCGGGACCGCGGTCTGGGACGCGAACCCGCCGAGCAGGACTTTGGCTCCGCCCCACAGCGCGGTCGCGCCAGCCGCGATGGCGACCGGGAACACCGGAGACTTGGCCTGTTTGCCGGCTTGGGCTTTCACGCCGCCGGCAACTCCGGGAGGGAAAAAAGCTTGCGGCGAAGAAGCCCGGCTTGAAGCCAGCGACGACCTCTCGAAAACCGGCGTCCCGTCAGCCGCCACCGCGCCTGCCGGCTCAAGGCTCTCTCCCACGCGCCGAGAGAAGTCCTGGCCGGCCGCGCCCTGTATAGCCTCCGCCCCCCCCTTGGCAAGGGGCGCTATAAGGGAAGGCGCCTGAAGGCGCTCCATGGTTTTGGCAAAGGGAGTCCGGTCCTGCTGCGCCGGATCCGCCGGCTCGGCGCTTCTGCGCCCCGGCATTTCTTGACCCGCGGCAACGGCCAGCCGCGGGATATCGCCTTTACCGACGCCCAGCCCCGGCGCCGCGAAAGCCGCAACGGACGCCGCCGGCCTGCTGACGCCGGCGTCGCGCGCAGCGGCGAATCCGGGATGGTCCGAAATCTCCGGTCTATTGATCGCGGGCAGCAGGCCCTTTTGCGGCCCGGACAGAATCCGCGCTGCCCCGCCCATGCGCCGCAAGGGCACGCCTGGAGGAACAATCGCAACGGCTCCAACTTTCGCGGCGCCGGCATGGACCCGAACCTGGGCGATTTGAGCCGCGGCCGCTTGCCACGGCTCCAATCCAGCGCACAACCCTATTAAGGACACGCAAAGCGCGACGGAGACGATCTTTCTCACCATGTCACTGAATGAAGAGCAGCTCCTGCTGACCCTCGAAAGACGCCGCAGCCGGCAAATACGGCCGCACCGGCGCGGCCTTCCTCTTTCCGGAATCCGCCTCCCGCCGCGGAAGGCCGTAGTCGCCGTACTCTTGAGCCGAAGCCACCCGGTCTTGCTGCGAGTCTCTCTTGGCAAAGCCGCGGAAGCCTATCTCAAACGGCAAGGCCGCCCCCAGGTGCACGATCCAAGACTCCATGGCATGGGTGCCCATGGCCTTGACCTCGCCGTTGGCGAAAAAATGCATCCACGGCCGGTCCATCTCCAGCCCCACGATCAATCGGCCTTGGTTCTGCTCGGGATGCTCGCTCGACTCGCCCGCAATCCGCGCGATCAGCGGCGTGTTAGGCCGGGCCTCAAGGCGCGCCCGCACCGAGCCCGTGGCGTAGTTGTAGCCATAACCAAAAAACGGGGTCCAGCCGCGGTACCCATGGCTCAGCACGGCGCTCAGGCCGAAACTGGACACGTTCCAGGCCAGTTCGCCGTTGACATCGCTATCCGTGGAAAAGCCTTGGATATTGTCCACGTTAAATTTGCTGTGCATAAAGAACTTGCCGTAGACGTGGTTGAAGTTGGCTCCCAAGCCCAGCATCGGCCGGTCCGGGCCCCCGAAAAAATGCCTGCGCAAGCCGACGCCTATCGAATTGCTCTGTCCCTGCCCCGTGGCCGTCGGCGAAATATGATAGCCGGACGGCGTGGTCATGTTGGCGATGCGGATGGAGAAGTCCATGCGGCCGGGCAGTCCGGCGCGAAGATGCATGGCGAGGTTGGGGAAGAGGACGGCCGAGGGGAACATGGCGGAGGCGTCCATATCTCTGAGCGCCGGCGTCTCGGGCTCTGGAAATTTCTTCTTATTCAAAGGCATCTTGCCGACGCCAGCGCTGATATCCGGCTGAAGACGCCGGCTGACAACCTCATGGGGGGGATCGAAAGTCGAGCCCGCGTTGAAGGCCAGGCCTTGGGCCAACTCATGGCTCAACCAACCCGTCATCCGGCCGAAATCCGACGACATGCTCGGGTTGGCGGCAGCGGTCGTCGCCCAAAAGCAGAGACCCGCCGCGCAGGCGGACCTCAACAGGACGACGGACCGAGGCGTCAGGCTCATTTACGGACGACGCGGCAACAGCCGCGTTCCGTGGTCCAAAGGTACGACTGGCTGCCCGCCTCGAACGTAAGGCTGATTCTCGCGCGCGGCGACTTCAAGACGGCCTGGGCTCGCGATCCATGTTTGCGCCGGCCCTGCATGGCGATGCGTTCCATATAGCTTTATCCTCCTTCCATCTATGCAAATGGTAACAGAGGCGCATGCAAACGACATAGGCCGTGGGTCCCATGGAGCAAGCGTAAAATGGCCTATTCTTATTAGGCTTTATGGCCTAGTAGCCAGGCCTCAAGTTATTGCCCGTATGCAAGGCGCAAGGCTAGATATTCGGGCAAGCCATGACTGCGGATCTTGGCCTGGGTGACGGCCACGTCATAGGCCAGCCGAAAAACCCGGAAGGATCTCGCCTCCGAATCCCAAAGGGCGCAGGACGCGCGCTTGTCATGATCCCGCGGCTGGCCTACGGCGCCGGGGTTGAAGGCCACGGGCACGGTGCCGAATGCCGCGACCTCGCCGGTCACGCACTGGCGGTCATCGATGAAGATCGGCTCGATGCGCCCTTCCGCGGAACAATGGAAGCACAAAGGCATATGGCTATGTCCCATGAAAAGCGGCCAGACGCTCACTTTCGACATATTGACCTTGAACTGGGCGACGCTGAGAAGATACTCGTCGGCGGGCCGGCGCGGCGTGCCGTGCACGACGGTGAACTCCCGGGTTTCAAGCCGCGCGGTCAGGCCTTCCAGGAACCTCCGCGACTCTCCGCCCAGAGCGGCGCGCGTCCAGAGCGTGGCGGCCCGGGCATAGGGATTGAACCACTCCACATCCAAGCGTCCGACGGCGGCCAAGTCATGATTCCCGCACACGATGGAAATATTCTTGAGCCTCCGGACTTTCGCCAGGCACTCTTCCGGGTCGGGACCGTAGCCCACGACATCGCCGCAGCAGATATGGCCTTCCGTACGGGAAGCCCGGAAGAAATCAAGCACGACCTCCAGAGCCTCGAGGTTGGCGTGCACATCGGAGAATACCCCGTAGAGCATTTAAGGACCAATCATACCAGACCTAGGGTCGTAGGGCCAAGTCCAGCGCGTCAATATGCCTATGGAATCCCAGGGTTAGAGGATATAGGCGGCTCAACCCTGGGCCGGACTTTCGTCCGCGGCGGCCGCGGGATCAACGCGTTGCGGCGGAGCCTCGAAACCTCCGCCCGCGTCCGTCCCCCGCGCATCCGCGATCTCGGAAACGAGACTCAGGGGCAAGCCGACCTCCCCTGCTTTTTCTTCCGCCGGGGACGTCACGGCGCTCACCGCGGACAATTCGACCGCCGCGGGCTGCGGCTCGACGCGGGACTGAGCGTTCGTCGGAGCATGCGTGCCGGCCCGCTTTTGAAATTCTATGGAAACGATCTGGCTGACGCCCTTCTCCTCCATGGTCACGCCATAGATGACGTCCGCCGCCTCCATGGTGCGCTTGTTGTGGCTGATAATGAGGAACTGGGTGCGCGATCCGAACTCCTTGAGCATGGAGACAAAACGCTCGACGTTGGCGTCATCCAAGGCGGCATCGGCCTCGTCGAGCATGCAAAAAGGCGAGGGCCGGACCATGAAGAAGGCGAAGAGCAGGGCGATCGCCGTCATGGTTTTTTCCCCTCCCGACAACAGCGAGATGCTCTGCAGGCGCTTGCCCGGGGGTTGAGCCACGATATCGATGCCGGTATCGAGGATATTGTCGGGATCCGTCATCACCAGGTCGGCCTCTCCGCCCTCGAAAAGGACCCCATAGAGGCGGCGGAAATGCTCGCGCGTGTCCGTGAAAGTCTGGCGGAAATGCTCGCGCGTCGTGGCGTTGATCTTCTGGATGGCGGCCTTGAGGTCATCCTTGGCTTGGGTGAGATCGCTGATTTGAGCGTTGAGAAATGATTGCCTCTGGGCCAGGGCTTCGTATTCCTCGGGAGCGGCCTGATTGATCGGGCCCATATTGGAGAGCCGTTTGCGCAAAGTCTCCAGCTTCTCCAAATCCAGGGTCACCGCGCCATGCTTGGCCTTGGCTTCTTCCAAGGTCAGCTGCCATTGGTCCCAGAGTTGGGTGCGCAGCATGTCCTGCCGGGTTTGATGGTCGCGGGTGCGCATCTCCAGGTCGTGGAACTCCTGCTGAGCCGCCTCGAAGTCCGCCTTGAGCCCCAGAAGAGACTCGCGACGCTCGCCCAAGGCCTTGTCCAGGCCCAGCAAGCGCTCGCCGGCGGCCGCGGCCGCGTTCTCTTGCCCCGAAAGCTCGGCCTGCTGGCACTGGATATGCTGGCGCGACTGATCCTGCACGGCCACGGCCTCTTGCCGGCGCCGGGACAAATCCTCGAGCTCCGCGCCGCGCTGGGCCACGATGTTCTCCAGATGCTTCTTGCTTTCGGCGAGGCGCTCGTAGCTGTTGGCATGAATGGACATCTCGCGATCCAGGCCTTCGATCCGGGCCTGGAACACCTGCTGGCTGGAGCGCTTCTCGACCCAAGCATCCTTGGCGCATTGGGCCTTGGCCGAGGCCTCAGCCTCGGTCTGGCGGCAGGCCTTCTCCCGCGCCTGCGCCTCGAGCTGTCGCGCGCGCAGGCTTTGCAGCTCCTCCTTGATCAAGGATCCTTGCCGGATGATCCCGGTCGCGAATTCCGTGCCCATCTGCACGTTCTGGCGGCCCAAACTCCAGGCCTCCTCCTTCTCGAGCAGCTGCTGGCGCAGCGACTGCTCGCGCGTGGTCTGGGCGCTCAGAGCGCCCAGAGCCTCGTGCAGTTTCGACTCAGCCGCCGCCAGTTCCTCAAGGCAAAGCGCCGAAGCGGCGGCCTGCTCGGCGGACTGGCTCTCCAAAGCCCTCACGCTGGCGCGCAGGTCCTCCAGATCGGAGAGCGAAAGCTGCACCCCGGCTCCGGGCTGAGCCCCGCCGCACACCCAGTGGTCGCCGAACAGGACCTTATCCAAGGCGTAGCACTCGGAAAAAAGGAAGCGCACCGCGTTCTCATGGCGCGGGTCGTACTGCATATGCCGCAAAAGCGGCTTGGCCTCTTCCGGATAAGACCGTTCGCCAGCGGCCGGCGGCAAGGTGCTCAGGACCAGGAACCGGGCGCGTCCCGCTCCCGCCGCCTGCAGGAATTCCACCCCGGCGCGAGCCGCGGCCGAATGCTCGCAAACCACGGCAAAGAGCCGTTCTCCCAGGAGATCCTCGACGTAGGGACGCCACGATTCCTCGACCTGGATAAGGCTGCGGACGCTGCCGACTACGCCCTCGATGCCGGCATTGAGCACCGCCTGCGCGCCCACCCAGTAGGGATTTTGTCCGCCTTGCGCCTCCAGGGACTCGGCCCGGGCCTTGCTCCCGGAAAGGTCGGAATGCACGCGCAGAATGCAGTCGGATATCGCCTTCTGCTTATCCCGGAGACCCGCGAGCTCCGATTGGGCGGCCGCCACCCGCGCCTGGGCTTCTGACGTGCGCGCTGAATGGCCGTCCGCCTCGGACTTCAGGGTTTCATATTCGCGGCGCGAGCGCTCCTCGCTTTCCATGTCCTTTTGCAGACCGCGCAAGACCGCGCTCACATGCGCGAATTCGCGTCCCAGGTCGGACTCCCGGGATGAAACCTCGCGGGAAGCCGCCAGAGCGGCTTCGGCCGCGGCCAAAGCCTCGCCGCGGCGCGCCTCGAGTTCGCGCTGCGCCTCGCCTTGGGCCGCCGCGCACGCGTCCGCCTGCCCCTGCCAGCCCGCGAGTTCCTGCTGAGCGGCCTCCAGAGCCAAACGGACCCGATCCACTTCCGCGCCCGCTTGAGCGATTTGAGGGTCCATCCCCAAGAGGCGCTCCCGGGCCGCCGCGAGCTCATCGGAGCACTGCGCAAAACGCTGGTCCACGACGGCGATGGCCTCGGCCGAGGCCCGGCAGCGCTCATCGAGCTTGCCGATCTCGGCCTTGACCCCGGCGATTTTAGCGCCGACCTCGCCGAACTGAGCCTGCGCCGAAGCTCTTTCGAGCTCGAGGCGCGCGACCTCGGCTTCCTCGCCGCCCACCGCGGCTCTCTTGGAATCAAGCCGCTCTTGGACCGGGCCGGCCTTGGCCGCCAAGTCCGCAAGCTGGGTTTCGCAGGCGGTTATCTCCCCCAAAGTCTTGGCCGCTTCCAATCCGACGAGCTCTTCCTGGTATTTTTTATAGAGCTTGGCCTTGCGGGCCTCGGAGTCGAGTTTTTTTACCTGTTCGTCGATCAGAGAAACGGAATCCATGAGCCGCGCCATGTCCGCCTCGACGCGTTCCAGCTTGCGCAAGGCCTCCTCGCGCTTGGCCTTGTACTTGGCCACGCCGGCCGCCTCCTCGAAAAGGGCCCGCCGCTCTTCCGGCTTGGCGCGCAGGACGAAGTCCACGCCGCCCTGGTCGATGATGGCGTAGCCGTCTCCACCCACGCCGGTGTCGAGGAACATGTCCCGGATATCCCGCAGGCGGCATTGCGTCCGGTTGAGAAAATAAGCCGACTCGCCGGAACGGTAGATGCGGCGCGTGACCGTAACCTCGGAGAATTGCGTGGGCAGCTGGCTGGAGGAGTTGTCGAATGTCAACGTGACCTCGGTCATGGAAAGAGGCGGGCGCTTCTCCGTTCCGCTGAAGATCACCTCGATCATGGAATCGGCGCGCAAGGACTTCCACGACATCTCGCCGAGGCACCAGCGCACGCACTCCATGATATTGGACTTGCCGCAGCCGTTGGGGCCCACGATCCCGGTGATGCCGGGGCCAAAGTCAAGATGCGTCTTGACCGCGAAGGACTTGTAACCGACGATATCTATGGATTTAAGGTACATGGCACCTCAGGCGCAAGAAGGAAAACGGTTTTCCATCTTTTATTATCTATTGCTATTTGCGTACGAAATAAGGATAATTACTATAGCAAATTACGACGGAGAAATCAAGAAAACCGTCGACGATTCAAGGGGTGACGTCCGGCTCTTTTTTTATCTATACTCGCTCATGAGCTCCATTATGATCTCCATCGCCACCCTGGTCGTGACCTTGGCCGCGGCTCAAGCTCCCGCTCCGTCCGTTTCCAGCGCCGCCGCTCCCGCCCCGGTCTCGGCCCCGGCCCAGCCGCCCCTGCGCTTGCTCTCCCCCGCAGAGCTTCCGGTCTTCGCGGACACTTTCCAGTCCAAGGCCAACCTGGCCAAAGCCGCCAAGAAAACGCTCGCCTATCTCAAGAAACAGGAAGGCGGTTCCCGCTACTTCCACATCGGAGGCCGGGACTACGGGACCGCCATCCTGGCCGACAGCATCCGGGAGCTGCTCCGAATTATAAACGAAGCCCGGACGCCGGAAGAGCTCGATGCCCTCGTGCGGGAAAGATTCGACGTGTTCCAATCCATAGGCAGCGACGGACAGGGAAAGGTCGTCTTCTCTTCCTATTATCAGCCCGTACTGCCGGCCTCGATCAAGAAGTCTCCCAAATACCCGGTCCCGATCTACCGGCGTCCGCCGGACATGGTGGAAGCGGACCTCTCCGCCTTCGACAAGAAATACGGCTCCGACACCCTGGTCGGCCGCGTGACCAAGGACAAGCGTCTGGTCCCCTATTTCTCCCGCGAGGAGATCGATGTCCGCAAAGCCCTTTTTGGCAAGGGCCATGAACTGGCCTGGCTCAAGACCAAGTACGACGCGCTCGACCTCCATATCCAGGGGTCGGGCATCCTCAAATTCCCATCGGGCAAGGAAATACTGGCCCGCTACGCGGCGACCAACGCCCGGCCCTACAACTCCGTGGGCCTGGTGCTCCTCAAGACCGGGGCCTTGACCCGGGAGGAATTGACCCACGCCAAGCTGCGCGAATATTTCCGCACCCACCCGGAAGCCGAGGATTTCGTCATCTCGCAAAATCCGCGCTACACATTCTTCGAGCTGGCGCCATTACCCCCGGATGGAGAGCCTTTGGGAACCATCATGGAGTCGCTCTCGCCCTCGCGCTCCATAGCCATAGACCCCGCGATCATACCATTAGGCGCCCTGGCTTATTTCAGCACGGTATCGCCCCAGGCCGACAAGGAAGGGCGGCTTCTGGGGCAGTTTCCCAACAGCCGCTTCGCCCTGTGCATGGACACCGGCGGCGCCATCAAGGGCCCGGGACGGGTGGACATCTACGCGGGCCACGGGAAAATGGCCGACACCACGGCGCGCAACCAGTGGAACGAGGGCAAGCTTTACATACTGGTCAAGAAAGTCCCCGCCCGGGAACGCTAAAGCCCGGCGGATTCAGAAGCCGGCCCCGGCCGAGGTGGACGCAAGGACCCCGGCATTATCCTGGGGCGCGATCGTCTCCACCCGCAGTTCGCCGTCCGATATCTCGAAATCCTCTTCGGGCAAAAACCCCGAAGCCCGCATGCGGCCCATGATCCGGCGCATGTTTCTCTCCACGTAGCGCCCCTTCCGGGCCGGGCTCCAGCGGCGCGGGTTGGGCAGGACCACGGCCATGGCCACGGCTTCCTCGGCGCTCAGATCCGCGGCGGATTTCCCGAAGTAGGCCTGGGCCGCGGCCTCCGCGCCGTAGATGCCCTTGCCCCATTCGGCGATGTTGAGATAAAGCTCGAAGATGCGCCTCTTGCCGAGCTCTTTTTCCAGCCTCCGCGCGATGAGCAGTTCCTTGACCTTGCGCAAGGGATTCTTCGAGGGCGACAGATACAGATTGCGCGCCACCTGCTGGGTAATAGTGCTCCCGCCATAGGCCAAGCGCCGCATCTGCCAATCCCTCTCCAAGGCCGTCCTGACGCTATCCCAATCCACGCCGTCATGCCGATAGAAGGCGTCATCCTCGGCGATAAGCACCGCATTCTTAAGATGCTGGGAAATTTTAACCCAAGGCAGCCAGTTCAGGCGCGGATCGAACCTTTTGCCGGAGCGCCGCGCCTGACTGCGGCGCAATTCGATATATGAAGTGGTCTTGGGATTGTTCCGGCGCAAGGGCCTGACATCAGGCAGCCAAAAAATATAGACGAGCGAAGCCAAAAGCGCCGCGCCCACGCATTTCCAGAGCGCGCCTTTCCATCTTGGAACTCGTCTTTTGGCGGACATGCGGACTCAGAGGACGAGCCGCTGTCCTGTGGCCACGACGGGGCAGTCGAGGGGGGCCTTGCCGGAGGCTGCCCGGTCTCGGGCTTGGCCGGCCAGACGCTCATCGCCGCAGGGCAGGAGAATGAGCCTCTTGACCCGGGCTGCGAGGGCCATGTCGACCACGCTTTCCCAAGGGCCGCAACCAGCCTGGCAGCCGTGAATAAGGATATCCGCTCCCTGAAAAAAACTCCTGAATTTTTCCCATTCATGGTCCCGACGGGAGCAAGAAGCGGCGTCAAATTGGTGCCAAGGGCAATACACGACGCGGCGGCCGTGAAAATCCACGCCGTAGGCTACGGCGACGCCGGGGAATCGAGTGTAGCGCACCGCGCCCACGACGCCCGGAGCCAGAGCGAACTCGCCTTCCCGCTGCGGGAACAGGAGCGGCAGATGCCCATAAGAAGCCGCCGCGGCATGCTCCGACATGCCGGGCGCCAGGAGCTGCAAATCGCCCTCCGGCGTATCCGGACCAGCCACGCGCACCGGGCATCCCAAGCCGAGCAAGGCGCCGCCGGCGCGAAGCAGGGACAAATTGTCCTCCATATATCGGCTGATAAGTATCCAGCAGTTGCCCGGCCCCGCAGCCCGCTCAGCCGCCCAGGCAGCGGCAAGCTCTCCCCCGTCGAGGAACACCCATAAGGAAGCCGCCTCCAGCACCGCGCCCCCATCGAGCAGAGTCAGGGCCACGGGCAAGTCGCCGCGCGGCTGCGCCGGCGCGCCGTCTAGGCCGATGAGGCCCGCCACGCCGCGCGCCAGGCCCTCGGGCTGGAAGGGCTTGGCCAGGAAGGCGTCCGCGCCGTAGCGCAGGGCCCGTTCCTTCTCATGCGGAAAATTCTTGGACGTGACGATCATCACCTTGACGTGCCCCGTGGCCGGATTGGCCTTGATGGCCCGGCAGACGGAAAGCCCGTCAGCGCCCTGCATCATGATGTCGAGCACCACCACCCTGGGCCTTGAGTCCTGGATGATCTGGGCCGCGCCCGCGGCGCTAAGATAATGCTCCACGGTAAGGCCCAAGCCGCGCAGGACCTCCCTAGCCAAGTCGCCTATAGAAGGGTCGTCGTCGAAAATGATGACATCAGCCATCCCCTTTAGATTAGCAAATGCGGTGCCAGACGTGAACTTGCGGAACTTACTGGCTGAAAAAGTTCCGCAAGTTCACGTCTGGCACCATTATCCTTGCAGCGTCGAGGCCAAGATGATTGAATAAATCATGCTTTCATGGCTTTATCAAGCGCGCTTGGCGCAACGAGACAACGGCGATCCTTTCCTTGAGCTCGATGCTTATGAGTCCCCAGAGGGCCGCGCGCGCCTCGACCGCATCGACGCCTCATTTTTGACCCGGCTCAAGGGCATGGGCCTGGCCCAAGGCAAGGTCCTGGTCCTGGGCGCCGGCGCCGGAAGATTGGTCCTTAAGCTAGCCCGGGAATTTCCCGGCTGCGAAACGACCGGCATTGACCGCTGCGCCGCGGCCTTGGAGGAAGGCATAGAAAAGGCCCGCCCCTTGGGCCTCGTGGGAAAGGTCTGGCTTGTCGAAGGCGACGCCTGCCGCCTGGATTTTCCCGACAGTTCCTTTGACGCCGTCCTCTGCGACAATCTGCTGCACCACATCCCGGATCCCGTTAGAATGCTCAATGAAGCCGGGCGCGTGGCGCGGCCCGAGGCGCGCGTCCTCATCCGGGATTTGTCCCGGCCGCTGCGCCCGGCCTGGGCCTGGCTGCGGCCGCGTCGCGACCCGGAATACCCGGAGCCTTTGCGGGCTAGTTATCTCCAATCCCTGCAGGCCGCTTACACCTTGGCCGAACTGCGTGAACTCTCGTCCCGGTCCCGGCTCGCCCAGGCCAGGATTTCCCTCGACGAGGACCATAGGCTGATCCTGGCGCTGCCATAAATGAACCGCCGGGCTCTTGCGAGCCCGGCGGTCACACAGGAACCTTCCACGGAGCTAACTTAGGAGTTTCCAAAGACGAATTGCCAGACCAGATGACTCAAGAACGCGGTGCCCCCGAGGGCAATTCCGGCTCCTATGGACGCGACATGCGCGCCCACGAAACCGCCCAAGGCCCCGCCTAGAGCTATCGCCACAACAGCGCCAATCAAGGCCGCGCCCATTGTTTTTTCTCCGGATGTTCCCATCAATTTCTCCCCGATGATCCCACCCAGCAGGAATCCGGCCCTGGCCATGACCGGAATCAGCGCCAGCATCCCCAGGATGCCGGCCACGATGCCCACGTGCAAGCCGGCATAGACGCCCAAAGCCCCTTCGATGGAGCCCACAAAGATGGTCTTGGCCCAACGCGCGGCCTTGGATCTCAACCCCTTGCCTTGGGCAGCCACATTGGTTCTTTGCAGAGTCTTGGGAGCTTCGGAACTTTTCTCCTCGCCGCTGATCTTGCCCGGCTTGGTCGGCAAGGTGACGCCGTGGGCCTGGGCCGCGGCGCGGATCTGGGCTTCATGGGGCATGCTGCCGTTGGAATCCATGTCGCTCAAGAGCACCTGGGCCATGGCCGCCGGAATATTGGCGGCCTTGGCCAGCAGGGTCGGAACGACCAACGCCTCGGCCAAGGCGGCTCCGGC
Source organism: Elusimicrobiota bacterium (assembly GCA_003452935.1). Classification (GTDB taxonomy): domain Bacteria; phylum Elusimicrobiota; class Elusimicrobia; order UBA1565; family UBA9628; genus UBA9628. Next base: position 183,149 of record DMMY01000004.1, read on the forward strand.
CGCCTCGCCTAAGTCGGCCATAAGCGACTTGCGCAGCTTCCAGGCGAATCCTCCCCAGGCCTGGCCCTGGGCGTGAACCTCGTCATAGGACTTATACTGGTACGTGTTCTCGCCCGTGCGGATGTAATCCACGCCGTTGCGGGGCTTCTTAAGGAAGCCTTCGCCGATGATGGGGTTGTTCAGGATAAACATGGAGAAGATGTCTCCCCAGCCCTCGCTCAACCCGCCATTGATGATGCCGCCCAGCATGTCGTCTATGAAGTGGCCGTACTCATGCATGACCACCGTGTCATAGGACGTATTCACGCAGTTGGAGCTCGACTTGAAGAAGTTGAGGCTGGGCCGTCGCGGCGTATAGTATGCGTTGCACTCATCGTCAATGTTCGCATTCACCGGGATCGAGCGGTCCAGGCGCTTGTCGTTGAGGCCGTGCGTCTTGGCCCAGTCGTGCACCAGCGTGGTGAGCAGGTAGCCGTTGACCTGCGCGATGGCCTCCTCGGTCATGCCCGCGGGGTTGAAGGTTACCGTGACTTCCTTGCCGTTCTCCAACGTCCCCGAGACGGACAGGTTGCCCCCGGCCTTGTTCGTCACCTGGGCCCATTTGCCCGTCAGAACCGCCTTGAACTGCGCCACCAGGGCGTCAAGCCCGGATTCCGTGGTGAACCTGCCGTCCGAGTCCGTGACCACGACCCTGCCGTCGCCCAGCGTCACGTTGACGTCGGGCAGAGGCCGGTCCGCCATGGGAGAGTTGGTCTTAGTCGGGCCCTTGGTCGTAGTGTGTCCGAGGATCCTGCCGGAAGCGGGCTGCGCCTCGGCCCCGGTTTCATAGGCGCGCGGGTCCCAGGCCAACGCCTCTCCCGTGGCCACGTCAACGGCCACCTCCACCTGACGATCCAGGTCCATATAGAGATTGGCCGCGTGCCACGCCCCATTGGCGAATATGATTCGCTTTTCGATGAATTCCAAGTCGAATCCCGCGGTCTGAGCCAAAGGTCCGAGACGTTCCAGGGCTTTTTCCTTTAGTTCATCATCCGGAAAACTCGGGGTGGTGTTGGCCGGCGGGTTGGGGTAGAGCTTGGCCATGGATGCCATGACCACGGGTTGGCCCTGAAGGACCTTCACCGTGAAGCTCAAGAAAGAGCCGGACATTTCAAAGCCGCCTTTCTGCTGGCGGAAATACGCGAAGATGGTGTCGGCCTGATGCCCCACTCCCGCCACGCGGCGCACATGCACCGTGGCCAGATCCGAGCTCGGCACGCCGTACTTGGCCGGGTCGCCGTCCACCAAGGCGCGCAAGGCGCGCTCCACGTCCGCCTCGCTGGCCGGATCCGCGCTGAGCACCGCCGCGCCGGCGCTGAAAATATCATCGCCCGTATTCAGCGTGCCGGGGATATCATAGTTCTCGATGAATACGCCGGAAACTTTCTTGGGGTCCGGCGCCACGGGCGCGTCGTCCAGAGCCACGCCCTGAAGAACCTTCTTTTGCTGCTGCGGCAGAAAGCCAAGAGCTCCGTGAGAAGCCCCGGTCTGGGAATTGTCGAAGATGCGTCCGAAATTCAGCTTGGCTGAAATCGCGCTCGCCATGCGGCCCAAAAGGGACCGGCGCTGGGGCGCGGCAGCTGTCTCGAGCGCGGCTTCGGCGGCCAAAGCCGAACTCTCGGCTTTGGCTGCCGCGGGAACGGCGGCCATGGCCGCGGGCTGGGCGGTTAGCGCCACGGCCCCGACAGGAGCAGCGGCCGCGCCGTGAGCTTCGCCGGCGATCGAAATCGGCGATGCGCCGAGCGCGGCGCCCGCCGTCATCGGACTACGAAGCGGAGCCAAGGAACCTTTCAAATTCAATCGAACCGTCGGACCCTGGAGGGAACCGGCGCCGCCCAGACTGGCGTTGACAGCGCTGACGGGAAGGGCGGTGATGCCCCCAGGAGCGACTTTTTGCCCGACGGGAACCCGCATGTTCATGGCCGCGAAAGCTGGCCACGGCAACGAGGTGACGGTCAGGGCCAAGGAAATGACAATGGCGAAAGACTTTATGATTTTCTTCATGGTGGAGTGCATTTTAATTAAGAGGTCGCCCGCGCGCCGTGGGCCTTCAGGGCAACGGCCCCAAGACAAATGGCCTACCGGCTTCTAGGTCCACGGACCCAGAATCCGACGAGCTAATCGAGCCGAAGACCGAACAGAGCGCCGCCTTCCTTGAGCAGCCGGCCCAGATGTTCCGGCCCCTGGAAGCTCTCGCCGTAAAGTTTGGCTATGGGCTCCGTGCCCGAAAGCCGCGCCAGAATCCAGGCATCCTCGAGATAGACCTTGATCCCGTCCGTATCGCGGACATCGACCACTTTCCGGCCGGCCAATTCCTTCAATTCCTTCAATGCAGCGCCCTTCATGGACTTGATCTTCGCGCGCTGAGACTCGTCGATGGCCACGTCCACGCGTCGATAGGCGGGCGAGCCGTGGCGAGCCGTCAGTTCCTGATAAAGGACCCGTAAATCCTTGCCGGTGCGGGCCATGGCCTCGGCCAGCAGAAGCACGGCCAGTATGCCGTCTTTCTCGGCCGTCCATTGATAGACGGAAAGCCCGGCGCTTTCCTCTCCAGCCAGGAGATACTTATCCGACCGGATGCCTTCCACGTACCACTTAAAACCCACGTTAACCTCGTCGACTTCCCTTCCATGAGCGCGGGCAATCCGGTCCAAGAGATGCGTGGTGCCGATGGTCCGGCCGACGCAGAGGTGTTTAGGCCAGGAGGGCCGGTACTCCAGCAAATAGGCCAGCAGCACGCAAAGAGCTTCATTGGGGGTCAGAAGCCCGGAGGTTTTGGTGGCCACGCCGAAGCGGTCGGCGTCCGGGTCCGAAGCTCCCACGAAATCGAAACGCCCGGCTTGGGCCAGATCGAGGAGGGGCTTCATGGGATAAGGCGAGGATGGATCCATGCGGATCTGTCCGTCGTGATCGCGCGGGATGAAACCGAAGGTCGGATCCACGTTCTTGTCGACGATCCGCAAATTCTTGAGCCCGAAATCGCGCCGCAGTCCCTCATAATAAGGAACAGAGCTCCCGCCCAAGGGATGGATGCCGATACGCAATCCGGATTTGCGGAGAATCTCAAGGTCGACCATCTCCCCAAGTCTCTTAAGGTAAGGCCCAACCAAATCCGGCATGGTCACCAAGCCCTGGGCCTTGGCCTTGGCCAAAGGCAGGCGACGGATGAGCCTCGGATCCCGAAGGCACTCGTTTGCGTATTTCTCGATGACGGCGGTGTACTCGGCTCCCGCCGGGCCGCCGCTGGGAGGATTGTATTTGAGTCCCATATCGTGGGGCGGATTATGCGAAGCCGTGCCGTTTAACGAGGCTCCGGCGCGCCCCGCGATGATCTCCAGGGAAAAGACCGGCGTGGGCAGAGGCATGCCGGCAAGCTGCACCTGCAAGCCATTGCCCGCCAGGACCTCCGCGCATGTCTTGGCCGTCTCCGCGCTCATCAGTCGAGTATCGCCGCCGACCAGAATGGGCCCCTTGATGCCGCGTTCTCCATGGAGCCTGGCCACGGCCTGGGCGATGGACTGCGCATGCAGCCGGCAAAAGCCGCCGCCCAGCCGGCCGCGATGCCCGGAAGTTCCGAATTTTACCTGAGACAAGGGATCGCCGGGAGCGTCGAACTCTCGAATGAAATAGTATGCGTTTATTGCTTCCCGACTCAATTGACCGGCCTCGCGATGAACCATGATTTGCCTCGAATACGCGCCTATCGATGTATTCTACAACAACTTAGCGGGGCAATCTCAGCACGCGGCTCAGGGCGCTAGATAGGCTCTTTTGATTCTGTTATAATTCGCGTTGTCGTCTCAGAAAAATTACCCGGTTACCATGAAAAAATTCATCAAACAAACCCTGGGCAATACTCTGCTGGCGCTAGGCTCCATTGTTCTTACCCTCCTCTTGCTGGAAGCGGCGACGCGCGTCGCCACCGGGAGAAAGTACCTGGACATCGACTTGCGGCTGCGCAACGCCGGCCTTGTCTATGAACCGAATCAAAAACAACGGTGGAAGCGGCTCGAATGGGATACTTTTTACGGCATCAACTCCCAAGGCTTCCGCGATTTCGAATACTCCGACAAAGGCTCAAAGCCCAAGAGCCTCGTAATCCTGGGGGATTCCTTCGTCGAAGGTTTTGGAGTCGATTTGGCGAAAAGCTTCCCAAAACAGCTGGAACAGCGCCTTCATGACGCCGGCTGGTCTTATCGCGTCTACAACGCGGGGCTCCAAGGACGCCAAACGCCCGCATACATACAGATATACGACCGCTTTTTCGAGAACAAGAAGGAAATTCCCCTCGTGATCATGGCCTTCTGCGTGGTCATGGACATCCAGAGGGGGCCCGCGCCGGATTCCGGTCAAATCTCCTACGAGTCGCGGCGTCCGAATCAGCTCGTGTACGGGATCAAACGATTCCTCTGCGAATATTCCGTCCTGTACAACTTCACGCGCCGATTGGTCAAATTCAATCCAAAAATCAGATTATTAATGACCAAACTCGGCTTTATGGGGGTTGTCGGCTTCGACTTGCTGCCGACCGACCCGAGGTACAAACCCTATTGGGAATACACGGCCGGAATGATTTTGGATTTTCAAAAACGCCTGCGCAGCCAGGGCAAGGAATTCGTCCTGTTGCTGATCCCGATGCGCGAGCAAATTGAAAACGATCGTTTTAAGGAGAACCTGGAAAAGAGCGGAACAGACCCTAGGAGCATCCAGCTTTTCGCGTTCAACGATTTCATCAACGCCTACTGCCGCCGCCAAGGAATCCGCATCCTGGACTTGACGCCTATCCTCAAAAGCGCGAACAATGAACGTCCCGGCGGCTATCACTTCGAGACCGACAACCACTGGAATGTCGCCGGCCACACATTGGTGACGAACGCGCTGTTCGATTTTCTGATGAAGAACGGCTTGCTCGAATACGTCCGGTCGCACTAACCTATCCCGAAAACCAACTTCAGGCAAGCCGCCTAGAATTCAAAAACGTCCGGCGCCATGGCCCAAACCAGGCCGGCGTGAACGTGCAGACCGACCGGCCCTTGCGCCACGTTGCTCAGTCCCCGGCTCCCGGCCACGAGAGCGGCATGGCGCAAGGGATAGCGCGCTCCGGTCACGGAAAGACGGGTCCGTGGAGCGACGGCCAGCAAGGACAGCCTTTGCCCCCGCCGCAACCCCAGCCGATACCTGCCCGGCCCCAAGAGCGCGGCCATGCCCCGGTCCACCACCACCAAGGATTCCCGCGCCCCATAGCGCCGAGCCAAGGACAGATTGACCATGCAATGGTCGAGACGTCCCCCGAAGAGACCGGCCACATAAAGCCGGCCGCAACCGGTCCGGCCCATGAATTCCAGGGCCTTATCAAAATCCGACGAGTTCTCGTTAAAATCGCACCAATACAAAGTCCGCGTCCAATTCCGAGGCAAGGGCCGCGGCAAGGAATCCATATCGCCTACCACCACGTCCGGAACCAGTCCCATGCGGCGCGCGTGGCGCGCTCCGCCGTCCGCGCAAATGATCACGCGGCAGCGTCGCGCCAGCCGACGGATCATGGCGGCATCCGGGATATCGCCGTTAAGCAGGAGCAACGCGCTGGGGGGTGATCGCTTCACGAGCGCTCGCCGGGATGGGGAGGAGACTCGTCCTCGCATTCGGGATAGCCCGAGGTCTCCACCTGCAGGGTCACGTGCGTGATTCGAAACCGCTCCTTAAGAAGCTTGGCGCCCGCGCGCAGCGTCACGGCGGTGTGCGCCGCTGACTCCACCACCACGTGGCCGCTCATGGACTCCGTGCCCTTGGTGACGGACCAAAGGTGGAGGTCGTGCACGCCCCTGACCCCGGGAAGGGCGCCAAGAGCGGCGCGTATCTCCTCGAGCTCCAGGTGAGGAGGCGTGCCTTCCAAAAGGATATGGATGGAGTCGCGCACCAGCCAGTAAGAAGTCACGACAATGCCGACGCAGATGAAAGCGCTTACCAGAGGGTCGGCCTGTTTCCAGCCGAAAACCAGGATGACGATGCCGGCAACTATGACTCCGACGGAGCCCAAAGCGTCGGACAGCACGTGAAGGTAGGCGCCGCGCAAGTTGATATTGCCCCGGCTGGACCGAAAAAGGATGGCGCCGGCCGCCAGATTGCTCAGCAGCCCGATGACCGCGATGATCATCATCTCCCCGGCTTTTATGTCCCGAGGCAGGAAATAGCGTCCGTAGGCCTCGCGCAGGATGACGCCAGTGATAAGCAGCAGGGCCACCCCGTTGACCAAAGCGGCCAGGACCTCCACGCGCTTGTAGCCGAACGTACGCTTTTGGTCCGGAGGACGGCGGCCCACCTGGGCGGCGAAAAGGCCCAGGCCCAAGGCGGTCATGTCGAAGCCCATGTGCAATGCGTCCGAAATCAGGGCCAAGCTTCCCGTCCACCAGCCGCCCGCGAGCTCGACTAGAAAGAATATCCCGGTAATGCCCAGCGCCCAGCTTAGGGATCGTACCGCGGAATGCCCATGGTGGGCGTGATGATGCTCGTGCCCTGGTCCATGACTCATGCCTCGCCCCCGAGCTGGCGCGCGATCTCGTAGAGAAGCACGCTCGCGGCGCACGAGGCGTTAAGGCTCTCGACGCCGCCGCCGGATTGGGGGATGCTTACGACCTCGTCGCAAAGGCCGCGGACCAAGGGCCGCATCCCGCAGCCCTCGGACCCGACGACCAGCACGAGCGGCGTGTTGAACACGGCATCCCAGGCGGGTTTGCCGCCCGCGTCGGCGCCGTAAATCCAAAACCCCGCCTCTTTAAGGCGCTCAAGCGCCTGGCCGAGGTTGACCACGGTCACGACGGGTATTTTTTGAATAGCGCCAGCCGATGCCTGGACCGCCGCTCCGGTCACGGGCGCGGATCGCCTCTCGGGAAGGATGAGCCCCCCGGCGCCGAGATTGACCGCGGACCTGGCTATGGCGCCCAGATTGTGCGGGTCCTGGATCTGATCCAAAGCCACCAGCACCAGCCCCCGGCGCATGTCCTGTGGGAATCGCGCCAGAAGCCCCGCCAGAGTCTCTCCTTGGGCCAAAGCCGCCTTGAGCGCCACGCCCTGATGCCTGACGCCGCCCGTCGCCCGATCGAGTTCGCGGCTCTGCACGAGGCGCACCCGGGCGCCCGCCGCGCGGGCCAAACGCACTATCTCGTCAAGCTCCGGGCCTCGGCGATCAGCGGCCACCATGAGCTCTTGCGCGCTGCCCGGACGGGATCTTAAGGTTTCCAAAACGCCATGGATGCCGCCGAGCCAACGGGAGGCTGCCGGGGATTCTCGGCGGGACATAGACTATTTCCTTCTCCAGCGCTGGCCCTGCTTGGTGTCCTCAACCACGATTCTCCTGGCCTCCAACTCGCGGCGCAGGCTATCGGAGAGGGCGAAATCCTTGTCCTGGCGTGCCTTGGCCCTGCGCTCCAGAAGCTCGCGCAAGTCCGCGGGAAGCTCGCGACCGGCCTCCGCGAATAGCCCCAGACCCAAGGCCTCATCGGCCAATTGGGCCAAACAACGTTTCACGGGACCTGGCAGGCCGCCGCGCAATCCGTCCCAAAGGGCGGCCAAAGCGCCGGCCGTGTTAAGATCGTCGGCCAAGGCCCCGCGCAAAGCCAGGCCAAATTCGGATTCAGGCGCCGGAGCGCCGCCCTCGTCGGGCAGGGCCCGGACGGCCTCGCAGAGCCGGCGCCGCGCCACCTTGGATGATTCCAGGGCCTCCCATGTGAAATCAAGCTGTTTGCGGTAATGAGCGGTCAGACAATGGTAGCGGTAATCGAGAGGGTCAAATCCCTTTTCCTTAAGCTGCGCGATCGTGACGAAGCCGCCCGCTGATTTCGCCATCTTGGCGTTGTTCATGAGCAGGAACTCGCCGTGCATCCAGTAACGCACGAAGGGCTGGCCGGTGGCGCCCTCGGCCTGGGCGATTTCATTGGTATGATGGATGGAAACATGGTCCACGCCGCCGCAGTGGACGTCGAAGCTCTCTCCCAAGTATTTCATGGCCATGGCGCTGCACTCCAGATGCCAGCCTGGGAAGCCCACGCCCCAAGGCGAGTCCCACTCCATTTGCCGCCGCTGGCCTTTGGGGGAAAATTTCCACACCGCAAAATCAGTGGGAGCGCGCTTCTCGGGATTGGCGCCCACGCGCGAGCCCTCCCGAATGCCGGCGATGTGGCTTTCCCCGGCCAGGCGGCCATAGGACGGGAACTTGGCCGTATCGTAGTAAAGCCCGTCGGACGTGCCGTAGATCAGGCCTTTTTCCCGCAGGCGCTCGATGAGCGCGATCTGCTCCGGGATATGGTCCGTGGCCTTGCAGAGCACGTCCGGGGCGAGAAGGTTGAGGTCGCGGCAATCCCGCAGAAAAGCCTCGGTGTATATCCGGGCGATCTCCCAAGCGGTCTTGCCCTCGCGCGAGGCGCCCACCTCCATCTTGTCCTCGCCTTCGTCGGCTTGGCTGACCAGGTGCCCCACGTCCGTTATGTTCATGACATGACGAACCTGGAAGCCGCAGAGCTTGAGAGTCCTCTTGAGCGCATCCTCGAAGATATAGGTACGGTAGTTGCCGATATGCTGGTAATTGTAAACGGTCGGACCGCAAGTGTAAAGTCCGACGCGCGGAGGATCGAGGGGTTGGAGTTCCTCAAGGCAACGCGAGAGCGTGTTGTAGACCTTCATGATTGGAATATTCTAGGAAATTCGAGCTGGGCGCGAACGGCGGAAACCGAATCCCTGACATTTACTGACACAACATGACACGCCCCTCATTGCGACAAAGGCCGCCTAGAGTTACCCTGGGAATAACCGGCCTTACCATCGGTGCCAGACCATGTTATCGGCCAGCAACCTCAACGAGCTGCTCAATCTGCGTTCGCCGGTTTCCGGCATCGTCAGTCTCTATCTGCCCGCGGATACGCGCCGGGCCTATGTGCGGACTTTCTCCAACCTGCTGCGCCTACGCTGCCTGGAAGAACCCACATTCTCCGCAGTCGCCGAGGACCTTCGGCTCCTGGATGAATTCGTGGGCCGCGATTTCAAGCCCGCGGGCTGGCGCGGCCTGGCCGTATTCAGCGCCAAGCGCCTTGGGCTATGGCGCGTTTGTCCCTTGCTCGAGCCGGTCAGAGCCGCGCTGCGGGTCGCCCCGCAACCCTTCATCGCGCCTCTGTTGTCCATAGCGGACCAATATCAACGATTCGGAGTGGTCCTGGCGGACGACCAACGGGCGCGCTTTCTGGAAGTCTTCATGGGCCAAATCCGGGAATTCGAGGACTTGGTCATGGAAGCGCCGCGCCTTGAATCAGCTCAAGGCCGGGCCGTGGCTCAAAGACTCGACGGGCTGGTTCGCAACCACGCTTTCGCCCGCATAGTGATAGGCGCCTGCCCGTCGACCGCGATCCGCCTCTCCGCCCACCTGCGCACCGAGCTTCAGCAAAGCCTTATTTTCGACGAGAATCTTTCCCCGAAGAACTCGGCGATCGCGGTTCTAAGCCGCATCCAGGCCTGCGAAAGCGAGGCGCGCAAGGTCCGGGAGACCGTGCTCGCCCACCGCCTCGTGGACCTGGCCCTCGCCAACGGGCCCGCGGTTCTGGGCCTGGAGCGCACTCTGCGGGCCCTGCGTCAAGGCGCCGTTCGTCTTTTGCTAGTTCGCGACGGCTTCGCCAAGATGGGCCATCTCTGCCCCAGATGCGGCGAGCTTTCCCTGGCATTCTCCCGCTGCCCGGCGTGCGGCAACGCCACCCAGGCGCTCTTTGACGTGGTTGAGGAGATGATCCAGCGGGCCCTGGACGGCCATTGCGAAGTCCTGCGGCTGCTTAATCCCACGCCCCTCGACAACATGGGCCACATCGGCGCCGAGCTCTCCGGAAACATCGTCGCGGCCCCCGCCAGCCAGCCCGCGCCCCAACGAGAAGGCTAGGTCAAGGCAACAGCAGCACGGCCACCGCGTGGCAGGCAATAGCCTCGCCCCGGCCGATCTCTCCCAAGCCCTCATGGCTCTTGGCCTTGACATTGACCCGCTCGGCCGGCAATTCAAAAACCTCGGCCAGGGACTTTTGGAAGGTCTTATAATGCGGCTTCATCTTGGGTTCTTCGGCCACTATGGTAACGTCGAGGTTGGCGATGGACCCGGAGGCGGACCGCAAACGCTTCAAGACCTCGGCGACGATCTTCCGGCTGGCGATGCCCTTGAACTTGGGATCATCCGGAGGAAACATCATGCCGATCTCCCCCGCGCCCAGGGCTCCCAAGACCGCGTCCGCGGCCGCGTGCAGGACAACGTCCGCATCCGAATGGCCCAAGAGCCCCTTGGCTCCGGCAAGCTGGGTCCCGGCCAGCCAGAGCTCCCGGCCCGCCACGAGACGGTGAATATCCCATCCCAAGCCCACGGCCGTGCGTCGACGGCCGCCCTGGCGCTGCTCCAATAAAGCCTCGGCCATGATCAAGTCCTCCGGCGTGGTGATCTTGAAATTCTCGTAGCTGGAAGGCACGACCCGGACTTTCTGCCCGCACTTCTCCACCAGCTGGCTCTCATCGGTCGCCGAGGCGGCGTCCGGGAAACGCGCCAGGGCCTCCTGCAAGACCTCCCTGCGATAGCACTGGGGCGTCTGGGCCGCCCAAAAAGAGGACCGCGCCGGGGTGTCGGAAATCCACATCTGCTTGTTGGTGACTTTCTTGAGGGTGTCCTTGACCTGCACCGCGGGCACGGCCGCTCCCGATTCGTAGGCCTCATCGAGCGTGGCCCGGATGATCTCCGGCGTCACCAAGGCGCGCGCGCCGTCATGCACGGCCACCATCTCGGCGTCCTGAGACACCGCCTCGAACCCGTTGCGCACCGAACCCATGCGCGTGGGCCCGGCCGGGACAAGAACGACCCTGTCTCGAAAAAGGCGGGAACCGTGTTCCCGGATGTTTTCCGGACTGGTCACCAGGACGACCCGCTCCACCTCGGGGATCGAAAGAAAGGCTTCCAAGGACCATTCCACCACGGCCTTTCCGGCCAGGGGCAGGAACTGCTTGGGCTTGCCCATGCGGCTGCCGCTGCCGCCCGCGACGATAATGGCCTCGGCCTTCATGGGAAAACTCTATTTTTCGCCCTTGGCTTTTCCGAAGATCATGCGGCCGGACGGATTTTGAAGGATGGAGGTCACCGCGACCTCGATGCGTTTGCCGATGGAGCGCCGGCCGTCCTCGATGACGACCATGGTCCCGTCGTCAAGATAACCGATGCCCTGCTCGCGCTCCTTGCCCTCCTTCATCACGAAAATAGGCATGGATTCCCCGGGCAGCACCACGGGCTTGAGCGCCGTGCTCAGGTCGTTTACATTAAGGCAAGGCACCCCTTCCAGAGCCGCGATCTTGTTGAGATTGAAATCCGTGGTCACCACCTTGGCTCCCATGTCCTGGGCCAGGCGCACGACCTTGCCGTCCACGTCGGGGACGTCGGGCAAGTCCCGATCCAGGATGCGCACGGGCACCTCGGAGTTCTCCTGCAGCCGCGCCAGGATATCGAGGCCGCGGCGGCCCCGGGCGCGCTTGAGGGCGTCGGGAGAATCGGCCAAATGATGGAGTTCCTGCAGGATGAATCGCGGCACGATCAAGACCCCCGAGAAAAACCTCGTCTCGCAAATATCCGTCACCCGCCCGTCAATGATGGCGCTGGTGTCGAGAATCTTCATATCCGCGCCGCGGCGCTTGCCGATCTTGCGGATATCCCGGTCGAGGTCGTCGAGCTCCGGGAACTTGCGCAAGGCGATGATGGCCCCCAAGGCCCCGAAAGCGAAATAGCGCAGGACCGCGTATTTATCCCAGACGCGATAGAGGCTTTCGTTGCCCATCTGGAAGACGGCATAGTCCACGATCTTGGCGACTATAATGCCGCCGACCGTTCCCAGAATTCCCGCTATGACGGTCAGCAGGTTGATTTCCGCGACCAGAAATTCCAAGCCCACGATGACAAGACCGACCACCGCGCCGACAGCCAGGCCCTTCGGGTTCGGCGTGATCTGAAAGTAAACTATGGCGGGACAACCCAAGACGACGGCCAGACGGAATATCCATATTCCCATATATCACTCCTATTTAAACGGGATTACTCGGCCTCGGCATTTGAGTCTTGAAGGAAACCGTGTATGTCAAATGTCAAGGTCCGATCCCTTGATGATCAATTCGGCGGCGGACCGCAGGTCCGCCACTCCCGTCACTTCCAGACCCGGCTTGCGCGACAACTCCTTGGCGCAGCGCGCCGGAACCAAGGCCCGGTGAAAACCGGCTTTAGCGGCCTCTTTAAGGCGCAGCTCCAGATGCGGCACGCGCCCCACCTCCCCCAGCAACCCCACCTCCCCCAGCATGATCCAGTCCGCCGGCACCGGCGCTTCCCGGGCGGAACTCATCACCGCCAGGCACACCGCCAAATCCACGGCCGGGTCCTTGATGCGCAGACCGCCCGCCAGGCTCACGAAGACATCCCGATCCTCGAGCCGCAGGCGAAGGTGCTTTTCCATGGCCGCCAACAGCACCAGGACGCGATTAAGATCCATGCCCGTGGCCATGCGCCGCGGCAGCGGATACTTTGTGTGCACCACGAGGGACTGGACCTCCACGAGCATGGAACGCGAACCCTCAATCGTCACCGAGGGGACCCGGCCCGGCTGGGTCTTCCCGTCGCGGTCGGCCAAAAAAAATCGGGAAGCGTCATTGACCTCCTTGAGCCCCTTTTCCCCCATCTCGAAAAGGCCCAATTCATCGGTAGGCCCGAAGCGATTCTTTTGCGCCCGCAGAACGCGCAGAAGGTCATGGCGCTCCGTGTCGAAATAGAGGACCGTGTCGACGATATGCTCCAGGACCTTGGGTCCGGCCAGCATCCCGTCCTTGGTCACGTGCCCAAGCAGGAACACCACGGTGTCCGTGGCCTTGGCCACGCGCAAGAGCTCCGCCGCGCATTCCCGCACTTGCGCCACCGTGCCCGGACTGGAGGTGAGTTCCGGATGAAAAACCGTCTGCACGGAATCCATCACCATAAGCCATGGCTTGACCCGCGCTACGGCGGCCAATATCTTGCCCAGATCGGTCTCGCAGAGCAGAAACAGCGAGTCGCCGCGCACGCCCAGACGCTGGGCCCGGGATGAAACCTGGCGCAAGGACTCTTCCCCGGATACATAAAGGACGGGCCGCTGCGTCTTCTGGGCGCAGAGGCGCGCCGCGGCCTGAAGCATGAGAGTGGATTTCCCGATTCCCGGGGGACCCGCCAGCAGCAGCACTTGACCCGGGACGACTCCGCCTCCCAACAAGCGGTCGAATTCCCCGATGTCGGTGCTGGTGCGCGCCTCGGCCTCGGCGGGCGCATCCTTAAGGGCCACGGCCTCGGAACTAAAATCCGTCATCCGCCGAGCCGCGGCTCCCGCCGCGGCGCCGGGACGCGCCTCCACGACTTCCTCGATCATCGTGTTCCAGGCCGAGCAGTCCGGGCATTGGCCCATGGGCTTGGGCGCGCTGTAGCCGCACTCCTGGCAGCGGTGCACGGTCTTAAGACGCGCCATTACTTGCTCTTGGAGCGGCCCTTCGTGCCCGCCGCGCCAAAAGTCGCCAGGCCAAAGAGGTAGGCGACGTCTTGGTCCTCGAACATGATATTGGCCCAGGTCTGGTAGGTCTTGAGCTCCTGCACGTCCTCGACGCGGGCGCCTATGCCCAGCCAGCGCGTGACGCGCGCCAGCACGCCCAAGTCGTAGCGAGGGTGGTCGAATCGGCGGCCTGCGATGACGCGGTTGCGGCTGAAATCGTAGCCCTGAGCCATGATGCTCAAACGCTTGCCGATAGGATCCTTGTAAAAAGGAGTGACGGTGAGCCGGGCGCCTCCGCCGGAACGGATGACCCCTACCCCCAGGTCGAACGCGCCTTTCTCAAAGCCGAGCAGGGCGTCCACGCGATTTTTCTCGGCATAATCGCTCCCCTGCTTGTTCTGATCCGAGATATTAGCCAAATTGGCGCCGCCCAGGTAATAGTATCGGCCCTCCCGCGGGCTGATCTTAAGGCCGACATCCGCGCGGGACGTGCGCAGGGCGTGCTCATAGCGCCAGTCAAGATTCCACCATATCCGGAACTGGGTGATGCGTCCAAACACGTCCTTGGCCGTGGAAGCGGCCTCTTTGACCGACGAGATGGTCTGCTTGACGTCTTCCTTGACCTTCTCGTCATGCAGCATGGCGCCGACCGCGCCCTTGTCCGTCGACAAACTCGCCATCATATGGTTGCTCTTGGCCAGGAGATCATCCAGTTTGGCCGAAATCTGGTCCATCCTCCCCATCCCCCTCTCAAGACTGGGCTTCGTGGTCTCGATGAGGTCATTAAGGTTGGCGGTCAGCTCGCGCACGTTGGCCACGGTGTCGCGCAAATTCTCGGTCAGGGACCCGCGCGGTCCCTTGGCGTTAAGCTCGCCCAGCATCTCCTGGATGCTGCCCAAGGCGTTCGTCATGGCCTTTTCCAAGGAGATCGGGTCGACCCCTTCGACCGTGGCCCCGGCCTCGATAAGCCCCTTGGACAAGCTGCCCTGCTCGATGGCCAGGAACTTCGAGCCGATGATGCCCGTGGAAGCCACGGAAATCTGAGCGCCTTTGTAGAGATCCACGCCTTTGCGGATATTGCAGATAACCTTGGCCAAGCCCTTATCCAGAACGATGGCCTTGACCTGCCCCACCTCGACTCCCGCCAGCTTGACGGGCGCGTCCTTGGCCAGGTTGGCCACGTCATGGAACGTGACTTGGAGAGTATAGCGGGACTCGAAGGAAAAATCGCCTAGAAGAAAGATGGCCGTACCCAGGAGGATAAGGCCCGCCAGGACGAACGCCCCAACCTTGCTTTCCAGAGACACTTAACGCACCCCCGCGCCGCGGGCCACGACGCCCCCATTGTTATCGGAGGGCTCGGCCTCGAATTCCTTGAGCTTCATCTTGATGGGTCCATGGCTTAACCCGTCGACAAATTGCCGCACATAAGGATTATTCGTGATTTTTATGATATCGGGATGCGCGATGGCCAGAACCCGGCCCTCATGGATCATGGCGATGCGGCTGGCGACCTTATAGGCAGATTTCATGTCGTGAGTCACGACGATGGCGGTCGTCTTAAGGGCTTTCTGGAGATCCAGGATCAAGTCGTTGATGACGTCCGACATGATCGGGTCCAGGCCCGTCGTCGGCTCATCATACAAAATATACACGGGATCCGCTGCTATGGCCCGGGCCAAAGCCACGCGCTTTTTCATGCCGCCGGAGAGCTCCGATGGCTTCATGTCCTCGACGTCTTTTAGCCCCACCAGGGCGAGCTTATCGCGCGCGACGGAACGGTAGCGGCTGGGCGCGATGTCGGTCAAATAACGCAGGCCGAAAGTCACGTTCTCCCACACCGTCAGGGAGTCGAACAGGGCCGCCTCCTGGAAAAGATAGCCGAAGCGGCGCCGGTAGGCGGCGATCTCGACTTCCTTGCGCAGCCTGGTGATATCCATTCCATCCACCGTAAGCGAACCCTCATCCGGGCGTACGAGGCCGATGACGCACTTAAGAAACGTGCTCTTGCCGCATCCCGAACCGCCGATAATAGCCAGGGTCTCTCCGGCCTGGACGAAGAGATCCACTCCGCGCAGAACCGGACGCCCCGAATAGCTCTTCTTGACCCCGATGGCCTCGATCATGTGATGCCCACGGCCGAGAGCAGCGCGGTCACGAAGTAATCGATGACCAGGACCGAGGCCATGCTTATGACGACGGCCGCGGTCGTGGCCTTGCCCACCCCTTCGGCCCCGCCGCTGGTCGTGATGCCCTTGAAGCAGCAGATGAAGGAAATGATGCCGGCGAAAACGAATGTTTTCAGGAATCCATGCATGAAATGCCGGATCTCCATGTTATTGAAGATGTCGTCGAGATAAACGCTGGTCGGGATCTGCAGCTTCACGGAAGAGACCACCCAGCCGCCGAAGGTCCCGGTGAAATCCGAGATGACGGTAAGCAGGGGCAGCACCATGATGAAAGCCAGAACCCGGGGAATGACCAGATAGCGGATGGGATCGGTGCCCAAGGTGTAGAGGGCGTCGATCTGCTCCGTCACCTTCATGGTGCCCAGCTCCGCCGCGATGGCCGCCCCGGCCCGGCCGGACACCACCAGAGCGGTCATGACCGGAGCCAACTCCATGACCATGGCGAAACTGACCACCGTGCCCACGAAGAGAGGTTCGTTGAAAAAGTGCTTGGAGGAGGCTCCCGTCTGCAGCGCCAAGACCATGCCCGTAAAGAAGGTCGTCATCATCGTCACCGGAAGAGATTCCACTCCGACGCGCATCATCTGGATAAGAACCTGACGCCACTCGATCGGCGCCCGCAAGGTCCATCCCACCGTCGAACGCACGAGAAAGGTGAATCTCCCCATGGACTCGGAGACTCCCAGGATCCCTCGTCCCATGCCTGCCAGCACTCTTTGCCTCATGAGAAATACACCCTGGGCACCCGGGCGGTCAGCGCCGCGACGACCTCGTAGGCAATGCTGCCCGCGGCCTGCGCCAACTCGCCGGCGGATATCTCCTCCCGGCCCTGCCTTCCGATCAGAACGACATCGTCGCCCACCCGGGCCTGGGGCACGTCCGTCGCGTCGAGCATGAGCATGTCCATGGAGACGGTCCCGATGATCGGACAGCGCCTGCCGCCGAGGAGCGCGCGACCGCGATTGGAAAGGCGCCGGCAAAGGCCGTCGGCGTAGCCCACGGGCACGGTCGCCACGCGAGTCGCCCTCCGGGCCCGGTAGGTGGCGCCGTAGCCGATAGCGGCGCCGCGGCGCACGGTCTTAAGAAACACCACCTTGCTCTTGAGGCTCAAGACGGGACGAAAACCCCGCCAGAGGCCATAAATGGCCAGCCCGGGTCGAACCAGATCGAGGCGCGCGGCCGGCAGGGTAAGAGCGGCGGCGGAGTTGGCGGCATGGCGCAAGCGCACGGAAAAACCGGCGCGGTCGATCTCGCCGAGAGCTCCGCGAAAACGGCGCAATTGCTCGAGAGTAAACGCGCGGTCGCCGTCGGCGCAGGAAAAATGGGTATAGGCTCCGTCTACGTCCACCAGCCGCTGCGCCGCCAGATAACCCGAAACCCCCGCGACCGCGGCCGGGCTCATGCCTATGCGGCCCATGCCGGTTTCGATTTTGAGATGGCAGCCGACCCGTTGGCCGCGGCGCATCGCCACCTCCACCAAACGCCGCGCCGAGTCCAGGCTCGCGACCGTGGGCATCAGCCCGAACTCCACGGCCGCCAGAAAACTCTCGAACGGATAGAGGCTGCCCAGCACCAAAACCGGCATCCGGATGCCGGCCTCGCGCAGGGCCACGCCCTCCTCGACCGAAGAAACGCCCAGCCACTCCGCGCCCCCGCAGGTCTGGGCGGCCCGGGCGCATTCGACGGCGCCGTGCCCGTAGGCGTTGCCCTTGACCACGAAGAGGATTTGAGTCCGAGCCGGCATGCGCCGGCGGAACCGCCGGAGATTTTCCTGCAGCGCCCCGAGGTGGACTTCCGCCCACGTGGGCCGGAAGAACCTTCGCGTGGCGCTCATATCATTCCGTGAAGGTCGTCTGCGTTTCCTCGCTCTGGACGGCGGGAGCGTCGGAGGGCGCTTCATCCAACGTCGCGTTGTCGAACCGGGTGATGCGCCGATCAAAAGCGACCTCGACGGTTCCGACCGGCCCCTGCCTCTGCTTGGCCACGATGATCTCGGCCTTGCGCTCCAGGGTGGGATCGTTCTGTTTGTAGTAGGATTCCCGGTATATAAAGGCGACCAAGTCGGCATCCTGCTCGAGAGCCCCGCTCTCGCGCAAGTCGGAGAGCATAGGCTTGGTATCGGCGCGGCCCTTTTCCTCGGGCCTGCGGGAAAGCTGGGAAAGCGCTATGACCGGGACATTGAGGTCGCGGGCCAGGAACTTGAGGCCCCGCGAGATCTCGGACACTTCCTGCTGGCGGCTCTCGACGCGCCCGCCGCCTCTCATAAGCTGAAGATAGTCGATGACGATGAGGGCAAGCTCGCGATTCTCGCGCCGGAGCTTGGACGCCAATTGCCGAGCGATAGACCGCGCGGTCAGGACCGAGAGGTTGGGGCTATCCACCACATGCAGCGCGGAATCCGAGAAACGCGCCGTGGCATTGGTCAGGTTCGTCCAATACTTCGCGGGGAAGTAGCCGGTCCGGATGTCCATCAAATTGACCCTGGCCTCGGAGGCGATCAGGCGCTGCATGATGGCATGCCGGGACATTTCCAGGGAGAAGAACAAGACCGGGAGCTTTTCCTCCAGCACCACGTGGGAAGCGACATTGAGCGCCAGCGCGGTCTTGCCCTGGCTGGGCCTGGCCGCGATCAGTATGAGATCTGATTTTTGAAATCCGGTGGTCAGTTTATCGAGAGCTTTGAGGCCCGAGGATATTCCGGTGACCGCGCGCTTGGCTTTGTGGGCAGCCTCGATCTGGTCAAGGACCTCGTGAGCCAAGTCCTTGGCTTCCACGACCCCCTGCAGAGGCTGGCGTTGGGAGACGCGCAGGACGTCCGCCTGGGCTTCATCAAGAATCTCGGCGGGCGGCTTCTCTTCCTTATAACAAGCCGCCACTACGCCAGTGGCGGTCGTGATAAGCTCACGCAAGATGGATTTATCTTTGACGATGCGCGCGTAGTGTTCCACATGCGCCGCCGTGGCCACCTTATGCATGAGTTCGGAAAGATAGCCCATGCCCCCCACTTCGTCGAGTTGTTTCAGTTTGCGCAGCTCTTCGCCAACCGTGACATAATCAACCGCGGAGGAACGACCGGCCAAATCGGCCATGGCGCGAAAGACCCGACGATGAGAATCTTGATAGAAATCCCGGTCCGCTAGGATGTCTAGGGCCCGCTCCGCGGCATCGCGTTCGATAAGCATGGAGCCGAGAACCGCCATTTCGGCTTCCACGGCCTGGGGAGGAAGCTGCAAGGAGTCGTTCGCCATGGCGGGACCGGCCCGGCGGGAAACTACTCCCGCGCGACGACAGCGACCTTGATCTTGACGGAAACCTCGGGTTGCAGACGCAACTCGATCTCATGCTCGCCCACGGTCTTGATAGGGGCCTCCAAAACGACCGTCCCCTTCTCCAGCCCGAAACCGCTCGCCTTCAGGCTTTTGAGAACGTCGGATTTCCCTACAGAACCGAAGAGCTTGCCCTCGGGGCTGGCCGGCAAGGTGAAGGAAAGCTTGACGCTGGAAAGCTTTTCGGCCAAGCCTTTGGCCGTTTCGATCTGAGCGGCCACGTTTTTGACGCGCTTATCCTTGCATTTTTCCCATTCCCGCAGCGCCGCGGGAGTCGCCTGGATGGCCAAGCGTTTGGGCAGGAGGAAGTTGCGGCCGTAACCGTCCGCGACATCCTTAATATCCCCGGCACGGCCGAGATTTTCCACAGCGGAACGCAGGATGACCTTCATGAAAGCCTCCGGATCAGTACACGACGTACGGCAACAGGGCCAGATTGCGCGCCCGTTTTATCGCGCGGCTAAGGCTGCGCTGATGCCGGGCGCAGTTGCCGGTTATGCGGCTCGACAGAATCTTGCCGGACTCGGTAAGAAAAGCCCGCAAAACCTGGATCTGCTTGTAATCGATATCGCGGACCTTGTCGGCGCAAAAACGGCAAACCTTCCGCCGCACGGGAAAAGGCGGCCGGCGCCGGCCGATATCCGGCCTTTTGGAGACGACGCGGGCGGGTTCAGCCGGCTGCGGCGCAACGGCTGCGGGAGGCTCGGAAACCGAGGGCTTATCAGGATCAGGCGCTTCGATGGACATTTAAAACGGGACCTCCTCGATATCTGCGTCTCCTCCAGAGGCCTCGCCTTCCTGCGGCGCGCCCCCCGGAGCTTCGGGACCGCTCTCCGCAGCGGCTAAAAACTGGACCCTGCGGGCTTCCACTTCCAAAACCGTGCGCGAGGAGCCGGAACCTTTGTCCTCGAACTTTCGGCTGCGCAGACGGCCCTCGACATGAACGGGACTGCCCTTTTTGAGCTTCTCCTTGCAGCGCTGGGCCGCGTCGCGCCAAGCCACAACCGGCACATAGGCCACGTCATCCTTCCATTCCCCCGATGCCTTGTCCCGGTAGCGCCGATTGACCGCGAGCGAAAACCAACACTTGGAGATACCGTTCTGGGTGACCATGATCTCCGGATCGCGCGTCAAACGCCCGGTGAGCATGACGTGGTTCTGCTCAGGAAGACGAACTCCAAGCGCCATGAGTTATGAGGCCGCGGCAGGCGCCTTGGCCTTTTTCTCCTTGACCTTGAATTTGCGCTCCTGCGCCACCACCGTCATGTTCCGGATGATGTCAGTCGCGACGCTGAAATTATGGTTGAGTTTCCTAAGCAGGGAGGGACTCGCCCGGTACTTCAGATAGGCATAGACCCCTTCGCGCGTCTTGCCGATAAGATGGGTCAGCTTGCGGCGTCCCCATATCTCATGGCTCACCACCTCACCGCCATCGGAGGAGATGACCTGCTTAGTCTTCTCCACCCACTCGGCGACTTCGGGATCAGAGAGAACCGGCTTCAATATCAAGACTGTTTCGTATGTCCGCATATCCATAATAAAATATCAAATCTATAAAAGACTTACAAGAATTATCTTATCCTTAGCCGATTTCGAATTGCGAGCCGCAGGCAACGGCGAGTCAGCGCAAGCCGCCTAGTCTTGACTCCACAAAGCACTCCTGTTATGATCATATTATGATGCCTCCTCAACGCACTTACACAACCATAGCATTAGCCCTGACCGCGCTGCTGCTGACCGGATATGCATCGGCGCAATCCTTCCTCTCCTGGTCCGAGAAGGCGCAAGAGGCCCAACGCCGCAAGGACGATGCCGCTGCCTTGGACGCCTGGTCGAATGCCCTCCAGCTCTGGAGGGAAAAGGACGGCAAGGACAAAAAATCCCAGGCCCTCCGCTCCCGAGCGGAAATTCTCGATAAACAGGGAGATTGGAAACGCGCCGTCCAAGACCTCTGCGCAGCCGCCTCCATCGAACCCAAGAATGCGGCCATCTTCCACCGCCGAGGCCGCATCTATCTTGATCACGACCAAGTCTCCGACGCAATCAGCGACTTTTATAAAGCTACTGCGCTCAGGTCCAACTTCGCGGCGGCATTCCACGACCGCGCCCGCGCCTATGAGATTATCGGAGACGCCGAATTTTCCCGCGAGGATTACGCCACCGCCTGCCGTCTGGGATTAAAAGAGGCCTGCCCCCAAGCCAAGACTTCCCTTGCCAGCCGTAAACTTCAAGCCGCAAGAACGAAAACTCCAGGCCCGCGGGCGCAAACGCAGTCCGGCGAGATGGAGGATGAACTGGTGCTCCCGCCCGCGCCAGAGCAGCCCCCCGTCCTCGCGCCGGATGAACCAGCCCCCGCCGCCAAGGCGCCGGTCCATTCGGAACCCACGGCAAAGGCGCCGGCTCCTGCAGCCCCCTTGGTCCTGACGCCGGATGAACCAACCCCCGCCGCCAAGGCGCCGGCT
>DMMY01000004.1:204985-205382 GCA_003452935.1 Elusimicrobiota bacterium
GCCCCCGCCGCCAAGGCGCCGGTCCATTTAGCACCCGCAGCACGGACTCCGGCTCACCCAGCCCTCGCCTTTCGGGAAATTCGCAAACGAAAAGAACAGCCGGACACCCCTGCGGTTTTTTCGGATTTCAAGGCATGCCTGAGGCGCTTGAATTCTTGCCTCGACAGCGGACCGAGTTTCAGTTCTTGCGTCAGCCGCGCAGCGGTCTGCGAAACCGATCCCCGGAAAGGGTGCTGTCCCAAGTCCTGCGTCTCTCGGTTCAAGCGCCTGCTCGATATAAAAAGCGAAGCTCAAGCTTTCCGCGACATATTTCAGCCCAACAGCTCGTGCGCGCCCAGGGCCGCGCGGTAGCCGCACCCGACGTAGCCGCTTCTTCTGTTGGGCGTTATTGAAAAGT
>DMMY01000011.1:0-88511 GCA_003452935.1 Elusimicrobiota bacterium
AGACCCAGGAAGCCGGTGTCAAGAGGCAGGGAGGCAGTGTCAGACGTGAACTTGCGGAACTTACGTTCGTGCGCTTGTATGCAGCACGCCCAAAAATAAGTTCCGC
This sequence comes from Elusimicrobiota bacterium, assembly GCA_003452935.1. Classification (GTDB taxonomy): domain Bacteria; phylum Elusimicrobiota; class Elusimicrobia; order UBA1565; family UBA9628; genus UBA9628. Next base: position 107 of record DMMY01000011.1, read on the forward strand.
AAGTTCACGTCTGGCACCAACACCAACCCTAGCCCCACAAGCTGCCTTCGGAATGGATGACCGTCTGCTCGTGGCTGGCTCCGACGGAAACGATGGCCGCGGGGACTCGCAGTTCGGATTCGACCCAGCGCACATAGCGCCGCGCCAAGGCCGGAAGGTCCGCGAAGCTGCGCGCCGAGCCCAGGTCGCCGGAGAATCCCGGAAGCTCGCGATACACGGGCCGGGCCTCCAACTGCGCCCGGCGCGACGCCGGAAATGCGTCCAGGAGGCGGCCTTGCCATCGATAGGCGACGCAGACCCGGATGGGGTCGATTCCGCTTAAAGTGTCAAGCTTGGTCAAAGCCAGACGGCCTATGCCGCTGGTGCGAATCGCGGCGCGCAGTTGGGGCAGGTCCAGCCAGCCGATCCGTCGGGGCCGGCCCGTGGTGGCCCCGTATTCCCGGCCCGCCTCGCGGATGCGCCCGGCCAGAGGTTCGGGCATCTCGGAGGGAAACGGGCCGAGTCCCACCCGGGTGGTGTAGGCCTTGGCCACGCCCAAAACCGCGTCGATGGCCATGGGCGGCAAGCCCGAGCCGACGCACGCCCCTCCGGAAATCGGGTTGGACGAGGTGACGAAGGGATACGTCCCGAAATCCATGTCCAGCATGGCGCCTTGGGCGCTTTCCAGAAGCACGCGCCGGCCCGATCCCGCGGCCCGGACCAGCAGGTCGCCGGTGTCGCGGCATAAGGGGCTCAAGAACCGGCGCAGCCGGCCGTACTGGGACAATGTCTCATCTTTAAGCCGCGCCGCCTCGCCGCGACCCAGCTCGGAGGCATGCGCCGCGAGGGCTTCGCCCAGAAGACGCCTGAAAGTCATCGGTTCGATATAGTCCGCCACCCGGATGCCCCGGCGCGCGACCTTATCCTCATAGCAGGGGCCGATGCCCTTAAGCGTCGTGCCGATGGGCCCTCTTCCAGCCTCGCGCTTGCGGTCCAAGGCCAGGTGATGCGGCAAGATCACGTGAGCCTGAAGGCTGACGAAAAGCCGGCCTTGGACGCGGATGCCTCGGGCCTCCACGGAGCGAGTCTCCGACAGAAGCGCCAGAGGATTGACCACCACGCCGTTGCCGATGACGTTGCGGGTGCGCGCGAAGAGAATGCCGGAGGGTATCAGATGCAGGGCGAAGCTTTCGCCTCCGAAGACCACGGTATGGCCGGCGTTGTCCCCGCCCTGATACCGGGCCACCCACTGCGCGCCCTGGCTGAGGTAATGAACGATCTTCCCCTTGCCCTCGTCGCCCCACTGCGCTCCCACCACCACCAAGACTGGCATGTCTCCCCCTTGACGTTTTCCCGCTCAGGCGACTCCCGCAGTCGGCTCAGGCCGCGCCGCGGGATGCGCCGAAGAACTTGCGCCACCACGAGACCTTTTCCGGGGCGCTGGCCAGGTTGCGCTCCACCCGCAGCAGAGAGCCCGCCGGCGCCTCCGCGTCGCCGCACACGCCCGCCGAAAAACGCACCCGGACCAGCAGGCCTCCCGCGCCTGGGCCGGACGCGCCCGCCTGGGCGCAGCCGGCCTCGATAGCCTCCACCGGCACCATGATGGGCAAAGGTCCCTGGTCCGAATGCCCGCCGAAAAGCTTGGCCAGGTACTTGGCGATATCCCGGTTGTCCGTGATGCGGGCGGCCACCAAATCCCCGGCGCGCAGCTGCTCGGCCGGGACGCCCGCGGCGTCCTCCTCCAGCGCCACCCTGAGAATCAGTATCTCGTCGGGCTTGGGCCGGCCCCGGACCACGGCGCGGGAGGACGCCTCCGCCCGGCCGGAAGGCGCCGCGGCCTTGAGCGAGTGGAACTGCCCCAAATCCAGGACGTCCTTCTTGAGCCTAAGCGCCAGTCCGCCGGAGCGCAGAAGGCGGCCGAGCATGGCGCCCAGATCGGCCTGGACCGAATCGGCTCCGGAAAGCTGGGCGTCGAAGACGCCCGCGTCGGCGGCGCGCAGATGGGCCGCGACCGCGTGCTCGATCTCGAGGCTCTCGGCCGGCAGACTCCCCTCCCATAGCCTGCAGCCGTAAAGGAACTTCTCGAATTCGAACCAGTCCTTGTCCAAGGAAACCGCGCAAACCGCCGGATTATAGGAAAGCACCGCCCGGGTGCGCAGGACGCTGCGGGACTTTACGTTGAGGACGACCAGCAGCAGCCCGAAAAGGTTTCTCTCCGGATGAATCAGCCGTCCCTTGAGAACCACGATGCTCTTATGCAGCCGCGGGATGGCCTTGACCGCCTCCTCGACGACATAGCCGCACATCTCCAGGGCCAGTTCCGCCTCGCCCTTGTCGCAGCCGGTCTCCTCCATGAGCAGGGCGATCTTGTCCGGGATCATGCCCGCGGCTCCTGGCGGGAGGACGGGGCCGCGCTTTGGGGGTGGGACCTGCCGTAGACTTCCTTGAGCCTTTCCAGGGAAACGTGGGTGTAGACTTGCGTCGTGGCCAGGCTCTTGTGTCCGAGCATCTCCTGCACGGAGCGCAAATCGCAGCCGGCGTTGAGGAGGTGCGTGGCGAAGCTGTGCCGGAAGGCGTGAGGCGTGACGGATTTAAGCCAGCCTGCCCGCTTCAGCCAGGCCTTGAGCAGCCAGGCGATCCCGGCCTCGCCGATGCGCTGCCCGCGGGCATTGAAGAAGAGCGGGCTGTCTCCCTTGGACGAACCCGGCCCTCTTTGGCGCAGATACTCCCTCAAAGAGGAGAGCGCGGTCTTGCCCACGGGCACGAGCCGCTCCCGGGACCCTTTTCCAAAAACCCGGACAAATCCCGATATGAAATCGACGTCGCCGACATTGAGCGCCGAGAGCTCGCATCGGCGCAGGCCGCAGGAGTAAAGAAGCTCCAGGATCGCCCTATCCCGCTCCTTGAACGGGGCGCGGGCCGGCTCCCCTTTGGACAGAAGCTCCCCCATTTCCGACTCGGTGAGAAACTTGGGCAACCGCGCGGTCTTGCGGGGCAGGGGCAGGGCGCAGAACGGGTCCGTCTTCAAGACGCCTTCCTGGCGCAGAAATTTAAAAAACGCGCGCAAGGCCGAAATCTTGCGCAGCACCGTGTTGCGGCTCAAAGCGCCGGCATGCTGGAGGTCGGCCAGATAGGCTCGGACGTGGTTGCGGGTGATGGGGCCGTCGCCATGATCCGGACCCAGGCGCCCGAGAAACCGGTCCAAGTCGGCCCCGTAAGCGCGCAGGGTATGAGGCGAATAGTTGCGGGAGGCGCGCAGGTGCGTGAGAAACTTCCGTACCCAGATTTTCAAGATGGGTGACTCGCGCGCCGGCAGCCTCTTAGACCGCGGGCGCCTGCTTGGCGCGAAGCGCCTCGGCCTCGGCGCGCAGATGCTCCCCTTCTTCCTTGGCCATCGGCTTGATGTTGCGGCATTTAGGAAACCCCGAACAAGCCAAAAAATGCCCTCTCTTGCCCAGGCGCAGCCACATGAAGCTGCCGCACTTCTGGCACTTGCGGGTCGTGGCCAAGGGCCGGGAACTCTCGATCTTGCGTCCATCGGCGTCCAGGGAGAATGTGTTCTTGCAGGCGGGATAGCCCGAGCAGGCCAAGAAGCGGCCCTTTCGGCCCATCCGGATCACCATGGGCTTGCCGCAGACGTCGCACATCTCTCCGGTCTTCTCCGGCACGATCTTCTGCCCGTCCGAGCCCAGCTGGATCTTGCCCTTGCACTTGGGAAAAGCCGAACAGGAGAGGTACTTGCCGAAGCGGCTCTCGCGTATGAGCATGGGCTGCTCGCAGAGCGGGCATTTTTCGTCGGACTGCTTGGGCTCGACCTTGGAGACCGCCATCTGTTCGCCGGCGGCCTCGACGGCCTGGGAAAAGGGCTTGTAGAAATCGCCGACGACCTGCGCCCAACCTCCCTTGCCTTCCGCGATCTGGTCGAGCTTTTCCTCGACCTCCGCGGTGTAGGAAAGGCTGACCACGTCGGGAAAATGAGCCTTGAGCTTCTCCGTGACGAGGATGCCCAAGTCCGTGGGAGTGAGCTTGCGGTCCTTGATCCCGCGCCGGATATAACCGCGATCGATGATGGTCTTGATCGTCGGGGCATAAGTGGAGGGCCTGCCGATGCCGTGCTTCTCCATGGCCCGGATGAGGCTGGCCTCGTTGTAATGGGGCGGCGGGCTGGAGCGATGCTCCTCGGGCTTGAGATCGGACAGGTTGAGGATATCCCCCGTCTCAAGAGCGGGCAGACGGCCGGCCGCCTCCTCGCCCTCGCCCTCTTCCTCCTGGGTTTCCCCCTCGACCGGGGCCGGGCCTTGATGCACCTTGAGGAAACCGTCGAATTTAAGGGTCCGGCCCGTGGCGTGGAACGAGGCCCGGCCGTTGGCGATGTCGGCCGCGATGGTATCATAGACCGCCTCGGTCATCTGGCTGGCCACGAATCGCTTCCAAATGAGATCATAGAGGCGGGCCTGGTCGGAGTTGAGATGAGCCTTCACGTCCTCGGGGCGGCGGTTGACGCTGGTCGGGCGGATGGCTTCATGGGCCTCCTGCGCCCCGCGCGCCTTGGTCTGGTAGGTCGGAGGCTGGGCCGGGACATAGCCCGGACCGAAAGTCTTGCGGACAAAATCAGCCGCCTCCTCGGCCGCGGTCTTGGAAATGAAGAAGGAATCGGTGCGCATGTAGGTGATCAGACCCACGGAATCCCCGCCGCCCAAGTCCACGCCTTCGTAAAGGGTCTGGGCGACGCGCATGGTGCGCTCCGCCGCGAAACCCAGCTTCTGGGAAGCGGCTTGCTGCATGGTGCTGGTGGAAAACGGCGGCGCCGGCCGGCGGCGGGCTTCCTTGCGCTCCACCTTGACCACCTGGAAAGCTCCGGCCCGCAGCTCCGAGGCGATGGATTGGACGGACTCGGCCGTTTTGAGAGTCGTGGTCTTGACGCGGTACTGTTCCGCGAAGAGGTCATAGGTGCGCAGGGTCTCGATCTTGGCTCCGTCGATGAGGCAAAGACGCGCCGCAAAGGCCGGCGCGCAGCCCGCCTTCTCCAGGACCGCGGTCAGGCTCCAGAAAGTCTCCGAGGCGAACTCCCGGATCTCGCGATCCCGTTCCGTGATGAGGCGCACGGCCACGGACTGCACCCGGCCCGCGGAGAGCCCGCTCTGGATCTTGGCCCATAGCAGCGGCGAGAGCATATAGCCCACCAGACGGTCGATGACGCGCCGCGCCTGCTGGGCATTGACCAGATGCGAGTCGATGCGACGGGGTTCGGCCAAGGCCGAGGCGATGGCCGAAGGCGTGATCTCATGAAAAGTGATGCGGCGGACTTTATCGGCGTCGAGGCCGAGAAGCTCGACCAAATGCCAGGCGATGGACTCCCCCTCGCGGTCATGGTCCGTGGCGAGGTAGACGGCCGGAGACTTCGCGGCCAAGGCCTTGAATTCGGGAAGTATCTTCTTGGCCCGGGGCAGAACCACGTATTGGGGGGTGAAGTTGTCCTTGACGTCGACCCCCATCTTCTTGACCGGCAAATCCCGGACGTGCCCGAAGGAGCTGCGCACGATGTAGGCGTCCTTGAGGAAGCGCGCGATGGTGCGTTCCTTGGCGGGAGACTCCACGATGACTAGGCAGGGACTCTTGGATTCCTTCTTAGCTGCTTTTTTTGGCATATCGCTGTCCTGGGACGGCCGTGACTAGGTCTTGCAGTTCCATCTCGAAGAGCGCCTGGGAAAGCCGCGAAAGGTCCAGGCCCGAATCCTGGCCCAGTTCTTCAAGGGAACGCGCATCAGAGCCCAGCAATTCTAGGATTTTTTTATGCGTCGAGGCGAGCGGAAAAGCCGGATGCGCCGCCCCGGGCGCGGCTGGAGCGCTGCTCTTAAGAGGGCCGCTCAAGCCGCGTTCCGGCGCCGCGTCAGCCGCCGCCGGTTCAGCCTGGCAGGCCGGCGGCAGCTCGGGCCACACATCGGCCATGGAGCAAACGAGCTTCGCCCCCTGGCTGATGAGGCGGTGGGGCGCCTCGCTCAGGGGAGAGTCGGCCGGCCCCGGCACGGCGAAGACCTCCCGCCCTTGCTCCGCGGCCAGACGGGCCGTGATGAGAGCTCCGGACTGGGCGCGGCCCTCGACCACCACCGTCGCCCAGCTCAAGCCCGAGACGACGCGGTTGCGGCGCGGGAAATTTTCCGACTTGGGCGCCGCGTCGATGGGAAACTCGCTCAAAAGACAGCCGCCCGAATCAACGATCTCGCGGGCCAAGGCGGAATTCTCGGCGGGATAGAGCCGGCCCAACCCGCTGCCCAACACGGCCCAGGTCGTCCCGCCCGCGTCCAACGCGGCCCGGTGCGCCTCCGTGTCTATGCCGCGGGCCAAGCCGCTGCAAATGACCAGACGGGAAGCGGCCTCGCACGCGAAGAGCCGCGCCATGCGGCGGCCGTAAACCGTGGGCTGGCGCGAACCTACGATGGCCAAGGCATGGCGCCGCCCGTCCAGCCGGCCCCGCGCATAGAGAACGAGAGGAGCATCCGCCGCGGCCTTGAGGTTATCCGGATAATCCGGGTCGTCTCGAAGGATCAGGCGCAGCCCCATATCCAGCGATCGCTCCATTTCCCGGGCCGCGTCGAAACCCGAGGCCATCTCCCTCAAAAGGCCGGCGGCCTCCAAGCTCAGGCCGCCGGCCTGAGCCAGTTCCTCGACGGGCGCGCTCACGGCCCGCGCCACGCCCAAGCGCCCGGCCAGGCCGCGCAGCCGGTCCGGCCCGAAAACGGAAGCGGAGTTGAGCCGCAGCCACGCCGGCAATTCCGGCGCGGGCGCAAGGCTCAAAGCAATTCCTCCGGCAGACGCCCCGCTTGAGGCTGGCGGGGAAAAGCCGGCCGAGGCGGCGCGGCTTTCTGGGCGGGCGCGCCGTCCTTTTTCACGATCCGGGAAGAGTCCGCGGGAACCGGAATGCCCGTGGCGCGGGCGTGGACCTCGCCAAAAAGCTTCGGGTCATCCCAAAGAGCCCGCCATTCGGACGGGAGCCGACCCGCCGACACGATGAGCTCCACGGCGTCAATTTCCAGCGCCAAGGCAATGCGCCTCAAGGCGGCCTCATCGGACGGCGGGTTGCGCTTGCCGGCCAGCACCTTTGAAAAAAAGGAAGGATCCAGCCCCGCCTCGCGGCACAAGCCGCGCAAAGTCAGCCCTCGGCCCCGCATGCCGGCCTCGACGCGGCGGGAAAACGGACACGGTCTAAGGGCCATGCTGGTACTTGACGCGATCGAGACGCCGGCGCGCCAGGTTGACGTCCGGTCCTTGCGCGAACTCGTCGACGTAACGGTTCAGCGCCGACTTGACCGTCTCCCAATCTCGGTTGTTTTCAGCCGCTTCGCTGAGATAGATGAGGCTGCGAGGGACATATTGGCAGGTCGGATAGTCGGTGAGCAGCTGGCTGAAAGCCTCCTGGGACTTCGCATAGTTCTCTTGTTGGTCATAGACGACGGCTACGTAATAGTTCGCCCGCGGCGCCCAAAACTCCTTTCTATGCTCGTGGATCATTTTCAGGCTGCCGTCTAATTTGGCGTAGCGCGCGCCGTAATGACAGGCCCCGGCCAGGGCCAACACGAAAAGAACGTACTTGATCATAAGGGTTCCCGGGCGATAAAATCGCCCAGTTCCACGGCGCCTCCGGCTCGCAGGATGAGGAAACGGTAGCGAGATTTTCCCAGGCTCTCCTTGACTTCGATGACGCCGACTCTCTGCAGATACACGCCCCGGGAATCCAGATCCGACTCCTCGGCCGCGTCCTGACGCAGCACGTAGAAGCGATCCCCCACGGAGACCGGCCCGGGGCTCGTTATCTTGCCTTCGACCGCGTCGCCCTGGCCGGCCATGATCTCCCGGCCCTCGAATTCCGTTATTTTTCCATCCGCTTTCCACGTCCCGGGCGCCTTCACCCGGGTCATGGACGGATACATCCCGGCCGCCGAGGGAGGCATCTCGACGGAAAGCGCGTCCCGGCCGACATCGGCGGCGGCGGCATCGGGCCACCCCGCATCAGGCGCCGCAACGGGCTCCGGAAGCGGCGGTTGAGAGACGGCGACCGTTGCCGCCTCGGAAGCTTCCACGGGCGGCTGCGGCGCAGGTATTTTAGCGGGCAGAGCCTCCAGCTCGGCCGAGGCCTCGACCGCGGCGGGAAGAGCCGCCGCGGCCTCCGGAATATCGAGAATCTGTCCCGGATAGATGAGGTTCGGATCTTGGACATGGCCATTGGCCCCGGCAATGACTCGCCATTGATAGGGATTTCCGTAATAGCGCTGGGCCAAACCCCACAAATGCTCGTGCTCGACGACCGCATGTTTCTGGCCAGCCTCCGCGACGGCCCCGCCCAGCAGCGCCCACGCGGCCAGGCACGACGCCCAGCCTTTGATCCGTCCCTGATAACGCTCCATAAAGCCTCCCTTCACTCCGTTTCAAACTGCGATCATTCCGGCTCCAATACGGCATGGCCTCCGCAAAGAAAAAAGCTCTTATAATAATACATTATCCAAAAATATCCGGCTCCGCGCGAATCCGCGTCTTCATGGCCGCAGCCGCTCCAAACTCCGGTACTGCATGGCCTCGCCAAGATGCCCGATAGCAACGCCTGCTCTGCCATCCAAATCCGCGATAGTCCGGGCCACCCTGAGAACGCGATCCAGGCTGCGGGCGGAAAGGCCAAGCTTGCGCGCCGCCTCCCCCAGAAGCTCGATCGCCGCGGCACCCAAGGCGCAGTAGCGGCGCAGGTCTCGCGACGGGATATGGGCGTTGACCAGGAAGCCCGAAGACGCGAAGCGCTCCCGCTGGATCTGCCGCGCCCTCTTGACCCGCTCCAGCATCCGGCCGGAGGTTTCTTCCCGTTCCGCGGGACCACGGGCCGCCCACTGTTTAAAAGGAACGGGCGAGACCTCGACTTGGATGTCGATGCGATCCAAAAGCGGGCCCGAAAGCCGGGCGATATACCGGGCCATGGCCAAAGGCGTGCATGCGCACGGCCGCACCGGGTGCCCTTTCCAGCCGCAAGGACACAAGTTGCACGCGGCGACAAGAGCGAACTTCGCGGGGTACTCCACCGTCTCTCTGGCCCGGGCGACCACGACCGTCCCGTCCTCGAGGGGCTGGCGCAGGGACTCCAAGGCCAGGCGGTTGAACTCAGCCAGCTCGTCGAGGAAAAGAACTCCTCCATGGGCCAGGGAGACCTCGCCGGGCCGGACCAACTGCCCCCCGCCGATCAAGGCCACGTGCGAGGCGCCGTGATGAGGAGCGCGGAAAGGACGCCGGCTGATGAGGCCGGCCTTGCGCCAATCCTGGGATACGGAATGGATGCGCGTGACTTCCATGGCCTCCTCAGGAGTCAGGTCCGGCAGGATGGTAGGCAGCCGCCGGGCCAGCATGGACTTGCCCGAGCCCGGCGGCCCTACCAAAAGGACGTGATGCCCGCCCGCGGCCGCGACTTCCAAGGCTCGCTTGGCCAGGGACTGCCCCCGCACATCGGAATAGTCGACGTGCAAAGACCCGTCTTCGGCGCAGTCCTTTCTCTTCTCGCCGGAGGGGCTGACGACAAATTCTTTCAACACAGCCTGCGGAGCCCCGGCCAGGAAATCAGCCACTTCGCGCAAGGTAACGGCGCCGTAAGCCGTAAGGCCCGCGGCCGCGGCTTCGCAAGCGTTGTCCCTAGGCACGATGATGCCGCTCAAACCCTGGCTCTTGGCATCGGCCGCCATGGCCAGGACCCCGCGCACGGGCCTGAGGCCTCCGTCCAAGGCCAATTCACCCGCGAAGCAGTAGCGCCGCATCCACTCCCCGGCGGGGAGCTGGCCGGATGCGGAAAGCACGGCCAAGGCGATGGGCAGGTCGAAATGGGAGCCTTGCTTGCGGGACCGGGCAGGAGCCAGGTTGACCGTGATGCGGCGTTGCGGGAACCGATAGCCCGAGTTGCGCACGGCCGCGCACACCCGGTCGCGCGATTCGCGCACCGCCACGTCGGGCAGGCCCACCGTGGTGAAGCCCGGCAGTCCGTTGGCCAGGTCCAACTCCACCATGACGGGGTAGCCCTCCACGCCGCGCAGGCCGAAAGAACAGATTCTAGACAGCATGGTTCTCCATATACCATACGATTAAGGACGCGATTTGTTCCCGATGGCAGAGCCGCCGGCGCTAAACGGCAAGGCTAGGAAGGAATTATTTCCAGAACGAATCGGCTGGGCTTAACGCCAAGCTCGATATATGCGGAGAAGCCTCAGCCTTCGCCCCCGGTCCCGATCTCCACGTAATTATAATCCGGCTCGACCGCGCGGACGACGAAGCGGTAGCCCGGCAGGCGGACCAGCAGAACGGCCAGATCGTCGGGCGAAATCTTTTCGGCAAAAACGCGCAAACGGACTTCACGGGGGCCCAGGCCCGCCACCACCGCCCCCACCACGCCCCCGATGGCGCGCACGTCGGACACCAACCGGCGCACGGCATCCAGATCCGCCATTCCCAGCACGGTCACGAAAAGCTCCGAACGCTCCCGAAACCGGCTCGAAAGCTCGCCTGTCAGCTTCTCGGCCGCCAGGTCGCCCGCGTTATGCAGGGCTTTGGCCGCCGCGCTCTCGGGCGCCAGGTCCATCGCTGTCGCCTCCGCCGATACGGCCGCCAAGGAAGTTCCGGAAGGAAACAAAGACGCCGTGCCCGAGACGAATCCCCGGTACCAATGATAGCCGGATATGCGCAAATCCTGGACAGGCTGGGCCTTCGCGGATCCGGAGAACACGACATGGGCGGCGGCGGCGCGGGCCGCGGATTGGGCGTCTTTCCTCGATCCGGTCTTGGCGAATTTCGGATCGAGACGGTCGCTCTGGTCGAAAACCTGATAGCCGCGGGCCGCGAGCTGGCGGCGCAGCGCGTGCGAGGCCGCGCCCACGTCGCGGCCAGCCCCGGGGCCGGCTTCCTCCATGGCGATCAGTATCCGCGGGGTCCCATAGACCCCTTCCGGCCGAACCAGGCCCATGTCATCGAGATCCTTCATGAGTTTCCGGAGCACCACCATGGCGCGGATGCGAACCCTGGTCGCGCCGGGCTCGCGCGCCGCCTCCACAACCTGGATCTTGCGCAGATAAGCCCGCGGCTGGGACAAGATTTTTTCCTGGACATCCTCCCCCGATGAGGCGCGCGCCTGCGACGACACGAACAAATCCAGAAGCCCGGCCAGGACCTTGCCCTCCGCCGCGGACACGGCGCTCGCCTGGGCGGGAGTTTCGCCGGGCGCGGAAATGGCCTCGGCTTCGACCACGACGCCCTCGCGATGCACGCCGACCTGCAAACCGGAGCAACCGCAGCCGAGGCAAGCCGCGGCAATCAGGACCAAGGCCCGCGGCAACGGCGCGGCGGGACCGCTCCCGCAGCCGCGGCGCATCAGTCCCGCTCCCTGACCGAACGCCTCTGCAGGGGCAGGGTGATGTAAAAACGAGTGCCTTTGCCCACCTCGGAATGAAACCAAATCTTTCCCCCATGCCGAGCCACCACTTCCTTGCTGATGGTCAGCCCGAGCCCCGTGCCCGAAGCCGCCACCTCGGACCGGTTGCGCGCCCGGTAGAATTTTTCAAAAATACGCCCCTGATCGTCAGGATGTATGCCGACGCCGTCGTCCGTCACGGAAACCTCGACCTCCGCGCCCTTGTCCGCCACGCGCACGGCCACGCTGCCCCCCGGCCGGGTGAATTTGACCGCGTTGGAAATCAGGTTGTCGACGGCCATTCCCAGCCATTTCGCGTCGCCCATGACGGCCGGCAGGTTGCCGGATATGTCCACGGAAACGGTCTTGCCCCCCTCCTCGGCCGCGCGGCGATGGGTCTCGGCGCTGGCGCGAACCACCTGATCCAGGGCCACGGGGGCCCTTTCCAGGTCCATGCCGGCCTCAAGCCGCGACACGTCCAGGAGGTCGGTGACCAGGCTGGTCAGCCTGGCGACCTGGGCCTTGGCGATATTAAGGAACTCCTCCTGCTGCCCGTTCAACGGACCGGCCTCTCCTTCCAGAAGCACGGTCAAGAATCCGGACAAGGACGTCAGAGGCGTCTTGAACTCGTGGCTCACGGTGGAAACGAACTCGCTCTTCATGCGATTGAGGGCCGCCAATTGTTCCGCCACCTGGGAAAGCTTGCGGTTAAGAATGGCCGTTTCCACGATGACCGCGGCTTCCTCGGCGATGATCGTCATCATCTCCACCTGGTCGCGGCTGAAGAAATCCTTTTGAAAGCTCCCGATGCGCATGACCCCGATGCAGCGTTCCTCCACGAGCAGGGGAATGACCATGAGGGAATGTATCCTCCAAAGCCTCGCGTAATGAGCGATGACCTGGGGATCGGCTTGCGCGTCACCCGTAAGAAAGGACTCCCGGGTCTTGAAAACACGAACCGATGAGGCGTCATCCCGGTCCAAGGGGATGCGATAAAATTGCTCATCGCCCTCCAGGCCATAAGCGCCCGGCTGCGTCGCCAGCTCCGCGGTCGTCTCATCGAGCAGAAGGAAGGCGACCAAGTCCGCCTGCAGATACTTGGCCACGATGGAGACGATGGCGTTGAGCGACGATTGCGCCTGGGGACCGCGAGAGACCAGGGCTTCCGCGACCTCGTGCAAGGTCTTGACTTCCCGGGACTTCTCGATAAGCCGGGTGTGGGTGTGCGTCAGCTCTTCGATGGCCGAGGTCAACCCTCCCTGCAGGCGTTCGCTGGCCTGGGAAAGCCGCACCAAGTCGTCGATGATCTCGGCCAAGGACGTCGAAAGGCGGCGCACGATTTCGAAGAAAGGCTCGGCCTCGCCCAGCACAGCGCCCCGAGGATCCCTGTCCGCGGCGACCAGTATCCCCTCGGAACTCCCCCCCCGCCCCCAAGGGATGAGGCGCAGGGCGCAAAAACCATGATCGGCAAGAAGGCGAAGCAACGGATCTTCCTCGCAATCGCGATATCCGGATATAGGATGGGTAAAGCCGCCGTTTTCCACGGCACGCTTCAGCAGGGGGGAATCAAAGCTCCAGGCGCCCTTGGGAAGCTCCGACCACACCCGCCCCCGCGCGGCCACGATCGTCGCTTCCGCGGAAGCGGCTCCCCGCCGGATCCAACAAAGGGCCAACTCCGGCAGACGCTCGTGCAGGCAGCCCACCGCGCGCTGGCCCATCTCGTTAAGGGCATGGGGCGCCGTGCTCGTGGAGAGCTGCAAGTCCAGCACGTCGAGGGCAAACTGCCGCAGATCGTCGGCTCTGTCGCGGACCGCGCGAAGATTGCGCTCCAAGGGGAGAAGCCTCCGGAACATGAAAAACCAGTATGTGGAGAATCCCGAGACCAGGCCAACCAAAAGCAGCAGCAAATAGTCGCTCATTTTTTGGCGGCGGGAATAAAATCAAGATTAGCGGACACAAAAGGCCGCGTGACGCCGATCTCGGAGAAAGGAAGCCAACCCATGACCACGCCGGCGCTCTCCAGGATGTGCCGGACCGCATGGGCGAATTCCGCCACCCTGCCGGAAAGACTCGATCCAGAGGCCGGCCCCAGAACCAACGCCACTTGAGCCGCGCAGCGTCGGCACGACTCCCCGATCTGAAAAGGCACCCCAAAAGGCTGGTCGGCGTCGTAGGCCTCGCAGAGGACTTGACGGTAAGTTCGCTTAAGCCCGAGTTGCGCGGCTGTCCGATAAAACAGCGCCAGTATCCAGGGGATCATCATTTCCTGGGACTTGGGATAGAAAATGGCCATCGGGCGGGCATCCGGCGTTGGCAAGGGCGGAGCGAATCCTTTGACCGAATCCAGCTCTTCCGCGCCGGGCACTTCCTCCCGGCTGGCCCGTTCACCGGGCTTCAAGAGCTGCTGCAGGATATCCTCCAGGGCCTGACTCTTGCCCGCGCCGGCACGCAATTCTTTCAACGCCAGCAAGCGCGACACGGTCCTTGGAAACTCGGCGTACGCCGGCCCCAGTTCTTCCTGGAGCTTGCCTACCTCGAAGGCAGACAACGACGCCCCCCGGCGGTCCGCATAGGCCTCCAAGATTTCTTTTTGGGTCAGGGGATTGGGGACCTTCATATCCACGGCCCAACCCTTGGATAAGGACAGCTTCAAGGCCTCCTCCAGCATCCCGAGCGCCCGCGGAGGATAGGCCGACGTGAAGACCACCTGCAGAGTGCGGGCGAAAAACTTCTGAAAAAGCTGAGCCAAGGCGGCCTGGTTTTTCTCGGAGATCGCCATGAGATGCACATCATCGACCAGAAGCGCTTTGGCGGCTGCGAAAAACTCCTCGATACGCCCCAGCTTGCCCGCGGCCAAGGCCGAGCTGACCGCTCTGGCGAGATTCGATCCCGAGGTCAGAATCACGGCGTCCTCTCCCAGAGCCTTGCCCAAGGCCGAGCCCACCGCGTGAAGGACGTGCGTCTTGCCCACGCCGGGAACGCCGTAGATGAAAAGCGGATTATACATGACCCCGGGGGAGTTGACCACGGACGTGGCGGCCGCGTGCGCGAAACGATTATGGGAGCCCACCACGAGAGTATCGAAGTTCTGCCGGGGATCCCACGGCAGCCTCAGTCCCCAGAGGGCATCCTCCGCGGTCCGACCGGGCAAAGCGCTCTGCGCGGCCGGCTCGGGGACAGCACCCAAAGACCCCGGCTCCGATGGAGGGCTAAACGGCACCGGGCGCGACACGGGGCCCTGGCGCGGGAACCTCGGATCAGCGATAGGCGCAACGGCCGGCTCGGGAGCGGCAGGCGTTTTTCCCTCATCAGGCGCCGCGGGGAAATGGGCGGCTTCGGCCCCGCCAAAAATCGGCGGCATCGCCGGAGGCTCGGCCGCGGGCAAAACCTCCCTCGCCGCAGCCGGCAATACCAATTGTGACAGGAGGTCCGATCTCGCGCTCTCTGGAGCGGCAGGCGCTTTTCCCTCATCAGGCGCTGCGGGGAAATGGGCGGCTTCGGCCCCGCCAAAAATCGGCGGCATCGCCGGAGGCTCGGCCTTGCCCTCTGCGGCAGCCATGGGGCTGCCGTCTCCGAAAGGACCCGCGCCTTCGGCGCAGGCCGTCCTCTTATCGCCGGAGGCAGAGCTGGAAGCGGCATCCGGAGCGGACGTCACGCCCTCCACGGCGCCGGCAACGGGTCGATCCTGAGCCGTCGATTGGCTGAGGATCGATGACCCGCTTCCCGGCGCGATTTGCTCGAGATATTTTGACACCTTCTCCAATCCCAGTTGGGTGAGGCCGTGCAAATGTATCAAGAAGTCAAAACCCTCGGCATGCTCGACCTTGCGCGGCCGGCCGCACATGGCGCCGAACTTTTTCACAATCCGGACGACATGCTTCATTTCACCCTTGATCAGAAGGGCATAACGATGAGGATCATGGGCGCTCGGATCGGGCCGCAAAGACCACTTCTTCATAGCGTCATTCGTGTGGGAGCAGCATGGCATCGACGATGATATCAACCGCCACTGATTTTTTGCCCGCGTCGAGAGGGTTGACGACACGGAACATGATCCCAGCTCCGCCAAAGGCCTCCCCCAATTCGCGCAGTTTTCCCTCGGAAAGTCCCTCCAATATCCCCAAAACCGCCACGGCCTTGGCCTGCGCGACCCGTTCCAGGACCTCCTTGGGGGAGCATTCTTCCGCTATGGGCTGGTAGAGCACGCGCCGCAAAAAGAGCGGCTTCTTGGAGACGGTCTGTGCCGTCTGCTCAAGCAATTTAATAAAGGCATCCCTTTCGCCTGCATACTTCTCCAGATAGATATAAGCCACGGGCCGGATTTGGTCTTTGCCGATCTTTTCAGGCATCTTCGTTTCCGGGATATGATCCGGCGGCTTGCACCCGGCCTTCAAAGGAACAGCCGGAGCGGGCGGAACAGCGCGCGCTGCCGTCTCCGCCGCCGGCGCCGAAGGGGCGTCACGGTCAGCTCTCTTCTCGCCGGAAGCAACGGCAGGCTCCAAAGTGATCTCTCGAGGCGGATTCCCCGGGGACTGTGGAGTCTGGCGCGGGCTCAAGGGCGGGGCCAAAGCCGGCCCATTCTCAACGGCGGCTGGCTTGGCCGGAGGCTGCGCCGGCAAGGCGCTAGACGCGGCAGGCGCGGCCGGCTTGGCAGGAGGCTGCGCCGGAAAAACGCTTGACGCGGAAGGCGCGGCCGGCTTGACAGGAGGCTGCGCCGGAAAAACGCTTGACGCGGAAGGCGCAGCCGGCTTGGCAGGAGGCTGCGCCGGCAAAACGCTTGACGCGGAAGGCGCGGCCGGCTTGGCAGGAGGCTGCGCCGGCAAAACGCTTGACGCGGAAGGCGCGGCCGGCTTGGCAAGAGGCTGCGCCGGCAAGGCGCTGGACGCAGCAGGCGCGGCTGGATTGACCGGCGCCTGGGGCTCTGGCGACGCGCTCCCCAAGTCCGATAGGATGGCGTCGAGATCGGTGAGGATTTCCTCGACCTCGCGATCCTGCGGATCCTCGCGTTTTTCCTCAGCCATGGCGCGCAAATCCCGCCATCATCCCTCCACGCCGGTGGAGAGGCCCTGAAGTTTCAGGGCCACGTCCTGAGGACTTGTCGAGTTCTCAAGGACTGTTTTCTCGTCGATCTTGCTCTCGCGGTAAAGGCGGATGAGATCCTGGTCAAAGGAATGCATCCCGTAGTAAGCCCCTCCCTCGATGACCTTGTAGAGCTCGGCGGATTTGCCCTCCAGAAGGTGGCTGCGGATCATATTGTTGCCGATGAGTATCTCGGTGGCGGGATAGCGGCTCTTGCCGTCCTTCGACACCACCAGCCTTTGGGCCAGGACTCCCCTCAAGGTATTGGCCAGCTGCTGACGAACCTGATTGTGCTGGTGAGCCGGATGGGCGTCCACGATGCGGTCCAGGGTCTGGACCGCGTCCATCGTGTGCACCGTGGAAAGCACCAGGTGCCCGGTCTCGGCCGCGGAAATGGCGGCCTGCATGGTCTCCAGGTCCCGCATCTCCCCGACCACCACGACGTCCGGATCCTGGCGCAGGACATGGCGCAGGGCATGCGCGAAAGACTTGGTGTCCTTTCCCACCTCGCGCTGCACGATGGAGCACTTGAGGTCCACGTGGTAGAATTCGATGGGATCTTCAATGGTGATGACGCGGTAGGGATAGTTTTCGTTAAGGTGGTTGAGAAAGCTGTTCATGGTCGTGGTCTTCCCGGCCCCGGTGATGCCGGCGAACAGGATCAGGCCGCGGCTATGCTGGGCCAACTTCCTCATGGTTTCCGCCGGAAGATTGAGCCCCTCGAAAGATTGCAGCTTCATGGGAATCACGCGCAGGGTCAGGCCGATGGTCCCCTTCTGAAGAAAAACGTTGACGCGAAAGCGCGACACTCCATCCAGGCTGTAAGCCAGGTCCAGCTCCTGTTCGCGCTCGAAGACACGGGCCTGGTCCTCGCTCATAAGCTGGTAAGCCATGGCCTTTATATCCTCAGGAGTTATCTTCTTGAGATTGGCGGCCATGATCATGGACCCGTGCAGCCGGAAGGCCGGAAAGGAATCCGCCTTGAAATGAATGTCCGAGATGTCCTTTTGAGCCATCAATCGAAGGATTTCCTTGATGTCGATAGCCATGCCTTGATCACTCCCGGACAATTTTAAAGCGCCGCAGCGCCAGCCAGTCGAGGGCCAACGGGCTGATGATCGCGTTCTCAGGTATTCTAAGTTCTAAGGAATTAGGAGTCAATCTTTTCCTTATATCATAATCCGAAAGAAAAAGCCGGCCTCGAATTTCCCGGCCCAGGTCCGGTTTATCAGCCGCGGGCTTGACAGCCCCGGCCTCGCGGCCAGCCGCGGGACTGCCGAGCCGCTCCAGAACGATATCAATGAGATCGTCTTTGGTGAGCATGGCGCCCCGGACGCATGAATTTTGGGCCCGCGTCTATTTAGGGACCCTGATCGATATCTGATCGAGATACTTTTCCAGATCCTCATGCGGTCGGGGGATGACGTGGATGGCGACCATCTCGCCCACCTTTTGCGCCGCGGCCGCCCCGGCGTCCACGGCCGCGCGGACCGCGCCCACCTCGCCCCGGCACAAGGTCGTGACCAGGCCCGATCCGATCTTCTCATAGCCCAGCAGCCGGACCTTGGCCGCCTTGGCCATGGCGTCGGAGGCCTCGATCATGCCCACGAATCCTTTCGTTTCCACCATTCCCAGAGCTTCCTTGATTTCCGTCATATTATCCTCCGTGTCAGGCTTTTACGATTTTTACGTATTTAAAATTCACTGCCCATTACCAGCCATGCCGATGCGGGCTTCAGTGCTGGTAACCCGGATGCTCCTGCGGCTCCTCCAGGAGCGCATTGCACCGGCTGCAGCGTTTAGCCGGAGTATAGGTACGTACGCACTCGCCCTCTTCCGGCCACCACTCCTCGAAAAACATATCGGCGCGCTTCTGGCAGGCCAGGCAATAACGTTCCATGATCGCGCCGCAGCAGGGACAGAACTTCGGAAAATCCTCCCCCTGCAGATGCGTGAGCGTGCCGCAGGCTCCGCATTGCACGTCAACCTTCAGCTGATACCTGACCGGCTTGTTCTTAGCCATTTTAATATCCCTTGCTCCCTGCCGCATGACCGGAGATTATGGCGACGCTGGCCGAAGTGCCCAGGCGCGTGGCCCCGGCCTGGATCATGGCGTCGGCCGCCTGGGCGTCGCGGATGCCGCCCGAGGCCTTGACGCCCATCAACGGCCCCACGGTTTGGCGCATGAGACGCACGTCCTCCACCGTCGCGCCTCCGCCGCCGAAACCCGTCGAGGTCTTGACGAAGTCGGCCCCCGCCTTCTTGGCGAGCGCGCAAGCGCGGACCTTTTCCTCATCGGAAAGAAGCGAGGTCTCCAGGATGACCTTGAGGATTTTGCCGCGCGTGGCCTCGCGCACGGCCTTGATGTCCTCGAAAGCCAGCGCGTCATTGCCGGATTTCAAGGCGCCGACGTTGATCACCATGTCGATCTCATCGGCGCCGTTGGCGATGGCGTCGCGCGCTTCGATGCCCTTGACCGTGGGCGTGGTCGATCCCAGCGGAAAACCCACCACCGTGCAAACCTTGACGTCCGAGCCTTTGAGCAGTTGCGCGCTGTAGGCCACGTAGGAGGGATTGACGCAGACGGAAGCGAAGCGGTGGGTCCTGGCCTCCTCGCAGAGCTTGGCCACCTCGGTCTGGGTCGCGCTGGGCTTGAGCAATGTGTGATCCACCATGCGCGCGACCGAGGCGCACTTGGCCGCGGGCGCGCAGACCGCCACGCGGTCCGCGCCCAAGGCCTTAAGCTCGCTGAGGCTGGCCCCGGCCGAGGCGGCGCAGCGGCCGCAGGAATTGCCCTCGCATTCGGCGAAGGAGAAGCCGCCGCCTGCGCCGGCCGCTTGCGCAGCGCCGGATGGCCCAGGTTTTCCGGGCATCCACTGGGGCGTCGAAAAAACCTTGCCGGCGGAACCGATTGTAGTCTGGACAGGCCCAGCGGGCCTGTTCGGCAAGGGCTCCGGACAGATTGAGCCCTGCGCCTTGAAATAACCTTTCGCCGCCAAGGTCCGGACCACTTCCTCGACGATTTTACGCAGCTCCTCTTCTTTCATGATGAAATCCTCAAGTGTATTTCTTAGCCTTGCCGCCGCACGCCGCCTGGTCCACGATCGCGCACACGACCGTGCGCACGGGCGCGGCCTCGTCCTGAAGGATGCCGCGCGCCGATCCTCCCTCGTCGACGACCAAGACGATGCTGCCCGGCCCCGACTCCATCCCGCCGTCTACGGCCATGACCGCGTCGCCGGCCGGCTCGCCGGTCATGGGGTCGATGGGCTTGACCAGCAGCAGCCTCCGGTTTTTGAGGGAGGGATGCTTTCGCGTCGCCCACGCGTTGCCCACGACTTCGCCGATAAACATATTACCTCAATGCCTCGCTCATGACCACAAGTTGCAGTCCGAATGAATCTCCCGAGAAGCCAATAACGCCTTCCCAATCCCGACGAACATCCTCCGGAGCAATGGTCGCTCGAAATTCACGGAGCGTCTTTTCACGACCATCGATACAAAGCTGGTTTCAGATCTGACGATCGGCATCCCGCTGCGCGTTTTTTTCATAAAGCTTCCTTCTGGTTTCGAAAGTCCCGGACTTGATGCCCATCGACGATGCCCACGATCGCGGCATCCACGGGCGGAGCGTCGGGAAACGCCACTGCCGCGTCCCGGGCGGCGACCCAAAAGACCTTTTCCGAAGCGCCGGCTCCCACCGCGTCGGCCGCGACGATGGGATCGCCCAAAGGAGATTCGTCCTCCCAGCGCAAGGGCTGGATGAGCAGAAGGGTCTTGCCGTCAATGCCCGCATCTTGGCGCGCGCAGAACACCCGGCCGACCACTCGCGCCAATTTCATTTCGAGTATTTCTTCTCTATGCCGACGATCTTGGCCAGCCTGCCCTCGTGCCGGCCGCCCTCGAATTCCGTGGAAAAAAATACCTTCAAAATCTCCCCCAGCACCAGTTCGCCGTGCGTCTTGCCGCCCAGGCAGAGCACATTCGCGCCGTCATGAGCCGCGGCGAAGCGCGCCGAGACCGTATCGTAAGCGGCCACGGCCCGCGCGCCCGGAATCTTGTTGGCCGCCAGGGCCACGGCGCCGCCGAACCCGTCGATCAATATCCCCTTGTCGAACTGTCCTTCCACCACGGCCTCGGCCACGAGCTGGGCCACGTCCGGGTAATCCACGCTCTCGGGCGAATGGCAGCCGAAATCCACGACCTCATGGCCGAGCTTCTGCATGGCCTTCTTGACGAAATCCTTGGCGCCGAAGCCGCCGTGATCCGAGCCGATCACGATCTTCATCGGCCCACGGTCTCCAAGAGCTGCGCGTTGGCCTGGGGGATGATCACATGGCAAACCAAGGCCGCCTCGGGCACGGCCGATATGCCGGCCGCCACGGCCGAGCGCACGGCGCCGACCTCGCCGGTCATCGTGACATAGCCCTTGCCGCCCCCGACCAGGATCCTGGTCTCGATCAAACGCACCGCGGCCGCCTTGGCCGCAGCATCGGCCGCGAGCACGGTCGCCACGGCGTCCTTGGTCTCGATGATGCCGACCGCGTCAAGTTCCTTGACCGGCGCCCGCTTATCCAGCGTTTCCAGAACTTGGGCGTGGATATTGCGGATAAGGACCTCGTCGACAAGGTCATGGCCCAGCATTTGCCGGCCCGCGCGCAGGGAACTCTCCACCTCCCCGACCGGGCCGGTGATGAGGATGACGTACTTGCCCCGGGCGATGACACCGGCGCGGGCGAGCTGGACCGAAGCCATCTTGCACATGGCGTCGGCCGACTCGATGCCCTTGGCGATCGAGGCAGACTCCAGAAGTCCTACGGCGATGTTGGCCAGCATGCTCACCTCACGCGATGCGGAAATAGCCCACCAGGCTGCAGTGGAGCGGCCTCGCGAAATGCGAGGTCTTGGTGATGCCGTCCCCCGTCGGAGTTCCGATGGACATGGAGGCGTAGCCCTCGCCCATGCCCAAGCCGTAGAGGGTCGGCGCGTTCTTGACGAATATGGAGCATTGCATGCGCCGGGCCATGCGGGTCAAGGCCCCCACATCCGTGGAATACATGGCCGCGGTGTGATGGTTGCCGCCTTCGGCCTCGTAAGCCAGCTCAATGGCCGCGTCCAAGTCGCGCGCCCCGGTCACGGGTAAAACCGGCATGAGCTGCTCGGTCCAGATGAAAGCATGATCGTTGGGCACGTCGGCCCACAGCAACCTCGTCTCATCAGGAACCCGCAGGCCTATGCCTTGGGCGATGATCGCGGCGTCGCGGCCCACGTAGTCACGGTTGATGACAGGTTCCCGGCAGCCCTTGCCTCCCGACTTGATGACCAGTTTCGCCAGCTCGTCCATCTGGGAGGACGAAAGCTCGAAGGCGCGCGAATCCCGGCGCATGGACTCCAGCAGCCGCGGCTTGGCCGCCTCCACGACGATGACCTCTTTTTCAGCGATGCAGAGCATGTTGTTGTCAAAGCTCGCGCCGAAAATCATATCCTCGGCGCATTTAGGAAAAAGCGCCGTCTCATCGACCACCACGGGCGGATTGCCCGGCCCCGCCGCGATGGTCTTGCAGGTCTTGCCCGTGGTCATGGCGACCTTCACGATGGCCGGGCCGCCGGTCACCATATTAAGCCTGACCTCCGGATGAGCCAAAAGCGCCCTCGTCGTTTCCTGGCCAGCCGGAGAGACCATACCGATGAGCCCCGGGGGCGCTCCGGCCGAGACCGCGGCCTCGGAGAGGACCCGCATCGCGTCCTGGCAGACCCGGGCCGAGGCCGGGTGCGGGGCGAAGACCACGGAGTTTCCCGCGGCCAGTATGCCGATGGCGTTGGAGATGATGGTGGCGGCCGGATTGGTCGAGGGCGTCACCGCGGCCACGACCCCGAAGGGCGCGTACTCGACCAAGGTCAAACCCTGGTCTCCGGTATAGGCGCGCGACTGCAGATCCTCCACTCCAGGGGTGCGGCTCGCGCAGAGCAGATTCTTTTGCTTCTTGTCCTCGGCGCGGCCCATGCCGGTTTCCTCGCGCGCCATGTCGGCCCATGGCGCGGCGTGCGCTATGGCCGCCTTGCGCATGGCCTTGATAACGGCCTTGCGCGTCTCCAAGCCCTGATTCTGGAATATCCGCTGAGCCCGGCTCGCCCGAGCCACGGCCTCATCCACCGAGCCGCAAACCACGTCCCCGGGCCGCGCCGCGGCGGCGCCGCTATTGGCCGGCGCGCCCAGCTCCAGCCCGTCCCGGGCGTCGATACGCCGCAGCACGTCGGCGACCACGCGTGCTATCTCTTCAGCCTGCATATGCTTTCTCGCCCCCGCAAGGTCCGACTAGACCCGTTGCTCTGATTTCCGAAACAGTATCTTGCCGCCCTGCTCCACCGTATCCACGATGGCGAAGATGACCGCGTCTACGGGATTGCCCTGGGTCCGCGAGGTCTGCCGGGCGCTTGAACCCTGCACCAGCAGCACCAGCTCTCCCGAACCGGCCCCCACCGCGTCCACGGCCACGAGCGGATTGCCCCTGTCCGCGCCTCCCGGATCAACGGGCTGCACCAACAGCAGCTTGCAGCCCACGAGCTTCTCGTCTTTCTGGGTGCAGACGACGCTGCCCGTGACGCGCGCGAAAATCACGCGGCCGCGCCGGCGCGAACGCGCCGACGCCCCCAAACCATCTGTCTTGGCGCCATGACCGTTGCCTTACTTGCGGCGGGCGAGGTTCTCGGCCAATGAAATGGGGAGCTTGCCTTCAAGATCCGGGTGCGGCTGCGGGATCACGTGGCAGGCCACGAGCTCGCCCACCTTCTGCGCCGCGGCGGCTCCGGAATCACAGGCGGCTTTGCAGGCCGCGACCTCGCCGCGGAAGAGCACAGTGACCAGGCCGGTCCCGACCTTCTCATAGCCGACCAGCTTCACGTCCGCGGCCTTGACCGCGGCATCCGCCGCCTCGACGCAGGCCACCAGTCCCCGCGTTTCGATCATTCCCAATGCGTTCATTTTGCCCTCCTCAATTGACGTCCTTAGACGATGCACGCCATCTCGCCGGTTTGAACGCCCGCGGCATTGGCCTCGTCATTATCCAGATGCAATTCCAGACGGAATTCATTCGACACCCGCACAACCGCGCCCTCAAAGACCGTCGCCCGGCCGCCGACCGCGCCCGCGCGCACCCGCACGACCTCGCCGTTGACCAAACCCAGGGCCGCGGCCTCGGCCGTCGAGCAGTGCAGGTGCCGCCGGGAAACGATGAGCCCCTCCGATACGGAGACGCTCCCGCAAGGGCCGATGAGCCTCAGGGCCGCGGAACCGGCCAAGTCGCCGGATTCCCGCACCGGGGGCTTGAGCCCCAAGACCACGGCGTCGGTCAGCGAGATTTCAATCTGGGTCTTGGCCCGAAACGGACCCAAGAGCCGCACCCCGCCAACGACCCCCTTGGGGCCGGAGATGTCGATCCTTTCCTTGGCCGCGTATTGTCCGGGCTGCCTGAGGTCGCGCGAGCGCGAAAGCACGGCGCCCGGGCCGAAGAGCGCCGCGAAATGCTCCGCCGTGACATGGGCGTGGCGATTGGATACCCCGATAGGAACGGCGATCTTGGAACGCTCGAGCCGTTTGGATATCCGGGCAGCCAGTTCGTTGACCAGCTCGGCGTGTTCCATGTCCCGGCCTAGGACACTCGGGTGGAAGCTTGAAAAAGCACGATGCGCAGGAA
Organism: Elusimicrobiota bacterium; assembly: GCA_003452935.1. GTDB lineage: Bacteria > Elusimicrobiota > Elusimicrobia > UBA1565 > UBA9628 > UBA9628. The sequence continues at coordinate 24,284 of DMMY01000011.1, forward strand.
GGCCGGAGCTTTTAGGCTGGCCCCTCCGACGAGCGCGCCGTCAAGGTCCGTCTGGGCCATGAGCGCGTCCACGTTCTCCGCGGTCACGGAGCCGCCGTAGAGGATGCGCAGACCCGCCGCGAAACCGTTTCCATAAAGCTTGGCGGCCTGCTGGCGCAAGAAGGCGTGCGCCTCCTGGGCCTGGGCCGGCGTGGCGGTCACTCCGGTGCCGATGGCCCAGACCGGCTCGTAGGCCACCACCAAAGGCGCCAGGTCCGATGGAGCAAAGCCTTTCAAGGCGCCGCTGAGCTGCGTTTCCAAGACCCGGAAAGTCTGGTCGGATTGCCTTTCCTCCAGGGTCTCGCCCACGCATACGATGGGGATGAGCTTGGCGGCCAGGGCGGCCTTGAGTTTCTTATTGATGGCCTCGTCCGTATCGTTAAAGAGCCGGCGCCGCTCGCTGTGGCCGATGATGACCATGGCGCATCCGGCATCCGCCAATTGCGCAGCCGATATTTCCCCGGTATAGGCGCCCTGCGACTCCCAATACAGATCCTGGGCTCCCAATTTTACGGGACTGCTCTTGAGGATGTCGGCCACGACAGAAATCGCGGTAAAAGGAACGCAGATCGCGACCTCGGCCGTCGCGTTCTTGGCGCCGTCGCGGACCGCTTTGGCAAGGTCCATGGACTGCGCAAGGTTGAGGTGCATTTTCCAGTTTCCGGCTATTAATGGTCGGCGAGTCGGGAAAGACATGACGCGGGGCTCCTTTGTGTGGCCATTTTGGCCACATCTTATCTACCGATCTATGTTATTAGAATTAATTTAAAAAGTCAATCTCTGCCCAAGCGTCAATACTGGGACCAAGGCAGGACCAGCTCGCCAAATGTGCCGGGACGATAATCTTCTTCTTTCCTAAATGATTTTCGGCTCCTTTTGACGCGTATGGGATAAACCCCGGCCTTGCGCGCCTCGACAATGCCGCTGTCGCTGTCGCCAAAGAAAAGCACGTAGTTACCCTTTTCCAGAAAAAGCCTTGGGTCGCCCCGGTCGCCGGCAAAGCAGAACAGGGTCTTAGGCGTCAAGCGGCGCCATTCCTTGCGCAATCCGTCGCCATCCGTGGAAGGGCGGTTGGCGATGATCGCCACCTTGAAGCCGAACAGCCGGAAAATCCAAGCCAGGGAAAGAGGCAGGAGTTTAGGCTTCTCTATATCGTAGGACTTGTTCACCACGGACCAAAACTGCGGAGAAAAAGGCTGTTGGACGCTGGCGAAAGCCTTGACATAGGCGGGCGTGGAGAAAACCAAAGTATCGTCGTATTCAAACGCCACCCCCAGCCTGGTGATCGTGGTTAAACTATAAACCAGCCCCCAGACGCTCATAAGAGCCAGTATCTTCTTGGTCGTGGTCCACGCGGCGTGGGTTTTTTCACGGACATTCTTCAAGACCATATCAATCCCCCAGAGAAACCAGGCGGCCGGCGGCCGGCGGCCTGATGAGCGACTCTTTCTGAGCGCAAAGTTTCAATACATCCCGCAGCAGCGTCTTGGTAAATTCTTTGGACTGGGAAAATTCAAAAACGGTATAGCCGTCCCCCCCCTGGGCCAGAAAGTCGACGGTCGCCACGGTATAGGAAGCATCATCTGCAAGCGGCTTGCCTTTGACGGTGATTGAGGCTACTCGTTTTCCCGGGGAAGCCTTGCGGCGGTAGGTCACTTCAGCCCCGGAAATCTGCGCCATGCGTGCCATTCCCACGCCGTGATCCAGCATGGCGCGCACATCTCTCCCCTTTAGGGCCAATTTGGCCACATGATTATCAAAAGGCATAACGTCGAAAATATGGCGCAGGGTCACCGGACCTGCGGCGATATCAGCACGGATGCCGCCGCCGTTTTGAAGCGCGAGGTCCGTTTTCGCCCAGGACCGCTCGCAATCCGTCATCCAGTCGCCCAGGCTGGACTCGCCGTCCTTATTGCGGGTCAAGGCCGCGGCCGCGGTCGCGATGACCACGTCATAGATATGACCGACCTCTTGCGTCAGCTTCTCCACCGCCTTTTCCACCCCAGGGTCCGAGCCGATCTCGTCGACCCAAAGATCCACGAGCCGGCCCGCGGATTTGACGACCTTCTTGGTCTCGGGATCAATCTCGAGCTCGACCTCGCCGACCCGGCTCATCTCCGAGCCGGCCTGCACGATGAGCGTCCCATGCGTGGCGTCGCGGATGGGCTCCTTGAGCGCCGTATGGCTATGGCCCCCGACAATAAGATCGATGCCATCGACCCGCGCCGACAAGGACTGGTCGCCTTCAAAATAAGGCCCTTTCGCTTCTTCCAGGCCAAGATGGGAAAGCGCGATGATCACCGTGGCGCCCTGCCGGCGCAGAGCCGCCACGGCCGCCTTGGCCTCGTCTATGGGACGGCGAAACGCCAATCCCTCGATATTCTCCAAAAATGAAAGCCGATTCATCCTGTCGGTGATCAGGCCGAAAAGACCGACCCTGACCCCCCCGATCTCCGTGACGATCCAAGGCCTGAAATCAGGATCTCGCTGACCGTCCATGCGATAGATATTGGCGCTCAGGATCGGAGCTCGCGAGGTTCGGATCAGCCGCGAAAGCTGTTTCTTGCCGTAATCGAACTCATGATTACCCACCGCGAGAGCGCTATATCCCACGGCATTGAAAACTTCGACTACGCCCTCCCCTTGGCGTATGGCCCCCTCCGGGGTGCTGAGAAACCAATCGCCCGCGTCGACCAGGAGCTTGGGACCTTGGATCTTCCTGAAATAAGCCGCCAGGACCGCGGCTCCGCCGATGGGCCGCTTCGGATCTTTCTCATAGAACGCCGCGGGCCGAGGCATGATCCAACCGTGGATATCGTTGGTATGCAGTACGGTCAGACGGATATTGGCGGCCTCGGCCGGAAAAACCGCCAACAGGGCCAAGCCGCCCAGCACCGCCAAAAAAATCCGCCTGTTCATGCGCGAGCCTCCAAGACCTCGGCCATGCAGTCCGCCGCCTGCTGGCAAGCCTCGGCCGACTGGGATAAACGGCGCAGCACGGTGCGCTCCTTGAGTTCCACGACGACGTTCGGTTCGTTCAATGCCTGGGTCCGCGCGCCGCGCCGCAGCCTCTCAACCTCGGCGGCCCGGCGCTTTGCCGTCACGATCAAGGCCTCGCAGCGCCGGCCGTCCTGCACGGCGGCCAGGGCCTCGGCCAAATCCCGGGTCGCGTCGCGCAGCCCCCCCGCCATGGCGGCCCACCCTCCCGCAGCCGAGATATTGAAACGATATCCTTCGGCCGCGCCCGCCGCCGCCTGCTGCGCGGCCGCGTCGAACAGACGCGAAAGCGTCTGCCAATCACGGCAGAGGCCCTTCAAGGCGGCCTGCGTCCGCTCGCGCAGGCGTCGGGCCGCGAGGCGCGCTTCGTGCACGGAAAAAGCGTTAGCCGCGGTCGGCGCCTGGAAAAAGCTCGCCGTCCGGGCCGCGACCAAGACGCAAGCTTGAGCTTGCCCGAGCAAGGCCTCGGGAACCGGGCTGCGGCGCCACACCATCGAAGAGGATTGTACCTTAATTTCCCGGCGTCTTTCCCGAATTTGGGCCTTCTCGCGGGGGCCGGAAGGATTAAAAACCGCAACACGCCGCTGTTTTACGGCTTGTCGGCTAAAGAGCTCAGGCGGTGAAGGTCTTGGGAGTCCCCGCGGCCCAACTGGCGGCGGACCTGCGCATAGTATGGATCCAAATACGACGCCGCTTCGCGGAACCGGCGGCGGCGGTCGTCAGTTTCCAGGAAACGCTCAAATTCTTGCATTTCGCGCAAAAGCATATCGGGAGCCTGCTTGATCACGGAGCCGAACAAGCGATCGAGGATCATTTTTCTTGTCGATCCACTCTCCGGCATCACCCTGAACGTGAATGATCTCAACTCAAAAGAGGAAAAATCCTTGATGCGCAGTATCTGCTCGATCAATTCCGCGTAGCTCAACAATTCGTTACTGCGATAACTAGGGAACATCAGGGAACGGATCATCCTGATTCTCTCCGCGTCGACCTCTGCGCCGCGGGTTTTAAGCATTTTGATAAAAAGCTGCACTTGTGTCGAGATATCCTCTCCGTCGTGCATCCCGATGGTATCGGTTCCTGAGATCAGACGATGGCGCTGAAACGCCACGGCACGCCACAGCACGGGGTTGGCTTGCGCGATTTTCTCATAGAATGCGGGATAATCGCGTATGGCATGGGTGGTCATGAAATGCCGGATAACAGCGCGCCCGTTGACATTCTCGTCGAAGCCATCAGCCGCAAGAGATGAAAGTATTCGCGTGATCGCGTTGGGATACAGAATCGGCATCTCTTTTTCGTCTCTCCCCAGGCGAAACAAATAATGGTTTTTGCTTAAGATCATTTCAAGCTTTTCAGTCCCGTATTCCAGCCAAATCCCCTCTAGAACCTGATCAGCAATCGACTGCGTGAGAGGATTTTTCGCATGCTCGCCGATGAGAGAAAAAAATACCTTGTCCGTCAAGTCATTAAGGGCCTTATCAGGCGAGACCACGCTTTGGCGATGATGCCGCAGAATTTCGTCCGGCTGCTTCTGGGCATAGAGGCGTTCTTGTTCCTGCACAAAAGCATCCAGAATAACTTTTCTGTCCTTGGTGAGGATGGCGGGCATGACATGATTATAAGCATGCCTCACATCCGTACGGAGGTCAAAGCGTTCGACAAACGGATCATCAGCCGAAACGTATTCTTCAGGTTCGCGCGTCTTTGGAGCAGGTTGTTCGCCTCTGTCGTAGGCTGCCCTGAGTTCCGGATCTCGAAGGACAGAATAAGCCTCGACGATATCCCTATAGAGGGATTCCTGTTCGCGAGAGTTTTTATTGTTGTCAGGATGATATTTTTTGACCAGCCTCCTGAATGCGGACTTAACCTGATCCGGGGAAGCTTGGCGCGTGAGTCCCAAGACGCGATAGTAGGCCGGTTCTTCATTCGAGGAGCCGGCCTCGGGAGCCGGCACGATGGCTGACAATGCAGCGGCTTTGGGCGCTTTATCTGCAGGGATTTTCTGAAGACGCCATTCTTGGCTCCATTTCCCGATACCTGGCTCGGCGCCCGAGACAGGGCTGGAAATTTCCATGAATAAGCCCAAAGCCTGGGCCGTGCGCTGGAGCAATAAATTCAAGTCTCTGCGCTTCTCCGGCGTCAATATAGCCCGGGCCTCTTCGGCCGCGGCCATGAGTTGCGCGCACTCTATTTCCTTGTATGGAGCGAGCACGAGGCTGAGTTCGCTGAGTTTTTGAGCTGTCAGCGCGGGAGTTTGTTCTTCCAGGCTTGGCGCCTCTTTCCAAGCAGGTTGCGCCTGGACCGCTGAAGGCTTTTGCAGAGGTAATTGTTCACTAAGAGCGCGCAGGGCTTTATCCAGTTGAGCGGCACTCATGTCCGGCGAATTGAGGAAACGGCTGATGGGTTGCCGCCAGGATTGGGGCACGGCGGACATGGTGTGCCTGACGGCTTGGCTGCAATTGATTTTGACGCGTTGTCCATGAATGCTCGCGGGGATCATGGACACGGCCATGAATAAGCAGAGCGGGATGAATAAACGTCGCATGTGCATAATCTCCTAGCCTAAATAAGTATGGGGGGCATTTGCAAAAATATCAACTCACTTATCCAACACCGAGACAAGGCAGGCGACCGGGCCGGCGGAAAGGCCGGCGCCGACAACCTCTTCCTTAATGAGTCTCAGGCCCAGCCGCTCGAACCGCTCGCGAAACCCGCGCCTATGGGCGCGCTCCAAATCTCCGGCAAAGCCGTGGGCCAATAGCAATCTGCCTCCGGGCTCAAGCCAGCCGGCCAGCTCCTGGAACAGGCGTTCGAATCGCGGCCGCACCATGGGTTTGTCAAGATAGTAGAGGACATCGGCCAGGATCATCAGTTCATAACGCATGCCCGCGGGGGGCGACCACTGCCGCATATCCGCCTCTACGAACTCCACGGCGGCCCCGGAGAGGCGCCGCCGCGCCCGCGCCAAGGCCACGGGCGAGATGTCCAAGGCCGTGACCCTCTCCGCCGCTTCACAAAGCCTTTCGGTAAAATCCCCTTCGGCGCAGCCGACCTCCAGCGCGCTCCGCCATTGGCGGCCGGAGACAACCTCGGCCATGGCGTCCAGACGCGCCTGCTCATACGAGGATCGTCGGTAGCTGAAAGGGTCTTCCCTCCGGCCGAAGACGCGGTCCATCTTGCGCCGCGTCTGCAGCCGGTGCCACCAGAGCAGCAATGAATCCAGGAAATGCGTCACAGAGCCGCCTGCCGCTCGCGGTCCAGGGATTTGAGCCAAAGCCCGAAGACCGCGATGCGAAAGAAAAGTCCGGCTTCGATCTCGCGGCTGCCCCGCACGAGTTCTTGATGAAAAGCCTTGAGGTTGGACATATCGAAGATGCCGCACCCCGCGAAAGCGGAATCCGCCAAGAGTTCCTGAAGCGGCCTATTGCCCGCGTCGCGAACCCAAGCTTCCCAAGGCACGATGAAACCGTGCTTGCGCCGCCACACGATGGACTCAGGCAAATAGCGCCGCGCCACCAGCCGCAGAAGATACTTGCCCTTGAAGAGCCGGATCTTGAAAGACGAGGGCAGGCCGGCGGCGAACTCCACTACGGCCTTGTCGAGAAACGGCACGCGCGCCTCCAAGGAAGCCATCATGGTCGACTTGTCCACCTTCATGAGCAGGGAGTCGCACAGAACGGTCTTAAGATCGAAAGCCAGGGCGTCGTTGAGATGATCCATCCCTTCGAAATCCTTGAGCCACTCCAAGGCGTCGATATGCCGCGAAGCTTCCCAGAAGTCGGGGCTTAGCACCGCGCGCAAATCCTCGGGAGCAGACGAGGCCGTGGCCTGGGCCCATTGCCGGGCATCGTCGATGGGCAGGCGCTCGAAAACCGCGCCCTTGCCCAGCCGCCGCGCCAAGGGAGCGGCCATTTTCCGGCCCCAAGCCGGAAGGCCCTGCAGCCCCTCGTTGACCCAGGCGGCCTTGTAGCGGTCATATCCGGCGAAGAGCTCGTCGGCGCCCTCGCCGGTGAGCACGACCTTGACGCGCTGACGCGCGAACCGGGCCAGAAGAAAAGTGGGCAGGATGGCGGAATCCGCGATGGGCTCGTCCAAGAGGTCCACGGCGCCGGCCAACTGCTCGAGGACATTGGCGGGCAGAAGCAGCTCGTGGTGCTCAGTGCCCGCGTGGCGCGCCGCGATCCGGGCGTAGGAGGATTCGTCGAGACCCGGCTCCCCGCCGGAAAATCCCACGGAAAAGGTCTGCACGCGGCCCGGCCCCGCCTGCCGGGCCATGAGCGCGGCCACCAAGGCCGAATCCACGCCCCCGCTCAAAAAGGCGCCCACCGGCACGTCGCTTAGGCAGTTGTCCCGCACGGCGTCCTGGAGGAGCCGGTCGAGCTGATCCACGCACTCGGACAATGGCGCCGGTCGCCCGCCGCGATGGCGCGGCAGCCGCCAATAAGTATGAAGCCGCAGGCCCTTGGCATCAAGCTCCAGGGCGGTCGCGGGCGGCAATTTGAGCACGTCCCGCAATACCGTGCGGGGGGTGTGCACCTTTCCGTAAGCCAGATAGTCCAGTACCCCGGCCGGGTCCAGGGCCCAGCCCTGTTGCCAGGCCATGATCGCGCGCAGTTCAGAGGCAAAGGCCAAGGACTTGCCGTCGAAACGGTAATAGAGAGGCTTGACGCCCATGGGATCGCGCGCCAAGGTCAGCCGCCGCTGTTGCCGATCCCAAAGCGCCAGGGCGAACATGCCGCTTAGCCGCGCCAGGGCTTGCGCGCCCTCGCGGGCGAAAAGCTCCAGAATCGTCTCCGTGTCGGACCTGGTTCTAAAGCGCGCGCCCTTGCCCTCGAGCTCCCGGCGCAAGGCCGGATGGTTGTATATCTCGCCGTTAAAGGCGATGGCATAGCGGCCATCCTGCGTGACCATGGGCTGGTGGCCGTTGTCGAGGTCCAAAATGGAAAGCCGCCTAAAACCCAGGCCGGCCGGGCCGTCATAAAGCTCGCCCTCGTCGTCCGGCCCGCGATGCGCGAGACGGGCGCGCATGCGGCGCACGGCCTCCCGGTCCACCGGACCATTGTCGATGTTGAATTGTCCGCAAATCCCACACATAGGCAGGGCGATGAATGCTCAGTCGAAAAGCTTGAACTCCGGCTCCTGGCGGGAGCGCTCCATGATCTCGGGCAGGAATCTGGAATAGCTCCAAGCGAACCACGCCAGGGCCAGGAGCGCCAGTCCGTAGGCGAGCTCGAAGCCGGCATAGCGCAGCCACTCCTGGCGGGTTACGAAGGCCCATTTCTCGGGAGCGTAGAGGTTGGCCTCGGGCTCGCCCACAAAAAGGTCGTAGAACGATTTTACGGTGACGACCGAGCCCCACGCGCCAAAGACCGAGCCCGCGATGCGCGCCAAGCCCCGGATCCGGATCTTCTCCTTTTGGCTCATGGCTCCCATAATAACGCCGGGGGGCGTTAGCCCCCCGGTGTCCAGCGCCATAAAAAACGCTCGACGCTTAACGCTTGGAGTACTGGAACCGCTTGCGCGCCTTGGGCTGGCCCGACTTCTTGCGTTCGACCATGCGCGGATCGCGCGTGAGGAAACCGTTGGCCCGCATGGGCTTCTTGTTCTTTTCGTCGAGCTTGACCAAAGCGCGCGCGATGGCGTGGCGGGCCGCCTCGGCCTGACCGGTCAGCCCTCCGCCGATGATCTTGACCACGAAGTCGAACTGCTTGGCGCTCTCCACGAGGCCGATGGGAGCCAGCACGTTGCGCAGGCGATGCTCCTGGCCGCGAAAATATTCGTCCGCCGGCTTGGCGTTGACCGTCACCTTTCCCGCGCCGTTGGGCACGAGGCGCACTTGGGCCACGGCGGTCTTGCGACGGCCCGTAGCCCAGATCTGGTTGTCGTTTTTCATGATGGGGTTACCTTTGCCGTCTTAGCCGGGCGCGGAACGCCCAGGGTCTGCGCGCCGGGAAATATCTTCAGGCGCGACATCTGCCGGCTGCGCAGGCGGTTGTTGCGGATCATGCGCTTGACGGCGAGGTACACCACCTTGCGCGGATCTTTCTCCAGCTGTCTTTTGACCGGGGTGGTCTTGGCCCCGCCGGCCCAGCCGGAATGGCTGAAATAGAACTTGCTGTTGATCTTGTCGCCGGTCAGCCGCACGCGCGCCGCGTTGGTGATGACGACGAAGTCTCCGCAGTCGACGAAGGCGGTATATCTCGGCTTGTGCTTGCCGCGCAGCAAGGTCGCGGCCTTGGTGGCCATGCGGCCCAAGACCTGGCCGTCCGCGTCAAGATAGTGCCAGCGCCTCTCAAGAGGCGCCTGTCTGGGACTGTAAAGAGTTGTCTTCTGAGACATAATAATAAATCTTACATAAATTCAAAGCCCGGCACAAGAAAAAACTGAGGGGGTCAGGTCTTGAAATTTGACATTTGACGCAATTTGTCAAATATGTCAAATTTCAAGACCTGACCCCCTCACGGCGGGCGCCTGTTGCCCATGACTTCGCCGGCGCGCGTCTTCCAGAAAGTGGGCAGATTCTGGGACGCCCGGCCGTAGAGCTCTTCTCCGGCCTCGGTCAGCAGGCCCCGGCCCTTGTCAAAAAGGGCCCGGCCCTGCATGTCGGTGAGCCCATAAGCCCACTTGACGTCCACGCCCTTGGACTCGAAATAGCGCAGAGCGTCCTGGGATTTGACGAGCAGATATTTGTCAAAGCCCGCCCGGGTCAGACGCACACGGGCCGGGCGCTTGCCGGAAAGCGGCTCCTGGACCGCGAAGCCCTTTAAAGTGTGGAAGCGCTGGCGCAACAAGCCAAAGGCGCCTGCGGCCTCGGCCCGGCGCATGCGCCGCAGTAAGCCCATATCCGCCGGACTCCATTGATTCATGTCCACGGCGAGAATGCCCCGCTGCCACATCTCGGCCAGGGTCTCGCGGCGTTCGTCGCCAACCACGGCCGGCTCTTGAGCCAGGCTCTCGGCCGGGGCCTTATGGGATTGCATGGGCACGGCGGCCTCCAGCGCGACGCCCAGAAGCCATGCGCAAGCCAATGACGCGGAAACGATCACGCGCCTTGCCTGACCCGCTTCGACGCGCCGGGCAGCACGCGCGGCAGGACGATTCCGACCTGGCTCTGGTACTTGCCCTTGCGGTCCGCGTAGCTGGTCGCGCAAACCTCGTCGCCGCCCAGAAACAGGAGCTGAGCGATGCCCTCGCCGGAATAGACCTTGGCCGGCAAAGGCGTGGTGTTTGATATCTCGATGGTCAGATGCCCGGTCCAGCAGGGCTCCAAGGGAGTCACGTTGACGATGATGCCGCAGCGCGCATAGGTGCTCTTGCCCAGGCAGATCGCCAGGGCTTGCCGCGGGATGCGGAAATTCTCGACGGAACGCGCCAGGGCGAAGGAATTGGGCGGGATCATGCAATAGGGCCCCTTGTGGTCGACGAAAGAAGCCGGATCAAAGGCCTTTGGATCCACCACGGCGCCGCGCACGTTGGTGAAGATGCGGTACTCGTCGGCCAATCGGATGTCGTAACCGTAAGAAGACAACCCGTAGGAAATGCGGCCACGGCCCTCCTGTCGCTCCACGAAAGGCTCTATCATCTTGTGCTCCAGGCACATTTTCCGAATCCATTTATCGGATTTAAGCATGCGCTGACGCCCTCCTTAATATGACGGCCTATAACCCGGCAAGTCCCCGACGGAGCTAGAATCCATGACAATAAAACCAGGCTTTTGCCGCCAGCAACGTCTTGCGCCAAGCAGACAGGCGCTGTCTATGGAACAGGACCCGAAAGCCTCCCGCCCGGATATCCTCAAGAAGCCCCTCATAGACATGCGCCATGATTTCAGCAGGCAGCAAAGCCGGCCGGTCGCGAACATCCGCGCAGGCGCGCGCCTGCCGATAATAGCCCTTGGCCCTTTGGTAGAGAATTCCCATGAGGCGGGCAAAGGCCTCGTTGGGTTCGCGCCGCAGCAGAGCCTGCTCCGTGTAGCCCGACGCTTTCATATCGCTGGCCGGGATATAGATGCGTCCCAGTTCCAGGTCCGCGCCCACGTCGCGAATAATGTTGGTCAGCTGGAAAGCATAGCCAAAAAGATCGGCGAACCGCCGCATCCGGTCGGGAGGGCTATGGCTGTAGCCGAATATCTCGACGCAAAGCACGCCGACCGAGGAAGCCACGCCCTGCATGTAGCTCTCCAGGCTTTCGGGCGTCTCATAGCGCGCGCGCTCCAGGTCCATGGCGCAGCCGCGAATCATGTCAAGAAACGCCTCTTTCGGCAGGCGGAAAGCCTGCACATGGGGCAGCAGATCGCGTGAGAGGACATGCGTGGGGGCGCCGAGATAAAGCCGCTCCACCTCCGCGCGCCAAAAATCCAGCATGCGGCGCGCCTCGGCCGGGCCGAGCCGCCCGGAGTCCACGATATCGTCGATATGCCGGCAGTAGGCATAGACCGCGCCGAGGGCTTCGCGCTTGCCGCGAGGCAGGAACAGAAAAGCCAAGGCGAAGTTCGACCCCTTGTGCGCGACGACCGGCCCGTTGTCTTTGAAGAACAGCTGTTCTTCGTCCGCGGATAAGGCGATCGGCTCGGGGCTCACGGTTGCAGCACTGTGCGCAGAATCAGGGGCAGCCAATCCCACCGCTGCAGGACCGGCCTTCGCGCCATGGTATCGAAGCCGAGCTTGCGTATCTGGCGCAAGACCTCCCGCCCGCCGTACCAAGTCACTCGCGCCTCCCAGGAAAGAGGCCAGCGCAGCTTGCCCGGCAAAGGCCGGGCTTGCTCCAAGAGGGCGCGCGCGCGGTTGACCTGGAACTTCATCAGCTCCCGGAAGCGCTCGTTGCATACGCCCATGCGCAGGTCGGCCTCCGAGTAGCCATGGGCGCGGAAATCCTCTTCCGGGATATAGATGCGATCCCGGCTCAAGTCCGAGGAGAGGTCCTGCCAAAAACCGGCCAGCCTCAGCCCGGTGCACAGCGCGTCGCAGAAGCGAAACAGCCCCTCATCGCGATATCCGTGCATCATCAGCACCAGCCGGCCCCCGGGATTGGCGCAGCGCCGGCAATAATCCTGGAGTTCTTCGTAGGTAGCGTAGCGGGTCTTCTCGATGTCCTGCAAAGCGGCGCCGATCATCTCATCGCAAAGCTCGACCGGCAGCCGCAGGGTCCGCAGCGTCTCGCCCAAAGCCAACAGCACGGGCTGCGCCGCCTGCCCGCCTCCCAGCTGGCGGCGCCAATCCAGGAGCCGCTCCCGGCGAACGCCCTCAAATTCACGGGCCGTGGCGAAATCCCTCACCACGACGACAAAAGCGCACAAGGCATCCATATGCGGCCGCAGGCGCCGGGACACAAGCCTCGAGGCGACCGGAAAATTTCCATACTGCCTGCCGGCGACGCGGCCGCAAAAGGCGTAAGCCCCGGGGATGTCCCCCGGGGAAAAAACCCGGGCGTCGGCGGATTCTTGCGGGGTCATTTTTTTCCCACCCCGATGCGCGTGCGGCGATCGCGCTTGAGCCTGGGCAACGGCCGGCGCGCGGCGTCGGACCACTCGAATTCGAATTCTCCGCAACGCACCAAGTCTCCATCCTTGATGCCGGCATGCTTAAGCGCCCGATCCACGCCGATGCGCTTGAGAGCCTGCTGAAAGCGCTCCACGGCCTCCGGCAGGCTGGCCTCCAGCATGGCCGCGGCCCGCCGGACGAAACGCCCATCCAATTCAAAACGTCCGCCGCCCAAGGATCGGACCTGAAAACCGGCATCCACGCGCACGGCGCGGCTTTCGTCCTGCGCCGACCCGAAGACCAGGGGAACGGGAGGCCGGCGGGACAGTTCCAGGATCAGACGGTCCAGAAGCGCGCCCACGCCCTCTCCGGTCGCGGCCGATATGGCGAAGGCTCTGCGGGGATAGCGGGCCCGGATGCGTTTGAAGACCTCCCGGGAACCGGGCAAGTCCATCTTGTTGACGGCCAGGACGCGAGGCTTGGACAACAGCTGCGGGGAGAATGATTTGAGTTCGGACTCGATATCCTTGATGCCGGCCGCCGGATCGCGGCCGCCGTAGCCCGCGGGATCGACAAGATGCACGATGACCCGCGTCCTCTCGATGTGCCTCAGGAAATCCGTGCCCAACCCCTTGCCCGCATGGGCGCCCGCGATAAGGCCGGGAATGTCCGCGGCCACGAAGCTCTCGCCCTTATGCTCCACGACGCCGAGGTTGGGAGAGAGCGTGGTGAATGGATAGTCCGCGACCTTGGGCCGCGCGTTGGAAAGCCGGGCCAGCAGGCTGGACTTGCCCGCGTTAGGGAAGCCCACGAAGCCCACGTCCGCCAAAAGCTTAAGCTCCACGGTCAATGTCGCTTTCTCGCCCGGCTCGCCCTTTTCGCAGAGACGCGGAGCCGTGCGATGCTGGGTCTTGAACGAAAGATTTCCGCGTCCCCCGCGGCCTCCGGCCGCGGCGAGGACCCTCTGGCCCGGGGCGGCCAAGTCGGCCAGAAGCCTTTCTCCTTTATAGACGACCGTCCCAGCCGGCACATAGATCACCGTCTCCTGGCCGGATTCGCCGGTCTTGGCGTCGCCCTTGCCGGCGCAACCGTCCCGGCCGCGGATATGCGGACGGCGGGAGAGGTCCAGCAGAGTGGTGCGGTGTTGGTCGGCTTCGAGCCAAACGTCTCCGCCGCGTCCGCCATCGCCGCCGTTGGGGCCGCCGAACTCGATGAATTTCTCGCGATGAAAAGACAAGCAGCCGTTGCCGCCCGCGCCCCCGGCGACGAAAATACGAATCTTGTCTATGAAATCCATGATGTTTGCCCGGGACGCAGTCCTGCGGTCCGGCTGGAGCTGCGGGACGGCTGAAAACGGCTCAGGCTAGGCAGAGGCCGGCAAGACGCTGATGCGCTTCTTGTCCTTGCGCGCCCACTCGAACGTGACCACGCCGGAAGCCTTGGCGAAAAGGGTGTCATCCTTGCCGCGGCCCACATTGAGACCGGGAAGAAACTTCGTGCCGCGCTGGCGAACGATCACCATGCCCGCGAGCACGCGCTGGCCGCCGTAGCGCTTCACGCCGAGACGCTGACCGTTGCTGTCGCGTCCGTTGCTGGAAGAGCCCTGCGCTTTAGTGTGTGCCATGTCAGTTGATGGAAATGGTTTTGATGCGGATGTCGGTGTAGCTCTGGCGGTGGCCCCGCGTTTTCCTATAGGCCTTCTTGGTCCGCCTCTTAAAGACGATGATCTTCGGGCCGCGGCATTGCCCCACGACCTCCGCCGTGACCTGAGCGTTGCGCGACGTGGCAGGATCCTGTCCCTGCGCGGAGTCGCCCACGGCCCAAATCGCCTTGAACGTCAGCTCCTTGCCGGGCTCGGCCTCAAGCTTCTCCACCCGGATAGTCTCGCCAGGCACCGCCCAAAACTGTCTACCGCCGGTTTCTATGATCGCGTACATAAGGAGAATATAATATCAAATCGAGAAAGGCATATCAATAGGATCGACGCCGCTATTTTCCCCCCCGCAATTCCCGCGAGAGATGCCGCAACGTGGAATAAAGTATTTCCCTTTTCTGCGGCGATTGATCGCGCAGAAGCGCCCCGATCCTGGCCTCCCAGACTTTCGGCAGGTCGCCGTGAGCCTCATCCAACAACGCTCCCGCGGCCACGCCCAGAGCCTCGGCCAACCGAGCCAGGGTTTGCAGGCTGGCCTTCTTGACCCCTCGTTCTATTTGACCAATAAAGGAGGGATGCAGGCCGGAGACCTCGCCGAGTTTCTCTTGGGTCCAACCCAGTTGCTCGCGCAGAGCCCGAACCTCGATGCCGACCTTGCGGTATATATCCTGCATCGATTCATTTTATAAGGATTTCTCCGAACTAAACAGAACCCATTGGTCTTTATTTAAAAACCCTATAGTATTGATTTTTTCCGATCCGGGAGCTACAATATAAGTCATGCTAGCCCTGGTCGCCGATGACAATTCCGGCGTATGCCGGCTTATCCGCGCCCTCTGTTCCAGAGCCGGCCTGGATGCGCTGTCTTGTTCCTGCGGCCAAGAGCTCGTCGAGGCCGCGCGGCTATTGCGGCCCCCCGTGATCATCAGCGACTTGCATATGCCGGGAAAGCCGGACGGGCTGCAAGCCTGTCTTGTCTTGCGCCGCGAATTACCCGGCACCAAATTTATCCTGATGACCGGCGATCCCACGAGCCTGCCGGCCCTGCGCGACGCCGGATTCAATCTCATCCTAAACAAGCCTCTGCATATGGCGGAGGTTATCGACCTAATATCCGCCGTGGCGTGCGCTCTTGCCCTCATGCAGGGGCAGACCCCGCCTCCCGCCATGGACTAGAGTCCCTCGCTCCCGATTCTCGCGACCCTGATTCGGTCCGCGCCGGGCCCCTGCAAGCCGGCACATAAAGTCTCTCCAAGACAGTACCGTTCTTTTACTTGGAGTGCGCAAATAGGTCATTTAGTATCATCGCAGTCCGTTTTATGTCATTTATTATGTATTTCATAGTTTTGGCGGTCCCGGGACCCATCCTCGTCGGAGAATTTGACATCGCGGAACCTTGCTGTTAGACTACAATCAATACTACCGCCGCAAGGAGAGATTCCGTTGAAGAACAAGCCCGCCGTCGAAGCCCATTACGCCGCACGAAAGCATCCCAAGATCGAGATCGCCGAGAACCAGCTCAAGGTCATCCACGACAAGTATTTGCGCAACGCCCCGTCCGTCGAAGCCTGGCTTGACGGAGTCGCGCACAACATCTCTTTGGCTGAAATCCTGCTGCATCCCGAGGCCGAGAATTGGGGGGTTCTCACCGGAGTCCGCTACAGCGCCCATCCCGCGCACTCCCCGGCCGCGACCGCGCCGGCGCGTATGGTCCTTTTCCATGACGGCCTCAACGAGTCCAGCCTGCGCGAGGCCAATTTCACCCGCCTCATGAAAAATCTTGAGAACGTCTACGCCTCGGTGCCCGAGGCCCGCAAGCTCGCCGACGCCTGGCGGGACCGCTTCTATGAGACCCTTTCGCAATGGGACTTTTTGCCCAATTCACCGACCCTCATGAACGCTGGCCGCGACCTGCAGCAGCTTTCCGCCTGCTACGTTCTGCCCGTGCCCGATTCCATGGAGGCCATCACCAAGTCCCTGGCCGCGCAATCCCTCATCCAAAAATCCGGCGGGGGCACGGGGTTCGCCTTCAGCCAGCTGCGGCCCAAGGGCGACATCGTCAAGAAGACCCAGGGGGTGGCCTCGGGCGCCCTTTCCTTCATGCAGCTCTTCGACAAGCTCACCGACGTCGTCAAGCAGGGTGGCACGCGGCGCGGCGCCAATATGGGCATATTGCATTACACCCATCCCGAGATCAAGGATTTCATCTCCATGAAGTCCCAGTCCGCCATCATGGAAAACTTCAACGTGTCGGTCGCTATCGACGAAAAATTCATGAAGGCAGTGGCCGCGGACTCCGAGTACGACCTCATCAATCCCCGCACCAAGGAAGTCGCGGGCCGGGCGCGCGCCAAGGAAATCTTCGACCTCATGGTGGAATGCGCCTGGAAATCCGGCGACCCGGGCTTCATCGTCATCGACCGCATCAATAAATCGAGCTCCAACCCCACCCCGGCCATGGGCCAGATCGAAGCCACCAACCCCTGCGGGGAGCAGCCGCTGCTGGCCTGGGAGCCCTGCAATTTGGGCTCGCTTAATCTCGCCAACTTCGTCGATGGCGAGACCATGCGCGGGACATTCAACTACAAGCGTCTGGCCGCCGCCGTCGAGCTCGCGACACGCTTCCTCGACAACGTCATCGAGGTCAACAACTACCCCTTGCCGGAGATCGAGCGAATGGCCAAGGGCAACCGCCGCGTGGGCCTGGGCGTCATGGGATTTGCCGAGACCCTGGTCAAGATGGGAATTCCCTTCGACTCCCCGGCCTCGCTGGAATTCGCCACCAAGCTCATGCGCTACATCAACGACACGGCCCTGGCCGCCTCGGAATCCCTGGCCAAGGAACGCGGCGTCTTCCCCAACTGGAAGAATTCCATCTACGACCCGGACTCCATCCACTTCCGCGGCGAGACCAGGCTCCCCCGCCACTGCGCCCGCACCACGATCGCGCCGACCGGCACCATCGCCATCACGGCGGGGCTCCAGGGCAGCGGAATCGAGCCCTTCTTCGCCATCGCCTACACGCGCTACAACGCCAAGGCCCTGGAAGCCATCAAGAAAGGCGAAGCGCCTTCGGAGAAGGACGTGTTTTTCGAGGTGAATCCGCTCTTTAAGGAAGTGGCCGAAAAGCACGGCTACTTCGGCCTCAAGGAAAAGGACCTCTGGAACCGCATCAGCGAGAACCACAAGGCGGTGCGCGGCATCTCCGAGATCCCGGCCGACATCCAGCGCGTGTTTCCCACGGCTCACGACGTCTCCGTGGAGTTCCACGTCCAGATCCAGGCCGCCTTCCAAAAGCACATAGACAACGGCGTCTCCAAGACCATCAACCTGCCCAGCACGGCCACGGTGGCCGACGTGCGCAACGCCTACACCCTGGCTTACGAACTCGGCTGCAAGGGCATCACCATCTACCGCGACGGCTCCAAGGCCCAACAGGTCCTCAACCTGGCCTCAACGCCGTCCAAGTCCAAGCGGCGCGACCCGTCGACGGCCTTCGGGGTTTCCTCGGAGTACTACCAGATCAAGACCGGCTACGGCCCGCTGCACATCCACATCAACTACGACGAGCGCGGCCCCTACCAGGTCTTCACCAACATCCCGCCCCTGGGCACGGAGATATCGGCCCTGACCTCGTTGGTGGGGATACTGCTCTCCAAGTACTTCGCCGAGGGCGGAGATCCCCTCAAGGTGGTCAAGCACCTAAACTCCGTCAAGGGCGACAAACCGGTCGGCTTCGGTGAGAACCGCATCAACTCCGTGGCCCACGCCATCTCCGTGGCCCTGCGCCAGCATCTTAAAAAGACGGGGTGGATCACTGAGGGAGACGACGCGGCGCAGAAGTCCAAGATCGAGAGCCTGTCCCTGCCCAAGGCGGAGTATTGTCCCAAGTGCTACTCCTCCAACGTTTCCTACGAGTCGGGCTGCTCGGGCCCGACCTGCCATGACTGCGGCTTCTCCGAATGCTCATAAGCGCCGACGCCGCATAAAAACGCCCTGCGCGACCGCCGCCGGTTCCCGGGAACCGGCGGCGGTTTCTTTTTCCAGTCCCCTTGATTTGCTAGAATCTCGTCGTGAACATGAAGGGCCGCTTCATCGTCCTCGAAGGCCCTGACAAATCCGGCAAGTCGACCCAAGCCGGGCTGCTGGCGCGACATTTGCGGCGCCAGGGCGTCGCCTTGCTGCTCACGCGGGAGCCGGGAGGCACGGGGCTTTCCGAAGCCGTGCGTAAGCTGCTGCTGGACCCCCGCCGGCGCGTGGACCCCTTGGCCGAGCTTTTCCTCTATGAGGCGGCCCGGGCCCAGCACACGCGGGAGAAAATCCTGCCGGCTTTATCGGCCGGGCGCTGGGTCCTTTCCGAGCGTTATAGCCTGGCGACCATGGCCTACCAAGGCTACGCCCGCGGGCTTTCCATGCCCATGATCCGTATCCTCGACCGCATCGCGACCGGCGGGCTGCGCCCGGACCTGACCGTCATCATGGACATCCCCGAATCCGAATTCTCAATCCGCGACCAGGCGCGCCGCCTCGATCGCCTGGAGCGCGAATCCCTGCGTTTCCGCAAGCTGGTGCGCGAGGGCTACCGGAAGCTCGCCCGCCGCGAACCCGGCTGCGCGCTCATCAACGGCCGCCAGCCTGTCGCCCAAGTGCATGCGAATATCGTCCGCCTCGTGGAGCGGCTGCGCCCATGACCTTTGGGCAAGTAAAGGGCCAAGCCCGCGCCGTCAAGGTCCTCTCCGGAATCCTTGCCACCGGCCGCATCCCGTCGGCCATCGTGTTCTCCGGCATGGAGGGCACGGGCAAAACCCTTATGGCCATGGAATTCTCCAAGACCATTCTCTGCCGCGAACGCAAAGCTCCCGCGGACCCGCCCTGCGGCTTCTGCCGCGACTGCATCGCGGTCGACAAACGCAACCATCCGGACCTGACCCTGGTCAACGCAAGCTACCAAGCCCAATTCCTAGAAGCCGATCCGGCGCGGCAAAAGACTTTGCGCGTGGACACGATCCGGCATTTGCGCCGGGACATGGAGCTGCGCTCCTTGATGGGGCATTGGAAAATCGCGATCGTGGAAGACGCCCATACTCTGGAAATCGAGGCGGCCAACGCTCTTCTCAAAATCCTCGAGGAGCCCAATGCCCGCACCCTTTGGCTGCTCGTGACCGCCCAGCGCGAGCGCCTGCCGCGCACGGTCCTCTCCCGCTGCTTTTGCGTGATGTTCTCTCCTTTGGGCGAAGAAACGGTGCGTGGCATCCTCGAGGACCTGGGCATCGACCCCGCCCGCGCCGTTGACCTCGCCCGTCTCTGCGAAGGCTCGGCCGGCCGGGCCCTGGCTCTGGCCGACGGCGATTATCCCGAATCGCTCACCGCGGGCCCTCTGGCTCCGGTCATCGCCGCGGAAAGCCTGCCCCGGGAATCGTTCCTGGCCCGGGCCCGGGTCGAGACGGCGCTCTTTGCCCTGTCCCAGGACCTGCGCACCCGCCACCTCAAGGGCGAGCTTCCTTTCCGCCAGGTCTCGGGTCCGCTGCGCGAGCTCGTCCGGCTGCGCCAAGCCCTGCGCTCCAACGCCGATCCCAGGACCGTCATGACCTTGGCCTGCCTGGAAGCCGAGGCCGCGGCGGCCTCATCCCCATGAAAAAATATTACATCACGACTCCGCTCTACTATGTCAACGCGGCGCCGCACATCGGCCATGCATACACCACGGTGGCGGCCGACGTCCTGGCGCGGCATATGCGCTCGAAGGCCAGGACCGTGCACCTGCTCACCGGCACCGACGAGCACGGCCTCAAGATCGAGGAAGCCGCGCGCGAGGCCGGCCTGTCTCCCCAGGCCTTCGCGGACCGGATTTCCTCCCAATTCCGCGATCTCTGGAAGCATCTCGATATCCATTTCGACGATTTCATCCGCACCACGGAAGGGCGGCATGAATCCCGCGTCCAGGAATGCTTTGCGCAGCTCCTCCAATCCGGCGACATCTATAAGGGCCGCTATCAGGGCTACTATTGCGTCTCGGATGAAACCTATTGGACGCAGACCGAGACCGCGCCGGATGAAAAAGGCCGGCGCCTGTGCCCAAACCCCGAATGCCGCAAACCCCTCCAGCAGGTCGAAGAGGAAAGCTACTTTTTCCGCCTCTCCAAGTATCAGGAGCCGCTGCTCAGGCATTACCGGGGCAATCCGGATTTCCTCAGGCCGGCCCACCGGGCCAACGAGATTCTGCGCTTCGTGGAGGGAGGCCTGCAGGACACCTCCGTCTCCCGGACCAAGGTCAAATGGGGAGTGGGCGTGCCGGGCGACCAGGCCCATACGGTTTATGTATGGTTCGACGCGCTGCTCAACTACGTCACCGCCCCCAAGAGTTCGCCGGACTTCCTCGATATCTGGCCCGCCGACGTGCATATCGTGGGCAAGGAAATTTATCGATTCCACGCCGTGACCTGGCCGGCCATGCTCCTGGCCCTGGGACTGCCTCTGCCCAAAAGCGTCTTCGCCCACGGCTGGTGGACGGTCGACGGCGCCAAGATGTCCAAGTCGCGCGGCAATTTCGTCGACCCCCGGGACATTACCCGGGAATTCGGCGTCGACGCCTTGCGCTACTTTCTCCTGCGCGAAATGCCTTTCGGCAACGACGGAGATTTCTCCCGGGAATCCTTGCGCAAGCGCTACAACGCCGAGCTCGCCAACGACCTGGGAAACCTCATCAACCGGGTCGTGGACATGGTGGACCGCTATCTCGCGGGCGAACTGCCCCGCCGCGCCTCGGAAGAAGGCCCCAGCCTAGCGCGGGAGCTCGCGGACAAGAGCCCGGCCATAACGGCGCGCATGGAAGACCTTGACTTTTGCGGCGCTTTGGCACTGATCTGGGAGGCTGTCGGCCGCCTCAACGCCCACGTCAATGAAAAAGCCCCCTGGAAGCTCGTCAAGACCGATCCCGAGGCGACCAAGGCCATTCTCTTCGACCTGGTGCGCTGCCTGCGCATCGTGACCGGCTGGATCGAACCCTTCATGCCCCAGACCGCGGCCAAGATTCACTCCCAACTCGGGGTGCGTCAGTTTCCCGGACCCTTGTCGCCGGAGCAGGTCTTGAGCGGAGAGACTCAGGGCACGGGCCGCATCCAGAAAGCGCCGCCCCTGTTTCCCAGGAAGTGATCCCGCGCGCTCTCAATGCGGGCGCGCGGGGGGGGCCCCGTCGGTCCCGCGCACGCGGCCAATGAGCCTGCGCCCAAGCCTGACCAGCCAGCCCACGGGCCCGAGCAAGGCGTAGGCGAAGAAAATAAGGAAAATCGCGTTCTGGGGATAAATGAAGATGAGTATCGCCGGGATCAATATGCCGAGCAGCATCTTCACGGAATGCGGTCTGAAGAACCGCAGCTGCTTGAAGGCCGGATATGGGATGGCGGAGATCATGAGCAAGGCCACGATGGCCACCATGGCCGGGGCCAGGCCGTAAAGCAGGGGTATCTGGGCCATGAGGAAATGCCAAGTCCGCGCCGGCCGCCCCTCCTCCACTATTTGATAGAGCAGGACGAAACTGGCCAGGAAACCGGCCGCGCCGGGGATGGGCAAGCCCGTGAAATGCGTCTTGCTGCCCCCCAGATCATGGGCCACGGCATTGAAGCGCGCCAGGCGCAGGGCGCCGCAGAGGGCGAAGAAAAAAGCCAGGGGATAGCCCCAGACGCCGTAGTCCTTGAGGATGAAGCCGTACATCATGGTGGCGGGCGCCACGCCGAAGGTCATGAAATCGGAAAGCGAGTCGAACTCGACGCCGAAAGACGAGTCCCCATGCACGAGGCGCGCCACCCGGCCGTCCAAGGCGTCGAAAACCATGCCCACCAGGATGCCGGTGGCCGCGGCGCTGAATTCTCCGCGATAAGCCGAAAGCAGGGCGTAGAATCCGCAGGCCATGTTGCCCACGGTAAAAAGCGAGGGCGCCAGCACCTGCCCGCCGCGCTTAAGGGTCAGCCGGTCCATTGCGCTATGGGGGTCATGCCCGCGAAGACCCGGTCTCCCGGGGAAACCAGGCAGCGGCTGTCGGCAGGCAGGGTCACGGCCACCTGCGAGCCAAAGCGAATAATGCCGTAGCGCTCTCCGGCCCGGACCCGATCGCCCTCGCCGACCCAGCACTCGATGCGCCGGGCGATCCAGCCCGCGATCTGCTGCACGACCAGGGGCCGTTGGCGGCCCTCGGGCATGATGGTGAGCACGCAGCGCTCGTTGCCCCGGGCCTCGGGCTTCATGGCGGCCCGGAAGCTTCCCCGCTCATAGACCGCGTCGACGATGGTCCCGCTGCATGGCGCGCGCTGCAGATGCACGTTGAAGATGGACAAGAAGATGCGCACGGTAAGCTCCGTGCCCATGCCTTCCTGGTCGACCGAAAGCACCACGCCGTCTCCGGGAGAGTATATCCGCGTCAAATCCTCGGGCAGGGGGCGCTCCGGATCGCGGAAGAAGTAGAGGGAAAAAAGAGCGAAGGCCAGGCCCACCGCGGCCACGGCCAGGCCGCCGGCGTGAAACTCGGGCCAGCGCGAGAGCAACAAGCCGGCCGCAGCCCCTATGAGGCCGCGGGCCATGACGAACCATCCGGCCCGAGCTATGCGCATATCTTACCTTGCCTTAAAAAATGGGCGGGGCGGGATTCGAACCCGCATGGCCTTGCGGCCGACGGATTTTAAGTCCGTTGTGTCTGCCAGTTCCACCACCTGCCCGATGTAGGAGATTTAAGCATTTTTCGTGTTTTCCCGGAGGAGCCTATCCACGCATATGGCCAATAAACGGAAAAAGTTTTCCTTTAACAGGTTAAAAAACCCAGCCCCATCCAATCATATGGTTATCCTATCAACCCCTCGACTTCGCATTGCCGAGAAGTTCGCGGACCCGACACTCCAGCCTGTCGAACTCAAGGGGTTTGGGCAGGAAGTCCACTGCGCCCATGAGCAGCGCATCTTTCTTTAACTCCTGGTCAAAATGACCCGTCATCATCAGCACGCGGGCATTGGAACGGCGGGCCAATTCCTGGATAGCTCTCATGCCGCTCATCCCGGGGAGGATATTATCCAGGAAGATTAAATCGAACTTCTCCTTTTCAACCAGCGAAATAGCTTCCTCCGCGCTCCCAAGTCCCGTAACCGTATAGCCTTGACGCTGGAAGTAGCGCATGAAAGTCTCGACAATAAAGGGCTCGTCGTCCACCACCAGCAGCTTATGACTCACGCGTTCAAGACCTCGCGAATCTTGCCGAGTATCTCCTCCGGCGTAAAAGGTTTTGCGATGAAGGCCCCGTAATGGTCACGGACCGCCTTCTCGGATACAGCCGTGGCATAGCCGCTCATGAGCACGATCTTGGCATCCGGGCGCAACGTCCGGATGCGTTCGCATGCCTGTATCCCGTCAACCTCGGGCATCACAACGTCCAGAAACACTAAAGCGACTTTGTCCTGATTGGCCCGAAAAATCTCTACCGCCTCTCGGCCGTCCTTGGCGACTAGAAGAGCATAGTTATGAGGCTGAAGTATCCTGACCAGCATCTTCCTGATGACGGCCTCGTCATCGGCGACGAGGATTGTCTGACGCCCCCGCTGCGCCCCCTGAGCCTTATCCTCGACAGTATCTGAAGATGGCTCTTTTACGCAGACAGGCAAGAAGAGCCGGAATGTCGTCTTGGGCTCGCATTGAACAGTTACGGTCCCGCCATGCTCTTTCATTATGGCGTAAACAATGGACAAGCCCAGTCCCCGGCTTTTGTCCGGGCCTTTGGTCGAAAAGAATGGCTCAAATATGCGGGGCAAGTCCTTGGGCGAAATTCCCGGCCCGCTGTCCGCGACCTCCAAGAGGACATATGGTCCGGGTGGCAGCGCGGAATGATCGCCGACCAGAGAGGTCCGCATCGCGATGCTGCGGGTCGCTATGGATAGCCGCCCAACGCCTTGCATGGCGTCGCGGGAATTAAGACAGAGATTGAGCAACGCCTGTTCCATGTTGTCCGCGTTAGCGAGGACAGATGGAAGGCCAGGCGCAAGTTTTATGTCCAGTTGCGCGCTTTCCCCAATCATATCAGCCAGCATCTTCTTGTTCCGCTCAATGAGATCGTTAAGGTTCAGGATGGCCTTGGGGGATTGCCATCGTTGACCGAAAGCCAGCAGTTGACTGACAACGCTGGCGGCACGTTTTGACAACGCGATGATTTCGTCGACATCGGCATGGCTGGGGTGAGCTGCGCCCAAGTCCTTCTTGATCATGTAGGCGGAGCCCATTACCCCGCTCAGCACGTTGTTAAACTCATGGGCAATCCCGCCGGCGAGACGCCCGATTGCCTCCATCTTATGAGACTCCAGGAAATGCTCCTCCATCCGCTTGCGCTCGGTGATGTCCAAAACAAACAACACCACGCCAACTATGTCTCCCTTCTCATCCCGATAAGGGACTTTATCGGTTTGGACCCACCGCTTCTCTCCGCTGGCGATTTGCATCTGCTCCACGATGCCCAGCTTGGGCTTGCCTGACATGATGACTTCCATGTCATCCCGGTGATATTCCTCAGCCTCATCAGGGAAAAGCTCGCGGCAGTTTTTCCCTTCGATTTTATTCTTGGATTTCCCAAAGGCCGCGGCAGCAGCCCGATTGACATGAAGAATGTTGTTCTTCGTGTCCTTATACCAAATCATCGCGGGCACGGAATCCAGGATAGTCTGGTATTCCAGTTGAAGATTGCGAAATTTAACCTCCGACCGCTTGAGCGCGGTCATGTCACGGGAGATGCCCATCACGGCTCGAGTCGCGCCTGCGTCGTCCTTCATGGGAACCAACCATGTCCCCAGCCAAACCGGTCCACGCGCTAAAACGACCTCGCCTTCCGCATAAAAGGGCTTGCCGCTATCAAAGACGCGCTTGATGCTCTTTTCTTGCTTCTCTACGACCGTCGGCGGGAACACCGTATGATGCACCGTGCCGATAATGTCTTCCGGTTTGCGATTAAGTTGGCGTGCGGCAAACCTATTCACGTATTCGAAACGCCCAGCCCGGTTGATGATGAAAATCGAATCCTGTGCCGCTTCCGCGAATGGCTGGCGCTTCATGAAGAACTCCCTAAAATCAGAATATGCCGATATAAATTGACATAGTACCATTTAACAAAAACTTAACCGCCTAATAAATCCCGCGCACGAGGCCGCGCACGTCCGCCCGCGAGGCAAAAGGCCGGGGCTCCCCGGTCCGGGGGTCTTTCCAGACCGAGGAGTCGCGGGACTCGTCGCGATTGTCGCCCAGCAGGAATAGGCGGCCCTGCGGAACCGTCAACGGCGCCAGGGCGTCGCCTTCCAGCCGCTCCTGGGCCCGGGAATGAAACGCGTAGGGTTCCTCCAGCTCGCGGCCGTTGACGAAGACCCGCTTTTCGCGCAATTCCACGACATCCCCGGACAGGGCCACGATCCTCTTGATGACATCCAACTTGGGATTTTCCGGGGAACGCAGGACCACGATGTCGAATCGGCGCATGGGACGCAGGCGCAGGGTCATCTTGTCGAGAAGAAGGTAGGATCCCACATGGAGGGTGGGCTCCATGGACGGACTGGCCACGGAAATGGGCTCGATGATCCACCAACGGATGGGCATGACCACGGCCAGGGTGGCCGCGATCAAAAACAGCAATCGCAAAAAGCTGACAGTCCCGTCTGGTTCAGCCCGGCTCAAGGTCTTCGGACGTCCCAAAACCTCGACAAGTTAGCCGCCGCGCAGCTGCCAGCGGCACTGCGCGATCAAGTCCGCGGCAAGCTTGACCAGCATCTTCGCCCGTCCCGTGGTTTCAACGTAAGCGCTGCCGTTGAAGGACGTCATCTCGCGCGGCCCCAGGTCGCGGTCGAGCTCGCGCAGATCCTTGCGGAAATCCTCGAGTTCCTTCGCCTTTTTCTCGCCGCACAGGCGCTGGGCGTAGTCGCGCAGGGCTTGGCCGGCCTGCTCCAGCCGGTCCGCCGCGGCCTGGCGCTCCGTCGTAGGCGTGCTGAAATTCTTCGCGGACGCGTTGTAAGCCTGCGCGGCCTCCCGAAACTCCCCAAGCTCCGGCGGAGCCGGTGTGCGCGGGCCGCCGCAGGCCGCCAGGCTTAGCGACGCGGCCCAGACGCCCGCGACGAACGCCAACGTCTTGAGCGCGATTGCTCCTGGTTCTCCTTCAACCATTTCCGCCACCTCCCTCATGCCGTAGATTTAAGCAATTTTCAGCATGGCGGCCGATGATTTTTCGGAAAAACCGCGCCGAACATGGTATGATGGCTTCGACGTTGAGGACCGCTTTCTTGCTGGAGGCGCATGATGCTTGGGCGACATTCCGCCGCTGGGAAGACGTTCATCATTGCCTTTTTCCTGGCCTTATGGATCGGGGAAGGTTCGCTCTTGTCGGCATCCGCCATGCGCCTGCCCCAATCCCCGTTCAAGGCCGAAAAGAAGCTGGGCCGCTGGCTCAAGAGGGAGCCTTCCGTGCGCGAGAAGATCTCCCGGATCATTGCCCAGAACCCGGCCGCGGGAAGCTACGCCTTTCCGGCCGCGCTCGCCGAAATGGGCCTCAAGGACGCTCTGGCCGACATCCCCGCCGTCGAGGAACGCCGGACGGGCGCGTCCCGGCCCCGGCCCATGGGTTGCGCGAACTTTTCCGAGTGCCGGCTGCCGCCCCTGGAATTGGACACCGTCTCGGGGGAGCCCTTGGAGCCGGCGATCCAGGCCATGCTGCGGCCTTGGCTGTGGCTGGCCGAAGCCGTCGGCCGCCGTCTCGTCTTGACGCCGCCCCAGTCGGGGGAAGGCGCGCAGCTCCTAGCCATGTCTTTGCAGGACTGCGGCGTCGGCGACGTCCGCCTCAACGTGGAAGCCCGGCCGGGAGGCGGCTTTCGCATCTGGTTTGACCAGGGGATGGCGTTGGCCGAGGCCTATGCCCGGCAACGCGGCCGGGAAACCGCGTCTTACTGACCCAACTGTCGGCGGACCAGGATCTCAACGATTCTTTTCCTCAAAATTTCCGGTCGAGTCAACCGCGGGTTTCTGACATCTCCTGACGCGCAATGACTTCATTTCCTTGATTTTTCAAAGCAAACACCCTATACTCTTTATGACCCCCGCTGTCCCGCCGAGAGCCGGAGGGAATTTTTTATTGCCCCTATGATAATCCGTCGCTCGCGCGGCGTCACCCTGACCGAACTCATGGTGGCCGTCAGCTTGTTGAGCGTGGGCATCCTCGCCTTCTTCGGCGCCTTCAATTACATCACCAAATCCATACAAATATCCCGGGCCCGGACCCTGGCCGCAAACCTTGCCCAGGAAAAAGTCGAGTCCCTGAAGAACTCCACTTACTACCAACTCCTCATAACCACCGACGTCACCACGGATAACAGCTTCAGCCCGGCGTTGATTTACGACGACGTGAACTATCCTCCGGAAAGCATAAACATCGGGGGCATGATTTTCGATCGATACACATTCGTTTCCCTGGCCCAGATCGACAACAACGTGATTTCCACCGTGACGTACACGTTCCCGGACACGGGCATGAAACAGATCACGGTGACCGTGGCCTGGACGCAAGGCGGAGAGCGCAAGCGCTGGTCCCTGTCGAACCTATTGGAGAATCCCTTCGTAAACCCCTTGGACGCCTCTTTCTCCGGCACCATTTCAAGCGCCGTCACCGGGACGCCCATCGCCGGCGCCTTGGTCCGCATCCAGGAAAATCCGGACTGGAACGCCGTAACGGACGGCGATGGCAAATACAGTTTCCGCGTCTATCACGGTTCCTACACCATCCAAGCCTCTTCCGCCGGCTGGTATCCCGCGAGCTCCAGCGTCCAAAGCGCCCCCACCGGCTCCAACGTGACGGTGGACATGCAGCTCACGCAGATCGCCTCGGGCTCGATCGCCGGGATCGCCTGGCTCAACCCCAATTTGCTCATCAGCCAGGTCGTCATATCGACCCCGCAAGCGCAACAGAACGGATTCGTCGTGCAGTACGTCGAACTCTATAACCCGACCACGTCCGCCATCACCATAGGAGGCGACCCCCCGCCCGTCAAACTCAAAATGAACAGCACCTGCTCGGGCAACACGCGATGCGACGACGCGACCTACGGCATCAAGCTCGACTACGTCCGATCCTCCGTGCCCGCCTACGGCTATTACCTCATCGCCAATACCAACACCTTTTCAGTGGCCGGAGTCCTGGTCACCGCCGACGCGGTCTTCGCGGATGACGCGGACAACTACTGCGCCGGCCACCCCGTGAGATGGAACTTGGGGGCATCTCCCGTCGAGAAGCAGATTTTCAATTCCTCGCACAACGCGTGCGTCCAGCTGGAGAATCTCGCGGGAGACACCGTCGACACCGTGGGCTGGAGCCACGGCGGCATCAGCCCTCCGAACTGCGGGACCTTCATCGACCTCAATGCTTTCGGCGGATTGCACTGGGGCAGCCAACTGGTCCGCGTCTCATCGCCCGCCGCCAGCGATCATGACATCGACGCTTACGGCCGGGCCTATGACTCTGGAGAGAACACCAAGGATTTCATCTATCCCTCGATCGCCGGCCACGACACCATTCTATTGCCGCCCTATTCCGCGACATCATCGACCAAGCCCCCCATCTCGGGCAAGCCCGCTATCGCCGCCTATATCGACGCCAACGATCCTCTTTCCGGCTCGACGCAAACCTACATCGCCTATATCGACAGCGGCAGCCTGAGCCTGCCCTACGCCGCCTTCCGACTCAACGGCGTGAGCACCGGGGTCTGGACCGTGGAGATCGCCAGCAGTTCCTGGTTCCGCGAAATCACGGGCGCCACGGTCACGGCCCGGGGGCTCACGTTCGTTCCCAATTCCACCACGACCCCGTCCTGGACCGTCGCCGACCATGTCGGAGTCTCCCTCGACAGCTCGAGCCTCAACGGCTTCGTTTCGGGCACGGTGACCAACATCTCGGGCAGACCCATACCCGCCATCACCGTAAAAATAGGCAGCACCCCGAAAACCACGGGGCCCAACGGCACGTACTTCACCTCCGTCTCCAGCGGGCCGGTGTCCGTCGTCGCCAACCCCGGCAACGCCGACCCCGCTTACATGCAAGCCATCGCCATGCCCACCGTCGAAACCGGCCAAATCACGCTCCAGGACTTCACCCTTTCGCAGGGCGGAGTCGTGCGCGGTTTCGTGACGGCGGGCACCACCCCGTTGCCCAATATCGTAGTGACCGCCAACATAGGCGGCAACCAATACGGCGCGGGAACCTCGGGCGCCACGGGCATGTTCAATATCAAGAATCTCTCCACCGGCACCTTCACGATCAGGCCGGCCCTGGAAATCGGGCAGGACAGCACTCCCGACTCCCGGACCGCCATCGTCACCAGCGCGAACACCATCGACATCGGGACTTTCACGATCTCCGGAGCCTTCGGCGTCATCACCGGCCGGGTCAATTCCTCGGTGGACGGGTCGAATATCACCACGGGCGCGCTCATCGTCGCCGCCACCAGCGACCCGCCCAACCCTCCCTGGTCGGTCTGCGGCTCCAGCGCGCCGGCCCTGACTCCATTCTATACCGCATCCAGCCGGGCGGACGGCACCTACGTCATGTCCGTGCGCGGAGGCACCTCCTATTATTTGAGAATCTATTACCCGATCGTGGACCTCAAGACCGGGGTCCTCAGTCTCCAGCAAAAGAGCTACAGCGGCGTTTCGGTCGGCGTCAGCAGCGCGACCACGCAGGATCTGGTGGTGCCATGAAGACCCTGGGCCTGCGCCGGCGCGGCGGCTACACCCTCAGCGAACTCATGATCGTGGTCGCCATTTTGGGCGCCCTCTCATCCGTGGGCCCGATCCTGCTCCTTAATCTGAACAATTTCTACCTGACGACCACGGCCCGCAGCGAGGTCCAGCGCGACGCGCGCGTGGCCCTCGACAACATCAACCGGTTCCTGCGCCAAGGCGTGGCCTCCTCGATTACCATCGACACGCCCGCAAGCAACGGCGGCCCCTACTCGCGCATCCGCTTCCTGCATGTGGACAACCGCGCGATCCAGTTTTATCAAAACGGCAACCGTCTGATCCGAAGCATCAACGGAAACGAATCCACCATCAGCGGAAATCTGCTTTACGTCGCTTTTTCCTATCCGCGCAGCGACGATCCCTCGATCGTGAGCGTATCCATGACCATGGGCAAGAACGTCCAGCTCGGCCAGCGCAAGGTCCTGGAGCTGACCATCCAAAAAGTGCGTATCATGAACTGACATGCGCCAAACCCCGGCTAGCCGTTTTCCCGCCCCAGCCCGGCCCGGACAGGTCCTGGCCGGGGTCATCGTCTTGCTGCTCATCCTGAGCATACTCGTCCCGGCCATGATCAGCTTCGTGATGAACGAGTCCAAATGGACGGCCAAGGAATCGCGCAACACCACGGCCTTGCACCTGGCCGAAGCCGGCATCGAAAAAGGCTATTTGGCCATCTCCCAAAGTTCCGCGACCTGGTACAACCTGCAAAAAGGCCAGCTGCTTGCCGGACTCCAATTCAACACCGCGTTCACGGACATTCCCGGAGGACGCTATACCATTTCCATCACCAGCGGCCCGCTCAAGAACCAGGCGACCGTCATCAGCGTGGGAATAGACAATCTCAACCGGGAATCGCGGGCTCTCAAGGCCGTTTATGCCAGCGCGCCCTTGGAAGACATCGCTATCATCGGAGGAAACGGCGTAGTCGTGACCGGCAACAACATGGAGGTTGAATGGGGCTCCGTCGTCAGCCAAGGCGCCATCAGCACGGGCGGCAAGAACCACCCGCAGTTCTGGAGCACCGGCGCCATAGACCACGACACCAACGGCGCGACTCCCCCCAACTGCGACACCCCAAGCTGCCACTGGTGGCACTCCTATAACGCCAACTTGCCGCCTTTTCCGACCCTTGATTTCAACTTTTACATGAGCTCGGCCATAGCCAGCGGCACTGGACCCTGCGGGGCCTATTACGTCAACGGCAACAAAAGCGGCTCCTGCACGGACGCCAGCGGCAATCCTTACTATGTGACCGGGAAATGGACCAACTTTGCAGGCGACATCCACGGAGTCGTCATCGTGCTGGGAGACGTCGAGACGCCCAACGGCAACATAAACGGCGCCAGCGAAAGCGTGCTCTTGCCGCAAAAAGCGTGGAAGCAGTACAGCAATGATTGGGCCTTTTACTTGGCCGCCAACTGGGACTCAACCGCTCCAGCCGCCTTTCCAGGCATCACCGCCCCCTATCTCTCGCCGGCCAACCAGTACGTCACCATCACCCCGACCATTCACGGAGTCCTCTATGTGGGCGGGGACTTCACCGGCCCCACCGGCGGCGGCAACTCCGACTTAGTCTACGGAGTCATCTTTGTCAAAGGCACGGTTCATCTCAACATGAACTCCCATGTCAAAATTTATTATGCCGGAGACATCGCTTCGGACATTCAATGGTCGCAGCCCTGCCTTTACCGGGCCTCCTGGCAAGACACCCTTACCCCCTGGCCGACGGGCCTTTGAGCCCCTCCCGGTTGATCTAGGCAGAACCCCGGGCCTTTCCATCCGTCGCCGGCAGCGGCGGCTGCAGGGGATTGCCGCGCAGCCCGGCGCGCTGGGCGAGCTTCAAGACCGCGAAACTCGCCTCGGTCACCACCTGTTCCCAGTCCGCTTCCCCGCGCGAGATGCGGTCCAATTCCTCCTCCAAGCGGGCCGTGTAGCCCAGATCAATGAAGTTCCCGGAAAAATGGCGTACCAAGAATTCGGTCACGGCCAGGCCCAATGGCGTCGCGTGAAGCTTGCGCTTCTGTTCCACCACATAGCCGCGCTCCAGGATGGTGCGCATGATGTTGGCGTAGGTCGAGGGCCGGCCGATTCCGTCGCGCTCGAGCTTTTTAATAAGAGAGGCCTGCGTGTAGCGCGGCGGCGGCTTGGTGGAACGCCGGGCCGCGGCCAAATCCAAGACCTTGAGTTCGTCGCCGGGATTTAGCAGCGGCAGCTCGCCTTGGGCCTCATCATCCTCTTCGGCCGGCTCCCCCTTCTTGCGAGCCTCGCCCTTGGGTTTGGCCTCCTCGGTGGCGTCGTCGCCGGCCAGCCGGCGCCAGCCGTCAAAAAGCGTCACCTTGCCCTTGGCCTGAAAAACGCCCACGGCCTCGAACGTTCCATCCGCCCGCTTCCACGAACCCGGCGCGCAGGCCACGTCAATAGTCGTGATCTGGTCCCGGCCCGCGGCCATCTGGCAGGCTATGAACCTCTGCCAGATGAGGCGGTAAAGCCGGCCCTCGTCGCCGCTCCCCCGGGCCTCGGCCCCGGATTCGGGATGAGTCGGCCGGATCGCCTCGTGCGCCTCCTGCGCATTGGCCGCCTTGGTGGCGTGGATAATGGGCTCATGGGGCAGGTAGGGCCCGGGGAAATCCCGGGCGATGATCTGGCGCGCCGCAGCCACGGCCTCGGCTGAAAGAGCCGTGGAATCGGTGCGGTGGTAGGTGATGTGTCCGTTTTCAAAAAGGTTCTGCAGCAGCTTCATGGTGACATCCGGATTAAAGCCCAGGCGCACGGACGCGGCCTGTTGCACCGTGGCCGTGGAAAAAGGCGGCGGAGCGTTGCGGCCCGCGTCGCGGCGCTCGCAGGCAAGCACCTGCCAGACCTGCTGCCGGCACCAAGCGATGGCCTTCTCGGCCACGGCAAGGTCCCTAAGGCGCTGCCCCAAGGGGTGGCTCTTCCAGGTGATGAGCTTCGCCGCGAAAGGCGGCGGCGAGCCCTGCCGCTCAAGTTTCGCCGCCAAGATGAGGTAATCGACGGTGTTATGCTTCCCGATCTCCCGCTCGCGCTCGGAGACCAGGCGCAGGGCCACGGATTGCACGCGGCCGGCGCTCCTGGCGCCCTTGCCCACGCGCCCCAAGGTCGGGCTGACCAGCCAGCCCACCACTCGGTCCAAAACCCGGCGCGCCTGCTGGGCATTGACCAGCCGCAAATCCAGGGGCCGGGGCTGGGCCATGGCCTTTTGCACATCGGCCTTGGTGACCGCGTGAAAGACCACGCGCCGATAAGTCCTCTCGCCCAAGAGTTGGCTTACGTGCCAGGCAATGGCCTCGCCCTCGCGGTCCGGGTCCATGGCCAGAAGCACTTCCTGGGCCCCCTGGGCCAAGGCCGAGAGCTCGGCGATGGCCCGGGCGGAGCGCTCCAACATCCGGTAGGTCGGCGCCACCTTGCCGCGCGCAAAGGCCACGGCCAGGCCTCCCGAGACCGGCAAATCGCGCACGTGCCCGAAGGAAGCGGCCACGCGAAAGCCGGCGCCCAAGAAGTCGCGGATTTTACGGACCTTGTTGGGAGATTCAACGATAACAAGTTTCATATCCAGCCCCTGCCATGCCTCATCCTGCCGTTGCGTCATATTATAGCCTTCTCCTTATCAAGCAATGAAGAACAACCTGGCGTCCGCAACACGTCCAACTCTTTATGAAACAGACAGGTCTCATTGCCATCCTCGAACGAATACTTCTTGCAGTCGTACGCCTTATTGACTCATGGATTATTATTTAACACGATATATGCGGGGCCAAGGAAATCCTGATCCTCCCCCCATCTGTTATGAAAGACCAACCATCCCCGTTTCCTCATCCCCTCCGCGACCATTTCGAGAAAGCCCAGCATGCCTTACGCAACCGCCACATTCTCACGGCCTCGGTCGTCACCATCGGTTTGGCCGGGCTTGTCGCGACCTTGGTTCAGGATCAAATCTTGCACATGCCCCCGGGCTGGACCAAATCCCTGGTGAATCTGGCTCTGGCCATGGCCATAGGCGGACCTTACCTCATAACCGTAACGCGCCGGGAATTCCGACGCCGCATAACCGCGGAAGACGAGGTGAGGCGTCACTCGGAGTCCCAAACCGCTCTTTTCGAGATCGCGCGACTTTCCCTTTTGGACCTGGCCATGGAAGACTTTCTGGGAGGCGTGCTCGACTGCATCATGTCCGTCCATTGGCTCTGCCTGGAACCCCACGGCGGCGTCTTCCTTGCCGACCCGGACGGCAAGACCCTGAGCCTGCGCGCCTATCGCGGCGATGACCCGGACTCGGACATATGCACCCGCGTGCCCATGGGGCGCTGCGTCTGCGGTCGGGCCGCGCAGAGCCGACATATCGAGTGCATCGCCGCCGACGACGGCGACCATATGCGCAAGCATCCCAGCGTCTGGCGGCACACCCACTATTGCGCGCCCATCCTCCTGGGCGAAAGATGCCTCGGCGTGCTCAAGCTGCAGATGCAGCCGGAGCACCAACGCGACGAGCGCGAACTCTTGTTCCTCGAAGCGGCGGGCAATCTTATCGCGGTGATCCTCGCGCGCAAGAACGCGGAAGAAGAGCGCAGCCGCCTGGCCACGGCCATCGAGCAGACCACGGAAACCGTGGTCATCACGGACCCGGATGGCAATATCGTCTATGTCAATCCGGCCTTCAGCCGAGTCACCGGTTATGCCCGCGAGGAGTCCCTAGGCCGCAACCCCCGCATGCTCAAGAGCGGCAAGCACGGGCGCGAGTTCTACGAGACTCTCTGGCAGACCATCGGCCATGGCAAGGTGTGGAACGGACGCCTGACCAACAAGAAGAAAGACGGAACCTGCTACGAGCAGCACATGACCATTTCCCCGATCAAGGACGGCTCTGGTCAAATCGTCAACTATGTCGCGGTCTGGCGGGACGTCACGGCCCAGGTGACCATGGAAGAACAGCTGCGCCGCTCCCAGAAGATGGAGGCCGTGGGCCTTCTGGCCGGAGGCATTGCCCACGATTTCAACAACGTCCTGACCACCATCGTCGGCTACAACTACTTCCTGCTCGAAGGCCTCGAGTCCGGGCATCCCTTGCGCCCCTACAGCCAGGAAATCCGCCGCTCCGCCGAACTTGCCGCCTCCTTGACCCGGCAATTCCTGGCCGTGGGCCGCACCGAGGTGGTTCAACCCCGGCCCATCGATCCCAACAGCGTCATCCTGGCCATGTCGAAGATGCTGCGCCGGCTCGTGGGAGAAAACATAAAACTCTATTTGCAGCCGGCGGAATCCGTATGGCCCGTCATGATGGACTGCGGTCAGTTGGAACAGGTCATTTTAAACCTCGTCGTCAATGCGCGCGATGCCATGCCCAAGGGCGGCCGGCTCACCCTGACGACGAAGAATATAACGACCCTAGAAGAGAAGAACCCGGATCCCCACATCAACCTGCCGGACGGGCAATACATGACCCTGGAAATCCGTGACACGGGCGTGGGCATGTCGGCCGAAACCAAAGCGCGCATATTCGAGCCCTTCTTCACCACCAAGGACCCTGGACGCGGCACCGGGCTGGGCTTGGCCACGGTGCGGGGCATCGTCAAGCAATACGAAGGATATATTTCGGTTGACAGCGAGCCGGACAAAGGGACCGTCTTCCGGATATACCTGCCGCGGGTCGACGGCGGAGTGGAGGCCCTGCTGCCGGGAGATGTCAACAAGTCCACCAAGGGCGGAGACGAAAGCATCATGATCGTCGAAGACAACGACGCCTTAAGAACCCTCATCAAGAGGGCCTTGCGCCAGAAAGGCTACCGGGTCTTCGCCTCCAGCACGGCTGAGGAGGCTTTGTCGCATTTCCGCAAGCACAATGATCGCATTGATCTTCTGCTCACGGACCTCGTTCTTACGGATATGGACGGAGCGGAACTGGCGAAACAATTCATGGAGATGCGGCCCGGCCTGAGGGTGGCCTATATGTCGGGATATCCCAGCAGCGCCTGGTCCATCGGCGCCCTGCGCGCCGACTCCATCCTGATCGAAAAGCCGTTCTCGCCCGACATGCTGCTGAGCACCCTGCGCAAGCTGCTTGACGCCAACCGGATCGAGGCACATTAAAGCGCCGCTGACGCCCGGGATCAGCCCTTGGCGGGAACCCGGACGCAGTAGCCCCGGCCCGTCACGCTCACCAGCCAGCGATCCGAAGTCCAGCCCAACTTCAGACGGATGCGCCGCACGTGCACGTCCACGGTCTTGAGGCTGCTCTCGGACGGCGGAGAGATTCCCCAGACGCGCTCGTAGAGCGCGACCCGGTCCTCCGGTTCGGGACTGCGGCAGGCCAGCTCGTAGAGCAGACCAAACTCCTTGGGCGTCAGGTGCGAAAACTCCTTGCCCTTCATCGCGACCGTCTTGCGGCCGTAGTCCAGACGCAGATCGCCGACCCGCACGTCCTGCGGCTGCGGCGTTTCCGGCCGGGAACGCCGCAGCAGCGCCCGGCAATAGGCCAACAGGCGCTCGGCCTTGACCGGCTTGGTCAGATAGTCGTCGGCGCCCATGTCCAGGCAGGCCACGTCCTGCCCCTCGCGATCGTTGCCGGTCAAGATCAGGATGGGGATGCTCGCGGTCTCGGGATCCTGCTTGAGGCGCTGGCAGACCTCGAGCCCGCCCAGCCCCGGCATGACCAAGTCCAGAATCACGAGTTCGGGCTTCTCCGCCCGGGCCAGGCAGACCCCGGCTTTCCCCGAGCCGGCCTCGCTGGAGTCGAAGCCGTTGAGTTTCAAGATGCCGGCGACGGCCTTGCGGAAGGCGGGATCGTCCTCGATGAGAAGGATTCTAGGTGGCACGACGAATATTATATAACCTTAACAGATGAGAGCTAAATACCTCATGCTCTTCCGGGCCGTTCTGGCGGAGACGCTGCTGCTGCAGTCCTTCTACGCCCCGGCCATGACCCTGGCACGTTGGTGGCTCTGGGGCCTTTTGGGACTTTACGCCGCGGTCGCCGGGCTTCTTTTCTGGCTTGACCGCCGCCAACACCTGCCCGTCCGCTGGATGCTGGGCTCTTTTTTCTTCGATATCGGCGTGACCTCGTTGATCCTCCACGCCACGGGAGGCTTTGCCGGGGATTTTTACGTAGCCTACTTCCTCGTCATCCTGAGTTCCTGCCTCATAGAGAGCCTCGCCTTCAGCTTTTTGGTGGGAGGCATCGCCTGCCTGGTCTACGCCGCCTTGGCCTTCCCGGGGATCGATGCCGCCTTCAACCCTTTCTACCTCTTGCGCCTCTCTCTCTTGCTGGCCACGGCCTTCTTCAGCACCTATATCGCGGATCATGCCCGGCGCGTGCAGAAGGAGACGGCCGAGAGCTACGAGGAGCGTCTGGACTGGATGCGGCGCCTCTCCCAAGTAGGCCAAGCGCTGGCCCGCATCCTGCACGAGATAAAAACCCCCCTGGGCACCATCAGCTTGACGACCGAGTATCTCCGGCAAAGCCTGCTTCAAGGCCAGCCTCAGGAACTCGAAGAGCGGCTTCGCGTCATCGAGGCGGCGGCGGACCGGGCCTCCGCCATCGTGCGCGACTATCTCGAGTTCGGCAAGCCCACGCAGATTTCCCTCAAGCCCCTCCCTGTCCAAGAGCCTCTGGAAGAAGCCCTCTCCGGCCTGCGGCTGCGCCTGGAAGAGCGCGACATCCTTCTGAGCTCCGCGCTCGCCCGGCAGACCATGGTCCTGGGCAGCCGGCGGCATCTCGTGCAGCTCTTCACCATCCTTTTGGACAACGCCCTCGCCGCCATGCCTCTCGCCGGCCGCCTCAACGTGGACGCCGGCGAAAGCGGCGGACAAGCCCGGGTGCGC
Organism: Elusimicrobiota bacterium; assembly: GCA_003452935.1. GTDB lineage: Bacteria > Elusimicrobiota > Elusimicrobia > UBA1565 > UBA9628 > UBA9628. The sequence continues at coordinate 62,078 of DMMY01000011.1, forward strand.
ATTACGGATACGGGCGTAGGCATCGATCCCGACATGCGGTCCCGGCTCTTCGAGCCTTTCGCCACCTCCCGACCCGAATCCGGAGGCACGGGCTTGGGACTCTCCATCGCCCGCTGGATCGTGCTCAGGCATGGCGGAAACATATCTCTGCAGAGCGACGGCCCGGCCCGGGGCACCACGGTTATTGTCGACCTGCCCTTGGCTCAAAAATTTAACTAAAAGTTTTCTGGAAAGAGACGGGGAATCCGCCTACACTGTGAGCAATGATTACCCCCGTGCTCCGGAAAGCTCGCCGAGGCTCGGTCTTGCTCGAAACCGTCCTGGCCATGCTCATCATGACCACAGTGGGGCTCGCTCTTCTGGCCATGGTGCAAAAATCACTGGTCGTTTCTTACAGGGCCCGGGAAGCCATGACTTGCTCCAGAATGGCGCAGACCGGATTGGCCCGGGTTAAGAACATGGATTTCTATTACCTCTTTGCCGCGGACTCCGACCAGGCCGACTTTGGGCTCTGGGCCGCCTACCCGTACAAGGCCGTGCTTGACGGGATAAAAACGACATTAAATTCCTCGAAATTCGACCGTTTCCGCATCCAAAGCGCATTCATGCGCCGGGATAGCTCGGATTCCAACAACAATGCGATGACCTCGGACCTCGTGCCCTTCACGGACAACAACGGAGACAACGTGGACGACTACGACTCCAATATCCGGTTTTTCGATCAAAACGCCGATGGAGATTTCCACGACACCTATACCTCGGCCGGCCGCACCGTGGCCGAGCAACCCGACACCCATATCAAGAAAGTCACTTTCGACGTGTTCCGGGCGGGCCGGCTAGTCTGCTCGAAAACCGAACTCGTCAGCCTGGAGCAGATGACCGGCGACCCTAACCCCTCCAGCGAATCAGCCTTGTCCCTGCTGGTTTCGACGCCCTCCAACGGAGCGTTTCTCTATAGCATGAGCACCTTGGCGCGACAAAACGCCTGGGCCCTGGCCATCTCCAAACCCTATCCCAACGATATCCAGCGCTTTCGCGCCGATGCCACGAGCCCCCTGCCCATAGCCGGAGAGACCGATCCCCTGGCCACGATCAATCTCTATGTGGGAAGCAGCGGCATTCTCGCCGCCCCCGCGGCTGACGCTGCCGGCGGTTTTTCGGCCGCGCCGCCGGCAATAACCGCCGCTCTGGTGGAGGGCGCCAATATCCTGCGCGTGCAGGCCACGAAAGACGGCTATAATTCTCCCATCGCCAATAAAAGCCTGGTCTTGGACCTGGCCCCGCCGATAGCCGGCGGATTCTCCCCGACGGGAACCGCCGCCACCAGGGCCCCTTTCGTTTCCGCCACCTTGAGCGACCCTGGCGTTTCCACCGCGACCACCAGCGGCATCTGTCCGGATGTCGTCACCCTCAAAATCAACGGAACGCCGGTCAATTTCGCCTACACCGCCGGCGCCGTGGTCTGGATCGATTCCACGACCGGAGCCGCCCCGATCCTCGACACCGGGACCTACACGGCCGTCATCGAGGGCGGAGACTACGCCGGCTACAAGACCAGCGCCGCCTGGACCTTCACCCTCTCCGTGCCGGACACGGATCATTCCGCCCCCGCCATCGCCGAGAAAAGCCCTATCGGCATGGCGCCTTCGACCCTGCCCGATATCTCGGTCAAGGTCTTCGACAATCAAAGCGGGATTATTCCCGCCAGCATCACCCTTAAAATCGACGGCGCCATAGCGGTGAATGCGTCGAACGTCGGCCAACACTACGATGCGGGCACGAACAAGGTCACATTCACGCTTTCCTCCCCATTCCCGCCGGGAACCTCGCACAGCGTCGAGATCACGGCCAGCCACTGGGCCACGTTCCCGGCGGACAAGATCACATCCACGGACTCCTGGACGTTCACGACCCCATGAAGCCTGGACAACGCCGCGGAGTGACTCTGACCGAACTCATGGCCGGCATGGCCATCATGGGCATCATCGTCGTCTCGTTCGCGTCGCTGCTGCGCTACACCATCAAGGCCACGACCACGGCCCAGGCCGGAGGCGAAGCCCAGGAAGAAGTCCGCCAGGCGCTTATGAGGATCGAGGAAAGGCTCGCCCACGCGGACGAGGTCCGCATATCCTCGGCGACGTTCGTGGAGTTCGTCGTGGACATCGACAGAAGCCCCAACTATGACCCTGCCGGGGACTGGGACAACGACGCGATCCCCAACTACCGCGACGCGGACCGCGACGGCGATGCCCAATCCCTCGTACCAGCGGCCGACCAATGGAAGATCGGCTTCAACCTCAAGGACGACGACGAAAACGGCGACGACAAGATTGACGCGCGCGAACGCCTCTATCTCTCCGGCAACGTCCTTTGGCTCGACATGAGTCTCGACCAGGAGCCCTGGGGAGGCGCCCGCCTCAAGCGCCTCATGAACAACGTTTCGACCTTCACCCTCACCTATTGGGGCAACAAGGCCAATGCCCTAGGCCGGGGCGTCGACCTGGGCAACGACGGCCTCGCCGCCACGGGCGACGCGGGCGAAAAAGACGGCGTCATCTCCGCGATCGAGATGGACATGGTCGCGCCGTCGGCCGGCATGGGCAACCGCAACGGAAAGCTCGACACGACAAATGAACGCCGCTACATCACCGATATCCGGGTCAAGCTGGGTTCGGACAAGAATCGCGATGGGAAAACAGAATATGCCGTGGAAACAGACATATATCCTCTCCTGCTCCCGCTTAAAAACCGTTAGGCATCGCGGCCGGAGCCAGAACCCCGCGACCGAGGGTTCGGCGCTCATTACCGCGCTGCTCATACTCCTCTTCGCCTTGCCCGTGGGCATCGCCTTCTACCGCTATACCGTGGTCACGATGCGCAGCGCCATAGCGGAGCAGCGCCAGAAAACCGCCGCCGGCATGGCCAACGACGTGGTGACCGACTATATGCGCCAATTTTCCCAGGACGCGTACAATGGGCACTACGACATAGACAAGCTGGACCGCCCGGAAACCTTCTATTCCAACGGTTTCTCCACCGTCGCGTTCGAAACCGACCAGATCAACCGCAGCGTTTATCTGCGCGCCGAAGGCTCCTACGGGACACCGAACAATCCCCTGGCGCGCAAGGTCATTGAAGCCCTCATTCAATTCCAGTCCGACCTGACTCAGTACGGGACCATGATCAACGGAGCCTTCACCATATCGGCGGACAACGCCTCTTATGACGGCGGGCTGTGGATCAACGGCAATCTCTCCGTGACCGGCGACAACGTCCGCTTCAACGGCGGCCCCCTGGTCGTCAACGGCAATCTCTCGGGCGCCGCCTCCGTGGTCCTCGATGGCGACCTCTACTACAGCGGCACGAGCGCCGGCTCGGTCTCGGTGCTGGGCAACAAATACAACTTCGTCCCGACCGTGAGCTGGCCCGCCTTGGATTTCAACTACTATGACGCCCATTACACCTACAAGACCACGACGGATAGGACCATCGTGTTCAATTCCACCGGGACCTTCACCATCGTCAATGGCCCCACATTTTCCATACCTTCCCAGGGAGCCATTATCTACGGGGAAAACTGCAACCTGACGATCAAGGGGGTGGTCAGCGGACGCGTGACCGTGATCGCGGGCGGCGCCGTCGGAACCTGCTCCAGTTCCAACGGCAAGATCACGGTCTCGGATAATCTTTTTTACGTGGGTTCGAGCTCCATCAGCGCCGACGCGAACCAGTCCTTCGCGGCCCTGGCGCGCAATTGCGTCACTTTCTCCAAAACCGGAGCGAACCTCGTCGCCGTGGGCATCTATTTCGTGGAGCAGGGCACCAGCAACATGAGCCTATCCGGCTCTTCGGGCCGCTCGTTCTGGCTCTACGGAGTGCGCACCCAAGGCATCAACATCAGCCCTTCGAGCTCCTTTAACTCTTTGCGCTCCATCAACTATGACAACAACTTGCGGGCCTATCCGCCTCCCGGCCTGCCCGAGAAGGCCCTCCTCGTCAACTGGAGCCTGCATTAACCCGGATACGGAAATGACGGTTCAGTACGCCGCTTCCAGGCGGCCACGGAAAACCCGGTAGATGAACGCCGTATAAAACACGACCCAGGGCATGCCCAGCAAGGCGATGTTGCGCATGATGGCCAGGGTCTTGCGGGAAGAGGCCGCGTTGTAGATGGTGAGGCTCCACGCCGGATCCAGGCTCGATCGAACCAGGCAAGGATACAGCATGGCCGCCAGCAGAGCGACGCAGGCAGCGACGACCACCGCGCCGCAGAGCCAAGCCCTGAAAAACGCCCGGGCGCGCAAAGCCATGGCCATGCCCCCGATCGCGGCCAGGGCCCCGGCCAGGGCGCTCCAGGTCCAAAGACAACGGCCCAGACCCTCCGGGGCCGCTGGGACATGGACTATGCTGATGAGGCCCAACGAAACGAACAACGCGCAAAAGGCCTCAAGAGCGCGCCAAGAGCAGAATCTGGCGCGCTCCTGCAGCCGCCCTCCAGCCTTGACGCACAGATAAAGACCCCCGTGCAGGGCGAAGAGCGCGACCGCGAAACAGCCGACGAGCAAAGGGTACGGCTTGAGCAACCCCCATAAGGCGCCGGCAAATTCCATATCCGCGCCCACGGCCAGTCCCATGACCAGGTTGCCGGCCGCCACCCCGAAAAGGAAGCTCGCCCCCGCGCTGCCGGCAAAGAAACAGCGGTCCCAAAAACCCCTCCACGCCGCGGACTCGCTCTGGGCCCGAAACTCCAGAGCCATGGCGCGGGCCATGAGGCAAAACAGCAGCAATATAAAAGGCAAGTAGAAAGCTGAAAACGCCGTGGCATAGGCATGCGGAAAAGCCGCGAACAGAGCCGCGCCGAACGTGATCAGCCACACCTCGTTGCCGTCCCAGAACGGAGCGATAGCGGCCATGGCCGAGAGCTTCTCCTCCTCCGCGCGCCAGAAAGGATGCAATATCCCCACGCCGAGGTCGAAGCCGTCAAGGACGGCGTAGCCGGCCAGCAGCGCGCCCAGCAGAATGAACCACAGGGTGTTGAGGTCCATCTCAGGCCGCCGCTCCCTGCGGACCCTTGCGGATCTTTTCGAGCAGAGCCCAAAGCCAAAGCGCGAAAAGCGCGCCATACACCAGCCCAAAAAGGGCCAAGGAGACCAGCACCTGTCCGGCGCCGACCACGCGCGAAACCCCGTCCGTCGTGCGCAGCAGTCCGTAGACGATCCAGGGCTGGCGGCCCACCTCGGCGGCCACCCAGCCGGCTTGGTTGGCCGCATAGGGACCCAGCACGGCGAAGACGAAGATCCACAGCAGCCAGCGCCGCGTGAAAAGAGTTCCGCGCCGGAGCATGAATAACGCCGCGAGAGTGAGTCCGATGAACGCCATGCCCAGGCCGATCATGAGATGATAGGCCTGGAAAGGAAGCCAGACCGGCGGACGATCCTCGGGCTTAAACGCGTCCAGGGCGGTCACGGGACGATCCAGGTCCCGATAGACCAGAAGGCTCAGGAGCCGGGGGACCGCCAGGCCGAAACGAACGCGCTCGCCCGAGGCGTCGGGCCAACCGCAAAGATAAAGACCCGTGCCCGCGGCCTCTGTCCGGAAATGGCCCTCGAAAGCCGCCAACTTGGCGGGCTGGGTCCAAGCCACCGTCCTGGCTTGGTCATCTCCGGTCACCAGGGCGGCCAGAGACGCCACGGCGGCATAGACGAGCGCCAGGCTGAAATTGCGCCGCGCGAACTGCTGATGGCGGCCCTTGAGCACATACCAGGCGGACACGCTCATGACGAAGAACGCGCCCAGGATGAAGGCCCCGCAAAGGACGTGCTGCAATCGGGGCAGGGCCGAGGGATTGAAGACCATGGCCCAAAAATCCGTGATCTCCGCCCGCAGGCCATGGCCGGTCTCCACCAAACGATAGCCGGCCGGCGTCTGCTGCCAGGCATTGGCCACCACGATCCAGACCGCCGACAAGACGGAGCCCAAAGCCACCATCAGCGTGGAAAAAAAATGCAGCCGGGGGCTGACGCTCTCCCAACCGAAGACCAGGATGCCCAGGAAGCACGATTCCAAAAAAAAGGCGAAAATCCCCTCCGCCGCCAGAGCCGATCCGAAGACGTCGCCCACGAAACGCGAGAATGAAGACCAATTGGTCCCGAATTGGAACTCCATCACGACGCCGCTGGCCGCTCCCAGCGCGAAATTGAGCGCGAATATCCGGGTCCAGAACCGGGCCGCGGACTCATAGAGCCGGTCCCCGGTCCTCAGGTACATGGCCTCCACGCCGGCCATAAAAACCGCCAAGCCGATGGTAAGCGGCGGGAAGAGATAATGAAACATCACGGTCAGGGCGAACTGCAGACGCGCCAGAAAGGCGACGTCAAGACTCACGGCAGGATGACGTCGCCCTTGGCGATGACCACGATGCCCCCGGGGCTGACGTAAAAGCGCTTGCGGTCTTCCTCCGGGTTGACCCCGATCTTGGTGCCCTCGGGAATGCGCACGTCCTTGTCGATAATGGCCCGTCGGATCACGGCGCGACGGCCCACGTCCACGTTGTCGAAAAGGATGGATTCCTGGATCTGCGCGTAGGAGTTGATCCGGCAGAAAGGGCCCACGACCGAGCTGTGCACCCGGCCGCCGCTGATGATGGTTCCGGGAGCGATCACCGAATCCGTGGCCGTGCCCACGCGGCCGTCCGGACCCTCCTGGGAAAAAATGAACTTGGGAGGGGGGGCCACGACCTGGGCCGTGTAGATGGGCCAGTTGCGGTCATAAAGGTTGAATTCGGGATCGATGGCCACGAGGTCCATGTTGGCCGACCAGTAAGCGTCGATGGTGCCCACGTCGCGCCAGTACTTGGAGGCCTTCTTGTTCATGTCCACGAACTGATAGGCCATGACCGGCCCCCCGCGCATCATGCGCCAGACGATATCGCGGCCTATGTCGTGGGTGCTCTCCGGGTCCGAAGCGCTGGCTTCAAGGGCCTTGCGCAAGGCCGATATGCGAAAAGCGTAAATGCCCATGGAGGCCAGGCAAATATCGGGATGGCCGGGAACGGTCTTGGGATCGTTGGGCTTCTCCTGGAAGCCGACGACCCGGCTGCCGGTGTCCACCTCGAAGATGCCCAGGCCGGAGGCTTGCGATTTGGAGACTTCGACGGCGCCTATGGTCATATCCGCCCCGGTCTGGACATGGAAATCCAGCATGGGCCTATAATCCATCTTGTAGATATGGTCCCCCGAGAGGACCAGCACGACCTCAGCATCCTCCTGCTCGATGGTGGTTAAATTTTGATAAAGCGCGTCCGCCGTGCCCCGGAACGACTCCTCGCCGGCGCGATGCTGGGGCGCCAGCGACTCGACGAATTCGCCTATGGTGGGGCGGCTGATAAAGCGCCAGCCCTCGCGCAGGTGACGGTTAAGGGACGCGGGCACGTATTGCGTGAAGACGAATATGCGGCGCAGGCCCGAGTTGATGCAATTCGACAAGGTCATGTCGATGATGCGGTATATCCCGCCGAACGGCACGGCGGGCTTGCAACGGACCTGGGTCAAGGGGCCCAACCTTTCCCCCTTGCCTCCGGCCAGGATGACCACCAAGGTCCAGCGGTTATAGCTTCCGATCATGGCTTGCGCCTACAGGTCTCGCATTTTAGCACTTTATCGCGGCCCCGGCCTATAGGATGGACCAAAAAAAATTGACCGCGGACAGTAGAAAGGGCAAAATATGGCCAGACTAGGAGGCCTCATGCGACCGATCTTGCTCGCCGTGATCTTTTTCGCAATTCCGATGGTCGCGGGCGCCAAAACAGCCCAAACATCCCTAGCCGAGGTCGACGCGCAGTTCAATAAGGGGCTCTACAACGAAGCTCTGACGGGCTACGAGTCCTTGGCCAAGTCTCCCAAGGAAGAAGTCCGCCTCAAAGCCCTTTACCGGGCCGTGGAATGCCAAGCCTTGTTGTTTCGCTACGGAGAGGCGGCGCAGCGGGCCCTCTCCAGCCGGCTCCCGCCCGACCCGGTTTGGCGCGGACGATTCCTTATCCAGCGGGCGGAACTCGCGAGAGAATTTCTCAGGCAATACGGCTTGGCCGCCGCCTCGGACGAGGCCGGCGATGACAAGGACATCATGCGCCGCACGCCGCAGCAATGGCGCCAGGACGCCGAGGAGTCCTACCTCGCGCTATGGCCCCTGCGCCACAAGCTGGCGCAAAACCCTATTTCCCAAGAAAGCTATTTCGTGGACCTTAAAGGCGCGCAGACGGACATGGCTCCCACGCTCTGGGACTTCGCGGCCCTGCGCTGGACCGATTACCTGCTCACTCAAAAGGCTGTCCCATCGGGGCAGAATCCTCCCTTTCTTTCCTTTATCCGGCCGGACTACGACCGCAAGTTCTCGCCCCAAGACGCGGCCGCTGCCCAGGCCGGCGCCGTCATGGAGGAATCCGCGCGCCTGACCGGCAAAGACCGCGCCGCCGCGCGCCAAGAATGGCGCGTGCGCAGGCTGATGATCCCTTTCGAACACCCCGACCGCGTCGCGCCAGCCCCGGACGGACACGCCGCGACTAACGCCGCGGCCGCAATCCTCAAAAATTGGATGGATTCATTCACCGAGCCTCCAGCCAGGGCCGAGGCCGCTCTGAAAGCCGCGCGATTGCTCAGCGCCGACGAACGCTACGAGGAAACCGTGGCGCTCTGCCGGCGCACGGAAAAGCTCTGGCCGCTTGCCAGAGTCGGCCGCCATTGCGCCAGAATAAGGACCGAGATAGAACTTCCGGTCCTCGAGCTGACCGCCCTCTTTGTTCCGCCGCCGGGAAAAAACGCCTTCAAGCTCCGCTCCCGCAATCTGGATTTCGCGCATTTTCGCATCTTCCGCCTGGACCCGCAAGAAGTCATCGCCAGAGGCAAGAACCGGCCGCAGGATTGGTCGGCCCTGCGCCACCCGCAGCGCGACTTGATCGAGGAATACGCCGCTCGCCAGCCGGATTTCTCCTGGAAGACGGCGATCAGCTCCCACGCTCCTTACGCCTATTCCCACACCGAGGCGTCCGCGCCCCGACTGTGGCCCGGCATCTACCTGGCCTTGGCCAGCTCCGATGAACGCTTCCAGCCCAAGAGCTCCCTGCTCTCAGGCGCCATCGTCAACATCACGGAGCTTTTTCTCATCGCCAGCGCGGGCGCCCAGGGCCCGGAACGGGATTTCGTCTTTGACCCGGCCGGCCCCAAGGAGCGCACGGCCCCGGTCTTTCATTTCTACGCCCTCAATGCCTTGAGCGGCCGGCCCGTCTCGGCCGAGATAGACGCTTTCCGCAGGGAACATCGCGGGATGAGCGGTCTGCAGCGCCTTTCCCTCGATATCGACGCAAGCGGAATGGCATCGGTCCGGGAATCCATCCCTCTCATCTACGGCGCCAACTCCCACGCATCGCTTGATGTCTTGGCAAAATCCGGCCAGTCCTACGCTTACCCGAGCCAGCCCGTTTCCTTCAGCCACAGCGTGCCGCAGCCTATAGAGGTGCACCTGGAAACGGACCGGCCGGTCTACCGGCCGGGGCAGGAAGTGCGTGTAAAAATCACCGTGCTGCGCCGCATCCCGCGCGGCTACAAGGTCTATGACGGAACCGCCCAGGTCGATTTCACGGCGCGAGATGCCAACTATCAGGAAATTTTCAGAAAAACCGTCAAACTCAACGCCCTGGGCAGCGCCGCGGTCAGGTTCCACATTCCCACGGGCAGGCTGCTGGGCAACTATCGCATCCAAGCAATTCTGGCGGACTTCAACCGCGTCTTCGAGGGCGACTCCAATTTCGCGGTCGAGGAGTACAAGAGGCCGGAATTCGAGGTCACGGTGGATGAGTCCACCGGCGCGTGGAAATTCGGGCAAACCGCCGTCGTCACGGGAAAGGCCAGATACTACTTTGGCGGCCCGGTGCCGGACGCGCCGGTTTCGTACCGCATCTATCGCGAGGCCTATATCCCGTGGTTTTGCTGGTGGTGGCGGGGACTCTCACGCGGCAGAGCCGAGGTGGCCTCTGGCCAAGTCAAGACCGACTCCGACGGGAACTTCTCCGTGGACTTCACCCCTTTGCCTGAAGATGCCGCTCTCAAGGATCCCTGGCCCGCGAGCTTTCATGTCGAGGTTGAATCGCGCGACCCGGGCGGCCGCACCATCGCAGGCGCTCGCTCCTTCCGCGCCGGGGCCAAGGCCTATCTCTTCGAGATATCGCCCGAATCCGGGTTTCTCAGCGCGGGACGGCCCAGCCAGGTGCCGGCGCGCCTGATGAACCTCAACGAGTCGGCCGTGTCCGGCGCAGGCGAGTTTGAACTTTTCCAGTTGAAGGGCCGGCCCAAATCCCATGAAAGCGAGCCATCGTGGGCAGGCTATTTCCCGCAGATGCCTTCCCTGGAGAACCTATATAAGGAAATCCCGAACAACGACAAGGTCGCGGCCGGGAAACTCGCCTTCCTGGCTGATAGACCGACTCGTTTGCCCTTGGGCAGCCTGGAACCCGGGGCTTATCGCCTGACAGTGCGCGCCAATGATCCCTGGGGCGGCGCAAGCGAGCAATCCATCATCCTCTTGTGCGCGGATAAAAAAGGCAAGCTCGACCTAGGCCTGCCCGCAACGGCCATCCCGGAGCATGCCTCGTATCTGCCCGGGGAGACCGCCCGCATACTGCTGGGCTCGGATCATCTGGAATCGACCCAGTTCGTGGAGATTTGGGGCGGCGAACACCTGCTCCAGCGCCTAACCTTGCCCGGAGGAGTTCGACTGCTCGACGTGCCGGTCACCGAAGACCACAAAGGCGGCTTCACGGTGCGCTGGTTCGGGGCGCGCGACTTCAAAATCCGATGCGGCCAGGCCAACATCGATGTTCCTTGGAAGGACCGCGAACTCTCCGTCAAGATCGATTATGACAAGGTCATCAAGCCCGGCCAAAAAGTGTCCTGGACCGTTTCCGTCAAGGACAACGCGCGAAACCCGGTCGACGGCGAGGCCGCGGTGCGCGTCTTTGACCGTTCCCTGGAATACTATGCGTCGGCAGCCAAGTCGTGGCTGGCCGCGCTTTATGGCGCAAGAAGCCTGCCTGCAAACGCGCAAGGCTCGCTCTTCCGACCGAATGTCCATCAAATTCCAGTGGAAGAGGGCTGGATCAAGAAGATGCTGGACCTATTCCATGCGGCCGTCAGCGAACCCCAGCCGCCGACGCTGCGCCTGTGCCGCGGCCGCGTTCCCCGCCGGCGGGGTCCACGATTCCTGGCCGAAGGCGGAGAATTCTCGGTTCAATCCGAAGCGGCCAGCGTCTTGGCCGATGGCGGCTCCGCGCCCCAGGCTTTGGCGAAAAGCCTGGCGGAGGCCGCGCCTCCCGCGCCCCAGGCCGTGGCTGACACGAGCGTCAAGGAGTCGCCCGAGACGGCGCGCTCGGACTTCTCGGAGACCGCGTGCTTCGAGCCGCAGCTCAAGATCGCCGGCGGCAAAGGCCTCGTCTCTTTCCAGGCTCCGGAACAACTTACGAGCTGGAAAATCCAAGCCTCGGTCATCACCCGCGACGTCAAGCGCGGCATTCTCTCGGCCGAGGCCGTGACGCGAAAGGATTTGATGGTGCGCGTGGATATGCCCCGCTTCTACCGCGAAGGCGACCAAGGCGAAATCAAGGCCGTGGTCCACAATGGAACCGGATCCGAAATCTCCGGCGAGGCGACGCTCTCCGTCACGGAAGACGGCAAGCCCGCGGCCGAAAAACTGGGTCTCAAGAACCTCTCTCGGAGCTTCACCGTCAAGCCGCACGGCCTCTCCCCCCTGACCTGGACCCTGAGCGCCCCGATCGGTCAGACTTCCTTCAAGGTCCGCGCCGTCGCGCGCTCCGCGGGCATGGTCGACGCCGAGCAAAGAGATCTTCCCATCCTGCCTTCGCGCCAAAGGCTGGTCGAAACGACCCTGGTCTCCTTGGATGGGACGAGCCGGCAAATCCTCAAACTCGCGCGCTTCGCAGAGCCGGATAAGACCCGCGTCAACGAATCAATGACCTTGCAGATCGACCCCCAGCTCGCGCTTTCCATCCTCAACAGCCTGCCCTACCTGGTGCATTATCCCCACGAGTGCAGCGAGCAGGTGTTGAACCGCTACGTGCCCTTGGCCATCGCCAACGCCTTCTACAGGAAAAATCCGAAACTGGCCGAGGCGGTCAAGAAGATACCCAAGCGAGACACCATCACCCCGGCCTGGGACCGCAACGATCCCAGGCGACTGATGAGCCTCATGGAAACCCCTTGGGAACAAATCTCCCAAGGCCGAAAGAGTAGCTGGCCCTTGATCGACATGTTCGACCCGGTCCTGGTGCGCGCGGAATTAAACGACGCCTTGGCCAAACTCCAGTCCGCCCAGAACCCGGACGGCGGCTACCCCTGGTTCCCGGGCGGACGCAGCGACCCGTACATCACACTGCTCATTCTATCCGGTTTTGCCGAGGCTCAAAGCTACGCGGTGGAAATACCCCTGGAAACAACGCGCCGAGCGCTGCATTACGTCAACAACGAAATACCCAAACACCTCAAGCCCGAACCGGGCGAGGTCTCCCTGCTGCTCTACGCGGCTTATGTCGTGACATCTTACCCCAAGTCCTGGCCCGAGTCCGCGCTGGGCTACCGCTTCGCCAAGTCTTGGGCCGACTACGGCGACCGGCACGCCGACGCCATGACCGCCCTGGGCAAGGCCATGGCCGCCAGCTGCTACCGGCGGCTGGGAGAGAAAGCCAAGGGCGATCTTTATCTCGCCCGCGCCCTGGACGGGTCCAGAGAAGACCCCGTCGCGGGCGTTTACTGGACCCCGGAGAAAATCTCCTGGCTCTGGTACAACGACACCGTGGAGAAGCATGCTTTCATGCTCAGGACTCTGCTGGCCGTCAAGCCCAAGGATCCCCGCATCCCGGGCCTCGTCCAATGGCTTCTTTTCAACCGCAAGGGCAACGAATGGAAGTCCACCAAGGCCTCGGCCGCGGCCATCTACTCCTTGCTCGACGTGCTCAAGTCCCGCGGCGCCTTGGACGCCGCGCCCCGGAACGACGAGTTTATCGTCCAGTGGGGCCCCGACCTCGAGAGCGCGACCGTGGCGCCTTGGGACTGGCTTGAAAAACCCCTGCGCTGGACGCGCGTCGCATCGGCCATCGGCCCCCGACACGGCGCGGCCCGCATCGAAAAACAGGGCCCGGGCCTGGCCTTCGCGTCGCTGACGTGGATATACAGCACTGACCAGCCGGCCCCCGCTTCCGCGCCGGGGCTTATGAATCTGGAGCGGCGCTTTTTCCTGCGCCATAAGGAAGGCCAATCGTACCGGCTCAGTCCGCTTAAGGCCGGAGACACCGTCGCGGTGGGAGACCAGATCGAAGTCCAGCTCAAACTGGAGACGCGCAGTCAATTCGAATACGTGCATCTCAAGGACCCGAAGCCCGCGGGCTTCGAGGCCGAGCAACTGCGCAGCGGCTGGAAATGGGATAATCTTTCCCGCTACGAGGAGCCGCGAGATTCCTTGACCAACTTTTTCATGGACTGGGTTCCGCACGGGGAGTACGTGCTGCGCTACCGTCTGCGGCCCACCACGCCCGGCTCCTATCGCCTGGGCGCGGCAATCATGCAGTCCATGTACGCTCCTGAAATATCAGCCCGCTCGGACGGCTTCTCAATCGCGGTGAGGCCCTGATGACGGATCCAGCCGCAGCCGACGGGCTCTGCCGCGACTTAGAGGCGCTCTGCTCGCGTCTGCACGGCGGAGGGGGGGTCACGGAGCTGCGCCTCAGCGGTCTTTTAGCACGGATCTTCCCGGAACAAGCCGCTCAGCGCGACGTGCTCGATCCTCGGCTGGGAGTCCACACCGAGGCTTTCCTCCTGCGCCTGGTCCAGGCGGAGATCAACGCCAAGGCGGACATCGGAGTGATCGCGTTTCATTCGGACCGCCTGGCCGAGATACGCCGACGCCAGGGCGAAGAGATCGCGCGCCAAGTGCTCAACCGCCTGGCTGATTTCATCAAACCCCGACAAAACGTATCCGAATGGCTCGGCTGCATGGGCTCGGACAGCCTGGCCCTTATCATTCCCCAAGCTGGACTTTTGACCGCGCAGGAGCGAGGCCAGGCCCTGCATGAGGCCCTGCGCCGCAGCTCGCGCTTTCCCGTGAGCACGGGCGTCGCCCACTCCCTGGATTTCACCGGCCCGGCCGCGGGGCTGCTGCGTTTAGCGCAGCAGGCGGCCGAGGAGACGCGCCAAGCCGGCGACCGCCGCGTGCATACGCGCACCGTCCAGGGCCCCGCAGCCATGCCGGCCGCCGCGGTCCCGACCTCCGGGGAAGCCGGCCTTGCCGGCGCCAGCTTGGTCTCTCGCTATCAGAGGCTGGTCCTCCTCAATCGCATGTCTTTGGAACTCTTTTCGGACCAGCCTTTCCCAAAAGCCCTGGCCGCAGCCTGCAGCACGATCCTGGCCCTGACCGGAGCCCGCTACGTGGCCGTCTATTTCTGCGATGAACTCGGCTCCCCCTTCCTCGCGCACCGGCACGGCGACGCCCCTTTCGCCAAAGGCCAGGCACTGCGCGAGGAAAACGACATCATCCGGCGGTCGCTCGCGCAGCGGCGCATACTGACCGGCGCGGGGACGCGCTGGGGCTGGGTCGCGGCGCCCCTTCTGCACTACCGCAAAGCCGGACCCGCCGAGGACGGCGTCTTCGTCGTGGGCTTCCCCGAGCCCCGGAGCCAGGACCCGGACCTCGACCAAACCATGCTCGAAGCCAGCCGCCTGCTGCGCAACGCGCGCCTGACCCAGACCCATCTGGAGCAGCAGAGGGTGCTGGCCGCCGTGACCGAGCAATCCGCGGACGCCATCTACATCACGGACCTGGACTCCCGGGTCATGAACTGGAACAGCGCCGCGGAAGACCTATTCCAATATTCCCGGGAAGAGGCCTTGGGCCGGGACGCGCTTTCCCTGGTCCCCAAGGACCGGCTCCCGGAGCTGGAAAGATTGAACGGCCAGGCTCTCAAGGAAGGCTGCGTCAAAAACTTCGAATCCGTACGCCTGCGCAAAGACGGCAGTCTCGTCGCCGTCGAGGGCACGTTTTTCGTTTTGCGCGACGAGAAGGGACGCCCGTTCGGCACGGTCAGGGTCTTTCGCGACATCACCAGGCGCAAAGAAGTGGACCGCATGAAATCAGAATTCGTCTCCCTGGTCAGCCACGAGCTGCGCACGCCGCTGACCGCCATTCAGGGATTCGCCGAAACCATTTTTGATTTCTGGGACGACGTGACGCCCGAGCAACGGCGCCATTACCTGAGCGTCATCCTGGCCGAGGCCAAGCGCCTGAGCAATTTGGTCACGAATTTCCTCGACATTTCCCGTCTCGAGGCCGGCGGCGTGGCGCTGCGGCCGGCCTTGGTCGGCCTTCCCGATCTCAGCCGGCGCGCCGCCGCGCTCTTCCAGGAGCATCCCAAGAACATCTCCTTCAATATCAATTTTGCTCCGGGCAGCGAGCAGGCCTGGGCCGACGAGGACCAACTCCTGCGCGTGTTTGTCAACCTCTGCGGCAACGCGGTCAAATACTCTCCGCCGGGCGGCCAGATCTCCGTCTCAGGCAGGCTCGCCGGCCAGAATATAGAGGTTTCCGTGGCAGACCAAGGCCCGGGCATCCCGCCGCGGGACCAAAAACACCTGTTCCAGAAGTTTTATCGCGTTGGCGACGAAGTGTCCCGCAAGACTCCGGGCACGGGCCTGGGCCTGGCCATCTGCAAGAGCATCATGGACAGCCACGGCGGCCGCATTTGGGTCGAAAGCCAGCCCGGCCATGGAACGGTCTTCAAGTTCGCCTTTCCCGCCCGGAGGCTGAAACCGAAATGAGAGTTCTGGTCATAGACGACGAACCCTCCTTGAGCACATTGGCCGTGGAGTATCTGCGGCTCTGCGGGCACGAAGCCATGGCCTGCGCGGATGGGGAAAGCGCCTTGGAACTTCTGCGCCGGGACAGCGCTTTCGACGTCATTATCCTGGATCAACGCCTGCCGGGCTTAAGCGGCGCGGACACGTTTCGCGCCATCCGATCCGATCCAAACCTTAAGAAACTGCCGGTCATCGTGCTCTCTTCGGGTATTCAACCCGGAGCGATTCCCGCCGACCTCTCGCAAGCCGAGGAGCACATGAGCAAACCATTCCATCCCAAAGACCTGGCCGCGGCCGTGGCGCGCTTGTCGCGCAAGGACGCGCCATGAACAAAAGCCCCATACGCCTGACAACCCTGGCCTGGCTGGCCTGCTTCAGCCTCGCCTCGGCCGCCCCTGTCCGCCTGCCCATGATGCCAGTGCGCGCGGATACGACGACCTTCATAAAGCTGGACATGATCCTGCCGCGCCGGGCACACCTTGACGCCGGCGCGCCCCTGCGCTGGAGATTCGCGGAGGCCTGGGCGGGCTTTAGATTCACCAAAAGAAAAGACACGGTCGTGCGGCCCAAGCTGCCCATCCGCATACCTTTTCAGGCCGCAGCGGGCGTCACCGGAGCGCGCCTGGTCGTGGACCTGCGCTGGTGCCCGACGCCCGGCCCGCAGGCCTGCCAAGACGCGACGGCCGATTATCTCGTGGTTCTCAACGCCGGCGCGACTCAGACCGCCACCGTGGTCCCGATCGCCGTATCGGTCGAAAAACAGTAAAAAACCTTCCTGAAGCCGGACAAAAGACCGTTTGACTCGGGACTTCTCTTCTAGTAACATACGCCAACACTCATCGCAAAGGAAAGACACTCAATGGATCAAACCGCCAAGGCGCCGGCAGACCTCGTAGCCCCGAACAAGCATCCGGCCGGGCTCTACGTGCTGTTCTTCACCGAGATGTGGGAACGCTTTTCCTATTACGGCATGCGCGCCATCCTCGTCTATTACATGATGAAGCAGCTCATGTTCGCCCAGGACAAGGCTTCGCACGTCTACGGCCTCTACACGGGCTGCGTGTACCTGACGCCTTTCTTCGGCGGCATGATCGCGGACCGCTGGCTGGGGCAGCGCAAGGCCGTCGTCGTGGGAGGCGTGCTCATGGCCATCGGCGAGTTCATGCTCATGTCCCAGGGCCTCTTCGTGCCCGCGCTGATCATGCTCATCATAGGCAACGGCTTCTTTAAGCCCAACATCTCCACCCAGGTGGGCAATCTCTACGCCGCGGGCGACCATCGCCGCGACCGCGCCTTCAGCATCTTCTACGTGGGCATCAACGTGGGGGCCTTCTTCTCGCCTTTCATCTGCGGCACCCTGGGCGAGAAGCTGGGCTGGAAATGGGGCTTTTGCGCCGCAGGCATCGGCATGCTGGCCGGCCTGTGCCTGTATCTTTGGGGACAGAAGTACCTGGCCCCGGACAATGTGATGAAGCGGACGGCCGCGGCCAAGCCGGCCGAACCCCTGACTCCGGACGAGTGGAAAAAGATCGGCGCCCTGGTCGTCCTCTGCCTGCTCAACATCGTGTTCTGGGGGACTTACGAGCAGCAAGGCAATACCCTGGCTCTGTGGGTGGACTCCAACACCAACCGCATGATCTTCGGCTGGGAAATGCCCGCCACCTGGTACCAGGCCTTCAATCCGGCCATGATCTTCCTCTTCACGCCCGTGGTCCTGGCCTTCTGGGCATGGCAGGACAAGCGCAAGAGCGAACCGTCGAGCATAGCCAAAATGGCGCTGGGCTGCATGCTCCTGGGGCTTTCCTTCCTGCTGCTCATCCCTTCGGCGCGGACCGTGGCCGCGGGCGGCAAGGCCAGTCTTCTGCCCTTGACCGTGTGCACCTTGGTCTTCACCATCGGCGAGCTTTATCTCTCTCCGGTCGGGCTTTCCCTGGTGACCAAGCTGGCCCCGCCGCGCATGGTCTCCATGCTCATGGGAATGTGGTTCTTGTCGAGCTTCTTCGGCAACTATCTCTGCGGCACCATCGGCACTTTCTGGGAAAAGATGTCCCATGAAAGCTTCTTCATCATGCTCACGGCCCTGGCCTGCGGCGCCGGCACGTGCATGTTCATCCTCATCAAGCCCTTGAAGAAAGCCATCGGCCACGGCCATGAGGAGGCTGTCGACGTTTGACGGCGCCCCTGTTCCTCTTAAAAAGAGAGAGCCCCGCGCGCGGGGCTCTCTCTTTTTCAAACGTCCGGATTTATTTTGTCTCTTCCGCTTGCGGCGCTTCCGCCTGGCCCGCCTCTTGCTCCGCGGCCGGGGCGCTGACGCTCTCTTGAGCCGGCGGCGGCGCGGGCCTTGATGGCTTGGCGGCCGGCTTCTTTTTCACGGCCTTCTTGGACGCCGGCGGGATGGGATTGCCCTTCTCGTCAAACTTATAACTCCGGGGCTGCGCAGGGGTGAGCACCCGATAGGATTTATACTTCGACTTCTCATAATCGTATTCCTTCTTGACGGCCTTCTTGCTCTTGGCCTTGCCCGCAGCCATGGCCGCAGGAGCCGCGGTTGCGGCCACAAACGCAAGCGCCATTATCACGCAGACAATTCGAGATGACTTCATAGGAATTAGTATAGACTTCTCCATGTTACGGATTCAAGCAGCGCGCGGCGCCGTAAGGCGCCGCGCCACCCGCGCCCCCTATGAGGGGGCGCGGGATCCGTCGGGGTGGCCATCAAGGCGCATTTCTCACCCAAGCATTGACCTTAATCTTCAGCGCCGGCGCTCGGGCGATCTCGAAGGAACCCAAGGCCTCGCGTATGCGGGCCAGACCCCCTGATTCAACGAGGCCGCGCGCGGCCTCCAACAGAGCCGGCGGATAGCGCCGCCCGTTGACGCGCGCATAATGCCCTCCCGGACCCAGCCTGGCCGAGCCGAAGTCCGGGCCATAACGCTCCATAAAGTCTTCCAGTTCGGCCAAGCGGATCGTTGCCGGCCCGCGGCGCAGCCCCTGCTCCACGGCCCAGTAGAATTCATCCGGGTCGCGGACGAAAAGAAAAATATACAACCCAAGCCGCTCGAACTCTCCAGACGGAATCTTGAGCGGCGGAAGATCGAGCCTCTCCCCCTCGGGCAGCAGTGCCTTGACCCGGCGCTGTTCGGCCTCGACCGCTTCCACCGAATTCTGCGCCTGGCCATAAGCCCGGCGCAAGCGCCTGGAGAAGGCCTCGTCCGTGGCGGCACGGTCCATGGCGTACTCGAGCTCAGCTTGATAGGCCGCCATCTCGCCTTCCGCCAGGGGGATAGGCAAATTCGCGCCGGCCCGCGACAACTCCCGGACCAAGGCCAGTTCCAGTTCGGCGTCGCCCAAGGCCTTGAGCCGCTGCGGGCAGAAAAGCAGCATGGGCCCTTCCCGGCGCACATAGCGAACGCTGGCACTTCCGGCCGATCCGGGATTCTCGCGGAGAAGGACGTCCTTTGTCTCCACGATCAGACGCCGGCCCAGCGCCGTTTCCTGAAGGCGGGCCGCGGCGCGCTCCCACCTTTTGAAGGTTTGCGCCGAGAGTGCGGCCGAGGGGGGCTGCGCGGCATGCGCCGGAGGCCAGCAGAGCAGCCAGTAAAAAATCATAACGGCCGCGCGCCGCAATAAAATCATTCCATCCTCTTAATAAACGAACATTTTCATGGCGTGGATGCCGCCGCCGCCTTTGATGAATTCCGAGGTGTCGACCTCAACGATATCGAGGCCAAGGGCCGCGAGATGCCGGGCCGCGTTGACCGCGCCGCGCTGCAGGATCACGGTCTTGCCCGAAACGACCACGGCATTGCAGGCCATCTGCCGGACCGCCTCCGGCTCCGCGGCCGTGATGATGACCGGGAAAAGCCGGAAAATAAGCTCCAGACTGGCCGCGTCAAAGGCCGAAGGATAGATGAGCACGGTCTCTTGGGTCAGCGGACAGAAGCAAGTGTCCAACTGGGGAAATCTCTCGTTGACGAGCTTGAGGACCACCACCGGCGCTCCATAAAGGCGCGCCAGTTCCTCATAGGACGCGGCGTCGGAGCGAAATCCGCAGCCGCCCCAAACCAGCCGCTTGCCGGGATGCCACAAAGCGTCGCCGGACCCGCCGAAAGTCATGGTCCGGTTCTTGAGCGCGACCACGCGATAGCCGGCCTCGCGAAACCATGCCTCGAAAGCCGCGGCTTCGCCGCGATGGGAGGCATAACGCAAAGATCCAAGCAGACAGAGTCGCTCCATCTTTTGGGTCAGCCCCACGAAAGTCTGGTTCGCGCAAAAGACCATATCCGCCAAGCCCGGCAGCGCCGGCATAAGCGAGACTTTCAGCCCGCATGCCGAAAACGCGTCGCAAACCTCCTGCCATTGCTTGCGAGCCAAGTGCCGATTGATCCGCCCCACGTGCCCGGCCGCGAAAGGATTGCGTTCGTCGCGCCCCTCATAATGATCCGGCGGGCACATGAGCACCCGCGCCGGCTCCGGCATGGGCGCGCAATTCTTTTGGGAAAGTCCCTTGAGCTGCGCGACCGTCCTGTAAACCGAAGCGCTCATGAAAAGTTCTCCTTTCCGAAATCCGCGGCGAAGCGCTCGGCCGTCCCCTGCCAAGGGCGGTCGGGCCGGCTCAGCTGCAGCGCCCGGATCCGCCCCGCCTCCATCCCGGTCCAGACCCATGCCTCCCGGACCTCGACCCCGGGACGAGGCCTGCCGCGATGAACGACCGGGAGGAACATAATCTGCTGCCCGCGCTTGAGCAGGCGCGCGGCCAAGCAACGAAAGAAACGGGCGCGATAAGGCGTTTCCCGCGCCCATTCCGCGGTCAACGCCGCTCGACTCTCGGAACGCCGCGCCTCGGGCAAGTCCAAAGCCTGCAGGCACCGTTCCAAAATAGACCAAGCCTGCTCCGTGACCAGCCCGCTCTCGGCCCCGCAAGAAGCGTCTCCCCCGCCGTTCCAGGGATGACCAGCCGCGGCCGACATGGCCCAGCCCTCCAGCATCCGCCAAGCATTGGCTCTCAGGCCTCGCCCCGCGGGACCGCGCTCGACGAATTGCCAAAAATCAGGCCAGGCCTGAAGACGGCTCAGGACTTGCGCCGGCTGGCCGCGCAGCGGGCTGCGCCGCCGCTCGGCCGCGACCCACTCTCTCATCGTGTACAGGATGCGGGCCGTGGCCGGGACGCCGCCGGCAAGCGCCATGACCACATCCCCGCCCCCGCGCAGCCGCCGCAAGAGCCGCCCGGCCAGGAAAGGCCAGGCCGCGGAGCCGATAAGCAGACGGCTGCAAGCGCCGCGCGCAAAAGCCAGTCGGTCGAAGCCCAGATGGTAAAGGCCCATGAAGCCGGCGTAAAGCCCCTCGGCGGGCAAGCGGGCCGTATCCAGGGCGAAAGGGTCCACGCCCGCCACCACCCTGGGCCGGCAGGGATGTCCGCGAATCACGCGCAAGGCCTGAGCCGCATGGCGCGCCAGTTCGAAGTTGAGGTGCCCCAAGTCGCCCATGGCCGGAGGATGGGACAGCAACGCCACCAGGGCCGGCCTTGAACCGGCGCGCGCCTGCAGGGCTCGCATTTGGGTTCGGGCCCGCGTCAACACCGGGGAAGCAGCATCAAACTGATACGTCCGGCCCTCGGCCAGCAGCCGAAAGAGCCTATCCTGAAAAGCGAGCACGGAGTCCGCCGGAAGAATCTCCAAGAGAGAGCGCAACAAAACCCCGCCCAGGATGCATGGCGGCTCAAGCAGGGCGCGGGCCAAAGGCGGCTTGCTGGGCAGACTCGTCCCCTCCCGGGCCAGACTCAACTCGCCCGCCTGGATCACCAGACTCAAAAAATCCTGGGCGGTTCCGGTTCGACTGGCAGGGCACGCAAACATTTGGCGAATTTTAACATAAAATGGTAATCTGTGATTATGCATCTTATTATTGCACTTTGGCTCTTGGCTTTGCCGGCCCGTTCCAGCGCCCAGGACTCCGGGGGCGCCGAGCTCGGTTATGTCGTGCGCGTGCTGGACACGGGGACGGTCGTGCTCGATTTCAATGAAAAAAGCGGAGCCTCGGTCGGACGACCCTTCACCCTGTTTAAAGAAGGCGACGAGCTCAAGCATCCCGTCACCGGGAAAAGCCTGGGCCGCATCGAGTCTGCCGTGGCGCAAGGAATCCTGACGCAGATACTCCCGCTGTACTCTATCGGAGCCCTTTCCTCCGCAGGCCCGTCCGAGACCGTCGTGCCCGGCATGCGCGCGCGCCTAAACCCGGCTCCGGCCCAAACCCCTGCCCCGGCGCAACCAGCCGCGACCCAGTCCTCCTCTCGGCCCCCGCGCTGGCGCAGTCCGTCCTTCGACTATCAAGCCACGGCCATGAGCGTGGCCGATTGCCGGGGCGATGGACAGCTTCAAACCGTGCTCAGCGACGGACGCAACGTCTATCTCTACTCCTATCCTCCCAATGGCGCGACCCCGATCGTTCAGTTCGCGCACAAGGGCAACGCCCCCAGGATACTCTCTCTGGAAGCCGCCGACATCAACGGCAACGGCCGCTGCGAGATTTTCGCGTCTCTGCACAACGACACCTTTAACCGCTTCGAGACGGTTGTCCTCGAGTTCGACGGGCAAGGGCGCCTCGCCCAGATCGCCGAGTTTCCCTATCTCGTTCGTTCCTACCTGGATCCGGAGGGCAAGCCCCGGTTCGCCGTCCAACAGATCGTGGAGGACAAATCCTTCCCCTTCGGCACCATCTATCCCCTCTCCTGGAAGGACGGCAAATACGGTCCGGGGCGGCCCCCGATCGGCTTCGGCAAGCGCGGGGTGGATTGGCTCTATGATTTCAACTTCCTGAGCATCGACGGGAAAACCGCGACGGTCAGCCTGACCAACACGGAATTGGTGCGCGTGATTTTTCCCAACGGCAAGAACGTCAAAACCGACGCACCCTACGGTCAGACCCCGAATCGCGTACGGTGGACGGGCGACCGCATGCTTAATTTCCGCCCCCCCATGGCGGCACGTTACGACAACAAGGGGAGTCTGGCCGGTTTTTATCTGCTCAAGAACATCGCCGCCTTCGGAGGCTTGGCCGCTCCTTTCGGAGTTTTCGCCCGCGGCGAGCTCCATCGCAAGGATTGGAACGGGCTTAGTTTCTCCAATTCCTGGGTGGCGGAACTGGGGGGCTACAGCACGGGCTTGGCCCTGGTCTCGCCGCCCAACGGCGCGCAGGAACTGGCCGTCGCCGTGGTAGGCACGGCCGGAAAGACCTCCGTATGGGCCTTTGACCCCTAGAGGCGGCATTCCCATGAACCAGAAAAAGATCCTTATCGTGGATGATGATTCCTCCATCCGCGAAATCCTCTCCACCCAGCTCTCCCGCCTGAATTTTCTGACCTTGTCAGCGGCCAACGGCAAGGAGGCGGTGGAACTCTTCAAGAGCGAAAAGCCCGACCTCGTGCTCATGGATATGCTCATGCCGGTGATGGACGGGCTGACCGCCTGCCAAAAAATACGCGCTCTTGAAAAAAAGGGCGCCCGTATTCCCATCCTTTTCTTGACGGCCCGGGACAGCCGCCACGACCAGATCAGCTCCACCCTCAGCGGCGGAGACGATTTCATCACCAAACCCATCAGCCTTCAGGAGCTGCGCGAACGCGTCGAAGCCGCGTTGGTTCACGCCAAGCACAAGCCGGTCCCATGACCCGTCGACGTTCGCCGCTCGCCTTCGCCGCAATATTACTGGCGGGCGTCCTGGACGCGGCATCCATGGCCCCGCTCAACATCCTCCAAGACAAGGCTTTCGGGGTCCTGCTTCTGGGCGACGGGGCGGATAAGGACTTCAAGGACGCCATCGGCGCCGTGGCCCGGAAGCTGACCGCCCGGGTTCCGCTTGAATTCGCGGCCGGCCCGGTCGACGTTCATTCCATGCAGAAAGGCCTGGACCGGCTCAAAGCCGCGCGGGTCAAGAAAGTCGTCGTCATCCCTCTCATGACCACCTCGAACTCGGAACGCATGGATGAAATCCGTTTCGTGCTGGGCATCCGCGAAAATCCGTCTCCCGAATTCTTTTCAGCCGCCCGCTCCCGACCGGGCTACGCCCTCGTGCGCCGGGTCGAGACCAAGCTGCCCGTGGTCCTGGCGCCGGCCCTCGACGATCATCCCCTGGTCGTGGAAATCCTCGCCTCCCGCGCGCTGAGCCTGAGCAAACGCCCGCAAGACGAGGCCCTGGTCCTGGTCGGCCTGGCGCCGGTCGCCAAGGCCGCCGCCGGGGAGTATCGCCGCACCCTCTCGGCCCTCGCCGAGCGGGTACGGGCCAAGGGCGGCTTCAAGGCCGCCGCCTGCGCCGTGCTCCAACCCGACGCCCCGCTTCAAGCCGAACGCGAACGCGCGCAAGAAGACCTGCGCAAGCTCGTCCGGGAACTCAGCCGGACTCAGCGCGCGCTGGTGGTTCCCCACGTCCTCGCCGGGGACGCGGCCTCGCGCCCCATCCTGCGGGCGCTCAGCGGCGTTTTCATGCGCTACAACAAGAAAGGCCTCTTGCCCGACGAACGGATCATCCGCTGGGTCGAGGAATCGGCCCACAAGGGAGCCGCGCTGCCGGACATGCGCCTGTTCAAGGACGCGGGCAGGCCGTTGGTTTCCACGCGCCAGGCGCTGCCGGGAGCGCCGAAAAGCCGCCTCAAGGAGATCCTTCCATGAAGAAAGCCGCCGACGTCAAGCCGGTACTGGACAAGGGATTCGTGCGCTTGGTCGACATGATGGGCGGCGACCGCGCGGTCCTCGATGCCGCTCGAGTATGCTACGACAGCCGGTCCAAAGGCGAGGCCCTGGACCGGCGCTTGATCGCCTACCTCCTGAAACACTCCCACCTGACGCCGTTCGAGCACGCCGTCTTCAAGTTTCACGTGGCCGCCCCCATTTTCGTGGCGCGGCAATGGTTCCGGCACCGCTTCGCGGCCTACAATGAGGTCTCTTTCCGATACACGGAGGTCAAGGACGAGTTCTACGTTCCGCGGACCTGGCGCGCGCAGGACGCGGTCAACAAGCAAGGCTCCGCCGCCGCGGCCGGGCTCGACCACGCCGCACTCTCGGCCAAGCTCGAAAGCCAGGTGCGCTCGGCCTTGAAAGCCTATCGCGAAATGCTCGCCGCCGGCGCGGCGCGGGAGATGGCGCGCTTCGTCCTGCCCGTCAACCTTTACACCCAGTTCTATTGGACCGTGAATTGCCGCAGCCTCATGAACTTCGTATCCCTGCGCGCGGACGAGCACGCCCAATGGGAAATGCAGCAGTACGCGCTGGCCCTCGCCGAGTTCTTCCGGGAACGGATGCCCTGGACATGGGATTCTTTCCTGTCTCACTCCTGGAAAGGCTTCAACCCGGCCATGGAAGGGGCGCTCCGGGCAAACGCCGGCGGAGCGACCCCTTGATCACGGTTTGGGCCCTGGCCGCGTTGTGCGCCGCCGGCCCGGCCCGGGGCCAGATGACTTACGAGGTAAAGAGCGGCGCCCTCGACGAGCAGATTCGCGTCGCCGGGACCGTGGCCGCCGCGGACATATTCCGCCTCAAATCGACCATCGAAAGCCGCACCGAACAGATATGGACCACCACCGGCGTCTGGGTCAATCCCGGCCAAAGCCTGGGATATCTTGTCAACAAGGAGTTCTCGGCGCTCTTGGACTCCCGCCTCGGCGCGGAAAAAGAGCCGGATGACCGGTGGCAGGCGGTTTATAAGCCTGTCCGCATCCGCTGCCCCCGCGCCTGCTTCCTCCTCAAGTCTATCGCGCGCTCCAAGCAATGGGTCAAACCTCAGACCGTTCTCTTCGAAGCCGCCGCGCACCTGCGCCTGGTCGCAGACGTCCGGCCCGAGGACGCCCACCTCGTGCGCAACGGCCAGGTCCTGGAGTACTGGGACAAGAAGGAGCCGGACCGGCATTACCAAACGCGAATCGCCCGCTACACGCGGGTTCCTCCGCGCGAGGACACCCCCAGCCCGGGGAGCTTCGCCGTTAATCAGACCCCGCGGCAGTTCCTGCCCCCCGGCACGGCGTGGGAGGGGTTCATAGTTCCGGCCAAGAAGAACAACGCCGTATTCGTTCCCACCGCGGCCCTGCTGCGCTTCGGCGACGAGGCCTTCCTGCCCGTCAAGGTTTCCGTCGGGATCACGACGCCTCTGTGGACCGAGATCACGGAGGGCGTCGAACCCCGCCGCAGAATCCTCGTTATCGAAGACGCCAAGTTCCGGGACACGCAGCGCGACGAAGCCGGCAAAGATGGATCCAAGCCCAACCCGGGAGAAGATCCCTACGCCGAATGACTAAATCCGTTCGCCCCCCATGACCACGAGAAAAATACACCTGCGCGACGCCGAGGAAGCCCTAAGCATCCTCGGCGCGCATGACTCGGCCCTGCGCCAGATGGAGAATGACTACGGCGTGGAGCTCTGCCTAAGCCAGGATCCCGAGGCCCAGGCTCTAAACCTTATCGTGCGCGGCAGTCCCGGCCGCGTGAGAAAAGCGCTGGGCCACATCCGCGTCAAGCTCGAATCCGCGCGCGGCGCGGCCG
>DMMY01000011.1:88643-106776 GCA_003452935.1 Elusimicrobiota bacterium
GCGCGGCCGCCACGGGGCATGCCCTGCTGCCCGCGGACGGCATCGTCCGAGCCTACAACGGCCGCGTCATCGCGGCGCGCACGCCCAGCCAGCGCCAATATGTCGCGGCCATCCAGAGCCATGAACTCGCCTTCGGCATCGGGCCGGCGGGCACGGGCAAGACCTTCCTGGCCGTGGCCTGCGCCTTGCGCGCCCTGGAAACCCGGCAGGTCCAGCGCATCATCCTAAGCCGCCCCGTGGTCGAGGCGGGCGAACGCCTGGGTTTTCTGCCCGGGGACTTCCTGGAAAAGGTCAATCCCTACCTGCGGCCCCTCTACGACGCTTTCTACGGCATGATCGGGCCGGACCGCTTCCGGATGTGGCGCGAAAACGACGTCATCGAAATCGTGCCCTTGGCCTACATGCGCGGCCGCACGTTCAACGACGCCTTCATCGTCCTCGACGAGGCCCAGAACACGACCCTGGGCCAGATCAAGCTGGCCCTGACCAGGCTCGGGGAGGGCTCGCGCATGGTGGTCACCGGCGACATCACCCAGACCGACCTCTCCGAAGCCGCGGCCTCGGGCCTGGTGCGCATCATGGACATACTCAAGGGCGTCCCGGCCGTGGCCTTCCATCATCTCACCGAGGCCGACGTCATCCGCCATCCCTTGGTGCGCAAGATCATCAAGGCCTTCGACAAGTGGGAAAAGTCCCAGTGATCATCCGGGTCTTCAAGCTCGCCTCCCTCCCCCCCCCGGCGCGCCGGCCGCGTTCCATAGCCGGGGTCTGCCGCCGCGTTCTGCGAGACGAACGGGCCGACGCTCAAGGCGAGATCAACGTGGTGTTCCTGGATCGCCGCCGGATGCGCCTGCTCAATCGCCGCTATCTCGGCCATGAGCACGACACCGACGTCATCGCCTTCCGCTACGCCGAGGACCCGGGGCCGGTTCCAGGCGAGCATCCCTTCGGCGACATCTTCATATCAACGTACCAGGCAAAAGCTCAAGCCAAGGAACTGGGGCATACGGTCCTCACCGAAGTCATGACCCTCGCGGCCCATGGGACCCTGCATCTGCTGGGTTATGACGATAAGACCGCGCAGGGGCGAGACCGGATGTTTCGCAAGCAGAAACTGGCGATCCGCGGAAGAAGGAAAGGCGGCGGTCGGTAACTAACCGCGCGAAGACGAGACCAGCGGATATTTATCAGGATTGCGCAGCGACGCCAGCTCCAAGTCCACGTCAAGGTCCGGCCAGTAGAGGTGCCTCCCGTGAAGCAATGTCACATGGTACACTTCAGACACCTTGGCATCGCGAAACCACGGGAAAAGCCGATATGGCAGGAAAAACTCTTCCCCTCTCACATAGAGCCATAGCCCATGCTTGAGGATATCCTGAACCTCAACGGCGGAAATGCTTTTTCCAGGCGCGGATGATCTCATCTCGACGTTCCTCGACAATTCCCTGAATCTCCTTGAGCTGCCTTGGCGACAAATCCTGGTGCTCCTGCAGAGAAATGATCGGCTCCAGCCAGAATTTCGCATCTCCATCCGGGGAGGTCACATGAACATGCATGCGATTCTCCTCGCGGGAGAAAAAAAAGAAGCGATAACTTCTATACCGGAACACCGTAGGACTCATCGTCGAATATTATTATACCTTTTCATGGGGACACCCGAATTGGCGACATTGATCAATCCCGCCCGCTCATCGTCACCAACAAATCAAAGCCGAGGCAATGCACCCGGGGAAATGCCCCAAGCTCGGTCGGGGGATACTACCGCCGCAGCATCGCTAGCCAGCTCCGTTTGGAGGCCGTCGTTGGCTTGGGTTGATCGTTCTGATCGTACTCCTCGACGGGCCGCAGCTTCGATAGACCCTGGCGGACAGCATCCGCGTCGCCCACCACGGTAATAGCCGTGTGTCGAGGGTCCAGAATTTTTCTGGCGATCTGGCGCACCCCCTCTCCGGTCACTTCGGCCACTTTCGCCGGGTACAAGCCCCAGGTGTTCAAAGACTGGCCGAAGAGCTCCAGCCCCAGGAGATGATTCGCGATATTGCCGATAGAGTCCAGGCTCATCAAAAAGGCGCCGATGAGGCCATTCTTGGCGGAAGCAAGCTCCAGCTTCGAAGGCGTCTCTGTCCGCATCCTCTCCGCCTGATCCAGCAGCGCCTGCAGAGCCGGTCCGGTTTTTTCCGGCCTGGTTAACACCCCGAAGGTCCACATGGCCAGGGCAGGATCGGCGACGAATTGGCTGAAGGCGTTATAGGCATAACCTAGGGACTGACGAACGACCTGGAACAATCTCGAGCCGAAGCCGTCGCCCAGGATTTTATCGGCAACCTCCAGCTGATAAAAATCCGGAGAGGATGGACGCCCGGAATCTATCCCTATGCCGCTCAATTTAATCATCGCCTGCTCCGAATTTGGACGATCTATCAAAGAAATAGCCTTCTGCGGCCTCACGGCGGCCTCGGGACCCGGCGCGAAGGATCGCCCGCCCGGTTGCCATTGTTGAAACAGCGGCTCCACGACTTCCCGCAGCCTCTCGGGATCCACATTGCCGGCCACCAGAAGCACCGCGTTGTCCGGAGTAAAATGGGTTCCCACCAGCCGCGCGGACTCTTCTGGCGTTATGGCGTCGATTGCCTCCGGACTCTGACTGTGCGCGGAGGGATGCACCCCAATAAGGTCCTTCACGGCTCGCTGTTGAGAAATGACAGCCGGGTCCGACAGGCTCTGTTTCAAGCTCTCCTTCCACCAAGCTTTCAAAGGGGCCAGTTCACCGGCCGTCCACGCATGCGGGTAAACGACCATTTCCGCCATCAGATCCAGCAAGGCGCGGCCTTGCGACTCATGAACCATCCCGTCGAAAACAATGTGGTCATCTAGCTCATCGACGCCTATCGCGCCACCCATCTGCTGCAGCATGTCATCGATGCCTGCCTCGGATTTCAACCGGGTTCTCCGGCGCAAGAGGCCAGCGACCCACGAAGCGCGGTTCCGGGCCTGGGCATCGCTGGCCGTGGAACCGAGCCGGAAAGCGAGCTTGGCCACGAAAGTCGGGGAGCGTCTATCAGGCATCACGATAACTTTTAAGCCGTTAGCCAGCGTAAACTCGGCCGGCGACTTGTAATTAAGCTCCGGCCATTGCAGATCGGCCAGATAATCCAAAAGCCGCTCCTCTTCCCGCGTGGGCGCTTCGTCCACGGCGGGCGAGTGTCCATGCGCGCGTTGGCTCCGCGTCGTCTTTGCCGCCTGCGCAGACGGCCGCACCAAGACGGTGCTGCGTTTGTCCTTGGCGAGCAGTTGCGCGGCCTGACGCACCTCTTCAGGCGTCACTCCCTGCCACCGCGCGATATCCCGCCTCAGATCAGCGGCGGAAAGACCGCGCACCGCGGCCAGGGCCAGGAGCATGGCATGGTCGGATTGGAGAAGTTGATTCTCTGCCCACATAAACTGCCGGTTAACGGCGTTTGCGAGTTCCGAGGGCTCGAATTTCCCGCTCTCGATCGCCGAGATCTCCGCCTCGATGGCGCTTAAGGCCTCATCGGAAGATAACCGTGAACCCAAGACAATTGAGCCCGTGATGGCGGCCGGGTCGCGCTCCAGATACGGCAGAGATATGGAAACGCCCAGAGCCCGTTTCCCTTCCAGGACCAGCTTCCGTTGAAGCCGCTCCTGAACCATCAGGCTCAGAATGCCCGAGGCATAATAGGCCGGCGTGCCGTACTTCGGACCTATCCAACCGAACAGGACCGCCGGAGCGGAGGCGAACGGGTCATTGACCTCGGAATAGCGCTCATGGTCCTGGGATTTCTCGCTGAGATCGGGGTTCGGAGCGAAACTGTGGCGGGCCGGTATGGAGCCGAGGTATTCTTGGACCCATTCCTCAGTCCGGGCAAGGTCGATGTTTCCGGAAATCACCACCTTGGCCCGATCCGGCGTGTAATAGGCGTCCAGGTAGCGCTGGAGCTTCTTCGGGGTGGCGGCGCGGATGTCCTGCTCTGAGCCGATGACATTGCTGCGGTTGCGGAAGTTCGAGAATATCAATGACGTGAGATTGGCCAATCCCGAGGCATAAGGACTGTTGTCCATGCCAGCCTTCTCTTCGAGGATGGTGCGCTTCTCGCGCTCAACCTTGGCCGCGGTCACGTCCAGGTTCACCATTCTCTCCGCTTCCAGGGAAATCGCCATCTCCAAAAGGTTCATGGGCACTCTCTGGGTATAGCGGGTCTGGTCTCTTTCCGTGAACGCGTTGGTCTGGGCGCCCATCGCGCCTATGACGCGGAACCAGTTGCGGATGCGTTTGGTGCCTTGAAACATCAGGTGTTCGACGAAATGCGTGTATCCCGACTCCCCCGCCGCTTCGTCACGGCCGCCCACTTCATAGCCCACGGTGATATTCGCGCTAAAAAGTCCGGGCTCGCGGACCAAGACCACCTGCATCCCGTTGTCCAGCCGCAAAGTGCGCTCCAAATCCTCAGCCGCATCGGCGGCCACAGAAGAACCGGAACCGTTCCCGCCGGCCTCCGGCGCGGCGCCAAAGAGGGTATTTCCATGGGCTTTCGCCGTCTTTACGTAGGATTTTCCTTGCGGGAGTCCGCCTCGCCCCGGCCCCGCTGCAAGTAAAAATTTCTCCTCGGCATGCGCGACCGCGGAGTCATCCGCCTTGGCCTGACTCCAATCGAAGATCGAAGCCCCAATCGCCGAGGCATGTGCCGTTGCTCTATCCCCGCCTGATGAATCCCGCAGGGCCGAATGGATAGCCGCTGTGCGGTCATTGACCTCTTGCAGATGCAGTGTTTGCTGGGCTTTAGCCGATCCAATCCGGGAAGCCGTAACTGGCGCGCGGGATGAGCGGACAGGGGCCGGTGGCAAAGTCTCCGGGAGAGCGGACAACGCATCCTCCGGCGCCAGACCGGTCACAACGGATTGGGTCGCAGGGGCGCGCACCCCAGGCCGCGGCGTCAGCGGCTGGAAAAGCGTCCCGGCCGCGAGGCGCAGAGGAACGGAAAGGCTTGAAGCCGGGCTGCCAGGGCCCGCTTTGGCTTGAACGAGGCTTGCTCCCGCAAGGCCGCTGCCCGCGGACGCCCGGATGCCGCCGGCCTTGCTGACCTGGGCCGCGGCGGGCCCGCACAGCCCGGCGGCAAGCAGCACGCCCGCGATCCAGACTGCCCCGGACTTTCTCGCCATGTTAAAAGTATGCGCCCGGACCCGGCTTGGCTCAAGTGCCCAAAGCCCCAGGCGTCCAATGCCCAAAAGACCCAAGGCAGCGCAGATAGAGACGGGAAGAATGATATAATTCAGCCGTGAAAACCGAGCGAATACCCTGGGCTGAAATCGACGCCAAATGGCAGGCGCGCTGGGAGCAGGAGGGCGTCTTCAAGACCCCGGCTCTGCCTAGACCCGGCAAGAAATTCTTTTGCCTCGACATGTTCCCCTACCCATCGGCCGACGGCCTCCACGTCGGCCATCCCGAAGGCTACACGGCGACCGACATCCTCTGCCGCGCCAAGCGCATGCAGGGCTTCGACGTCCTGCACCCCATGGGCTGGGACGCCTTCGGCCTGCCGGCCGAGAACTTCGCCCTGCAGACCGGCACGCACCCCTCGATCGTGACCCAGCGCAACATTTCCAATTTCCGCCGCCAGATAAAATCCCTTGGATTCTCCTACGACTGGGACCTCGAAATCGACACCACGGACCCCGCCTATTACCGCTGGACCCAATGGATATTCCTCCAGCTTTTCAAGAAGGGCCTGGCCTACGAAAGCACCGCGCCCATCAACTTCTGCCCCTCCTGCAAGACCGGACTGGCCAACGAGGAGGTCTTCGGCGGAAATTGCGAGCGCTGCGGAGCCAGGGTGGAGCGCAAGAATCTGCGCCAGTGGATACTCAAGATCACGGCCTACGCCGACCGACTCGAAAGCGACCTCGATTCCCTGGATTGGCCCGCTTCCACGCTTTCGATGCAGCGCAACTGGATCGGCCGCTCCGAGGGCGCCGAGGTCCGGTTCGCCCTGGAAGGCGGCGCGGCCATCACGGTCTTCACGACCCGGCCCGACACCCTCTACGGCGCCACCTACATGGTCCTCTCTCCCGAGCACGAGCTGGTGTCCCGGATCACGGCCCCGGAGCGCCGTCGCGAGATATCCGAATATGTCGCGGCCTCGGCCGCCAAATCGGATATCGAACGCACCGAGCTGCAGAAGGAAAAAACCGGGGTCTTTACCGGCGCCTACGCGGTCAATCCGGTCAACGGCAAGAAGATCCCGGTATGGATCGCGGATTACGTGCTGGCCAGCTACGGCACCGGGGCCATCATGGCCGTGCCGGCCCACGATCAGCGCGACTGGGAATTCGCGAAGAAATTCGGATTGCCCATCATGGAGGTGGTGAAAGCCCCCGCCCCCTCCGGAGCCGAGGCGGCTTTTTGCGAGGAAGGCATCGCGATCAATTCCCCCCTCTTCGACGGCCTGCCCACGTCCCAGGCCAAGGAAAAGATCATCGCCCACCTGGAAACCCAGGGCCAAGGCCGCCGCATGGTGCATTACAAGCTGCGCGACTGGGTCTTCTCGCGCCAGCGCTACTGGGGCGAACCCATTCCCATCATCCATTGCCCAAAATGCGGCCAGGTCCCGGTGCCGGAGAAGGATCTGCCCGTGCTTTTGCCCAAAGTCACGGACTACAAGCCCACGGGCACGGGAGAATCTCCGCTGGCCGCCATCCCGGACTGGGTCAACGCCCCGTGCCCGTCTTGCGGCGGGCCGGCGCGCAGGGAAACCAACACCATGCCCCAGTGGGCCGGATCGTGCTGGTACTATCTTCGCTTTATCGACCCGAAAAACGCGCGCCTGCCCTGGGATAAGGCCCGCGAAAAGTCGTGGCTGCCCGTGGATTGCTACGTGGGAGGAGCGGAGCACGCCGTCTTGCACCTGCTCTATGCCCGGTTCTGGCACAAGGTTCTCTTTGACCTGGGCTTTGTATCGACGCCCGAGCCTTTCCAAAAGCTGCGTCATCAGGGCATGATCCTCAGCTACTCCTACCGGGATCGCAAAGGCGTCTATCACCCCTACGACAAGGTCTCTTTCGGGGAAAACGGCCGCGCCACGCTGACGGCCACGGGCGAGGAGCTCGACGCCCAGGTCGAAAAGATGTCAAAGTCCAAGAAAAACGTGGTCAACCCCGACACCGTGCTCAAGGACTACGGCGCCGACGCCTTCCGGCTTTACGAGATGTTCATGGGCCCTTTCGAGGCTTCCAAGCCCTGGGACATGCGCTCCATCGAGGGCGTCTCGCGCTTTTTGCGCAAGGTCTGGCAGCTCGCCGGCGACGCCGAGAAACCGGCGGAGGGCGACGGCGCCGTCTGCCTGCGCCATCGCACGATCAAGAAGGTAAGCGACGACATCGCCACCTTCGACTTCAACACCGCCATCTCGGCGCTCATGATTTTCGTCAACGAGATACAGAAGCAGCCGGCCCCGGCCCGCCCGGATATAGAAGCCTTGCTCACGCTTCTTCACCCTTTCGCGCCGCATTTGACCGAGGAGCTATGGGAGCGCCTCGGCCGCAAAGAGTGCCTGGCTCGCCAGCCCTGGCCCGCTTACGATGAGAAATATCTCAAGGACAGGGAAGTCGAGTACGCGGTCCAGGTCAACGGCAAGATCCGCGCCACATTCATGTTCGCCGCCGATTCGGCCGAGACCGCGGTCGTGGAAACGGCCCTGGCATTGGAGCGGGTCCAGGCCGTGCTGCAAGGCAAGGCCGTGGCCAAGACCATCGTCGTGCCCAATCGCCTAGTCAACATCGTCGCGAGGTAGCCTATGAGAAAATACTGGCGCATACTATTCGCCGCCGCCGCCCTGGGCTGCGGCCAGGAAGTCCGCTATAATCCCGCCCCGCAACTCCTGCCGCAGAACATCAAGCGCCTGGCCCTGCACCCCGTGATCAACAAGACCAATCAATTCGGGCTTGAGGACAAGCTCATGCTGCGCATCCGGGATGAATTTCTGCGCGACGGCCGCTATCCCCTGCTGCCCGAGGCCCAGGCTGACGGCGTCGTCTGGGTGACCATAAGCCGCTACCTCAACACGCCCGTCCAGTACGATTCCAATCTTATTCCCACCGCCTATAAGCTGCGCATCCTCGTCGACCTCCAGTTCGTCGACCGCAAGCAGTCCGACCAGGCCCTTTGGGTGGAAAAGAATCTGGAAGGCATCCTGACCTATGCCGCCCCCACCCTCATCGGCGGCAAGACCGAGGAGCAGGCGCGCGAGCAGGTGTGGGATACCCTGGCTCGCGACATCGTCAAACGGGTGGTCGACGGCTTCGGCGCGGTCACGGGGACATCCCAGCGCCGAATCCAGGGCAACGCCCCCTCCACCGACCCCCTTTCCAAGCCGGAAGCGCCGCTCGCCCCGGTCAATCCCAATCCCTACTGATGGACCATCGCTACGCCGACCTCCTAAAAGAGTGGAAGGCGGGCCGATTCCGTCCAGTCTACTATTTCATCGGGGAGGACGCCTCGGCTCGCGCCGAGGCCGCCGCCGAGCTCAAGTCCATGCTCAACCCCGACAGCTTCAACCTGGCGGATTTCCCCGGGCAATCCGATGTCCAGCCGGAGATCGTCGTTTCAGAAGCCCTCACCCTGCCCGTGTTCGCGGACCGACGCCTCGTCGTGGTGCGCAGCCCCAGGATCGCGGCCGACGCCAAGACCGCCCTGGCCCGCTATCTCCAGGAGCCTTGCCCCAGCACGACCCTGGTTCTTTTTTCCGATGAACGCAAGGTCGATCCCAGAGACGTCCTGGTCAAGGCCGCCTCCGCCGTCGGGGCCGTGTGCTTGTTTCGTCCCCTCAAAGAAGGCGACGCCGTCGCCCGGCTCCAGGCCGAGGCCCAGAAGTCAGGCCAGCGCATCTGCGGGGAAGCCGCGGAGGCCTTGGTGGCGGAAGCCGGGACGGATTGGGCCGTCTTGCGCCAGGAACTGGAAAAGGCGTCGATATTCGCGGCCGGGGCCGTTGAAATCGGCCGCGAGCACGTGGCCGCCTGCCTCGGCTACCACAAATCCGCGGACCCCTTCGCGTTGCCCCGGCTCATCCAGGCCCGGCAGCTTAAGGCCAGCCTGGCCCATCTGCAGCGGATATCCTCCGAAGGAAAGCCGGACGAGCAGGCGTTCAAGGCCTTGGGCCAGATGCTTTCCGCCGTGCATAAGCAGTTCCGGGCCAAGCGCATGCTCAAGGCCGGACAAAACGAGGCCCAAATTTTCGCCGCCTTGCGCCTGAACAGCTATTGGGATAGGGACTACCTGGCCATCCTGCGCAAATTGAGCGAGGCCCGCCTGAAAAGAGACCTCAAACTTTGCCTTGCAACCGAGGCGGCTCTCAAGTCGCGCAGCTGGCTCTGCGCCGCGCACGAGGTGGAACGCCTCGTCGTCGATCTCTGCTCATCCCTGGGCGGGAAATAAAGCAAGGACGCCCGAAGGCGTCCCCGCTACTTGACCCAAGTCCGACGCTAAGCCTTGGTTCCAGCCGCCGCCGAAGCCGCCATTTGCGCGGCCACGCGTTTGGCCAGACGGGATTTCTTGCGTGCGGCGGTCTTCCAGTGGATGGTCCCGCTACGCGCCGCCTTGTCGAAGGCGGAAGCCGCCTGGGATAGCAGGTCGGCCGCCTTGGCGTCTTTGCTCGCGGCCGCGTCGCCGGCGGCGCGGGCCGCGGAGCGCAGGCCCTTCTTGACGGCGCGGTTGCGCAGGTACCTTCTCAGCGACTGCCGGTCGGCTTTCAAGGCCGAGCGATGCCGCATGGATTTCTTCTTGGCTGCCATAGGCAGAGATTAAACCACTTCCGGGACGCCAGCGTCAAACGCCTGAATGTCGTAAAATGATGTTATGCCCTCCGGCCCGGATCGCAGCCACGTGCCGCATGCCTGCGGCGTCTACCTCATGCGCGACGCCGCCGGGACGATCCTCTATATCGGCAAGGCCAACGATCTTTTTCGCCGGGTCGCGCAATATTTCAACCCGCGCAAACCCGATCTCAAAAACACCTGGCTCGCCCCTCTGGCGCGAACCATCGACTACGTGGTCTGCGCCTCGGAGCGCGAAGCCCTGCTTCTGGAGCGCCGCCTCATCGGCGAGCATCAGCCGTTTTTCAACGCCATGTGGAAGGACGACAAATCTTATCCCTACGTCAAGATCACCCTGGGCGAGGATTTTCCCCGGATCCTGCTGACCCGCCGCAAGCTCAAGGATAAAAGCCTCTACTTCGGCCCCTACCCGAAGGTCGCGCCCATCAAGGGACTGCTGGACCATCTCTGGCGGCAAAAGCTCTTTCCCCTACGGCCCTGCCGCTGGAATTTCAGCCTGGCCGCCCCCTTGGATCCGCGCACGATACGCTCCTGCCTGTATTACCACACCCGGGAATGCCCGGCCCCCTGCGCCGGGCGCGTCTCCTGGAGGGACTACCGGCGCATCGCCCGCAACGCCGCTCTTTTTTTCTCCGGCAAGCGCGGGGATTTGCGCCGCATCTTCGAAAGCCAGATGCGTGAAGCCTCCGCTCGACTCGAATTCGAACGCGCCGCGCGCCTGCGCGACAACCTCGCGGCCTTGGATCAAATGGCCCAGCGCGTCCGGCTCCGGGCCGTCGCGGCCGGCGACATCGCGGGACCGGTCTCGGCTAGCCGGGCGGTCACGGACCTGCAGCAAGCCCTGCGCCTGCCGGCTCCGCCCCACCACGTGGAGTGCTTCGACGTCTCTCACTTTCAGGGCCGCGAGCTCGTGGCCGCCATGGCCTGCTTCCAGGGCGGGGAACCCCACAAGGACCATTACCGCCGGTTCCGCCTGCGCGAGGTCTCGGGCATCGACGACTTCAGGTCCATCGCCGAGGCCGTGCGGCGGCGCTACGGCCGCATGCTGCGCGAGGGCGACGCCTTGCCCGACCTTATTCTCATCGACGGCGGCAAGGGCCAACTGGGGGCGGCTTTGCGGGAACTCAAGGCGCTCGAATTGCGCGTGCCCCTGGCCGCCCTGGCCAAGCGCCTCGAGGAGATATTCTTGCCGGGGCAGCCGGACTCGCTGATCCTGGAGAGAGGCCGGCCGGCCTTGAGGCTCTTGCAGAGGCTGCGCGACGAGGCGCACCGCTTCGGAGTCTCCTACCACCGCCTCCTGCGCGGCAAGGCCTTGCTCCCATAGCGGGAGGTCCGGATTACTTGCCTTCCATGTTGCTCGCCAGCTCGCCCATGCCGAACATGGGCAGGAACATGGCGGCCACGATAGTGCCCACGATCGCGCCCATCACCACGATGACCAGCGGCTCGATGAGCGAGGTGAGGCCCTTGACCGCGGTATCGACCTCCTGGTCGTAGAAATCGGCGATCTTGCTGAGCATGGTGTCCAAGGCCCCGGTTTCCTCTCCCACCGAGATCATGGCGGTCACCATATTCGGGAATATGCCCGACTTCCTCAGAGGGTCGCTGAGATGGCCCCCCTCGCGGATGGACTCGCGAGCGCTCAAGACCGCCTCGGCGATGATCACGTTGCCCGCGGTGGCGGCCACGGTCTCCAGGGCCTGCAGGATGGGCACTCCGGACTTGATCAAGGTTCCCAGGGTGCGGGTAAAACGGGCTACCGCGACCTTCTTAAGGATGATGCCGAACAGAGGCAAGGTCAAGACCCTGGCATCCACGATCTTCTGTCCGGTGGGCGTCTTGTACCATTTCCTGAACCCATAATAGCCCGCCACGGGCGCCAGGAGGATGAGATAAAAATACCGGATCATCAAGGTGGAGAGATCCAACAGCAGCTGGGTCAACAGCGGCAGCTCGGCTCCGAAGCTTTGGAAAATCGTCGCGAAACGCGGGATGACGAAGGTGAGCAAAAAAATCGTGATCACGAAGCAGATGCTGAGCACGATGATAGGGTACATCATCGCGGATTTGACCTTGGCCTTGAGCGCCTCGTTGCTCTCCAGATAGGACGTCACGCGCTCGAGGATGGTGTCGAGTATTCCGCCCAGTTCGCCGGCCTTGATCATGGAGGTGTAGAGCTCGGGAAAAGCGTCGGGATGCTTGCGCAAGGCGTCGGAGATGGAAAGCCCGCTCTCAATGTCGGCGCGCACCAAATTCAAGACCTCTTTAAAGGCAGGGTTCTCGGCCTGGGCCTCAAGAATGGACAGGCTCTGGACAATGGGCACGCCGGCGCTCACCAGCGTGGAGAGTTGTCGCGAGAAAAGGACCAAGTCCCGAGCATAGACCTTCCCCTTCTTCTTAAAAAGCTTCTTTACGGCATCGAACGGTCCGGAGCTCTGCTCCCCGATTTCCAATATGACGAACTTCTGGGCGCGCAAGCGCTCGACCGCGGCCTTTTGCTCCTCCGCGTCGACCGTGCCGGCGACGACGTTGCCATCGGCTCCCCTGGCTTTATAGGCGAAAACTGGCATGGATTCTCAGCGCTTCCTATTCTATCATAAGGCGTCAGTGCTGCGGCTGCGCGGTAACGGATCTTTGCAGGAGACGGCGCAAATCCTCGGGATCGAGCGAGCGCATCATGGCCTCCTGAAAGGTCACCCGCCCCTTCCGGTATAGATCCGCCAGGGACTGGTTCATGGTCTGCATGCCGAACTTGCCGCCGGTCTGAATAGCCAGCTGGATTTGTTCGATCTTCTGTTCGCGGATGAGGTTGCGGATAGCCGCCGTCACGATGAGGACCTCGGCGGAGAGGACCCGGCCCGTGCCCGAGGCATGCTGCATAAGCTGTTGGCAGATGACGGCCTGCAGCACGAAAGAGAGCTGCACCCGCACCTGCTCAAGCTGGTGTTGGGGGAAAACGTCGATGATTCTATTGATGGTCTGGGCGCAGTCGGTGGTGTGCAGGGTCGCGAAGACCAGATGCCCTGTTTCCGCGATAGTGAGGGCCGCGCTGATAGTGTCGAGATCGCGCAGCTCTCCGATCAGTATGACGTTGGGATCCTGGCGCAGGACATGCCTAAGCGAGGATGAGAATGACTCCGTGTCCTGGCCCACCTCGCGCTGGT
Source organism: Elusimicrobiota bacterium (assembly GCA_003452935.1). Lineage (GTDB taxonomy): Bacteria > Elusimicrobiota > Elusimicrobia > UBA1565 > UBA9628 > UBA9628. The sequence goes on from DMMY01000011.1 coordinate 101,651, forward strand.
TGACGACGCACTTTTTATGGCTGTGCACATACTCGATGGGGTCCTCGATAGTCACGATGTGCGCGGTGCGATTCTCGTTGATGTAGTCGATCATGCTGGCTATCGTCGTGGACTTGCCGCTGCCCGTGGGTCCGGTCACCAGGACCAGTCCCTTGGGGACCTTCATCACGTCATAGATCACGCTGGGCAGGCCGATCTCCTCGAAAGTCTTGAACGACGAAGGTATGGCGCGGATAGCCGCGCCGATCGCGCCGCGCTGGCGATAGACGTTCATGCGCAGGCGGCCTATTCCCTTGAGGCTGAAAGCCAGATCCAATTCGTTGGTGGCCTCGAAGCGCTGCCGCTGGGTCTCGGTCAAAAGCGAGAAGATCAAGGTCTGGGCCGCCTCGTGGGTCAGTTTTTCAAAAGGCGTCGGCACCAACTGCCCGTCGATGCGCATGGTAGGCGGAGCGCCCACCGTCATGTGCAGGTCCGACGCCCCCCTTTCGTGCATGAGAACGAACAATTCGCTCATTGATATCATCGTATCCCCTAGCCTTCTATATCCGAAGCGGTCACCCGGATCATTTCTTCGACCGTGGTCACGCCGCCCAAAAGCTTGCGGATGGCGCACTCACGCAAGGTGAGCATGCCCTGCTTGCGCCCCGTTTCCTTGATTTCCTTGGCCGAGGCGCGGTCCAGGATCATCTGCCGGACGCTGTCCGTCACCTCCAAGACCTCATAAAGCCCCTGACGGCCGCGATAACCGGTGCCCGCGCAGTTATCGCAGCCCTTGCCCTTATGCAACGCGACCTTGCCGTTGCGCGCCCGCAGCTGATTGGAAGGAACGCCGAGCTTGATGAGCCAGTCCAGCTCCACCTCGTAGCTCTCCTTGCATTTGGGACAGATGCCCCTCACCAGACGCTGGGCGATGACCATAAGCAAGGCCGAGCTTGAAAGAAACGGCTCGACTCCCATCATGCCCAGGCGGGTAATGGAGCCCGGGGCGTCATTGGTATGCAGCGTGGAAAAGACCAGATGCCCGGTCAAGGCCGCGTTGATCGCGATCGAAGCGGTCTCCAGGTCCCGAATTTCACCGACCATGATGATGTCCGGATCCTGGCGCAGGAAGGAGCGCAGTCCCGCGGCAAAAGTCAGGCCGATGGCGGCATGGACCTGCACCTGATTGATGCCCTGGATCTGAAACTCCACCGGGTCCTCTACGGTCATGATATTATGCTCCGGCGAATTAAGACTGGAGAGCGCCGAATAAAGCGTGGTGGATTTTCCCGACCCGGTCGGTCCGGTGATCAGGTTGATGCCATAGGGAGCCTTCATGCACCTGTTGAAGACGGAAAGGGCCTCCGGTTCGAAGCCGAGGCGGGAAAGCTGGACGCTCAAGCCGGCGCTGTCGCAGAGGCGCATGACGATCTTCTCGCCCGGAGCGCAGGGCAGGACCGAAACGCGCAGATCCACCTCGCTGTCTCCGATGCGGACCTTGAGCCGTCCGTCCTGGGGCAGGCGCCTCTCCGATATATCGAGGTTGGACATGATTTTAAGGCGCGCGCAAATCGCGGCATGGAACTTCTTGGGCGGCGCGGGCTGCTCATGAAGGACCCCGTCGATGCGGTAGCGGATGCGGAGGTCCTTCTGATACGGCTCGATATGGATGTCCGAGGCCTTGGCCTTAATGGCGTTGGCCAGGATCAGGTTGACCATCTTGATGACGGGAGCATCCTCCGCGGACCGCTCCACCGAGACGGCGCTCTCCTCCTCTTTTTCCTCCTCCACATGCTCGATGCTGTCGGCCGTATCAGCGGAGCTCTGCGACTGCTTGACGATATCGTTGAGAGCGTCCTGGGAACTAACCCCCTTGTAATACTTGTCAAGAGCCGTAAGAATCTCGGTCTCGGAAGCAAGGGCGGCCCTGACATCGCAACCCGTCATCATCTTGAGATCGTCCAAAATCAGCACATTCAACGGATCAGCCACGGCGATGGTTATGCGATCGCTGGTCTTATTGAAGGGGATGAGGGTATGCTGCCGGGCGATGGCCTCTGGAACCGTGGCGATGACCTCAGGGGGAATCTCGGGCATCCCCGAAAGCGTGATATAGCTTATGCCGCATTGCTTGCTCAGGAACTGCAGAATGCGCTCTTCGGTCAGAAACCCTTTGCCGATCAGCACCGTACCGAGCTTGTCACCTTTAGCCCTCTGGACTTCCAGGGCCTCGCCCAGCTGCGCCTGCGTGATGATCCCGTCCTCCACCAAGAGGTTTGCCAGCCTCCGGGACAGGCTCAGGGATATTACGTGATCACCATTCGACATGGGCCTATAGGTTAGCCGCCAAAGTCATTTTTGTCAAGCTTACCAGCATTTTTCCGAATTCTCTCGATCTTGGCCAGACCTGCGTCACAGATTCGGCAGGACCGTGTCGGAACGGAAAACCGCGTCATCCTGGGAAGGCGGCGTCATATCTGAGCCGGAAGGCGGCGGCAAAGGCCTCGCCTTAGGGCGGGAAGGCGCAGAACGCCTGACGACGGGCTTTCTTCGTTTCTTGGCAGGACGGGCTTGCCGAACTCTCCTGACCGACTTGGCCGGAGCCTTGGACACAGCCGTCTTGGCCACAGCGCCTCCTCCGGCCAGCAATTCTCGCGCAGCCGGGTTCTTGCCTTTCACGGTCTTGCGCGACACGTCCGCTTCGAAAAGGTAATTGATTGATTCCCGTCCCGGAGGCTGGACCTCGTACTGCACCAGATACGTGGATTCCTCGACGGCTCCCGCGTTCCATCTTTCGGTACTCGCGCTGCCGGGATTAGCCGCAAAGGAATACTGCAGCCATTGTCCGACGGTGCCGCGGTCTCCATCCAAGGGATAGTTCTTGACCAGGTCAACAGCCGCGGGCCTCTCGTCTCGGATCGTTTCCGCGGGCGTTCCCTGCGGGGTCGGTGAAGTCAAGGATGGCTGTGGGGAAGGCGCCGGGGCAGCCGGAACTGAGGGGATCGCCGAAGGAGCCACCGAGGCCTCTTCGGCGACCTCGGCGCCCACTGGCGGCCGGCCTGAATCCATGTTGACCGCGGTCTTCATATCCTTGGTGTCGTTGAAAAAGAAGAAGCCGACGACGGCCAGCACGCCGCCAAGCAGGACCGTGATCACGAGAAAAGGACGCCCGCGGCGCTTTGGTTTTTTAAGATCAGGGGTCTTAACCGGCGCGGGCCTGGCCAGCTTGGCCAGGACCTCCTGGGAGGAAAGAACCTTCCCTGGCACTGAAGACGGAGCCCCCGTCGAAGATTTCTCGCCGGCAAGCTGATCACCGAGTCGAAATTGGATAAAGGTCTGGGCTGGTCCCCCGGCGCCCTCAGTTCCTGGGCTGACGCCACCTCCGGCAAATGGAGGACGGCTGGCGCCTTCGGCGACGTCAGCTCCCGGGCCGACGCCGCCTCCGGATGAGGAGAACGCCGGCCCTGCGCCGACGTCAGCTCCTGGGCTGACGCCATCTCCGGCAAATGGAGGACGGCTGGCGCCTTCGGCGACGTCGAACCCTTGCCCAACGCCACCTCCTGGTGAGGAGAACGCCGGCCCCGCGCCGGCATCAGCTCCTGGGCTGACGCCACCTCCGGCAAATGGAGGACGGCTGGCGTCTTCGCCGACGTCGGACCCTTGCCCAACGCCACCTCCTGGTGAGGAGAACGCCGGCCCTGCGACGACGTCAGCTCCTGGGCTGACGCCACCTCCGGCAAATGGAGGACGGCTGGCGTCTTCGGCGACGTCGGACCCTTGCCCAACGCCACCTCCGATAGAGAAAAACGACTGCCCTGCGAGCGGGGGAGCGCCTTGTGCCCCCCCCGCAGAATAGCTCATAGTCATAGGAGGCAGACCAATAGACGCTCCGCCTGGCGCGCTAACCTGTGAGAACGGAGACAGGCCCGCAGGGGCCGAGGACTGAACCCCAGTAACCGGAGCAATATCAGGCGCAACGTCTTTGGTCGGCGCAGGAGCACTCGAGATGGCGGGAAAAGGAGACGCGCCTCCGGGCAAGGATAGCGGCGGAACCACGACCCCGGCTGCGCCTTGATCGACCTTCAGCGCCGGAACAACCGCGGGTCTAGACGCCCTAGGCAGCGACCGAGAAGGGGGGATATTGACAGTGGGCCGCGGGCTTTGAATAGTCGGATATTCAATAGCCAAGGGTACGGCAGCCGCGGTTGCGACATCCGGCGTGACCGGCGCCGGATTGACAGGCGAAGCGTCTTTTGCACGATCCGAGACCGCGGCCGGATGGGAAGGCGCCGGAACGGTTGGTTCAACAGGCGCCACGGCCGCGGCGAGTTTCTCCTCAATCAGCGATGACGCGGCCTCGGAAAGCGAAACCGTAGGCGGCATCGCGGGCGGCGGAGACGCCGGCGGCGGCGGTTGCAGAATAACATTGTCCAAAGACAAAGTCACGCTTGAAGACCGCGCCTCCTGATCCTCACGGACCTCTATCGCGGACAGACGCTGGCTAAGATCTTGAATCCGCTCAGCCATATCCCCGCCCAAGGGCTCGGGAGAATTGATTGCGGGCTGCGTCTCCTGGGTCTGGCGGGTCTCCAGATCGGACAGACGCTGGCTAAGATCTTGAATCCGCTCAGCCAGCTCCCCGCCCAAGGGCTCGGGGGGATTGATTGCGGACTGCGCCTCCTGGGTCTGGCGGGTCTCCAGATCAGACAGGCGCTGACTAAGATCCTGAATCTGCTCAACAAGGTCCTTGCCCAAGGGCTCGGAAATCCGAGACGCCTGCGCGTCGGTCCTCAAGGAATTAGGAGACGCGCTTGCGGGCTGGGCCTCCGGGGTCTGGCGGACCTCAAGATCAGACAGACGCTGGCTGACATCCTGAAACTGCTCAGCAAGATCCCGGGCCCAGGGCTGGGGAAGATGCGGCGCCTTTACTCCGAGTTCCAAGGGGATGGGAAGGGCTGCTGCGGGCTGCGCCTCCTGGGTCTGGCGGGTCTCCAGATCAGACAGGCGCTGGCTGAGATTTTTAATCTGATCAACAAGCTCCCTGCTCAAGGGTTGGGGAGGATACGGCGCCTCTAGGCTGGGCTTAAAGGGACAGGGCGACGTGCTCGCATGTTGCGCATCCTTGGTCTGGCGGGTTTCCAGATCAG
>DMMY01000011.1:107135-260806 GCA_003452935.1 Elusimicrobiota bacterium
AAGAATTGGGGAGGGGCGGGCACATTCTCGCCGGAACTAAAGGAACCAGCCGACCCGCTTGCGGATTGCGCCTCTTGGGCCTGGCGGGCCTCCAGATCAGACAGGCGCTGGCTAATAGATTGAAACTGCTCAACAAGTTCCCCGCTTAAGAGTTGGGGAGGAGCGGGCGCATTTGCGCCTGGACTAGAGGAACCAGCCGACCCGCTCGCGGATTGCGCCTCCTGGGTCTGACGGGTCTCCAGCTCGGAGATGCGCTGTCTAATAGACTGAAACTGTTCAACAAGCTCACTGGCCCAGGACGGAGGAAGCTGCGGCGCCTTGACGCCGGGCTTCAAGGGGCCGGCAGGTTCTATAGCGGGCTGCGCCTCCTGGCCCACGCGCTCCTCCAATTCCGACAGGCGTCTAACGAGGCCCTGGATCTGCTCGGCAACTTCCTTGCCCAAGGCCTGGGAATGCTGCGAAGCATTTTCGCCGGACTTGAAGGGGCTGGCGGACTCTCTCGCGGACCGCGCCTCGCGGACCTCCAAACCGACCAAGCGCTGGCCGATGCCATGAATCTGCTCGGCCAGATCTTTCACGCATTTCTGCGTAGCTCCGAGCTCCTGTCGGGTCGAATCATCGGCAGGCGGGATCGGGGGGGGCATGCTCTTGGCGCCGCTTGAGAAAAATTTTCCAACCAAGGCATCCGCGGGAACCTGATCCGAAAATGCCAGGCTGTCGTTATGCAGGCATTCCAGATTGCCGAAGCCCTGGTCCGCAAACACATCCTCGCCAAGGCGCATGGAGGATTTCACGCAGATTCCCGCTAGTTCAGGGACGTCTTCCACGCATTTCCATTGAATATCGCCCCCCCCGCCGCTATCCTCGGGGCAGACCAGGGTGTCGGGATGCAGGCCAACGGTCATGCCCAAGTCTTCTTTTGTCAGCGGCCCCAGAATCCGGGCATCCTTGTATATCCAATATCTCATATAGCTGGCGAACTGCTCCAAGGATACCCCCGCGGTGTTACATTTTCAATACGAAAAAAGGCCCTCCCTTGCGGGAGGGCCGGCGCAGCGGCGGTAAAACCGGAAACTCAGACTTCCCGGCCGGAATCCTCGCCCACGCCGCGAAAGTCAGCCACGGGCTCGGCGAGTTCCGGAGCGCTTTCCGCGGAACTTTGGCAGCTGATGCAATAGCGGGCGAAAGGCAGGGCTTCCAGACGGAGTTTGGGGATAGGCTTACGGCAGGACTCGCAAGCGCCGTAGGTCCCCTTGTCGATCTTGCGCAAGGCCGCCTCAATGTGGTCCAGGGTCATGCGCTCGTTGTCGGAAAGCTCAAAAAGAAGCTCTTTCTCGATGGACTGACTGGCCTTGTCCGCGTCGTCGCCCGTATCCTGTTCCGCGCTTTCCTCAAGCTGTTGGGTACGCACGGTCCTGATCAAATCGTCGCGCATCTCCATAAGCTTCTTCTTGATGCCGCCGAGCTTTCCGGACGCGACCGCAGCGGAGGCTTTTATCGCCTCCGACTTTCGCGGCATGATCTTTTCCGTCTTCCTTTTCATGGCCAAGCCCTCTCAGGTCCGAGAAATGTCACATAGTATATCGTTTCTCGTCTTTTGCGCAAGACCCATTGAGGGCCTAGCGCGGCCGATGCTAAACGAGCCCGGCGGCGATTTTGCGCAAGCGTCCCACGACGACATCCCGCCCCAAAAGCTCCAGCATAAGGAAAAGCGTGGGGCCTTCGGTGCGGCCGGAAACCGCGGCGCGCAAAGGGTGAAAAACTTGCCCGGGCTTGAGGCCGCGCTCGGCGCAAAACTGCCGGATCGCGCCCTCAAGCGATTTATCCTCATAGGGGTCATGTCTCTCCAACAGCTCGGCGAGGCCTGAAAGTATCTCCCTCACGCCAACCGCGCGCAAGACCTTGTCCCGGGCCTGCGCGGTCAGTTCCGTTTCCCGATAAAAAAAATCCAACCGCTCCGGCACGTCCTTAAGCAGCTTGAATTTCTCCTGTTCCATGGCCACCACGCGCTCCAAAGGCGGCCCCTGCCGTGCCGACGACAAGCCCGCGGCCTCTAAAAACGGCTCGGCGCGCGCGATAAGTTCCGACACGGGGAGATGGCGCATATACTCGCCGTTCATCCAGGTCAGCTTGACCGGGTCAAAAGTGGCTGGATTCTTCTGGCAGCCGGACAAATCGAATGCCCGGATAAGCTCCGCAGGCGTGAAAAGCTGACGAGAATCGCTCGTGGACCAGCCCAGCAGCGCCAAATAGTTGCGCAGGGCCTCGGCCAGGAAACCCTGATCCCGGTATTCCAGGACCGACGTGGCGCCGTGGCGTTTGGAAAGCTTGGTCCCGTCCGGACCCATGATCATGGACAGATGCGCGAACTTCGGGGGCTCCCAGCCCAAAGCCCGATATATCTGCATCTGCGCCGGGGTGTTGGAGAGGTGCTCGTCGCCGCGGATGACGTGGCTGATGCGCATGAGGTGGTCATCGACCACGCAGGCGAAATTATAGGTGGGCCCCCCCGTGGTCTTCTGGATGACCAGGTCCTGCTGCAGGCGGTTCTCGAAGCTAACCTCGCCGCGGATGATATCCGGGACCATGGTCGCTCCCTCGTCGGGCATATGAAACCGCACCGCCGGCCTGCGTCCCGCAGCCTCGTGGTCCTTCTTCTGCCGATCGGTCAAAGAGCGGCAGCGTCCGTCGTAGGAAGCGCGGTTTTCTTTTTGGGCCTCGCGCCGTATCGCCTCGAGTTCATCCTTGGTGCAGTAGCAGTGATAAGCCTTGCCCTCTTGCAAAAGTCGCTGCACATGCTGCTGATAAAGGGGCAGCCTCTTCATTTGGTAATAGGAGCCAAAAGAGCCGGTCTCCCTATCGAGGTCCACCGGCCCCTCGTCCCACTCCAGTCCGAGCCAGCCAATGGAGTCGAGGATGGCGGTCACGGATTCCTCGGTCGAGCGCACCTCATCCGTGTCTTCGATGCGTAGGATGAACTTGCCTCCATGATGGCGCGCGAAAAGCCAATTATAAAGGGTGGTGCGCGCCCCGCCGATATGAAGGAATCCGGTCGGAGAAGGGGCGAATCGGGTGCGAATCTCTTGATTATCGGTCATAGATTTGAACTCTCCAGAAGTTCCTGAGCATGGCGGCGGCTGGCGTCGGTGGCGGCGCGGCCCCCGAGAAGCTGGGCCACGGTCTCCAGGCGCCGGTCACCGTCAAGGCGTTCCACGCGCACCACGGTGCGGCCGCAGACGCTGGCCTTGGCCACGTGAAAATGAGCGGCCCCGAAGCAGGCCACTTGCGCCAGGTGCGTCACGCACAACAATTGATGCCGCCGGCCCAAGCCCGCCAGCCTCTCTCCCACGCAGCGCGCCACGGCCCCGCCGATGCCCGCGTCGATCTCATCGAACACCAGGATCGCCACGCGATCGGCGCCGGCAAACACGGTCTTCAAGGCCAGCATCACCCGGGAAAGCTCTCCGCCCGAGGCGATGGAACGCAGAGGCTTGAGCGGCTCGCCCGGATTGGGCGCCAGCAAAAACTCGACTTCGTCGCCGCCGACGGGGCCGCAGCGTCCAGCCTCGAACTCGACGCTCACCGACAAAAGCGCCTGGGGCATGCCCAGGTCCTTGAGCTCCTTGAGCAGAGCCGCCTCGAGCCTGCGGGCCGCGCCAACGCGCTGCTTATGGATGCGGCCGGCCGCGGCTTCCAGTTTCCGGCGCGAGGCTTCCCGGGCGGCCTCCAACTCGCAGATGCGCTTCTGAGAGTTTTCCAAGCGCTCAATCTCGCCGGCCAGCTCGTCGCGCCGAACGAGAATTTCGCCGAGGGTGGCTCCATATTTCTTTTTCAGCCGGGCCAACTCGTCCTGACGGCGTATCAAAGCGTCGAGCCGGTCCGGGTCGGCCTCCACCCGGCCGCGCAAATCGGCCAAGCGCCGGGCCGCATCCTCGACCGCGACGCGCGCCGCAAGCACCCCGTCGCGAACCTCGCCCAAGGATTCATCGTAGCGCGACAGATCCTCCAGAGCCCGCTCGGCCTGCCGCAAGTCCTCCAGAGCCGAGCCTTCCCCTTCGTAGAGCGCGCCGTAGGCGCTCTCGGCCAAGGTCCTCACCCTATCCGCGTTCTTCAGGAGCGGCAAATCCGATTCGATCTCGCCCTCTTCCTCGACCCTCAACTTGGCCGCGTCTATTTCGGACAGCTGAAAACGATCGAATTCGATGCGCTGAAGGCGCTCGGAATCCGACATGCGCGCGGATTCCAACTCCGCGGCCACCCGGAGCCAATCGCGGTGCAGGGCCGAGAGCTCGGAGCGCTTGGCGGCCAGACCGGCGAACGCGTCCAAAGCTTCCAACTGGGCCGTCGGCTTGAGCAGGGTCTGATGCTCATGCTGGCCGTGAAAATCCAGCAGGCCTTCGCCCCAAGCGGCCAAGACCGAGACCTGGGCCGGACGTCCGTTGACGCTGGCCCGGGATTTGCCCGCGGCGTCGAGTTCCCGTCGCACGCAAACAGGCCCGGCTCCGATCTTGAATTGGGAACGCATTTGCGCCGGGAAATCTCCGGGATCGAAGCGGCCCTCGACGCTGAGGCGCTCCGCGCCGTGGCGCAGCCAAGAAGTGGAAGCCCGAGAACCGAGGAGAAAGCCCAAGGCTTCGATGAGGATGGACTTGCCGGCTCCGGTCTCGCCCGTGAAAACGTTGAGACCCGGCTGCGGCTCCAAGCGCAGCTCTGAGATAACGGCGAAATCGCGGACCGACAGCGCCCTGAGCATGGACCGCCTACATCTCGCCCCAACGCAGCTTCTTGCGCAGGACCTCGAAATAGGAATGCCGCGGATCCAAGACCAGGCGGAAAGGCTTGTCGTAGCGGCCGACGCGCACCTCGTCCGCCAAGCGCAACGCGCAGCCCTTCTGGCCGTCAAGCGACATAAAGACCCGGGGCACTTCCTTGGGGTGACGGGCGGCCAAGCCCACGGTAAAGGGGCTGCCGGCCGAAACCACGAGAGGCCGCTGGGTCAGAGCGTGGGGGCAGATGGGCGCGATCAAGAACACGTCGAGGCCGGGGTCCACGATAGGACCCGAGGCCGCCAGCGCGTACGCGGTAGAGCCCGTGGGGGTCGAGACGATGAGGCCGTCGCCGAAGTATTCGGCCACGAACCGGGCTCCGGAACGGGCCCGCAGCAGGATCGCCCGGGCCTGCTCGCCGCAGCGGATGACGCAGTCGTTGAGGGCCAGGGCCGGGCCGAAGACCCGCTTGCCGCCCCGGCTGACCTCCACGGAAATCATCCAACGCTCTTCGATAAGGAAGCGGCCGGCAAGGACTTCCCGCCAATTGGAGCGAAAACCGGAGAGGTCCGTTCCGGAGAGAAAGCCTAAATGCCCGTAGTTGATGCCGAGCAGAGGGACCGAATAGGGCGCCAGGATCCGCGCCGCGCGCAGCATGGTGCCGTCTCCGCCCAAGGCCACGGCCAAGTCCGCGCGCGACAACGGCTCGCGGGAGGACTCATCGCGGCACACCGCGACCCGCACGCCGCCCCGGCGCAGAAGCGCCATGACCTCCTTGGCCATCCGGCGGGCCTCGGGCTTGGTCTCGTTGAGAAAGACGGCCACGGACCGGATCAGCTGGCTCGTCGTTTGAGGCATGATCGTCACCTGATCTCGGCGCGGTCGCCGTCGGTCTCGATTTCGACGGCGCCGCGCTTGAGAAGTCCGGGAATTATACTATATTGCGCCTCCCCCCTCAGGACGCGCGTGCCCTCGGGCCGGCCGAACTCGAAGCATACCTTCCCCTGCCGCAGCCGCCAAGGCGCTTGAACCCAGGCAGCCTCGCGCAAGACCAGGCCGCGGCGCAGCCTCCGCCAGGCCCGCCGGGGCATGGGCCGGGTGAGCACGACCTTGTCAAGACTCATCACGCCGCGGGCCCGCAAGGTCTTGAGCACCGCGGCGACCTTGGTTCCCGGATCCACGAGCCAGGCCCTGCCGTCCGCGAACCTCACCAGGGCCGGATTTCCGGGCGGCAGGCGCAGCAATAGGACGCTTGCCGCCGGCCTCCTCCAGAAGGCCGCGGCCGCGGAGCCGGTCCACAACACGCCGCCGGCCAGGGCCAAGGCCAATGAGACTCGCCATTTCGGCAATATCAGGACGGAGAACACGAGGTCGTAATAGACGATGACCTCTGTCAGGCTCATGGGCGCGAGGTCGACGGCCGCGCCCGGCAAGGAGGAGAATAGCTGGCAGACGCGCACGAAAAGCCGCGCCAACGCCGACAGACATCCGCCCAGACAGGGTTGCGCGGCCGTGCTGCACGAACCGATGAACCAGGCGCCAAACCCCGCGGCCATCATCAGGCCCGAGGACGGAACCAGGACCATATTGGCCAAAACGCCGATAAGCGAGCCCCGGCCGAAAATATTGGCGAAAATGGGCCACAGCATGACCTGGACCAGGACGCTGACCGCGGCCACGCACATAAGCGAGCGCAGCCAGCGCGGCGCCCCGGGCCAGAGTTTCTGGATCCGGGGCATGGCCAGGACCAACCCGATGACCGCGGCATAGGTCATCTGGAATCCCGCGCCAAAAAGCTCGCGCGGCTCCCAGATCAGGGTCACCAAGGCCGCCAGGCACATGGCCTGAAACGCCCCCGAGTCGCGGCCCGCTAATTGGCACGCGCCCAAAGCCGCGGCAGCCCAAAAAGCCCGGGTATAAGGCGCGTCAGCTCCCACCATGAGGGTATAGAAGCCGCCGACCAGCATGGCCAAGGCGAAGCGCTGCCCCGGGTAGAATCCAAGGCGTAAAGCGACGGCGAAGACGGCCAGCATGACGAAGGCGACCTTGGCTCCCGAGGGCACCAGGAGGTGCATGGCTCCCGCGTCGGCCACGGCCCGGTTCCAGTCCCGGCGCAATGGTCCCTTAAAGCCGAGAAGCAATCCGGAAAAGACTCGGGCTTCGTCTTGAGGCAGCGTTTTTCGCAGAAAGGTTTCCAAGGATTGGCGGGCGCCTTCGGCCCAGGCCTTGGCAAGCCAGGGCTTGGACACGCGCCCGGTGACGCGCAGGGATTCAACGCTCATGATCCAGGAAGTTCCCCGGTCATGGAGGAATGCTTTTTCATCGAACTCTCCCGGGTTTCGCGCCGGCCGGGGCAGGCGCAAGCGGCCTACAAGCTCCACGGGCATGCCCGGCCTGAGGTCGCGATCGGCGGGGCCGCGCGGAAGATACGCGATTAATTTTTGGTCGAACGGCCGGCCGCGCAGACTCTCGGCCTGAACGAAGACCTTGGCCCCGCGGGAGTCTTCCTTTAGAGGCGAGACCACGCGGCCGGACACCACAACGCCCGGCATATAACGGAAGCGCAGAAGGTCCTCCGGCGGATCGGCGCGGAAGAAGCCGCGGCTGTGCAGCGCCGCGAGGATCGCCATATAAGCCGCCAGGCACAAGAAAAGGGGGCGGCGAAAATAAGAAAGGGGCACATTTATATACGAGCCGGGAGGCCCTCGAGTTCCATTTCATGCGCGAAAAAAGGTCGCTATAATAGGATCATGCGAGGCCGTCGCATTTCCCGGAAATGGCTCATGCCGGGTTCTCTCGCGTTGACCAAAACCGTCGCGCCACTATAAACAACAATGCAAAACGATCTCAGCCGACTGTTTTTGTCCATTCACGCCCAGGTGCGCCAAGGTCTGGCCGGACCAGTCCCGGCGCAAGCCGCCGCCTTCAAGTACCTTTTTGTGCGCGGCTTCATGGGCAATCACATCAACGATTACCTGGAGCACAACATCGAGCGCTTCAAGGACTTGGGCCTGGATGCCGGATTCGTGAAAATCGCGAGCGAGGGCGACCGTCCGGGAAATCTCGCCAAGATCGGCGCCGCGGTCCTCGCGTCGGACAAGCCCGTGATTCTCATCGGCCACAGCCGGGGCGGCAACCTCGTACATGACTGGTATCGACTCGCCGCTCCGGCAGAGAAGGCCAAGACCGCCAAACTCGTTTTACTGCAAGCTCCGCTGGCCGGCTCGCCCGTGGCAGACTTCGTGCTGGGTCATTGGAGTTTGCGTTCCCTGGCCCGTGCTCTAGGCTGGCTCCCTCATTGGGGCGATGTCCAGGAGAGCATCCGCGAACTGTCCACGGCCGGCAGACAACAGACGCTGGCCCGGATGCCCGCCCTGGAACCGGCCGACCTCGATAAAATCTACGTCATCTACTCCGCTTTCAATCCCGACCTCAAAACTCCTTGGCATCGCGACATGCGGCAATTCTGCAAGATCATTTCCCAACGCTCCAAGCGATCCAGCGACGGACTAACGAGCGTCGACTCCGCTCAGGTCCCGGGCGCGCACAATATCTGCCTGCAAGGCCTAGACCACGAGGACACCGTCATCCAGGATGCCGGGTGGCTTAAGCGGCTCATGGGCAGCCGGCCCAATCCTGCCTACCGCGCCGGCGACATAACGGAAACGATCCTGCGCTTGATATTACGGAATCCGCGCCACGAAAACGCGGCGCCATAGGCCGCCAGGGTTTTATTGCGCGTCCGTCAGGAAGGATCCGACTAATAAACCCTAAGCGTTGACGCCTCCACCTCGAACATCTCCTCAATCGTCAGCCATGCCAACGCCCGGCCTTCCATCCAAAAGTCAATGCACTGATGGCGCGCGAATCCCCGTGTCAACTTCACGAACCCGTGAGAGCGCGAAGACGCCGGTCGCAAACGAAGAAGCCTGATTTGCGACCCTATTGCCCAAGCTCTAACCTCATTGTATTTCTCGATGGCGCTCTTTGAAGCCCCTTCGCGGATGATGCCCTGCTCTATAGAATCCAGAAGATTCTGGAATCGCGCGAGGCGGGTCTGCAGTTCAGGCAAAGATGCCGCGCTTTTCGCCGTCCATGCCGAAAGCGGCTGCAATTTCCGATACAAATCTTCCGTGAGCTGGCACAGTCCAGGCTTCCCGGCGCGGTATGCTTTCATTTTGTTTAGGACGCTCAAGGCGACCGGGTCAAACCCCGCCGCGACAACGAAGGTCTCGCCGCCTTTGACCGTGAGCTCGAACTGCTCGGATTTAAATTTCCCGCCCATGGAGCCGAACCCGAAAAAACTCCAGCCGGACGCATCACCCTCGGCTTTTCCGATCTGTTCTTTGCTCACACGGGTCCCATTGTCGAAGAGATACCGGCGAATAGCCTGCCTAAGAGCCACGGCTTCCAACAGATCCCTCTCCACGCGCTTGTTCCCAGCCAAGGCCTTCGCCGAAGCGGCGACCAATTGCATTTCGGACGGCGCTCCATCCATCCCAGCGCTATCGAAAGAGAACGCCGCGGCCGGCATCGCCGCCAAAGCCAAAAACAGCGGGACCAAACCAATTCCAAGGCGCTTATGCGAATTTTTCATGAGTCACCCCTCTCATAACCGCTCGTCTCAACTTCACCAGAGACATTTTATCGCATGCGCATTCAAGGCGCCTGAGCCTTTTGGACCATAGGCCCGAGACATGAGTCCTAAGGTCTTCTAGGTCCGGGAAACATCTTCCCCGCAAAAAAATCCCGGCGCTCTTGAAAATCCCTCCCAAAATTCCGAAATTGCTAGAATAGAGGAGTCGAGCCAATCGACTCAGGCATAAAACGTTCTTGGAGCCAGGATCATGGAAACCCAGACCCCGGAAGCGCCCCGCGCCCCCGGAAGCGACTTCATCCGCGACATCGTCGAAGCCGAACTCAAAAACGGCAAGCACGCGAAAATCACCACCCGCTTCCCCCCTGAGCCCAACGGCTACCTGCACATCGGCCACGCCAAGTCCATCTGCCTCAACTTCGGCATCGCCCGGCAATACGAAGGCGTATGCCACCTGCGCTTCGACGACACCAACCCCTCGACCGAGGATGTCGAGTACGTGCGGTCCATCCAGCAGGACGTGCGCTGGCTGGGCTTCGACTGGGGCGACAAGATGTTCTACGCCTCGGACTACTTCGAGCAAATCTACGAGTACGCCGTGGAGCTCATCAAGCGCGGCAAGGCCTATGTCTGCGACCTGGGCCTTGAGGAAATCCGCCGCACCCGCGGCTCCTTCACGGTCCCCGGCCAGGAAAGCCCTTATCGCAACCGCTCGGTCGAGGAGAACCTGGACCTCTTCCAACGCATGCGAGCCGGCGCATTCGAAGACGGCTCGCGCACGCTTCGCGCCAAGATCGACATGGCCTCGCCCAACATGAACATGCGCGACCCGGTCCTTTATCGCATCAAGCGCGCCACCCACCACCGCACGGGCGACAAGTGGCTCATCTACCCCATGTACGATTACGCCCATCCCATCTCCGACGCCATCGAGGGCATCACCCACTCCATCTGCACCTTGGAATTCGAGGACCACAGGCCCCTCTACGATTGGACCCTCGACGCCGGACCCGCTGCCTGCCATCCCCGTCAGATCGAGTTCGCCAGGCTCGCCGTGACCCATACCCTGATGAGCAAGCGCAAGCTCCTCGAGCTCGTGGAGCAGGAGCTCGTCGACGGCTGGGACGACCCGCGCCTGCCCACCATCGGGGGCCTGCGCCGGCGCGGCTACACCCCCGAAGCCATCCGCGACTTCTGCGGCCGCATCGGAGTGACAAAATTCAACAGCCTCACCGAGCTGGCTCTCCTGGAGGACTGCGTGCGCGACGATCTAAACAAGCGCTGCCCCCGCGTCATGGCGGTGCTGAATCCCGTCAAGGTCGTCATTGAGAACTATCCCGAGGATCAAGTCGAGGAGCTTGACGCCGCCAACCATCCCTCGGACCCGGCTCTGGGCAGCCGCAAGGTCCCCTTCTGCCGCGAACTCTACATCGAGGCCGACGACTTCCGCGAGGTCCCGCCTCCCAAGTTCTTCCGCTTATCTCCGGGACGAGAGGTCCGCCTGCGCTACGCCTACTTCATCAAGTGCGTAGGCGTGGTCAAGGACCCGAAGACCGGCGAGGTCACGGAGCTGCGCTGCACCTACGACCCGGCCACCCGAGGCGGGGACTCGCCCGACGGACGCAAGGTCAAGGCCACCATGCATTGGGTCTCGGCCCGCCATGCCGTCGCGGCCAAGGCGCGGCTCTACGACCATCTTCTCAGCGTGGCCGACCCCGGAGACATCCCCGAAGGCGAGGATTTTCGAAAATATCTCAACCCCAAGTCCCTGCAGACCTTGAGCGGCTGCCAAGTCGAGCCGGCTTTGGCCCAGGCCGCGCCGGGCAGCGTCTGGCAATTCGAGAGGCAGGGCTATTTCTGCGCGGATAGCAAGGATTCCAAGTCCGGAGCCCTGGTCTTCAACCGCACCGTGACCTTGCGCGACACCTGGGCCAAGATCGAGAAGGCCCATGCGTCCGAAAAAAAACCGGCCTAAACCCATGCCCCTGGCTATAGGACTCATGTCCGGCACCTCCGCCGACGGAGTCACCGCGGCCCTCGTCGAGTTCCGCCGCGGTACAGTAAAAGTCCTGCGCTGCCGGACCTATCCGTTCGCCCCGGCCCTGCGCCAGCGGGTCTTGGCGGCCCTACGCCTAAGCGTGCCGGAGCTCTCGCGTCTTAATTTCGAGTTGGGCGAGGCCTTTGCCCGGGCGGCATTGCGCGTCAAGGGCCGCAGCCGCGTCGTTGTTATCGGCTCCCATGGCCAGACCGTGTGGCACGGCCCCGAGGCCGACCCGCCCAACACCTTGCAGATAGCTGAGCCCGCGCTCATAGCGGAACGCACCGGCATCCCCGTGGCCGCTGACTTCCGCACCCGGGACATGGCCGCGGGCGGCCAAGGCGCGCCGCTCGTGCCGGCTTTCGACGAGTATCTCTTCTCCCGAGGACCACTGCGCTGCCTGCAAAATATCGGCGGCATAGGCAATGTCTCGGTCGCTGGCCAGGGCCGGCTTTGGACCGCCTTTGACACGGGGCCGGGAAACAGCCTCATGGATGAAGCCGTTCGCCAGGCCACGGCCGGTCGACGTCATATGGACGAGAATGGCCGCTGGGCGCGGCAGGGCCGGCCTGACGAGCGCCTTGTCAGCCGCCTCCTGGCCGCTCCATATTTCCGCCAACCGCCGCCGAAATCACTCGACAAGGGCTCTTTTGGCGAGCCTTTCCTAAGGCGGCATTTCGGCCGAGTGACCATGCGGCGTCTGCCGGACGTCCTGGCGACCCTCAACCTCTTCACCGCGCGCACGATCGAGGACTCATATCGCCGTTTCGTCTTCCCGCGCCTTCACGTACGCGAGGTGGTGGTCAGCGGAGGAGGCGCGCTCAATTTGGTCCTCATGGCCCATTTGCGCCGGCTCATGGCCCCGGCGCCGGTGACCACGTCCCAGCGTTACGGACTGCCGATCATGGCCAAGGAAGCCGCCTGCTTCGCCTGGCTGGGTTGGCGCGCGTTCCAAGGCCGGTTCAACAATTGCCCCCAAGCCACGGGCAGCCGGGGCCGGCGCATCCTCGGCAAGGTAGCGCCGGCGTGAGCTTTCCCCGGCGCATCCTCAAACGCATGCAAGACTACCCCGCGTTCTACCAGGCGGTCTGGAAGATCTGCGCGTCCATTCCTAAAGGAGAGATGCGAACCTATGGCTGGATCGCCCGCCGCCTGGGCAAACCGCGCGCGGCCCGCGCCGTGGGCCAGGCTCTGGCGAAAAACCCCTTCGCGCCCCTGGTTCCCTGCCATCGCGTCATCGGCTCTGACGGCCGGCTCACCGGCTTCTCGGGCCCAGGCGGATTGCAAGCCAAACGCAGGCTTCTTGAACGCGAGGGCGCCCTGCCCGCGGGAACAAAAATAGCCCCTCGATCGTATACCAGATGAGGCTGGGACCATTGCCGAGGCTGCCCGACAAGAAAATGCGCAGCGACATCGGCCGAGTCCCGGCCTCCTTCATTTCCTAGAACCAGCATGCCAGCCCAAAATTCCAATATCCCTTCCCGGCATTGCCGCCACTGCGGCGCCGAGGTCAGCCCGGTGGCCGCCTCCTGCGGAAACTGTCAAAAGCCGTTGGGCCATTGGTGGCTATTGCGCCCGATCCTTCTGGCGATTTTCTCCGTATCGTTTCTATCGGTTTTGATCCTGGGGATATTCCGGCTCAACACCGCTCTGCGCCAGGGCTTTATAGCCCAAAGACTCGTCGAGGACGCCGCCGGAGCCTTGGCCCGGAACGAGAAATCCTGTCCTAATATGCTCTGCGCCGAAGGCGTGGGCCGATCCAAGAACCTGCTGACCGCGGCGCGCGCGAGGCTGGCTGGCGGTGATTTCGAACAGGCTCGGCGCGGCGCCGAGGAATCCCTGGCCGCATTGTCTGCGGCCTTGCGCAGCCCCCGAGACCCCTATAAGGAAGCCATCATAGCCGCTGACCTGAGCATCCAAAGCCGCGACCTCCGCCAAGCCTTGAAGCAGCTGGAGCTAGCCATAAAAATTCAGCCCAGGGGAGTCGAAATCCAAGAGCGTCTGAAGTACATGCGCATCATGTATGGGCCTGAGGCGGTCGCGGCTGCGGCCGCCCTAAATAAAAAACGACATCGCAAGAGCAAGCCGTAATCCGGGCCTTCTCTATTGCATCGCCGCCTTGCCCGCGGCGGGCGCGCCAGCCACGGTCAGGACCACTTCGAACAAATAGGCGGCGTACCAATCCAAGGCCGCCAGCGCCAGCCGCTCGTCCTTGCCGTGCACGCGCTGACCGTCCTGCGCGCTCATGGGTACGGCGACGCCGTAAGTGACGATACCCTGCAGACGCAGCTGCCTGGAATCAGTGGACCAGGGCGCCATAAACGGCACCACCCGAGCGCCGGGCGCGAATCTGACGGCCGAGGACTCGACCGCGCGATAAAGCTCGTCTTCCAACGGCATCGCCGCGACCACAGCGCTCGAGGCCGCGGCCGCGCTGATCTCCACGCCGGGGTCCTGGATCATGCCGCGCAAGCGGGAGAGAAACAGGGCGGGATCGCGGCCCGGCATGAGCCGCGCGTTGAAAACGGCCCGGGCCCGACCCGGAACCACGTTGCTCTTGTAGCCGGCTTCCAGCATGGTGGGGGTCAAAGTGTCGCGCAGCAGAACGGAGAATTCCGGGTTAAGATTCGCCAAGCGGTCGGCAGCGCGATCCAGAGGCTCTCCCGGCGCCGCGGCCAGGACATCGGAGATGGCCCGCGCCAAGAGCGGAGCCGCGGACTCCGCCTGCCTTTCCAGAAAAAGCCGCGCCACCGGATTTATCTCGGCTGGAAAGCGGGCCTCGCAGAGGCGGCCGGAAGCTCGCAGCAAGGCGGCAACCGCGTTGTCGGCGGAGGGCACCGCCGGATGGCTGGACTGGCCGCGGGCAATCAAGGTTAAGTCCAAAAAATCTTTCTCCGCCGCCTGTATCTGCATCTCCACGACGCGCCCGTTCTCCCACAATGTGATGCCGCCCTCGTTGATGGCGAATTGCGCGGCGAAGAGCTCCGGATGTTCCCGGATCAAACGGTCTATGTGCCTCTCCCCCTCGCCGCTCTCCTCGTCAGCCGCGGCGAAAAAAACGACGTCCCGCTGAAGAGGCGCGCCGACGCGTTTGAGTTGAATCAGGATCGCCAACTCCGCGGCGCACATGCTTTTATTATCCGCGGCTCCGCGCCCATAGATATAGCCGTTTTCCGTTTCCCCTCCGAAAGGATCAACCGTCCACTCCCCCCTATCAGCCGGGACCACGTCCGTATGGCACGCCAGCATCAAAGGTCTTTTGGCCCCGGAGCCCCGCAAACGCGCGTAAAGAGTGGCCCGCGTGCCGGTGGAGGGGTAAAGCTGCGCCTCTATGCCCTCGCGATCAAGCTGGCTCTTAAGATAATCGGCGGCCAACCGCTCCCGGCCCGGGGGGTTGGACGTGTCCAGCCGGATCAGCGCCCTGAGGTGCTCGCGCGCGTCGCGCGCCAAAGCCGCCAGCCCGATTTGTGAGACACCGGGAATCGGAACAGCCCCGACAACCGCGCCGCCGGTCGTCTGGGCCGTCGCGCCGACGCCCGAAACGCAGCCCAATAAAAGCGCCAGGACGGCTTTCGAGCCCTTGCTCATTAAGGATGAAGCCGGCATCAGCCGCCCTGCTTCTTGGCAAGCTTCTCCGCTCTATCCGCGGCCTTCTTGCCGAGCTTATGCACGCCGAACTTGGCTGCGGTTTCTTGATAAAGCTTGATGGCGCCGTCCGTATCCTTCAGATCATCCTCCGCCGCTTGCGCGGCCTGGTAAAGCTGTTCCGGAGCCTCCTTGGCCGTTGGAAATTCCAAAGCCACCTTGCGGCGCAGTTCTACCTCGCCCTTGAAGTCCTTCAAGTCCTTGCGGCAGACCTCGGCCGCATTCATGAGGGCCTCGGCGGCCGCCGGATACAAGAACTGTTCAGCCAGCCTCCGGTAGGTTTTTATGGCCTCCTCGGGCTGCTTGAGCCGCTCCCGATAAATCCTGGCCTCCGCATTGAAAGCCTTAAGCGCTCCATCGGTCTTCGGGAAAAGCTTTATGAGCCTCTCATAAGTCTCCACGGCCAAAAGAGGCTGCTCCAGCCGATCCGCGTACAGGACGGCCATGCGCTCCAAGGCGGAAGGAACCTGCGCGCTTGGCGGGTAACGATCGATAAACTCCTGAAAAGCATCCACCGCTTCCTTGTATTTTTTCAGCTTTTCCGAATAGAGGTCCGCCATGGCGAATTGAGACCTCTCGCGATACGAACTGCCCTCATAAGCGAGAAGTTGACGATAAGCCATCAGGACGGCGTAGTACTTGCCATTGTTCAAATGCAGTTGCGCCAGGCTCCAATGGATGCGGTCTCCATCCTTGAAAAGCGGGAAGCGCACCTGCAGCCGCCGGGCCTCGGCAAGCACGGGCTCGTATAGAGCATCGCCGGAATTTTCCGCCAAGCCATATATCAATTGGGCCAAACGTTCGGGCTTGTCGGCCGCCTCGGGCGTCTTGATGAGGTTGCGCAATCCCGGCTGAAGCTTGCCTTTCATTTTCTTGTTGACGATATCAAGGTATTCGGATTTGGCTTTTTGCGCGAATTTGGAATCGGGATATTCATAAACCAGATGCAGCCAGTCCACCATGGCCGGCCGATACTCTTCTTGGCGAGCCAATATGGCCATGGCCTCGGGAGCCTGCTCCGCATCCGGATGCTGCTGCAAAAAAACCCTCAGATTATCGAGGCTGGCGGCGCGCAACTCGGCATGGACATCTTCCGCGCCATCCTTAAGCGCCTGGAACTCGCCGGCCAGAATTTCTCCCGTAGAGGCCTGCTTGACGGATTTTTTGGCGGACTTCTCCGGCGCCTCGGCCTTGGGCTCGACTTTCCCCTCCGCTTGGGTTTCGGTCTTAGCCTGGACTCCGGCCTCGGACTTGGCTTCGGATTTAAGCTCGGTCTTGGGCTCGGCTTTGGGTTCGGTCTTGGCTTCAGCCTGGGACTGCGCTTTGCCATCGGCCTTGGCGGCCTCGGGATTCGGGACTGTTTTTTCCGGGGCAGGCTCGACGGCGGATTCTGGAGCTGTCTTGGGCGCCTCCGAGACTTCCATGGGGGGCTGAGCCTCGGGCAAGGCGTCTTCCTGGGCCAAGGCTCCTGTTACAGGACAAGAAAGAGCCAGCGCGATGATAAAAGACGATATCCTCATAATACGGCCTCCTTCGTCGTGACTTCGAGACTCAAAATTCCCTGCGCCCGGCCAGGGCGTGGGACAAGGTCCTTTCGTCGATGTAATCCAAATCCCCGCCCAAAGGAACCCCGTGGGCGATGCGGCTGATCTTCACGGTTGCGCGCGATTTGAGCAGCTGGGCTATATAAAGAGCCGTCGCGTCCCCCTCCGCGTCGGGATCTGTGGCCAAAATGACCTCGGATATCATCCCGGACTCAGCGGTCATCCTTTCCAAGAGCTCTCTAATACGCAGAGAGTCCGGACCGATCCCATCCAACGGAGCGATCGCCCCATGCAGGACATGATAGAGCCCCTTGTAGCCTCGACTGCGTTCAATGGCCGCGACATCCTGCGGCTCCTCCACCACGCAAAGCAAACCCTGGTCGCGGCCGGGATCCGAGCAGATGCGGCAGATTTCAAGTTCCGTGAAGTCAAAGCATCGCCGGCAAGGCCGGACGCTGGATTTCACGTCACGGACCGCCGACAACAACGTCTCGACTTCTTCATCGGAAGCCCTCAGCAGATAAAGCCCCAAACGTTCGGCCTGCCTGGGACCGACCCCAGGAAGCCGCTTGAGGCTGGCCACGAGCCGGTCCCACGATTTCATGGCGATTTTTTCTTTTTAATGAAACGGGTGGTGCCTCCGAGAATTTTCTCGGCCCGCGCAAGAGGCGATTGCCCTTCGGATCCCTCATCCGAGGCGTCGGTCACGTCTTTCCAGACGCCCGTCGCCTGGGGAGCTGAACTCTCATCCGCCACTCCGGGATCGACTGCCTCCCCGTCATCCGCCGTCGAACCGCCGATCTCAAAAGAAAGCGGAATGTCTTTTCCGGAAATTGTGGCCAGTTTGGCCTCAATGAGCTTTTGATTCCTCCCCAGCTGTTCAACGTCGAAAGACCGGCGGCATAGAACCTTCCAGCACGCCCCCGCCGCGGCCAAGCGGGAGGTTTCCAGGATCGCCGCCAGAGACGGCTTTTCTTGACGCACGGCCTCCACAAGAGCCGGCCAAAGTCGCGCTGGCGGCGCTGACGCTGACGCTGCCGCGGCCGCGGCAGGCGGAGCCGATACGAGGGACGCTGGAGCCGCCGGAGCGGCGCCTGCGGCGACGTCGGCTCCTTGGCCGACGCGCCGTTCCAAATCTTCCAAGCGCTTGACCCAGGCGGGAAGGTCTCCGGCGGCTTCCAGGCACCCGAAAAGCCCCAACTCCAGGCTCAGCCGCGGCGAATCGCCAAAGCGAAGGTCCTCCAAAGTCTTATTGACACGCTCCAGAAGGAACCGCAGCGTCTCCCCGGAAACGTCCTTGATCGCCGCGGACCATGTCAAATCCGCCCGTTCGGCAAGACCTACCCGAGCCAAATACACGCCTTGCAGCCCGGAGCGAAGATCCTTGAGAAGCTGACTCGGCTCCACCCCCTCGTCATAAACTTTCTTAAGCCAGCCGGCCAGAGCCGCCGAGTCGCCGCCGCAAAGCGCCCCGGCCAAACCCAACAGCATATCCTCCGGCACGAAGCCGAACATCTCGCGGACCAAGTCCGCGGTCACGGCCTTGTCCGTGAAGGAACGGCACTGATCGAGGAGGCTGACCGCATCGCGCAGGGAGCCCTCGGCGCTGCGCGCCAGCAGATCCAAAGCCCCGGCCTCCACCAGGATACTCTCCTTTCGGGCCAGGCTTTCAAGATGCTCGCGCAGGCCGTCGGCGGCAATGGGCCGGAACTTAAAACGCTGGCAGCGCGACGCTATCGTGGCCGGGACTTTCGCCGCTTCGGTCGTGGCCAATATAAAGACCACGTGGGCAGGGGGCTCCTCCAAGGTCTTAAGAAGCGCATTGAACGCCGCCGCGGAGAGCATATGCGCCTCGTCGATGATGAAGACCTTATAACGATCTCGATTGGGCGCCAACGCCACCGTATCTATGATGACCTCGCGTACGTTGTCCACCCCGGTATGCGAAGCCGCGTCCATTTCCAGAACATCAAGCGAGGAAGATGCGGCGATCTCGCGGCAAGGGTCGCACGCCCCGCAAGGCTCGGCGGTGGGCCCCGCGCTGCAATTGAGCGCCTTGGCGAGTATGCGGGCCATGGTGGTCTTGCCCACGCCCCGAGGGCCGGTAAAGAGATAGGCGTGGTGTATGCGCTTGGCGACGAGGGCATTCTTGAGCGTGATCGACACGCCGGGCTGCCCCAAGACTTCGCAGAAAGTTTGCGGCCGATACTTGCGGGCGAGCACGACGTACCCGCCCTTCTTCTCTTCCTTCAAAGGCGCCTCCGCCTACTTTGACCTGTCTCGACCGTCGAGGCTCAACTCCCCGGGACCGAAGGCGGCGACCTGCAGCAAGCCGCCCATGATGGCCAGGTTCTTGAGCAACTGGATGCGCTGATCCGCGGCCGAATGAAATATCCAGGTGGCGGCCACCAGGAAACCGAACAAAGACACGGCGCCCCAGCGCGTCATATAACCCAGTATTAGGGCAATCGCCCCCAAGGCTTCCAGAACGATGGCGGCCACGCAGAAAAGCATGGCCATGGGCATTCCATGGGCGTCCATAAAACGCATGGTCGCCTCGAAATTGGTGATTTTTCCAAAAGCCGACGCCAGGAAAATGATCGCCAGGAGCAAGCGGCCCAGCAGCGCGAGGATATCCTCTTTACGCATATCGGTCAGGATACCAAAGACCGACGGACTGGTCAAATCACTACACATGGAAAGAAAAATCCATTATACTCTTAGCGCATGAAACGCTGGCCCAAAAGAGCTCTCGAAGTCGGGGCGATACTATGCCTGGCCATGCCGGCGGCGGCCTGGACCGATGGGCCCATGCTTTGGCAGGAGAGTTTTTTCTTCGACGCCCTCTTGCAGGCCAGAAACCGCATGGCCCGGCAGCAGAGCGACCCGCAGCTGCTCCCCGTGCTCAAAGCCGTCGCCAGCCAGGCCGCCCAACAGGTCGCCAACGTCCAGCAGATCGATCTCTACGTCAAAACCCAGCAAGACAACCTGCGCTATGCCTTCTCCCAGCCCGACCCGGAGCCGAGCCTGGACACCATCGCGGCCAATATCGACACTCTCTCCAAGGGCTGCGACCAAATTCGCCACAATCTCTATTATCTGACCGCGCGCTGCCGCATGGCATCCTCGCAGGCGCTGCCCGACCCGGAACTTTATCAGGCCGGACTCCTCATCCTGGGCCAGGTGCAGCAGCTGCAGCTGTCCCTTAATTCCCTCTATCTCGACGCCGTGGCGGCGCGCCAGGTCGTGGCTGATAACCGCTGGTCCACGGACAAATATTTCCGACACCGAACCGAGGAACTCCTGCGCAACGTCGTGCGCATCCAAGATTCGGTCTTTCTCGTCTACAACGCCGCCTACGAGTTCGCCATGCGCAGCCGATAATGCCTTGCCCCGTCCTGATCGCCAGCCTCTGGCTCTGGGCGTGCCCTCATGCGGCGGCGGCTGATCACGCCCCGGCGACGGCGGCAAGAACCGTGCATTTCAAGACCCCGGACGGCTGGACTCTCGCGGCCCGGTATCGCGCCCCCCGCCTTGGCCGTCCCGTCGTCATCCTGGTCCATGGCGTGGCCGCGGGCAAGGACGAATGGGCCCCGCTCGAAGCGGAGCTTGAGCGGCGCGGCGTCGGCAGCCTCGCTGTGGATTTGCGCGGGCATGGCGAAAGCCTGAGGGGACCTGCGGGGGACACGGATTTTCGAGGGTTCGACGCGGCCGGGGAATGGCCGAAAGCCGCTAAGGACATCGCCGCCGCGACGGCCTTTCTCCAACGGCAGGGCATCGCCCCGTCGCGGGTAGGCTATCTCGGAGCCTCGATCGGCGCCAATCTCGTTTCCCGGGCCCAGCCTCGCCCGCGCTGGCTGGCCCTGCTTTCTCCCGGGATCGATTACCGCGGCGTACGCCTGGCCCGGGCGCCGGACGGACTCCCCGTCATGGTCGCAGCCTCCCCTTCGGACGCTTACGCGCTGCGCACCGCGGCCGACTACGCTTCCCTGAGGCCGGCCACGGTATTCCTCCGGGCTCGCCAGGGGCACGGGGCTCAGATGCTTTCGGACCGCGAGTTCATGGACCGCTTGCTGGATTGGATCGAGCGCGGCGGCCGATAGTTTAACGGGCGGAGGGCTTGGCTTGCGCCGAATTTTTCTTGCGCGCCTCTATCAAGGCGAGAGCGCGCTCGCGAAATTCGGCGTTTTGATCGAGGATGCCGCGGAAGGCGTCTTGCGGGATCAGGAAAATCAACGTATCGTCCTCGGCGGCCTTGATGGTCGCCCCCGCCGTCCCCATCTCCAGGATGGAGGTCTCGCCAAATATCTCGCCCGGCCCCAACTGCGCCACCATCACCGGAGGCTTGCTTTTTTCGGGCCTGACATAGACGCTGACCTTGCCTGAGGCCACGATGTGCAGCCCATCGACCGTCACGCCCTTGAAAAGAACCGTCTGGCCCTTGGTGAAGCTGATTTGCTGCGCGGCCACGGCCAGGGCATGGGCCTGTTCCTCGCTCAGACCGCTGAGAAATGGGACCAAGGTCTTGAGGAACTCCGTGACGGTCATGCTACCCGGGATCATACCAAATTTGATATCTTTACTGGCATGAACCCCGCGCCCCGACCGGATCCCGGCTTTCTGTTCATGCTCGGTATTTATGGCCGGCGGCCCACCCGGGAAAGCGTCAGCCTTCTGCGTGAAACCAACGCGTCCGGGGTTCTGCTCTTGGCCCGGAACATCGAGAGCCCCG
Source organism: Elusimicrobiota bacterium (assembly GCA_003452935.1). GTDB lineage: Bacteria > Elusimicrobiota > Elusimicrobia > UBA1565 > UBA9628 > UBA9628. The sequence goes on from DMMY01000011.1 coordinate 128,458, forward strand.
CCCAGGTCCGGGACCTGACCCGGGGGCTCGTCGATGCCGTGGGGCGCCCTATCCTCTTCGCCGTGGACCACGAAGGCGGCTGGGTGCTGCGTTTCGCCTCGGGAGTGACGGCATTCCCCGGCAACGCGGCCCTGGGCCGCGCGCGCGATCCCAAACTCGCCTACGCCACGGGCCGCCAGATGGCGCTCGAACTCTCGCCCCTGGGCATCGGCATGAACCTCGCCCCGGTGGTCGACGTGCATGCCGCCCGCTACAATCCCGGCATCGGGATACGATCCTTCGGCTCGGATCCCGCCCTGGTCGGCCGCCTGGGCAGCGCCTTTCTGCGCGGCCTGCAGGACCACGGAGTAGCCGCGTGCGCCAAACACTTTCCCGGCAAGGGCGCGGCCACGGTCGACGCCCACGTGGCCCTGCCCACGATACGTCTACCCCGCCGGGAATTTTTCGCGACCCACTTGACCCCTTTCGCCGCAGCGGCCCGGGCCGGAGTGGCCGCCGTCATGACGACCCACGTGCGCTGCCCCGCCTTCGACCGCAAACCGGCAAGCTTTTCGCGGCGCATCACCCATGATCTCATTCGCTCGCGCCTGGGATTCGACGGAGCCGTCATTTCCGACGACCTCTGCATGGGCGCGGTCACCACCCGCGGCCCGGTGCCGGCCGCCGCTCTGGACGCCTTTCGCGCCGGGCACGACGTCATCATGATCGCGCACGACCCCGGTGCGCAGCGCGAGGCCGTGGAACTTTTCAGGGCGGCTCACGCCGACGGCGAACTGCCCGCCGATGAATTGGCCCAATCCTGTCGGCGCATTAAAAAATTGCTGAGTTATGCCCGCCGCCGGCGCGCCGCCGCCAACCCCGCGGCGGGCGCGCGCCTGGCCCTGCAAGTCGCGCGTAAAGCCGCGACCGTGGCGCGCCGCGGAACGATCCCCCTGCCGTTGCCGGACGGCGCGCGGCGGACGCTGGTCCTTCTCCCTAATTTTCCGGAGGTGCGGGAGCGCTTCACATTCGAGGACGGGCCCAACGGGCCCGGGGCCTTCATGCGTCGCGCCTTCATCGAGCGCGGCCGCTATCGCCTGATGTTCACGCCCGTGGAGTCTCCCCAGGCCGGCCCCTGGCGCGAGGCGATCCGCGCCGCGGATCACGTGGTCTTCTTTTGTTTCGAGGCCATGCGCTTCGCGGGACAGCGGGCCGTCCTGGATTTCATCAATCGCCAAGCCCCCGACCGCGCCGTAGCCTGCCTTATTCGCAGTTCCTTCGACCTGGGACTGCTGGACCCCCGGATCACGGTCATAGACGCTTGCGGCTATCGCCTCTGCCAACTCCAGGCGGCCGGCGAGCTCATATTCGGGAGACGACCTTGAAACCCTGGCTGATTCTGGCATCCCTGGCCTTGGCCGCGCCCCCCGCCGCCGTGCGCCGCGATATCGGCGGACTGCACGATCAATTCGTGGAATCCGTGGACAGCGCCCATAAAAAAGAGGCGCTCGCGGAAATCGCCCGGACTCCTCCCCGCTCCCCGCGCGACGTAAAATGGCTTTTCGACCTTTTTATGCGTTTTCCCGAACCCTCGGTACGCGATGCGGTCCTAAGCTCGGTCTCCTGCCTCGACGAAGCAAGTTCCGATCTGGAACCCGCCTTTTTTGAGTATCTCAAACTGCCGGAGAGCGAGGCCGTGCTTTTCGGAATTCACGGCGCGCTGCGTTTGCGCGCGTCGCGAGCCCTCCCCATCATCACGAAAATAGCCCGGCGGCGCTTTGCGTATAAGAGCCCGTCGGAAACCCCGATCCAGGCGGAGCGCAACCAGTGGTGGGCCCAGTACGAGGCCCTTTCCGCCTTGGCGCAATGGCAGGGCGCCAAAGCCCTGCCCCTGCTGACCAGCCAGGCCGGCCGAGCCCCGGCCGTCGCGCGGCTGATGGCGCTTTATCTCTGGCCGGAGTCCCTGCCCCAGATCGCGCGCTGGGCCAACTCCGGAAGCTCAAAAGCGCAAATAGCCTACGAGGCTTTGGCTGCCGACGTCCCCCTCCCAGCCCTGCGCGCCGCGCGTCCGGACATGCTCGACATCTTGCGCGACCGGAAAGCCGACCGCGAGCTGCGGCATCAGATCGCGATCAAGGTCGGGCGCTGCTCCAGCGACGAAGCCATACCCGCCCTGATCGAAGAATGGCGCGCCGGCGATGATCCCGAGACCAAACTCATGTTCGCGACGGCATTGTTCGCGTCGGTCAACGCCCAGACCATCCCCTGGCTCAAGCAGCAGGTTCAAGAGTGCCCGAATCCTCGGACCAGGATCGGAGCGTTGCTGCAACTGGGCCGCATGGTCCCGGCGGCGGAGCACCGGAGGCTGATCGAGTGGTTCGTGGCCCATGAGCCGGATGCGGACAACCGGCAGGAAGCCGCGGCCTTCCTCAAGGCGCCGCCTTCGCCGTGAATTATTTAACAATTTGCTATCAATAGCGATCTCTTTTCCCTTGCCTCCAGCCTGACCAAAAATTTGCTACCCTACTCATGATGACCCTCCTCTGGGCCGTGGTCGTTTTCTGCGTTTTCCTGATCATTTCCCTGGGCTTGGCTCTGCGGCGAATCTATGCCCTGGAGATGGCCCGGACCGGCACGCACGACTCATCCGGCGGATCCTTGGAGTTCCCCGAAGGCTGGGAGAAACTCGACGAACTGCTCTCCATCCTGCTCAACTTGCAGGAATACGGCGTCTCCCATGCCGGGACCGTGTCCCGGGAGGATTTCGCCAAGGCCGTGCTGGACGTTTCCTGCCAGCTCATGAAGTGCCGGCGCGGCTCATTTATGCTTTGGGACGCCTGCGCCGGATGCCTGAAAATCGTAGCCGCCCAAAGCATCAATTCCGACAAGTCCCAGAAATTATTTCTCAAGCCGGGCGAAGGCGTGGCCGGCAAGGCCTTTGCCAGCGGCCAAGCCATATTCGTCGCCGATCCCGGCTCCGACCCGCGCTACCTGCGCTCCGGCAGGGACGACTCCGAACCCTTCATCTCCATACCCTTGCTGGTCAAGTCCAAGCCCGTCGGCGTGTTGAACCTCCACGCGACGGACGGCACGGAGTCCTTCACGGGCTATAAGGCCAAGTTTCTCAACATCCTGGCCGGCGAGGCCGCGGTCATGCTCCATAACCAGGACCTCCTCGACAACCTGCAAACCTTCTATCTGGAGATGGTGCAGACCCTGGCCCGCGCGGTGGATTCCAAGGACGCCTATACCCGCGAGCATTCCGATCGCGCGCGTTCCAAGGCCCGCCGCCTGGCCGCGGAACTCAAGCTTCCGGACCAGATGACCCGCTACATCGAGTACGCGGCCCTCCTTCACGACATCGGCAAGATCGGCATCGACCAGTCCATTCTGCTCAAGCCGGGCAAGCTCACCGCCGAGGAATACGAGATCATGAAGCGTCACCCCATCATCGGCCATCAAATCCTGGCCCCGGTCAAATATCTCGGTCCCGTGGCCCAAATGGTTCTCTACCATCAGGAATGGTACAACGGCCGCGGCTATCCGGAGGGTCTCAAAGGAGAGGAAATCCCCATGGGGGCGCGCATGGTGGCGGTCATCGACGCCTGGGACGCCATGCGCTCGGACCGGCCCTACCGCAAGGCTCTGAGCCGAGAGGCGGCCATAGCCGAACTGCGCCGCTGTTCCGGGTCGCAATTCGACCCCAGGATCGTCGAAGCCTTCCTGAAGGTCGAATCCGAAGAACCCGCCCGGGAGATCGAAAAGAACCCCCCTTCTTGATGCAGCCCCGACCATGAGGAGAATCTAGATGCTGTCCGTCGTGGCCACGCCGCTGGGCAACCTCGAGGACATGGCGCCGCGCAGCCTGCGGGCCCTGCGCGAGGCCGCGGCCGTTTTCTGCGAGGATACCCGCCGTACGCGAACCCTGATGTCTCGATTCAACATCGCCACGCCGGTGCTGCGTTATGACGAGCATGACGAGCGCGACAACCAGCGGGCCCTGGCCCGGCTTCAGGCCGGGGAGCGCCTGGCCCTGGTTTCAGATGGCGGCTTGCCCTGCATATCGGACCCGGGCCGTCGTCTCGTCGCCTTGGCGCGGCGCAACGCCATCCCGGTGACGGTTTTGCCCGGCCCCTGCGCGGCCGCAGCGGCCGTGGCCGGCTCGGGGCTGCCCGGAGATTCCTTCGTCTTCCTGGGCTTTCTGCCCCGCTCGGACGGCAAAAAAAAGAAAATCCTAAAGGAAACGGCGGCCTTGGGCCGGACCATGGTGATCTACGAGTCGCCCTTTCGCGTCGTCGGACTCCTGGAGCTGGCGGAGGAAACCCTGGGTCCGAGATCACAAGCCTGCGTGGTGCGGGAACTCTCCAAGATTCACGAGGAATGGCTTTGCGCGACCGTAGCCGAAGTCCGCGCCGCGCTCGCCGGCCGGCCGCAGTTGCTCGGCGAATTCGTCGTCGTCCTGCATCCGAAGGAGGAGCCCCGGCATGCCTGAGGCGGCCATAATAAGCCTTGCCCCTGGCGGAGCGCTCGGCCCCGATGCGCTCGCCCGAGTAACCGAGGCCGTACGCCGCGGCGAGGTCGTGGCTTTCCCTACCGACACGGTTTACGGGCTGGGCTGCTCGGCCCTTAGCCGCCAGGGCCTGGAACGCATCTACCGGATAAAAGGCCGCAGCCCGGACAAACCCCTGCCGTTGCTGATCGCCTCCTGCGAGGACGCCCGGCATTGGGCTCAGTGGACTCCGCAAGCCGAAGCCCTCGCCCGCCGATTCTGGCCGGGAGCCTTGACCCTGGTCCTGCGCGCGAGCTCGCGGGCCCAAACCCTGCCCGCGCCTTTTTTTGGGCAAGAAGAACCGCCGACGCTGGCCCTGCGCGTGCCCGCCCACGCCGCGGTCCGCGCCCTGCTGGCGGCCTCGGGCGTGCCATGGGCCGCGACCAGCGCGAACCGCGCCGGCGAATCGCCATTGCCCGACGGCGCGGCCGCGGCGCTAAAATTCAAGGACGCCTTGGCCTTCGTCATCGACGCCGGTCCGTGCCACGGAAGGGAATCCACGGTCGTCGACGCCAGCGCCTCCCCTGTCCGCGTCCTGCGGGAAGGCCGCATACCCGCCGGCGAGATATCCGCCGTCTTTGCGGCCTCACCCCAGCGCGTCCTCTTTGTCTGCACGGGCAATACCTGCCGCAGCGTGATGGCCGAATTTCTCTTCAATAGCCTGGCGCGCGGCCGCGGCCTGGATTGCCGCGCCCGCTCCGGCGGCGTCGCCGCGGAGAGGTATTTCCAGGTGCCGACAGGGGTGCACGCGGCCCTGCGGGACGAAGGGGTCTCCATTACAAACCACGTGCCCCAGCTGATCAGCCGCGAGCTCCTGTCCTGGGCCGACCTTGTACTGACCATGGAACGCCATCATCACGACGCGATCTTGAATCTCTATCCCGAATTTCGCGGCAAGGTCCAGGTGTTGAAGAATTTCGCGCGACGGCCGGGTCTGGAGGATATCCCCGACCCCATTGGAAAGCCGGATGCCGTTTATGCCGCCTGCTGCCGGGAAATCAAGGAATCCTTGGAGGTCATACTAAACCGCCATGTACAACAATCTCAAGAAGCAAGACCCTGAACTTTTCACCGCCATACAGCAAGAAGCCCGGCGCCAGGCCGACAACCTGGAGCTCATCGCCTCGGAAAACTACGCGTCCGAAACCGTTTTGGAAGCGCAGGGCTCGGTCCTTACCAATAAATACGCCGAAGGCTACCCGGGGAAGCGCTACTACGGCGGCTGCGAATTCGTCGACGTCGTGGAGAATCTGGCCATCGTCCGCGCCAAGAAGCTCTTCGCGGCCGAGCACGCCAATGTCCAGCCTCATTCGGGGACCCAGGCCAACATCTCGATGTATCTCTCCGTGCTCGCGCCCGGGGACACCGTCATGGGCCTTAATCTCGCCCACGGGGGCCATCTCTCCCACGGCCATCCGCTGAATTTTTCCGGCAAGTTCTTCAAGATCGTGCCCATCAACGTGCGCCGGGATGACGAACTCATCGACTACGACGAGGCCGAGCGGCTGGCTCATGAGCACAAGCCCAAGATGATCTTCGCCGGAGCCTCCAACTACTCGCGAGTGTTCGACTGGGAGCGTCTTAAAAGGATCGCTGGCGACGTGGGGGCCTTCTTCGCCGCGGACATCGCGCACTACGCGGGACTCATCGCCGCGGGAGAATATCCCTCGTCCGTCCCGTTTACCGACTTCACGACCTCGACGACGCACAAGACCCTGCGCGGCCCGCGCGGAGGGTTGATACTCTGCAAAGCCGCCCACGCCGCGGCCGTCGACAAGATAAATTTCCCCGGCACGCAGGGGGGGCCCCTGATGCACATCATCGCGGCCAAGGCCGTCTGCTTCGGCGAGGCGCTGCGGCCCGAGTTCAAGCGCTATCAGCGGCAGGTCAAGTCCAACGCCCAACGGCTCTGCGCCCACCTGGCCCAGAGAGGCTTGCGCATAGTGGCCGGCGGGACGGACTGCCACCTCTTCTCCGTGGACTTGCGCCCCAAGAACGCGACCGGCAAGGAAGCCGAAGCCGCCCTGGACAAGGCCGGCATCACGGTCAACAAGAACGCCATCCCTTACGACCCCCAGAAGCCGATGATCGCCTCCGGCATACGCATCGGCACCCCGGCCGTGACCACCCGGGGCATGAAGGAACCCGAGATGGAGCAGATCGCCCAACTCATCGACGAAGCCTTGACGGCGCGCGCCGATGACGCCAGACTCACGGCCATCCGCGGCGAGGTCCGCCGGCTCTGCGCGCGTTTTCCCATCTATCCCGAACTCTTGCGCGACCTGGCCGCGACCGCGCCTTGATCACGGAGAATCCATGATCGCCCAGATCCTTGTCGCCGACGACAACACCGACATCACATCCCTGCTGTCGGAGTACCTAAGCGGCCGTAGACATCGCGTCATCGTGGCCTATGACGGCTTCCAACTCTCGCAAAAGGCCGCGCAGCATCGGCCGCATCTTATCATCACCGATGTCCAGATGCCGGGAGCCTACGGATCATCGGTTTATCAGGTGCTCCAGAAGGATCCCGCCACCAAGGGCATTCCCATTCTGTTCATATCCGCTTACCCTCTAGAACGCCTCAAGCATATCCTGCCGAACGATCCCAAGACCCGGTTCATGCAGAAGCCGCTCAATTTCGCGGACCTCGAGCGAACCATCTGCGAACTCCTGCCCATGGGAGGGTACGTCCCATGAAGCCGCCACGGCGAGGCGAAACTCGGCGTCGCTGCGGCTTGGCCGTGATCGGCGGCAGCGGGCTCTACTGCATGCCGGACATCACCAACCCGGAAGAGGTGCGGATCAAGACCCCTTTCGGACCGACCTCGGCGCCCATCCTGCTGGGCTCCATCTCGTCGACGCCGTGCGCTTTCCTGGCCCGCCATGGCCGCGGGCACGTGCTGCTGCCCAGCGAGGTCAATAGTCGGGCCAACATATGGGCGCTTAAAAGCCTCGGCGTGGAACGCATCATCTCGATCTCGGCCGTGGGTTCCCTAAAAGAGGAGTTGGCGCCCAGGGACTTCGTATTCCCGGATCAGTTGGTGGACGAGACCAAAGGACGATGCTCGACCTTTTTCGGGGCCGGACTGGTCGCGCACGTCGCCTTCGACCACCCCTTCTGCGCGCGGCAATCGCAGCTCCTCTACCGACACGCCCAAGGCTTGGGCCTGCGCTGCCATCAAGGCGGGACCCTGGTCTGCATGGAAGGGCCGGCTTTCTCGACGCGGGCCGAGTCCGAATACCACCGGCGCATGGGCTATGCCATCATCGGCATGACCGCGCTGCCCGAAGCCAAGCTGGCCCGGGAAGCGGAGATATGCTACTCATCGGTTTCCCTGGTCACGGATTATGACTGCTGGAAAGACGGAGAGGAAGTCTCGAGTTCCCAAGTATTGGAAAACCTCTCGGTCAACGTGACCAACGCACAACGTCTCATCGCGCGCGCTCTCGCCGAACTTGCAGCCCTGCCCCGGGACTGCCGTTGCGCCGCGGCCCTGAGCGCCGCTATCTTCACCAATCCCGAGCATATCGACAGGCGGACCGCGCGCAGGCTGGGACCCATCGTGGCCAAGCGCCTCAAAATCCGACTCCAGGATGCCCATGAAAACGCCTAAAATCATAGCCCGACTCATCGAAACCGCCATTGCGGCCCAAAAAAACGCCTATTGTCCCTACTCCAGATACCCCGTGGGCGCGTCGGTCCTCACCGAATCTGGGCGCATCTTCGCGGGCGCCAACGTCGAGAATGCCTCCTACGGCTTGAGCATTTGCGCGGAGCGCGTGGCCGTCTTTAACGCCGTGGCGCGCGGCCAACGCGCCCTGAAGGCCGCGTGCGTCGTGGCCAGCGCGGCCAAACCCTGCGGGGCCTGCCGCCAAGTGATGATCGAGTTCAGCGCCAAGGACACGGTCCTATACCTCGTGGACCTAAATCCCCGGACGGGAAGTAAGACCGTCACCAAGACCACCGTCTTGCGGATGCTGCCATCGGCCTTTGACCCTATCGCCTCGGGCTTGCTGCCGCCCAACCCTCATAACCTCTTGCGCGCCAAGCTGTTCCAAAGCCGCGCCGGCGCCCGGCGCGGACGGAGGCGAAGATGACGCCCGCGCGGATTGGCGCCGTTATGGCTTGGATAAGGACCACGGACCTAGTCGAGGTGCGCTATCACGACGGCGTTTCGGGATTTGAATTGGCGACCGCCGAGGCTGCCCCGGCGCCGCCCCAGACCGCCTTTGCCAGCCGCTATGTGCCTGTTTGCGCATCGAGCGTGGGGCTCTTCCAACCTCATGCGCCGGGCCACCCTCGGCTCGGCGTGGAGGGACGCGCCGTGCAGGCGGGAGACATCCTCGGAATGGTGGAAACCGGGATAGGAGAAGCCCATAAGGTGCTCGCCCCCTGCCCCGGCCGCATCGCCCGGGTCCTCATAGAGGATGGCAAAGCGGTCCAATACGGACAACCTCTATTTTTCCTGGAAAGCGGCGGTTAAGAATGGGGCGATCAGGTTACGCTGAAATCGTCTGTACAAAATGTCGGGAGAAGTCCACGGCCCCGGGCTACGCCTGTTCCAAGTGCCAAGGGCCTCTGGCCAAGGTCTGCGGCCATTGCGGCTTCAACAACTCCGTGGCGAAAAACTACTGCGATCGCTGCGGAACGCCCATGCACCTGGCGCCTGTAGGCCCGCCTCCGCCCCCCTGCCCGCCTGCCTCCGCGGAAGACCTTCCGCAGACTATGATCAAACGCACCGGACAAGCCCGCGGCGATGAATTCGCGATGCCGCCCGGCGGATTGGCCATACCGTCGGCACGGCGCATGGGTTCACGCGTCCCGGCCCCGGTGCCGGAAGGAATAATCCTCACTCCTCCCCCAAGAACCGGCTCGACTTATAGCCGCCTGCGCAAGCAAGACACCTGGCAGAATTTGCTGGTAGGGATACCGATCCTGCTCTTGTTGGCCGGAGTTGGGGCCTTCTTGTACGACCATTACCGGCCGAGAAAGGCCCTGCCCCGCCTGGCCGCGCAATATCTAGATTCGCTCAGTCGCCAGGATATCTCCGGCGCCTACGCGCTTTTGTCGCGGGAATCCCGAGCCCACTGCACCCAGGAAGAATTCCAGGCCCTGCGCGACCGGACTCCCTGGACCTGGTCCGATATCGAGATCACACGGCTGGAAGATGACGCCGCCGTGGTGAAGTACCGTCTCAATATAGCCGGCAAAGCGCCGAGCGACGATTTTCTCACCTTCCTGCGCGAAGGCGACGCTTGGGTCAGGCCTTTCAATTGGAATCTGCTGCAGCGGGCGGAACAAGCTTTCGCGCGAAACGATCCGGACATGGCCCTGCTGCTGGCCCAAGCCGCGGTGCGCATCAATCCGCGCGATCCCGTGGCCCGCGGCTATCTCTGCGAGGCCGTCTACTACAGAAGAGTCCCCGGCGCGACGCAAAAAGAGTGTTCCCTGGCACTGGAGCTTTCCCGCACCTACCCGTCCAAACTCTCGACCAAGAGCCTTTACCATCTTCATGCCATACTGGCCGACAACTACAAAAATCTCTTGCGGAAATACCCGGAAGCTCTTGAGCAATACGACGTCATGCTCGCCTTCCCCAACCTCTCGGCGGCGGACCAATGCGACATACTCCTGGCCCGCGGCGACACGCGCATCGCCATGGGCCAAAAAGAAGAAGCTCAAGAGGACATGAGGCAAGCGGCCAGACTCTGCTCCCGTCCCGCGGACCTCGATTTTATCCGGCGCAAGCAAGACCGGCTGCGGACCGCGCAATAATCATGTTCCACAAGATACTCATCGCCAACCGCAGCGAAATCGCCGTGCGCGTCATCCGCGCGGTTCGGGAATTGGGAATACCCAGCGTAGCGGTCTACTCCGAAGCCGACCGCGAATCCCTGCACATTTCACTGGCCGATGAAGCCGTCTGCATCGGCCCCTCCCCATCCCCGCAAAGCTATCTCAACTGCGAGGCGCTCCTGGCCGCCGCCAAGATGACGGGCGCCGATGCCATCCATCCGGGCTATGGCTTCCTGGCCGAGAACGCGGATTTCGCCCAGGCCTGCGCCGACCACGGCCTAACCTTCATCGGACCCAAGCCGGAAGCCATACGCAAGCTGGGACACAAAAGCGCGGCCAAGGCCCTGGCCCGCTCGGCGCAAGTTCCAGTGGTGCCGGGCAGCGCAGGGACTCTGACGAGCGGCTTCCTCCGTGAAGCCCAAGCCCTGGGTTTTCCGGTCATGGTCAAGGCCGCGGCGGGAGGCGGCGGCAAGGGCTTGCGCTTGGTGCGCGACCCCGCCCAGCTTGAAGCCCAGGTCAGCCTGGCCCAAAACGAGGCCCAAACAGCCTTCAAGGACGGCTCCGTCTATATCGAGAAATTCATAGACCGGCCCCGCCACGTGGAAATTCAGATCGCGGCGGACGCCGCGGGAAAAGTGGTCGCCTTCCCGGAGCGCGATTGCACCGTGCAGAGGCGCCATCAGAAACTCATCGAAGAGTCCCCCTCCCCCGCGGTGCCGGCGGCGACTAGGGAGCAGATGCAGGCCTCGGCCGTGCGTCTGGCCCGGGCCGCAGGCTACTCCAACGTCGGCACCGTCGAGTTCTTGCTCGCGCCGGACGGCCGCTTTTACTTCATCGAGGTCAACACCCGGCTGCAAGTGGAGCATCCGGTCACCGAATGCGTAACCGGCCTCGACCTGGTCGCAACCCAAATCCGTTTGGCCGCCGGAGAACCGCTCGGCTTCGGCCAGGATCGCGCCGGCGACATTCGCGGCCACGCCATAGAACATCGCATCAACGCCGAGGATCCGCGAAAAGGCTTCGCGCCCGGTCCAGGCCGCATCACGGCATTAAGGCTGCCCGGCGGGCCCGGCGTGAGATTCGACACGCATATCTACTCAGGCTACACCGTGCCCATGTACTACGACAGTCTCCTGGGCAAGCTCATCGTCCACTCCGCCGACCGGCCGGCGGCGATCGTCCGGGCTCTGCGCGCGCTGAGCGAACTCCGGGTCGACGGCATCCCTACCACGGCCGAGTTTCACACTCGCGTGCTGGCGCATCCCAAGTTTCACAGCGGAGACTTCGATACGCATTTCATAGATACCATACAGGAGGCGGAAAAATGCCCAGCGGCCTCAAGCCCCGCATATTAGCCCAACTGCATGAGTCCAGCCGCGTCCTCGCGGCTATGGGGCGCCAGGCGCCCCGGATCGCGGCGGCGGCGGAGCTGTTGCTGTCCGCTTACCGCAAAGGCAACAAGGTCCTCGTGTTCGGCAACGGCGGCTCGGCCGCGGATGCGCAGCATCTCGCCGCGGAATTGGTCGGGCGCTTTGCGCGCAACCGGCCGGCTCTCTGCGCCCTGGCCTTGACCGTCAATACCTCGGATATCACCGCCATTGGCAACGATTTCGGCTTCGCCGAAATCTTTACCCGCCAGCTCGAGGCCCATGCCCGCCGCAACGACGTGGCCGTGGCCATCTCCACCTCCGGCAACTCGCCCAATGTCCTGCAGGCCGTCCTCGCCGCCCGAAAGCTGGGAGTCGCCACCATCGCCCTGACCGGCGGAGATGGGGGACGTTTGAAAGACGCCGCGGACGTCTGCATTCGAGTTCCGGCGCGCCGCGTGGCCCGCATCCAGGAAGCCCACGTCGCCGTCATCCACGTGTGGTGCGACATCGTTGAAGGGGCTCTCTTCCCCGACAGCCCTCGGGTGCACTGACATGGCGTCCTCTCGCGCCAAGATCAAGAATTGGAAGAACCTGTCCACTTTGCGGCAACTTTGGGGATGGGAAGGCAAGAAAGTCGTGTTTACCAACGGGGTCTTCGACATCCTCCATGCCGGGCACCTGCAACTCCTCGAACATGCCCGCTCCCTGGGAGACGTCCTTATCGTGGGGGTCAATTCCGACTCCTCGGTCCGTCGCTTCTTGGGCAAGGGCCCCGGCCGCCCCATAAACAAATTGCGCGACCGCGCGGCTCTCCTGGCCGCCCTATGGTGCGTGGACGCCGTGGTGCCCTTCGACGAAGACACCCCGGAGCGGCTGCTGTCCCGCCTGCATCCCGACATACTCGTTAAAGGCGCCGACTATAGCCCGAACCAAATCGCGGGCAGCCAGCACGCCGGACGCGTGGTACGGGCCCGCTTAAAGGCCGGATATTCCACGACCAGACTCATCCGCCGCCTCCAAGGTCAAACATGATCCGCTATGTGACCGATATGACAGTTGCAAATATCCGCGATTATCGCTAGACTATGCCTGTTATCTTTCAACTTTGGAGGGCCTGATGAAATTGTTCTTGTACAGCATTATTTTGTCGGTGGTCTTGCCTGTTACAAACGCGGCACAGCCAGCCGCGGCTCCGGCGCCCGGCGCCATGATCGCCTATATGGGCGGGCTCACCGGATCGGTTCAGGTTCAGCTCGGAGGCTCGGATATCTGGAGCTTGGCGAAACTGGGGCAACAGCTTCCCCGCGGCACGCAGATCAAGACCGAGGACAGGTCTTCCTGCATCGTGGTCTTTTCCGACCAATCCAAGGTTCGGCTGGGAGCTAGGGCTGCCTTTAAGCTCGAAGAGGTATCTCCCTCCAAGGTCTCGGTCTTTATCGGGTTGGGCAAGTTGGAGGTCTGGGTCAAGAAACTGGCGACCCGCAGCTTCCAGGCCCGCAACCCGGTCTCCGTGGCCTCGGTCCGGGGAACGATTTTCGCCATGGACGTGCTCAGCCCCACGAGCGTCACGGTGGACTGTTTCGAAGGGTCCGTCGCGGTCCAGGACAATTTCGGCAACACATCATCAGTCGCGCAAGGGCAGCGCGTCGAAGCCAATGCGACGACCGGCGCATCCGCCCCGGCTCCGGTGCCGGTCAACGTAGCCAGGCCCGTGGAGCCTACGGTCACGGTCCCGCCGCCGGGAGTGATCGCGCCGCCGCCGCCCCCTGCCGCGGCAAAACCCCCGGTGCCGCAGCAAACACAGGCCGCTCCGCCGCCGGATGAAGTGCCTGCGGAAACGGAAACGACGGCTCCCTCTCAGGATCAGCCGCCACCGCCCAACCCTCAGCAGGAAACCACCACTCCGGTCAGCCCGTCCGCGCCCTGAGGCTGAGATAGATCAAGACAAACCGGGGCGCCCCTTGCGGGGCGCCCCGGTTTATTTTTCCCGGCGCCAGTCCAGCCGGCCCGCGCCGGCTCAGGACGAAGACGAAATAGATTCCATGATGAGGCGGTTGACCACGGAGGGGTTGGCCTTCCCCCGGGAAAGCTTCATGACCGCGCCCACGATGGCGCCCAGGGCTCGCTCCTCGCCGGACCGATAGTCCGCCACGGCCCGGGGATTGGCGGCCAAAGCCTCCTGGACCCAGACGCGCACCCGCGCCTCGTCGGAAACCTGGGCCAAGCCCAAGCGCTCCACCACCTCAGCCGTCGAGCCGCCGCTTTCCCACAAAGCGCAAAAAGCCGCCTTCGCGCCCTTGCTGGAAAGCTTTCCCTGGACCACCAGCGCGGACAAGGCCCCGAGCTCTTTGGGCGCGAGCCTGATGTCCGCAGCACGGAGATCCTCCGCGTTGAGGCGGGCCAGGAGCTCGGTCGCGATGAGGTTGGCCGCGGCCTTGGCCGCGGACCGGTCCTGTCCGCGCGCCGCGGCTTCGAAATAATCCGCCAGGGCCCGTTGCGCGGTCAGTATCCCGGCATCATAGGCGGAAAGCTCGTAATCGGACATAAAGCGCGCGCGGCGGGCGGCGGGCAACTCGGGCAGACAAGCCCGGAGCTCTTCGACCCGGCGCCCGGCCGCCGCCAAGGGCAACAGGTCCGGATCGGGGAAATAGCGATAATCGTGAGCTTCTTCCTTGGAGCGCATGGCCACGGTCTCGCCCCGGCGGGCGTCCCAAAGCCGCGTCTCTTGGACCACGAATTCTCCGGCGTCGAGCAGGCCGGCCTGCCGGAGCGACTCGTGCTCCAATGCTTCCTTGACGGCGCGCACGGAGTTGAGATTCTTGATCTCGGCCCGAGTCCCCAGCTCCTGGGAGCCGGAGCGACGCAAAGAAACGTTGGCATCGCAGCGCAGCTCGCCTTTTTCCATGTCGCAGCGCGACACGCCCGCATACTGGAGGATCTCCTTGAGCGCCGTCAAATACGCCGCCGCCTCGTCCGCTCCCCGGATGTCGGCTTCGCTGACGATCTCGATCAAGGGCACGCCGCCGCGGTTGAAATCCACCAATGAGTGATCCAGCTCCCGGGAGCCGATCGCGTGCAGGAGCTTGCCCGCGTCCTCCTCCAGATGGATGCGGCGAATGCGAACGCGCTTCTCGCCCGTCTGGGTCCTGATGTCAAGCCAGCCGCCGTCGCAGAAGGGCCGCTCATACTGCGATATCTGGTAAGCCTTGGGCAAGTCCGGATAAAAGTAATTCTTGCGGGCGAAAGTCGAAAACGGGGCCAGACGTCCGCCCAAGGCCAGGGCGGCCTGAAATGCCAAATCCACCGCCGCCTCGTTGAGGACCGGCAAGGTCCCGGGCTGTCCCGTGCACACGGGGCAAATCCGCGAATTGGGGGGCTCGCCAAAACCGCCGGTCGGGCAGGCGCAGAAAAGCTTGGTTTTCGTCGCCAACTGCACGTGGACCTCGAGGCCCACGACCATCTCATAGGCGCTGGTCATGGAGCGTTCTTCTTGAAAAAAGCCCGCACGAGCTTGATGTCGCTGGGATAGCTCAGCCAGCGCGACACATCCCGAAAAGACACCCAACGGCAAGCCATGACCTCATGGGCATCACGTCCGCCCACCTTCTTAAGCGGCGCCATCGCATACCACTTGACTTGTTTGGAAACCTCCCGGCCCTCGCGCCGGAAGCGGTAGCGCACGGCCGGCAAGGAATTGGTGATGCGGCAAGCCCACCCCGTCTCCTCCTCAACCTCGCGCAATGCCGCCTGCCGGCAGCCCTCCCCCGCCTCTATGTGCCCTTTTGGGAAAGTCCAAACGATCTCGCCCTGGAGGTTCTTCACGCGGATAAGGAGCAGCTTGCCGTCCCTAACCACCAAGCCGCCGGAAGAGACCTCCTTAAGCATGGCCGTTATCCTCCCACAGCCGAAAGGGCCGGACTTGCTCCAAAGCGGCGGCCGCGCGCAAGAGGGTCGACTCGTCAAAAGCGGCGGCGATGAGCTGAAGGCCGATGGGCAGGCCGGCGCGGGTCAGGCCGCAGGGCAGCGAGATGCTGGCGTTGCCCGCCATGTTCGAAGGAATGGTGAACACGTCGGAAAGGTACATGGCCACGGGGTCCGAAGTCTTTTCGCCCAGGCGGAAAGCCGCGGTCGGAGCGGTCGGAGCGGCGATGACGTCGACGCGCTCAAATGCCTCGACAAAATCCCGGCGGATGAGAGTGCGCACTCTCTGCGCTTGGCCGTAATAGGCTTGGTAATAACCGGAACTCAGGGCGTAGGTGCCGAGCATGATGCGGCGCTTGACCTCCGGACCGAAACCTTCTCCCCGCGAGAGTTCGTAGACGTCCTCCAGGGAGCGGGCCTCCGAGCTGCGGCGGCCATAACGAATGCCGTCAAATCTGGCCAGATTGGAACTCGCCTCGCACGGCGCCAAGATATAGTAGGAGCTGACCGCAAAACGCGTATGCGGCAGGGAAATCTCGGACACCTGCGCGCCCAACCCGCGCAAAGCCTCGACCGCGCCGCGCACGGCCGCCTCGACCTCCGCGTCAAGCCCGGGGAGAAAATATTCCTTGGGCAAGCCGACGCGCAGGCCTTTGACGCCGGCCTCCCGGGACCGAGGCTGCTCGCAAGCCGCGGCGCAGGTGGAGTCATAGGGATCCGGCCCGGCCATGACGTCCAGGGCCAGGGCCGCGTCGTCGACGGTGCGGCACAGGGGACCTATCTGATCCAGCGAGGAAGCGTATGCGACCAGTCCATAACGCGAGACGCGGCCATAGCTGGGCTTGAGCCCAACCACGCCGCAGAATGCCGCGGGCTGGCGGATGGAGCCGCCCGTATCCGAGCCCAAGGCCAGAGCGCACTCGCCGCAGCAGACCGCCGCCGCCGACCCTCCTGAAGAGCCCCCGGGAACGCGGCTCAAGTCCCACGGGTTGAGGGTGGGACCCAGGGCCGAATTCTCCGTCGAAGAGCCCATGGCGAACTCGTCGAGATTGGTTTTGCCCAACAAAACGGCATCCTCGGCCTTGAGCCGGGCGACCGCGGTCGCGTCGAACGGCGCGACGTAGCCCCTAAGAATGCGCGAGGCGCAGGTCGTCTCCTGGCCCCGGACTTGGATATTGTCCTTGACCGCGATCGGAACCCCGGCGAGGCGCCCCAATCTCTCTCCGCGGCCGCGCTTGGCATCCACGGCCCGAGCCATGGCTAAAGCCTCATCTTCAAAAACCCGGACAAAAGCCTTGACCTTGGGTTCCCAGGAGCGGATGCGCTCCATATGGCAGCGCAGTATCTCCTCGGCCGAAACCCGGCCGCGGGACACATCGCGGGCTATGCTCGCGGCGCTGAGACTGAGCGTGCTCACGGTCCCCTCTTATTAGTGAATGAGGAAACCTTGATCCGTTCCCTGGCTCTGTTGCCCGGATGAATCCGGACCGGAGGACGGCTCGACAGACTCGTCCGGCTTGGAGGCCCCGGAATCCTTGCCGCCCGCTTGGATGCGGTCGATGGCCGCCTGGATCTGCGCGCTCTTGGCCGGCTCGAGCTCCAGGGCTTTGCGCAGGTCGCTCAAGGCCCCGGCGCGGTCTCCCAACTGAACCCGCGCCATGCCCCGGTTGGAATAGGCCAACCCTCGCTTGGGATTAAGCTCGATGACGCGGGAAAGATCCATCTCCGCGCCGGAGTAGTCGTCGAGCAGGAACCGCACGTTGGAGCGCAGGTAAAGAGCTTCCTCGAAATCGGGATGCGCCTGCAGGAAGGCGTCAAAATCCTCCCGGGCCCGGCTGTATTCCTTGAGTTCCCGGTAGTTCTTGGCCCGGTAGTAATAGACCCAGTCGAAGCGAGGGTTGATCTCCAGGACCCGATTAAAATCCTTGACGGCGCGCGCGAATTCCTTGAGGCGCTCCCGCACCGCTCCCCGGACCAGCAGCGCGGCGGCGAATTCGGAGTCGCTGCGCACGGCCGAGTCCAGACTCTTGACCGCTCGCAGCAAGTCGCCCTGGGCGCTGTAAACGCTTCCCAGACCAAGATGCGCCGCGGCGAAGTCCGGCTCCAGGCGCAAAGCCTCCTCATAATCCGCGATCGCGCCCGGATAGTCCTTGAGCACGAAACGCGCCTTGCCGCGGGCCACGAAGGAATCCGCGCTGTTGGGCCTGAGTTTGGCCGCCTCGCGGGCGTCCGCCGCGGCCCCGCGCCTGTCTCCCAAAGTCCAACGGCACAGGGCGCGATGGCCGGCCGCGGTTTTCCATGCCTCGTGAAGGGTCATGGCGTGGTCAAAGGCCTTGAGGGCCTGGGCGAAATCAGCCTTATGGTAAAGGGCTTGCGCCCCCTCCAGATTGATTTGCGCTTCGCGGCTCGGAGTGGCAGCCTCGCCAGACGCGGCCTGAAGCGTGATGCCGGCCGCAATTATCAGCAGAATACGCAGAAGTTTCATTCGATCACCTTCCTGACTTTGTAGTAATCCCCATCCCGCTCCGGCGCCAAGGCCAAGAGCCGCTGCGGATCGGAAAACGGGCGAGGATCGTCCGGCCGGAGAACATTAGGTCTCTCCACGACGGCCGCGCCGTCATGGGATCCCGACGGCTCTCCCCCGCCGAAAAACGTGGCCGCGGTCAAGGATGTGTCCACCGCGGAGAGTTCCGTCATGAGCCCGAGAATCCGGGAAAATTGGCCTTGATAAAGCTGCGCTTCGCCGTCAGCGAGCCGCAATCGCGCCAGCTTGGCGATCTTGCGCACCTCGTCCTCGGTGATGGCCACCCTAGGCTCTCTCCAGCGGCGCGTAGCGCGCCAGAAATTTCGTGGTGCGGCCGTTGTCGAACTGGATCGTCACCTTGAGAGTCTCTCCAGAACCGGCCGTCTCGACCACCCGGCCGCCTCCGAAATCCGGATGCCGCACGCGCGCGCCGACGCTGACGCCTCCTGCGGAAAGTTTCCGGCTGGCGGGCGCGGGTATGGGAATATCGCGGGCGGCCGCGCTGCCCTGGAACAGAAGCTGCGCCTCCATGAGAAAGCGCGACGGGAGATTGGCATAGACCTGCCCGAAGATGCGCCGGGTCGAGGCATAGGTCATGAAAAGCGCCTCCCTGGCGCGCGTGATGCCAACGTAGCAGAGCCGGCGCTCCTCTTCAAGCTCCTCGGGGGAGGAATTGCCCGAGCCGATGGGAAAAAGTCCTTCCTCAAGACCCGTGAGAAAAACCGCGGGATACTCCAAGCCCTTGGCAAGATGCACGGTCATCAAGGTCACGGCCGGCTGGCTCGGGTCATAGGCGTCAAGATCGGTCTGCAGCGAGACGTCCTCGAGATATTGGGCCAGATCCAGGCCCCGGTCAGCCGCGACTTTTTCCTCGTACTCCTTGGCCCCGTTCAGAAGTTCCTGGAGGTTGTCCAAACGGCCGGCCGCCTCCGGGTCCGTGTCCACCTGAGCCTCCAGCCACTGCCAATAGCCGGTTTGCTCGAGAATAAGGGCCAGGGCCCGGGAAGCGGTGATGCCGGCCGTATCCGCGCGCAATTTCTCCACCACGTGCACGAGTTCGGCCGCGGCCCGGCGGCAAGCCGCGGTCAGCTGAGGAATCTGGGCTTGCCGGCAAAAAGCGTCCCAAAGCCCGATGCCCTGCGCCTGGGCGAAGTTCTCGATGCGCTCCAAGCTGGTCTTGCCGATGCCCCGGGGCGGGACATTGATGACGCGGTTAAGGCTCACGGCGTCGGCGGGATTCAAAACCAGGCGCGCGTAGGCCAGGGCGTCCTTGATCTCCTTGCGTTCATAGAAGCGCATGGCGCCCACGATGGTGTAGGCCAGGCCGGCGCGCCGCAAGGCTTCCTCGAAAGAGCGGCTCTGGGCGTTGGTCCGGTAAAAAATAGCGACCTCGCGCAGACAACGTCCCTGACCGAGCAGGGCCTCGATGCGGCGCGCGACCCAGCCGGCCTCCTCCATCTCGCTGGGCAGTTCCTGGACCGTCACGGACTCTCCCGCGGGCTTCTCGGTCCAGAGAGTCTTGGCCTTGCGCGACTTGTTGTGCCGGATGACCTTGCCCGCGGCGTCGAGTATGCGGGACGTGGAGCGGTAGTTCTGCTCCAGGATGACGACCTTGGCGTCCGGGAAATCATTCTCGAACTCGAGGATATTGCGTATGTTGGCCCCGCGCCAGGAATACACGCTCTGGTCGTCGTCGCCCACCACGCAGATGTTGCGGTGCTTGGCCGCGAGGGTCTTGGTCAGGATGTACTGGGCATGGTTGGTGTCCTGGTATTCATCAACCAGCATGTGCCGGAAAAGTTCCTGGTACTGCTGGCGCACCTGGGGCTGATCGCGCATGAGCTCGCAGGTTTTAAGGAGCAGGTCGCCGAAGTCCAGGGCGCCGGCCGCGTCTAGCCGGCGCTGGTAGGCAAGATAAATGTCCGAGGCGGTCTTGCGCGCGGGCTCGCAGGCGGCCGCCGAGTGGATGGCGTAGGACTGGGCGTCCAAAAGGTCGTCCTTGGCCCGGGAGATGAGGCTGACGTACATGGAGGCCTTGTTATTCTGGTCCTCGAGGCCGATGGATTTCATGGCCTCGACCACGGTGCGCTTCTGGTCCGACTGGTCGTAGATGGAGAAGTGGCGCGGCAGCTTGAGCAGATCGTGGTGGCGCCGCACCAGGCGCGCGGCGAAGGCGTGGAAGGTGTGGACCCATACCAGGGCGCCCTTGCCCGGGGCCAGCTCCTCGACGCGGCGGCGCATCTCGCCCGCGGCCTTGTTGGTGAAGGTGACGGCGAGGATTCGCTCCGGCGCTACGCCCTGGCTGATGAGCTGGGCGATGCGGTAGGTGATGACGCGGGTCTTGCCCGTGCCCGCTCCGGCCAGGACCAGCAGCGGCCCTCCGGGATAAAGGACGGCTTCCTTCTGCGGAGGGTTGAGCTGGCCGAGGTCTATGCCGGAGCAGGTTTCCACTAGGGATATTTTAACTTATTGGGCATCTTCCAGCTGGCCGCAAGGCTAGTAAAGCAACGTGTAGGAAAAGCTCTGCTTGGGAAACCGGCGCAAGCGGCGCTGGACCTCTTCGGCGCGGACCAGCCCGGAATCGGGCCCGGTCACGAACGAGTCAATAAAGGCCTTGGCCCCGGCCGCGTCCCCCGTCGCCTTGACGCGGCCAACCCGCTGCATGAGCGCCTCGATGGCGGCCGGCAAGCGGTCAAAATCAATGCGAAACAGCTCCCTATCCCCCACCCGCTCGAAAGCCATGGCCCCGTCTTTGATGAAGCTGCCGATCTGGACGGCTGAAAGCTGGCTGTAGGGTTTCGGGTTATCCCCATCGCTGAACATGCCTTGGCTGATATGCCCAAAAGACCACGCAATGGCCCGAACATAAACCTGCCGCGCCCTCTCGTCGCTGATAAGCCCCTGTCGCCGCAGGAAATCCGTATACCATAAGGACGCGGTCTGAGCCTTGAGCTCCTCCAGCACGCCCTCCAGCCTGCCGCCGAATATCTCGGCCGGGCCCTTGCCGTCCACGCGCGTGTCAAAATCCGGCCCCAGGTTATGCGCGGCCTCGTGCAAAATAGTGCCTAAAAGATCCGGCTCATCCTCATCCGAGTAATATTTGAACGTTCCCGGGTCGAGGAGTTGCCCGGCCTTGTCCCGAGCCAACCGCTTAGAATCCGGATCCGAGTAAACATTGGTCATGACCACGGTGCGCCGCCGGCCCGCTTGCGCCACCTTGCCCCAATTGGGCAAGGACTGGCCCATGACGGCGCCCAAGCCGGGCCGGGAATCGCCCGCGTTGAGCACGACGGAAATGAAATCCGGCAGGTTGAAGGCCGCCTGACGAGCCTTATAAGGCGGGCCGATGAGAGCGGCCAGCCGATCCTCCATATCCTGACGCAACGGCAAAAGCTTCTCCTGCCAAGCCAGCGCCGACTTATCCATGCGGGCCCAGGCCAGATGAAACCCGGCCTTCTCCTGGCAGGTCTCAAAATCGACCTCATCCGGCCCCACGCGCAAATACCAACGGCTGTTCTTGCCGTTCATTACGGCCCAGGCCTCGTCCGCCGCGGTCCAGTCGTTGGACTCGAAACCCGAAGCCGCGGCCAAAAGATAGCGCCGCAGGGCGGACTCGTCCTGGCCCAGGGCCTTGGCCGCCAAGCGCAGCTCGGCCGCCACCTTGCGCATGCGCTCGCCGTACGCTTCATATAAGGAAAACGCCTTAAGTTGCCCGCCTTGCTCGCGCACCACTGTAAAAGGGTCGAGCAGCTCCTTGTGATTAGGCTTCTGGCGCAAGGCTTGGCACATGGCCGCGTCCTGCTGCCAGGATTTGGGATAGGCATCGGAGCGTTTTTGTGGAAATGCAGAAAGCGCATTGCAAAAAGGATCATCCTGCGTGGCCGGAGCCCCGCACCAGGGACCGTGATTGCGCTCGAAAAGAGCCCGGCTGGCCGTGTCCGTCGCCGGGATCGCGCTCTGCAAATCGAGAGAGCCTTTCTGCGCGCGGTAAAGCTCGTCGATAAGCCTGCCGGCCGCGGCCAAATGAGCGGCCAAGATCCTCTCCGGCTCGGGGCTCCGGCGAAAATCGCTCAACATGACGACCGGACGTCCTTGGTCCAGCTCGCGGCGGACGGCCTCAAGCCGGCGCGCATCCACCAGGCGCAAATAAGCGGTCTTGAAAGCATCGCTGAGGCCGTTGTTTTGAACATAGGGCTGCAAGCCGGCGTTGTCGCCTATCGGCAGCAAATCCTCCGCCTTGGGCAGCCCCTGCTCCGATGTCCCGCTTTGCCAATAAAGCGGAAGGCTCCCGGCCGCGGCAAGGCGGTTGAAGTCCTCGCGCGAAAGAGCCGGGACTCCATATGCCGTGCCGCCGGCGACCGAGAGAGGCGTAATAGTCACCGCCGCCAAGAACAAAAGAACCGATTTCCCGGTCATGTCCAGCCCTAACCTTTTTTAGGCGTCGCGGCCCGTTCTGAGAGCTTCTCCATCTCGGCCACGGTTTGGTCCAGCAGGCGCGCCGCGGCCGCGATGGCTTCCGGCTGCATCAGATCCACGCCCGCGTCCACGAGAATCTCCACGGGATGTTCCTCCCGGGGCTGGGCCAACATCATAAGATAGCGCTCGCGCGCCGCAACGTCGCCCGCCGCCACCTTCTCGGAAAGCGTGACGGCGCTGGCCAAGCCGCAAGCGTAGCTGAACATGTAATGCTTCCAATAGAGGTGCGGGATATAGCTCCATTCTTGGCCGTCGTTGGGACCAACGGTGAAGCTCGGGCCGTAATAGAGCTTCACCAGATCCGCATAAGTCCTGTCGAGAAGCTCGGCGGTGATCGGGGTGCCCGCCTCGGCGAAGCCGTGGATCTTGAGCTCGAACTCGGTGAAGAGGGTCTGCCGGTAGACCGTGGTGCGGATGCGGTCGGCCAGTTGGCTGAGCAGGTAAAGCCGCATCTTGGGATCGCCTCGATACTTGGCCAGCAGATGCTTATTGAGGAGCATCTCATTGAAGGTGGACGCGATCTCGGCCGTGAGAGAGGAGTACCCCGCGTCCTGCACGGGATGCGCCTGGTTGTTGATGCGGCCGTGCATGGCATGGCCCAGCTCATGAGCGGTCGTGGATACGTCTTCGATGTCGTTCATGTAGTTGAGCAGGACGAGTTGGGGAAAGCCCCACAAAGAATGCGCATACGCGCCGGACTCCTTGCCCTTGTTGGGGTAAACGTCAAGCATGCGCCGGCCCAGCATATCGGGCCCGGAAAGCTGGGCCGCATAGTCCGGCCCCATGGGTTGGACGGCCGCCAGCACGTCCCGCATTGCCTCCTCAAAAGGGATATCCGCTTTGGCCGAAGGCACGAGCGGCGCGTAAAGGTCGTAGAGATAGAGGTCGGGCAAGCCCAAGAGCTTCTTGCGCAGGCCCAAATACCGGTGCAAAGGCGCGAGGTTCTCATGTACTGAAGAGACCAGGTTCTCCACCACCGCCGCCGGGATATCCTGGCGATCCAGATAGGCGTCCACGGAGCGCTCATAGCCCCGCGCCCGCGCCAGGAACACGTCGCGCTTGACCTCCCCGCCCAAGATCGCGGCCAGGACGTCCTCGTTCTTTTTAAGGGAGCCGAAGAGGCCCTCCACGGCCATGCGGCGCACGAGCCGGTCCTTGGAGGCGCGGTATTTCGCGTAGTTGGCCAGGCTCAGCTCCACGAGCTTGCCCTTGTCATCGATGATCCTGGGAAGCTTGATATCCTTGAGCGCGGCCTTGAATGCCAGCTCGATGTCGGAAGGTATCTCATTCAGGTCGGTCTCGGACCAAAGGTTGTCTCCGGCCAGGCCCAGCACCCGCTCGGCCTCGTCTCCCAATATCCGGAAGCGCCGCCGGCGCAGGTCCTCGATGTAGCGGCGGTATGGCGCCAACGCCGCTTTCGCCAAAACGCGCTTGGCCGCGGCTTCGTCAAGACGCAGCAATTCCTGGCGGATGAACCCGGTCCGCGCGCGAAAATCGTTGCCCAGGCCCAAAGCCCTCTGGCGAAGTTCCTGATATCCGGCCACGCCGTCATCCTCGCTGGCCTTGAGATTGGCGTAGGCGGCGACCCTGTCCATGGCCTGACGAGCCGAGAAATAGTCGTCCAAAGCCGCCCGGATCGTTGCGGCTGCGGTGAGCTTGCCCTTGTAAGCGGCCAGGGCCGCGGTCTGGGTTTGGGCCAAGGAGAACCCAGCCTCCCACGCCTCATCGTCGGCGAAAAGAGCGGAAAGGTCCCAGCGGTATTTTTCCGGGACCGAGGCGCGGGGAGCGCTGGCGTCGGGTTTATAGGGCCCGGCTGCCGTCGCGGCCGAAGCCACCAACAATAAAACGGATAGGGCTAGATGCATCTTGGAATTCATGGATTCTCCTCTGGAAATGTATGATACCAAGAAATCAACACGAAATTTTCCCGCTTTCACGACGCAGGCATAAAGCCCGTACCGAGGAGGAGCCGGAGCCGAGACCTAGGCCTTTGTCTGGGTCGTGCGTTTGTCGAGTATATTCGAAACAGTCGGGATGAGAGCTTCGATAATGGAGGTCTTATTCAGGAAGCCGTCTACTTTAACCGTCGCGGAAAAAAGCCGGGACGGCTCGCTCAAGGATGAAACCACCAGGATCGGGATATGCCGGGTCCGGGCATGGCTGCGGATGAGGGTCCCGACCGTATAGCCATCGGACTTGGGCATCATGAGGTCCAAGATGAGCAGGTGCGGCAGTTCCACCGCGCCATTCTCTGGTTCGAGGCCGAGCTTTCTGAGCGCCTCCAAGCCCGAGGCGCACTTCGAAACCTTATGGCCCGCGGCCTGGAGCATAGTGGACATCAATTCCACGAGAATCGGATCGTCGTCGGCTATGAGTATATGGGCCATAGTGAATAGATGTTAATACCTTGCTTGAGCTGAGTCAATAGAAATTAACGTCTTTGGGTCGCAATCAACGAAAGGTAGCGCAAGCAAGGCTGATTGCTGAAGGTCACGCCCAGGACCAGCCAGGCTCCTAGTTTTTGCGGCCGGACCGGATATTAAACGCGCGCACCCTAAAATCGACATTGTCACGCACCCAGGCCCAAAATCTCTCTTGCCGCTCGGGAGGCAAGCCGATAGCTAGCTGTGCCTTCCAGCCGGCCATAACCTGGTCATCCGCCGTCCAGAGCCGGACCCTCCGGCGCGCCACCGCCGAATCCCATTCTCGGCCCACCACGGGGCTGACATAAAGCAGCCGCAGCGTGACATTGCGCGAGAGAAATTCCATGGGAGAGAGATCGACAATTTCGTAACGTGCGGCTGAAACAACGGTCCCGGAACTCGCAGGCATGTCAGGCATGCCGTCGGTCACCAGCAGTACGGTAATCGGACAGAGAGCCAGGTTCCTCTGCTGGGAGACATGCGCCACTTGCTTGAAAAATATGTTGAAATCCGTGAAACGGTCATTGGGCGGGAACCACTTCTGCAGATCCGCCTGGATTTCGGCCGGGGATTTGCCGCGGAAATCATGTATGGGGTGGAAGGCCTTAGCCTCCTCCACCGATTCGCCGCCGAGAGAACCGACAAAGAGCTCCCTAAGCCGGTGCAGTTCGCCGGCGCCGGTAAGATGGCCGTGAAGATAATAGCTCAAAAATTCCAGGGCGTCGTTGAACTGCGGGGTTTTTCTAAACGAGCCGCTGACGTCTATCCCCACGAACAAGACATGCCGGGGACGGATCTCGTCGGGGCTCTGGCAGGCGGCGGCCAGGGCGAGCAGGATAAGCGCGGCCCAGCGCTTCATGATTCCCTCTGCCCAAGGGCGAGAGACTGCAAAATAGCCTTGGTTTCCCCCACCTCGGCCAGATTTTTAAAAGGCAGGTTGAAAGCCGGCCGCGACAATAACAGCACCACGCAGAAATTGATGCCCGCGGCCACCACCTGGAAGGCGGGCAGTATGGCGGCCTCCAAGAGGGCCTGGGCCCTTTGATAAAACCATTCCTGGTCCCGCTTGAGCCGCTGCAAGACCCGCTCCCAGTGCTGGTCGCTTATATTCTGGACCGCGGCGGACTCGGAGGCGACTTCATCAGGCAGCCTCTGCCGGGAGATCATGGCCAGCAGGGTGGGCGTGCCGAATCGTCCGAACAGGAACCACACCATGCCCCGCATGCCCAGCCAGCCAAAAACCGCGAACGTCATCACCGGGATTATTCCCATTTGCAAGCCCGTCTGCTGGGCTATCCAGGGAGTCAAGGCGTCAATGAGCTCCCGATACAAGAATACCACCTCCACGAACATTACGAAAAACTCCACGATTATCATCTGCAGGATTTGCTTTATATTCCTGGCGCGCACGGCTTCCACCAAAACCTGCATGCACGCGAAGCTGCCCAGGATCATGCAGAACAAGATTCCGTAAAGAACCACTCCCAGCCAGCGGTGGGATTCCACTCCCACCAGATCGCTCAATACCTCCGAGAACGTGGGCGTCAGGACGTAGGTGAACACCAATGCCTCCACGGCCCCCCATACGACGGTGAGCAGGAAGGCAATCCAGGGCACGCCGGGCTGAAGGAAGCTCTTGGCCATGTTCCCGGTCAGCACGAAAGGCAGCGCGAACATCTCGCGAATCATCTCCAGAATCACTTCCACGCTCAGACGCAAAAGGCCCCAGAATGAGCCGAAAGCCACGAATACAAACTTGCACATTCCGGCCCAGAACAGCCAGGCTGTGCGAATGAAATCCCACCAGGATATGGTCATAGTCACTATGAATTGGACGCGGCGTGCGCGGAAAGGCAGGGTATAGAGCGCCAAAACCGCGCAGCACAGACCTAAAGACGCGCTAAACAAGGGCAAAAACAAAAAAACATACTTAAAAAAAATCAATTGCCAAATGTCCGCGTTTCCCATCCAGGACCACATGGCCCCTTGCGCGTGGAACAGCCAGTGCACTGGAATGCGGACGAACTGATACGGCGCGCGCCATTGTTCGGGTAAAGCCTGTTCGATTGCAGTGTTCATAATAGGAAGCAGTTATAGCTTATTTTCATTCTTGCTGTCATGCTTGACGACGGCCGGGCGGGACGAGGGGAGATTATCCCCTTTTGCGAAGGAGATAATCCCCCTCGTCGTATACCGCTCCTATCAGCCCGTGGGATCACTCATCCGGCCCAAGAAAAGGATGCTGCCAGAATCCTTGTCTCGGATGAGGAACAAAAAGGGATGGTCGGCGCGGAACACGGGCACGGACGACGGCAACGACATCATTTTGTCCACTAGAACGGCCGTCGCAGCCGCAGCCTCGGTTCCCTCTTCGCCGACGTCGACAAAAGCCTTGTGAACGACGACGGAAATATAGAGATCCCGCTTGCCGTCCATGCCGGAAAAATCGGCTTCTTGCGGTCGGAATTTCCCGGAAGGCGGCGTAAAGGCGGCTTTCATCCCCATGGAGCGCAAATACGACTTAAGCTGGAACTCCGAGGTGGTTTTGAATCTGGGCAAATAAACCTCGACCTCGCAATGCCGCAGGCGGCCAAGCCAACCGGTCAAATTCTTATAGGAGAGTTGAGCCTCCAAGGCCCCGAGCCCCTCCGCCTGGTTCGGAAGAAAGACGACCATGGAAAGCCTATTTCCCACATAAGGCAGCTCCAAGGCTTGAAATTCGGGAGTCTCCATATATCCGAATTCCGCGGTTTGCTTCATAAGCGCAACGCTTATATCCTTTCCCGCCCCCTTATGAAACGGTTCGTTTTTCGTGTTGCCTTTCTTGAACTGGGACACCCACTGGCCTTTGAAGAATATCGCGTTGGTCAACACCAACCGCGTGGAACCATTCAAGACCCCCGGAGCGATAAGCTCTTTGATTTTGTCGCGAGTCTCTCTCTCGACCCAGGCATTGATCGTCCTGCGCGACGCCTCGGCATCCTTGAAAAAATCCTGTTCGTGCAGCCCTGCGCCATAATAGCGCCGCGTAAGATCCAGAAACCCCTTTTTGAAGCCGTACCCTTTCTGCCCCCATAAGGCATTGGCAACGCTGAGCTCGATTTTTCCGCGCTTGCCCTCGGCGTTAAGCGAGCCGATCAAGTCGGCGAAACCTTCATGCAGGCGCGCGCCTGGCGCATGAAATCGCAAGACCTTGGCCATCTCCCGGGCCGTCTCGCCCGCCGCGCCGGAGTATGTCATGGCCAAGGCTGAGGAAATGCTGTAAGGCGAGCAAAAAATATTGCCTTTGTTGGCAGCGGCCAGCTGCTTATAGAGGTTCACGGCGAATTCATTATTTCCCTGCGTCAATGAAATGAGCGTGCCAGGACCCTCTCCTGCCCAGGAAACCGCGGTGACAACCGCCAGGACGGCCGACAGGACCATTCGTACGCTTTTCATGTGTAGTCACTCCTCCGTTTGCAGCGGCGGCAAGGCCGCTGGGCGAGTATACCCGAAAAAACAAGCCGAAAGTCAACAAATTGACCCCCGGCATGGAAAATGGTGCGCTCGATAGGAATCGAACCTATATACCAAGCTTCGCAGGCTTGGAATGTCTCGGGAAGCCTTGTCCGTCTGAGACCCACCATTTTCTCGCTGTCTTAAGCGTCGAGTATAGTAACGTCATCGCTATGCCCATGTCCGTGCCTTGGTTCTTCTATGGTCAGGATACCAAATCCGGGGGGCGCAGAGACCTGGCCAAGCACAGGCAGGCCAGCCCGCTGGACAGGCTGGGGCCGCTACCAAAATAAGCGACGGAGGGTCCGACTCAAGTGATGCCGGCCACGAACAGGGAACATATGCCGTTCTGAGGCGATGCATTTGATAGAATCGGGAGGCAAACATGAAGCATCTGATACCCGCCGACCACATCGAGCAGAAAATCCACTTGCTCCGCGGCCATCGCGTGATGCTGGACTCTGACTTGGCGCTGATTTACGGGGTCACGACTAAGCGCCTCAATCAACAAGTCTACCGCAACAAAGAACGCTTCCCGGCAGACTTCATGTTTCGCCTCACGCCCGAGGAGAGGGATTCTTTAAGGTTGCAAATTGCAACCTTAAAGACGGGCCGTGGACAGCACCAAAAATATCTCCCCTACGCCTTTACGGAGCATGGGGCTGTCATGCTCTCGGCCGTTCTCCGGACCCCCATCGCCGTCTCGGCAAGCATTCAAATTGTCCGCGCCTTCAATCGTCTGCGTCAGATGGCCCTGGCCCACAAGGACCTAGCCGTCGCTCTCGCGGAACTTGCGCGCAGGGTCACCGGTCATGATGAACAATTCCAGGCCGTCTTTGACGCCATCCGTGAGTTGATGGACCCGCCGCTAAAGCCGCGCAAGCAGATAGGGTTTACTCCGCCGGGCAAGCCGTAGGCTGCGTTCAAGCCTAACCACGGGGCCGCTTTCCAACGAGCGCAAGCGGGGTCGGCTGTTGCAGGAGCCCACCGCGCCACCATTCTCTCGCGCGCGCGTTGTTCCCGAATTTTCCGAGGTTCACCTAGCCTCGCCCTCAATCACGTCAGGCATTGGCAATCCTCGCTTCTCTCGCTCCTGCATTACCAGTCCGATGGGGTGTTTCCCGCGCCCAGATTTTTGACTAGTCGGTTCAGGGCTGCTCGGATTTTAGAACTTCGGCCGATTTGATCTGTTTGAGATGGATCATCTTTCCACTGAGCCATCCCCCATTGATTGGCCTTACAACGACGTAATTTTCCCAAAAGTTATAGCGTCGGAATGTTCCATCAAGCGGGGGATCGGTCCCTATAAAGATGAGTCGTATGGGGGTATCCTGTTTCATGGTTGAAAATATTTGGCGCAGAGGCTCCAGGTTGGGGGTAATGTCCTGCGGTTGGTTCGGGGGCGTCACATCGTTGATTCCTAACCGCTTAGGCTGAGGGGCCGGGGGAATTTCTTTTCCGTTCTCGTCGAAGTATTTGACGAGTGTCCCATAGACCATCGTATCCCTTTGCATATAGAGAGGTAAGAAGCAAAATGGAACACAAAAAACGCGCCGGTCAACAAAGACGTTGCTCAATGATGAACCCTTTTCGTTTTTCGTGGCATCGTAAATTGCCGCTTCAAGAGATTCGTTCCCTATTGGCCCAAGCAGAAAAATGTAGCTTGCTGACGAATAACCCTTCACCACTTTGACGGGAACTTCGTTCTTGGTCCCGATGCTATTGGTGGATACTACGGCTGGTCTATAATAGACGCAGCCCGATATAGATGCAGATAGGAAAAAAAGAGTCGCTTTTCGCATCATGATTTTCTCTTAAACCGGACAGCTATCCCTTGGACGTGTATTGTTTTTTCATACAAAAGCCAACTGAAATAGAATTTGTATGACTCGTCTGAAATTATGTTTATCAATGCGTCTGCCTTTGATATGTAAATAGCGGACTTTACAGCGCTTAATGAATAATCACCAGCGCCGCCATCATCTATTGGAAAACTTAAGAGATATGTTTTTGTCACGGACCCTTCGGCTGGTCCTATTATCTCCATCGTCTCTGGTGAGTATGCTGTAGAGTCCAGGTGGGGCCTACCGTAATGAGCGCAGCCCGAGAGCGAGAGCATAAGAACCGCGCTACAGAGAAAAAGTAATTTGACCATCAAGTCATTCCCTCCCAATGAGTCTGTGTGTCTGGATATCATACAACACACCATGCAGAAAATGCCCCGTCTGGATCGACACAAGAACAGAAAGCTTCTATTTCTTGGGCATGGCAGGCCTCACTTGAGCCGCACCCGCCGCACTTCCCCAGGCATCGGGCCGAGCTTGTCCAAGGGGCTGGCGCGCCCTTGCCCATGACCGTGATGCTGCCCGAGGTCCAGTCAACGTCTCCGATGCGCACGGACAGAGCCTCGCTGATGCGCAAGCCCGTATCCGCCAGGAACAGGATCAGGGCATGGTCCCGCAGGCCCAGCAGGTCGCGGGTGTCGATCGAGGCCGCGCCGTTCTCCACGGCCCAGCGCACGAAACTCCTGAGCTTGAAGCCGTAAAGCTCCTGGGTTGACGGCGCGATATTCTGGGCCTTGCAGCGCAGAAGGAACAACCGTAGGGCCATATCCCAGCTCAGGGTTCCCGGCTGAAGGCTCTTGATGCTCGGTCCGGTCATGCGCCCCCCTAAGGACCGAGGCTTGTAATGTCATGCCCCACTCGGGGCATTGTCTGGGGGTTAGCGAGGCGCGCTGAGCGCCTGGTTCTCGACGAAAATGGTGCGCTCGATAGGAATCGAACCTATATACCAAGCTTCGCAGGCTTGGACACTATCCATTGTGTTACGAGCGCAAAAATAGCGAAGGCAACGATTATAGCTTATCCGCGGCCTGCGCGTCACTTCCGCCTTAAAAGAACCGCGGTCTCCACATGTTCGGTGTGCGCGAAGAGGTCGAATATCTCCAGGCGCTCCACCCGGTAGGGCCCGCACAGCTCGCCCAGATCTCGGGCCAAAGAGTCCGGATTGCAGGACACGCAGATCAGAGTGCTCGGCCCGGAGGCTGCCAAAGCAGCGCGCGCCTGGCTGTGCATACCGGCCCGCGGCGGATCAGAGATCACGACCTGCGGGCCCAAGGCCAAAAGCGCGGGCAAGAGAGTCTCGACCGCCCCGGAATAAAATTCGACATGAGAGAGCCCGTTGCGCTCGGCATTGGCCTTGCCGTCCGCGATCGCGGCCGGGTGCGTTTCCGCGCCCACGACCTTTCGGCAAAGGTCAGCCACTGACAAGGCGATTCCCCCGCCCCCGCAGTAAAGATCCAAAATCGTCTGCGGCCCGGCCTCGCGGACCCACTCCCGCACCTGGCCGTAAAGAAGATTGGCGCCCCGGGTGTTGGTCTGGAAAAACGAATGCGCCGAGATGCGCAGTTTGAGTTCCCGGCCGTCGAAACGCAGAATCTCCGTGATGTGCCCCGGTCCGAAGAGCGTTGAGAGCCGGTCGCTTACGGCGGTGTCGGAAACCTTGCCGTTTACGCCCCAGAGGATGCTCGTGGCCGGATAAGCTTCGCGCACGGCAGCGACAAACGAGTCGGCCGGCAGGTCACCGCCAGAAGTCACCAAATTAACCATGCGCTCCCCGGTGTTCTTGGCTTCGCGCAGGACCAAGTGCCGCAAAAAGCCCTGCTGGCGATGCGAATTATAAGGAAGGACGCCGCGTTCCTCGGCCCAGGCCCGCAGGCGGGCCAGGAGCATCGGCGTCTCGGGGGAGAGCAGGAAGCATTCCTGAAGATCGAGTATTTCGTGCCACCGTCCCTTGGGTTTAAGTCCCAGCTTCAAGAACGGCCCGGCCGGCTGCGGCGGATAGACGTCGCCGAAGGCATACTCCATCTTGTTGCGATAATGCCAGATATCGGGCGAACCATGCACCCCGGCAACAGGAAGTTCCCCTATAGAGGAAAGGGCCGCGAGAACCCTCCGGGTCTTGAGCCGGAGCTGTTCCTCATAAGGCCGGTCCTGCAAGGAACAGCCGCCGCAACTCCCGAAATGGGAACAGCGGGCGGGAATCCTCAGAGCCGTCGGCTCACTTGGCAATCGGGGAGAACTTGAAGAAGCAGACATCGCCGTCCCTGACCACATAGTCCTTGCCTTCTGAACGAATGAGGCCCTTTTCGCGCAGGACCGATTCCTTCAGGTCCCGGTCGATGTCCGCGAAGGCATAGATGTCGGCCTTGATGAAGCCCTTCTCGAAATCCGTGTGGATGACGCCCGCGGCCTGCGGAGCTTTCCAACCGGCCGTTATAGTCCAGGCCCGGACCTCGTCCTCGCCGGCCGTGAAAAAACTCGCCTGGTTCAAAAGCTTATAAGCCGCGACGATGACGCGCTCAAGGCCGGGCTCGGTCAGCCCCAGCTCCGTAAGGAAAGTCTTGCGCTCCTCGGCCGCGAGCTGGGCAATCTCGGCTTCGAGTTTTCCGCACAAAGTCACGCAGCCCGCTCCCCGCTCCAGAGCCAAGGCCTCCAGGCGGCTGACCAATGCCGGGGCCGGATTTTCGTCCGTGTTGCCCACGAACAAGACCGGCTTGTCCGTCAGGAGGAAAAACTCATGCACCGCCTCCTCGGGAAGACCTAGCTGGCGCACGGTCTTGCCCGACTCCAGGCCCGTCTTGACCTTTTCCAAGACCGCCTGCAGCGCGCGCGCTTCCTTGTCCCCGGCCCGGCCTTTGGCAACGACTTTCTCCAATTGCTTGTCCACGCTGGCAAGGTCAGCCAGTATGAGTTCGGTCTCGATAACCTCCACGTCTCTCTGGGGATCGACCGAGCCCATGGTGTGCACAACGTCCGGATCCTGAAAAAGCCGCACCAGCATGATGACGGCGTCCACTTCGCGGATATGCGCCAGGAACTTATTGCCCAGGCCCTCGCCGGAAGCCGCGCCCTTGACCAAACCCGCGATATCCACGAAACGCACGGTGGCGGGCAGTTTGGACTTGGGCTTGAAGAGCTCGTTAAGACGCTCGAGTCTCGGATCAGGCACGGCCACCACGCCCACATTAGGCTCAATGGTGGTGAAGGGATAATTGGAGGCCGGGGCATGCCCCGAAGTCAAGGCGTTGAAGATGGTGGACTTGCCGACGTTGGGCAGGCCGACGATGCCGATTTCCATTCATTAATCATATCAAATAAGCCCTTTGGCCCAGAATCGCCTGGGCCGACTGCCGCCCGCCTCATGCCCTAAGGTCCCACCCGGGAATGATGGGCCTTTGTCTAGAATCTGCGAACCATGAACCGAACATCGAAGATATCAGCCATCTTGATTTGTCTTTCATTGACGCTCTCCTCTCTGCCCCTCCCCGCATTTTCCGCCGCGGCGCTGAAGATTCCGGCCGGCCGCAACGCCGTTCCCTCGAGCATGGCGACTCTTCCCTTCAACGTCATGCGCGCCGGCGCGGGCTCCAGCGCGCTGCGCTCGCCGGCCCCCGGCCTCGGCATGGGCTTCAGGCTGTCCTTGACCAAAACCCCAATGCCCGC
Organism: Elusimicrobiota bacterium; assembly: GCA_003452935.1. Taxonomy (GTDB): domain Bacteria; phylum Elusimicrobiota; class Elusimicrobia; order UBA1565; family UBA9628; genus UBA9628. Next base: position 162,499 of record DMMY01000011.1, read on the forward strand.
TCAAATCGCTCCTGCCGCGGCCCTGCCCATTGTCCTTGATCAGGCGCCCAGAGCCGCCGCTGCTCAGCCGGCCGCGGCCGCCCTCAAGGCGGAAACGCCGTTGCCGGCCGGAGCAAGTCTCTCCGCGGCCTCACCCGAGACCGCTTCGTCCGAACGCCGGAGCCTTGTCGACCGGTTCAAGGACGCAGCCGGCCCGGAGCTCAATAGCGACCGCGCCTTTGACAACTCCCGCATCCCCGCGCCAGGCGCCATGCTCTCCATTCTGCCGCAGAAAATCCCCAAGAACATGCCTCCGGACTTGGTCCTCGACCAGGCTCCCACGGCCCCGGACCCAAGGCAACACTCGGGAGTGTCCATCGAGAGCTTCGATATCCCGGGCGCCAAGGGAATGGGCGGCATATTTTCCGCGGCCCCGACCGTGCTCCAGGCCGACCCGGCCAGCGTCGCGGACGTGGAGCGCGCCCTGCGCGAGCTGGTGGAAAACGATCCTGTCCGCTACGGCATCCCGAGTTCGGAGCTGCGCACCATCCACGTCAAGCGCGTAGCCGGGGTCGGGCACCAGGCCGACACCATCTATGCTTACTTTCATCAGCGCAAAGGCGCCTTCGACATGTACGGGGGCTATCTATCGTTTACCATCAAGGTTCTTCAGGGCAAGCCCGTGATCATGGCCGCCATGGGCCAGATTTATCCCAACGCGCTCGTGGACACCACGGTCCGCTTCTCGGACGACGAACTCCAGCAAAAGGCTCTTGAACGCCTGGGCCCCGGAGCCCAGGCCATGGGCCTGGATTTAAAATTCGCGGGAAAACAAATCGTGTACGTCAACGGCGCCTGGCACGCGGCGAGCCTCTATTCCGTCGAAGGCCTGCCCATGCCGGTCATGATCGCGGTGGACATGGCCACGGGCGAGGCTTTCGCCTGGGACCCTCGCGCCGGCGTCCAGGCGCAAGAGCCCGCGGCCCAGCCCGCCTCGGGCCAGGTCTTGGGACGCACCACGGCCAAGGGCCCGACCAAGCCGGACTCGTCTTTAGCCGAGCGCCCCTTGCCCGACATCAACGTCACGCTGGGCGACGGCCGGGTCGTGACCACGGATGCGGAAGGAAAATTCACCACGGCCTCCGGCCTCGACGCCCTAGCCGCGCAATTCAAGGCCATCCTCTCCGGCAAATGGGCCAAGGTTTCCAACGCGGCGGGCGGCAATCTCGCGGTCTCGGGTATATTGGAAAACGGCAAGGAGACAACGGTCACATTCAATCCCCAGGGCATGAGCGAGCAAGCCATTGCCCAGGTCAACGGGTATCTTCTGACCACCTTGGTGCACGATTGGGCCAAGGCCCACGGCCTCGACGACGAACGCCTGGACCAAGCCATCGACGTCACGGTCAATATCGACGACGAGTGCAACGCCTACTACACCCCGGGCTACCCCAGCCTGAATTTCTTCAAATCCAGCGACAACTGCGTCAACTCCTCCTACGACACGGTGGTCATGCACGAATACGGCCATTTCATCGACGATATGCTGGGCGGCATCTTCAACGGGGGCTTGAGCGAAGGCTGGGGGGATATTTTTTCCATGTTCATTCTCAACAACCCCATCATAGGCGAGGGCTTCCTGAAAATCCCGCAAAACGGCGTGGACTACATCCGCACCGGCGAGAACCACTATCAATACGGTGAGGACGACGAGGTGCACGATCAGGGGCAGGCCTGGGGCGGCTTCGCCTGGAAGCTGCGCCAAGCGCTCATCGCCTCCCTGGGCGAGGCGGCCGGAGCGGCCCTCGCCTCTACACTGATCATCCCCACCATGCTGGCCAAGGCGCGGGACATCCCCGCGGCCATGGCCCAAGTTCTGCTCTCGGACATGGACGCCAACGGAAACATGCCCCACGAGGCCGCCATCCGCGCCGCGGCCAAGGCGCACGGCGTGACCCTGCCCCGGAGCCCGGGCGTGATCATGACCGCGCACCTGCTCGCTGACTGGCTTGCCAGCAGACCCGGCTAAGATCCTCAGAGCCTGTCCCAAAACCCCATTCCGGGCGGCAGGTTGCAGCGATCCGGAGAATTCATTTATACTAGCTCCATGATAAAAAACCTTTTATTCGTCGTTGCATCGTTGGCGTTGCTGACCCCGGCTGGACAAGCCACTGAGTGGCACGTCCTGGGCACCCGGGCCATGGGCATGGGCGGTGCCGGCGTGGCCGTGGCCGAAGGCCCAGTGGGAGCCTATTGGAATCCGGCCTCCTTGGCCCGATCCGAAAGCCCCTCCGGCGTTCAAGTTCCGGTGGACGCCCACATGGAGCTGACCGGCAATTTTCTTGAAGGCGCCAACGACCTCTACGACATCAGCAAGGACTGTCTGGCTTCCGGAGCGGACAACGGTCGCTGCACGCAGTCCAACATCAACACGGCCCTAAACAAGATGAACCAAGGCCAAAACGGCCTGCGCGCGGACGTCGCCGTCGGCGCGCACGTCAAAATCAAGAGCATGGCCTTCTTTGTCAACAACCTGGCCTATATCGCGGGCATTCCCAAGGTGGATTTCAGCCAGTCCGCCAACGCCGACTTCGCCAACAGGCTAAACACATCCGAACTCATCCTGCGCGGCCTCAACGTGACGGAAATCGGCATGGGCTACGGCCGCGAATTGCCCTTCCTGCCCGGTCTCATGGTCGGAGGCAACCTCAAGGCCCTAGTGGGCAAGGCCGGCTATTACAATTTTTTCGTCAACCTCGACTCCCCCGGCTCATCCAACGCCTTACGCAAGTACCTGGACAACGCCAAGAGCTCGGTGCAGCCCGGAGTCGACGTCGGAGTCCTGTGGGACGTGCACCGCACCCTCGAATTCGTGCCCATGCAGCCGCGCATCGGACTGACCGCCCGCAACATCAACAACCCCAAGTTCTCTAACCCCGCGCAGGCCAAGAACGCCGGAGAGCGCGACAAATATTCCCTGCAGGGCAACGCCCGCATGGGCGTGGCCGTCAGCCCGCTCAGTTTTTGGCAGATCGCGGCGGACGCGGACCTCTCCCGGAACCTCACGCCTACCGACGGCGTGGCGACCCAGAATATCAGCCTGGGTACCGAAATCAACGTCTTCAACCGCTCCTGGCTCAACATCCCCTTGCGCGCGGGCCTGGCGCGCAACGTGGCCATGAGCGGCTCCAAGACCGCCTTGACCGCGGGCCTGGGCCTCAACTTCCTGCACCTGACCGCGGATATCTCCGCCATGGTGACCCCCGCGCGCCAGCGGATCAAGTCGCAGGAGAAAAGCGAAAAGATCCCCGCCGCCATAGGCGTTTCGGCCCAGGTAGGCTTTCTTTTCGGAGGGAAGAAGGAGTAGAGCTCTTTCCGCGCCGTTAGCGCGCGCGGCGCCGAAGGCGCCGCGCCACAGCCGGTCCCCTATGAGGGGACCGGCTGTTCCGTCAGGGGTGGCCATGCCTTTCTCTTCACGCCTCCCACCTCTTGATCAACCACCCAGCCAAGCCCGCGAACACCAGATTCGCGCTCCAGGCCGCGGCGACGGGAGGCAGCCAGTCGCTGTTGCCCAGGGCCCGGCCCAGTTCGCTGACCCAGAGAAAAAGAAAGGAAAGAGCCAGGGCCACGCAGAAAGTCGCCACCTTATGACTGCGGCGCAGGCGCAAGGCCACCGGAATGCCCAGGGCGCAGATGACAAGGTTGGTGAAGGGATAGGCAAGCTTGCCTTGCGCGGCCACCTCAAGCGTGGTCACCGGCACGCCCATGCGCCGCATCCTCTGTATGTAGCGCCGCAGCTCGCGAAGGCTCATTTCATCCGGGTTGGTGGTCCGGGGGATGAGATTGCGCGGCGCCACGTCGACTTCCGAAACCTTCTCGACAAACGGCCGTTCCCGGACCTGGCCGGAGGAAAAAACACGCTCGACTCCGCTGAGAAACACCCAGCGCCCAAGCGCTGCGTCCCAGCGCGCCTCCCTGGCATCGAGCTGGTAGGCCACCCCCTGCGCATCCATATCGTCGAGCACCGGCCGGGAAAGAACGCCGTCTTTGGGCAGGAACATCTTAGCCGACATGAAACGGTTGGGGCCGACAAGCAGGGCGATATCATAGTACAGATCCCATTCCCATTCCGGATGGATGCGATCACGCCAGAGCTGGCGTGATCTATGGTAGCAGGCCGGCAGCACCGTTTCCTGGGCGACAAAACTCAGGGCCGTGACGGCCAGAGCGCACCACAGCAGGGGCTTCCAGAAGGTTTTTGTCTCAAAACCGCAGGATTGCACGGCCAGCCACTCGCCGCTTTGGATGAATCCGGTGATGGCGACCAGGGTCGCCAGCAACGTGGCCATGGGGATGGTGCGCACCGCCCAGTACGGCACCTCGAGCCAAAGATACTGCAGAACGACCCACATAGAGGCCTTGCTGCGCATGAGATACTGCATCTTGTCGAACATGTCGCCGAGGAAAATGAGCACCGCGAAGAGACCCAGTCCGAACAGGAAAGGCTTGGCGAACCGCTTGAGCATGTACCTGGAGAATATGCTCAGCGTCACTTGCGCACCGCCCGGCGGGTCAGCACGATGCCCAATCCCAGGCCTGCGGCGTCGGCCAGCCACGGCGCCCAATGGGCCAGGGCCGCGTGGCGCCGCCCCACGCCTATGCCCAAGGCCAGCAGCCCATAGAACATGGCCAGGACGAGCAGGCTGGCCGCGAATCCCCGACCCCGGCTATGCCGGGTCAGACGCAGGCCCAAGGGGGCGGCGATCCAGAAGAACACGAATGGGGCCAGAGCCGCGGCGCTGCGCAGCGAAAGCTCCACCGCGTACTCATTGCGATGATCGAGACTCGTCCGGGGATCCGCGATGCGGGCCTTGAGCCCCGAGGAATTGATCTCCGGGATATCGAGCGAGCGCTCCCCATCCGGCGCCCCGGAAACCGGCACCTGGAGGCGATAGCGGCCGAAGCGGCCGGCCGTGAACTTCTCCGGCTCCACGTTGGGCAGCTGCAAGGTCCCGTCGATGAGGTCCAGGCTCAGGGACTTGCCTTGCTCTAAAAGCAGCAGCCCCTCTCGGGCGCTGACCCGGATGCCGGATTTCTTGGACTCCAAACGCACCAGGTACACCCCCTCGAGGCGCCCGGTGTCGGGATCGGCCTTGCGCGCGAAAAGCTTCCATTGCCCAAGGCGCATGAAGGAACCCGGCTGAATCTCCACCTTCGCGATCTGCTGCGCCGCGATCGCATATTGCTTGCGGAAGGAATGAAATCCCTCGGGCGCTATCTTATGGTTGACGCCCAGTTGCAGCGCGCAGAGGATCACGGCCAGGGCCAGGAACGGCCATGTCATCTCCGTAAATGAAAAACCGGAAGCGCGCAAGGCCATGATCTCGCCCTGCTCGCAGAGCTGCCCGAAGGTCAGCAACGTGGCCATCAGGAATGCCATGGGCACGGCCAAGCTCAAAAGATACGGCAGCAGCCGGGCAAAACACCCCGCGATCCAGAACAACGAGATGCCCTTGAGCAGAGCCATGTTGAACAGCTTGAGAAAATAGTTCATGAGCAACACGCCGGTGAAGACGGCTAGGCAGAGCAGGAACACGGGCAGAAACAGCCGCATGAAGTATCGCGGGAGCAGGGGTATCGTCCTGGGCAAACGGCTGAGCACCTGGCTTGACTCCTTGCGGGGGCTAAAAGACGTTGACCAACTCGATGCTGACCGTGCGCGTGCGGCCGTTGCGCAAGAATTTAAACTCCACTCTATCGCCGACCTGGTGCCTATCCAGGGCGTTATAAAGGTCGTCATAATCCTTGATCGGCTGCCCGTCGATTCCCACGATCACGTCGCCCACGGTAAGCCGCCCCGAAGGATCGCGGCGGATGCCGCGCACGCCGGCCCGCCCCGCGGGCAGGCCCGGCTCCGCTTCGCGAACCACCACTCCGGCGACGTCCCCGAGCAGATAGTATTTTTGGTCGTCCCGCAGCACCGTGATCCCGATGCCGGCCTGGATCGTGCGGCCATACTTGATGAGCTGGGGCACGATCTTGCGTATGACGTTGCAGGGCACGGCAAAGCCGATGCCGGCGCTGGCGCCGCTGGGAGAATAGATCATCATATTCATTCCGATAAGGTTGCCCGAGGAATCCAGCAGAGGCCCTCCCGAGTTGCCGGGGTTGATGGCCGCGTCGGTTTGGATCATGTCGCGGATGGTGACTCCGCCGATGGCCCGGACCTGCCGGCCGAGCGCGCTCACGATGCCCGTGGTCATGGTGTTGTCCAGGCCGAAGGGGTTGCCTATGGCAACGGCCTTCTGCCCCACCCGCAGGCGGTCCGAGTCACCCATGACCAGGGGCTTGAGCTTGCCCTCGGGTGCGCGCACCCTCAGGACCGCGATGTCCTTGCGCGGCTCGGCGCCGACGATCTCGGCCTTGAGCTCGGTGTGATCCTTGAGCGTCACCAGAAAGGCGTCGCCCCCGGCCACGACATGATAGTTGGTGACGATATGTCCCTCGCGGTCCCAGACAAAACCAGAGCCGCTGCCCTGAGGGATGGCGAATTCATCCATGAACACGTCCTGACGCACCGCGATGTTCGTGACAAAAACCACCGAGGGCACGGCATCCCTAAAGACCTTTATGGTGTTCTCTTCATCGGGCAGCAGGGCCGCGCCCAAAGGCGGGCAAGCCAGAAGCGCTGCCGCGACAACTCCCCGAAATCGATTCATGGAACAATTTTATATAATTACAGCTCCTGTGACGAAGCCTGTTACGCGTTTTGCGCCGGAGCGTCAGGAAATTATCCGGCATTCGCCCCGCTGCCATTGCTGCGGCCGAGTCACCGCCGATAAAGCCTTCGACTCCGCGGTCCCTGGATTCTCTATTCTACGCTGCCCCGACTGCGGCCTGGGCCGCACCTGGCCGGCGGTCTCCCCGCAAGACATCTCCCGCTGGTACCCGGCAAGCTATTATGGAAAGGAAAACGTCCGCTTTAACTTCATTTTCGAAGCCCTGACCAGGCTCTTCCGGCGCCGCCGCGCCCGGGTCCTGCACAATAGGGTCCCGCGGGGACCTGTCCTGGACGTGGGCTGCGGCCGCGGCATCATGCTCAATCATCTGCGCTCCCTGGGCTATGAAGCCCACGGCATGGAGCTCTCCGACTCGGCCGCCTGGCACGCGCGCGAACAGCTTCGCCTCGAGGTGGCCACCGGGGATTTTTTGACGTCGCCCCACCGAAAGGACTGCTTCAACGCCGTGATCTTTTGGCATACACTGGAGCATTTCCACAACCCGGTGGAGGCCATGGCGCGGGCCCGGGAACTGCTGCGGCCCGGGGGGTTCCTGGCCGTAGCCCTGCCGAATTTCGACAGCTTCCAGGCCCGCCTCTTCGGCCGGAACTGGTTCCACCTCGACGTGCCCCGCCACTACTTCCACTTCGGGCTTAAGTCGCTCGAGGCCATAATGTCTCGCCACGCCTTTCGCATCGTCCAGACCGACCATTTCTGCTTCGAGCAAAACCCTTTCGGCTGGCTGCAGAGCTTCTACAACGCCCTGGGCTTTCCCGAAAACCTCTTCTATGACCTGCTCAAGGCGCGCAGCGCCCGCACGGGCGTGGCCCGAAAGCATCCCCTGGCGCTGGTCATGACGCTGCTCATCCTGCCCCCCCTGCTGGCTTTAAGCCTGCTGCTGACCCTGGTCGACGCCGCCCTGCGCCAAGGCGGCACGATCGAAGTCTACGCCATCAAAGAATGAGCATGGGCCGGGTTTGGGGATAGGCTCTGAGATGCTTCTCCGCATCCGCCGGTCCTCCTGCCTTGTTCTCGTTGCCGCTGTTTCCCTGATCATGCATGCCAAGGGGCTCTCCTCGCCTCTGCTGGACTACCATTACCACCGCCAATGCAACACCGCCGCGATCGCGCGCAATTACCACGAAAACGGGCTGCGTCTGCTGCAGCCCCAGATCGACTGGGACGGCGCCAACCGCGGACGCGCGGCCACGGAGTTCCCGCTTTTTATGTGGCTCATCGGCCTGTTCTGGCCGGTGGCTGGCCTGGCCGAGCTCTGGGGGCGCGTCCTAGCCGCGGCCTTCTCCGCCCTGACCGCCGTTTACCTCTTCCTGCTGCTGGAAGATGATCTAGGCCGCGACATCGCCCTTTTCGCCGGGACTCTTTTTTCCTTCATTCCGCTGGAGATATTTTTCGGACGCACGGTCCAGCCCGAGGCCCTGGCCTTATGCGCCACAGTCGCGGCCTTGTACCATTGGCGCCGAGCCTTGGGACCGAAACGGCCTTGGACGCACTGGCTAGCCGCGACCCTGTCCGCCTTCCTCGCCGTATCGCACAAACTGCCCTACGCCTACGTCTTCGCTCCCCTGGGCTGGCTCGCCTGGGAGCGGCTGGGACGCGCGGCCTGCAAAGACCTGCGCAGCTGGGCCGCCCTGGGCTTAGCCGCGGGCGGAGTCTTGGCCTGGTACGCTTACGCCAGCGCCGGAGTCTACGTCGTGCCCACCTCAAGTCTCTCCCAGTTCCTCAATATCCTCGAGTACCGGCGCCTTCCTTATTATGTCCAGTTTCAACTTCTCTCCCGGTTCCCCGAACTCGCCGCGACCCATGCCGGGGTGCTCTTCGCGGGCGTGGGCGCCTGGCTCCTGGTTGGCCGCGAGCGCCGGATGTTCTACGCGGTCTGGTTTATCTCGGTCCTGGCCTCTATCGTTGCCGGCGGCGGCTACACATTCCACCACGAATACACATCCCTGCCCTTCGCCCCGATCAATGCCGCGTTCATGGCCGCGGGGCTGCGACTGCTCTTCATGCGGATCAACAGCCTGGCGCCGGCTTGGCGGCCCTGGGCCCGATGCGCTCTGGCCGCGCTCACCCTCTCCATGCCCGTCTACAGCCTGGCCCGCATACGTCATTGGTACAGGATCAACCATCCCTTTTTAACCCGGGCGGCAGCGGTCGCTGACCGCGTGAGCGCGCCCGACGATCTCTTCTTATGCAACGAGCGCGCCGCATCCGTTTTCCTATTTTATCTGCGCCGCCGGGGCTGGCGGCTCGCCTTTCCGGACGACGAGCCCGGCGCCCGGGAACAGCTCGAAATCCGCATCCGCCAGGGCGCCAAGTTCTTCGCGACCGAGAAGGCCGGCGCCTTCCGCGACCCGGCCACGGATATCGCCCGCCGATTCTACGCGCGTTTTCCGGTCGTCTGGGATGCGGACGGCTTGCTCATTTTCCGCCTGCAAGAACAGCCTTCCAGCAAATCACGCCCCCCGCTTGTCATAAATTCTTGACACGAGAACCGAAAGCCGAGGATATTGACATTCTCAAATTCGCCTGTTATATTGCGCAGACACGTCCTTATGACGTAAAAGCTAATCCCCGGATGCGATTCAAACGTTTTTATAGATTAAGTAGATATCACACAGGCCAAGGGGGGTAGTCAATGTCGAAAACCTGCCGTCGACTTTTAGCCGTCATTTCAATCCTACACGCCGCAGCGCTGCCCGGACTGGCCAGAGCCGAAGAGACGGGTGTGTTTCAGTTTCTCGAGGAGGAAACCAAGGTCGTATCCACCTCCCGGCTGCCGCAATCCATACGCAGCGCTCCGGCCACCGTCTACGTGGTCACGGCCGAGGAGATCAAGTCTTCCGGCGCCCAGACCTTATGGGATATCTTGCGCACCGTTCCCGGAGTCGACGTCATGACCACGCGAACCGGACAAGGAGAGGTCTCTATCCGCGGCCTTAACAAGGCCCTCAGCGACAAAACCTTGGTCATGGTGGACGGCCGCACCATGGTCACGGACTTTTTCGGCTACACCATCTGGGAATCCATCCAGGTCAGCCCCGAGGAAATCGACCGAATCGAGGTCGTTGAAGGGCCGGTTTCCGCGCTCTACGGCGCCAATGCCGTGGCCGGAGTCATCAACATCATCACCAAGAAGCCCGCTCAGATCAAGGGCGGCCTGCTCAGCTATACCCAGGGATTGAACGTCGGCGGCGGAGAGAAAAACGCCCGTTTCGGCACGTTCTTATACGGAGACCAGAAAGGCAAGCTCGGCTACAAGCTCGATCTCGGCTGGAGATCCCTGAACCATTTCGGAGGCGATCACGACCAGGCCTCGGCCGTGCGCAAGGCCAACGCCCTGCTCAGTTACGATTTTTCTCCGGACACGCAGCTCAGCCTTTCAGCGGGAATTTCCGGCGTGGACACGCAGGTGACCACCGGCCTGACCGGCACCACGGACCAAAAAGGACCGGTCAGCTATGCCCGCACTGATTTCAGGCACAAGGACGCCAACCTGCGCTTCTTCTGGAACCGCGCCAGGCTGGCATCAAAGAATTTCACGGCCTTCAGCGAGCCTAACGTCGACTACGACACCTACGATCTCACGGCGGACCGCTCCTTGGACCTCCCTTTTGAGAACAGCTTGGTGCTGGGGGGCAATTACAGGAAGAACACCATGAAGTCGAAGATATTCTCGCCCGGACTCTTGGAGCAGGACATCTGGGGCCTGTTTTTCGAGAATCAATGGAAACCGATCGACCACTGGAAGCTCGTGGCCAGCGGCAGGCTGGACCGGCACCCCTACACGGACTTGATATTCTCGCCCCGCGGCAGCGTGATCTTCGCGCCGGTGCCTCAGCATGTTTTCAGGTATTCCATCGGCAAGTCCTTCAGAAACCCGACCATGGTGGAGAATTACCTGAGTTTCAACACCTCTTCTCCCGCCACCGATCCGACGCTCGTCTTCATGGGATTCACCGACGTCGAGTCCTTGGTCAACGGGAGACGGAATCTGACTCCCGAAAAAATGTTCCAGATGGAAGCGGCCCATACCGGCGATTTCGGCCGGGTCAAGACCACGCTCACCGGCTTCCATTACCGGCTCAAGGACCAGATCGTCACCAGCGCGGTCGAAAGGGATTTCGCCACCTTCCCCACGCTGACGACGGTCTCCACCTTCCAAAACGAGGGCGAGGTCTCGGCTTTGGGAGCGGAGTTCGGAGCCAATATCACGGTCACCAGGGAGACCGCGCTGTTTGCCAACTACTCCTATGAAAGCGTCAAGGGAAAACTGTCCACCCTGGTCTCCCGCAACGGAGGCCCCCGCCACAAGACCAACGGCGGCATCCGCTACAAAGCCAAGGGCGTGACCGCCAGCCTCTGGGCGGATTGGGTGGACACGACCTATTGGAATGTCAGTCCTCACGGCGGGACAACGTCATATGAAAAGCTGCCCGACTACACCCTGATCAACGCGCACGCCGGTTACGAATTCACTGGAAAGCTCCAAGGCCTTGAGATCGGACTCGGCGTCTTCAACCTTTCAGGATTCAATCACCATGAGATCATGCGCCGCCAAAGCGCGGATTTCCCCGGCATGTCCGGAGAAGTCGTACGGGCCAGGTGGACCGGTACCCTTGCCTACCATTTCTAAAAAGATGAGGCTTTTGCGCTCATGAAGCGTTGGCTGCTCGGCGTCCTGCTCTTCTTCCTATGCCCCCTGCCCGTTGACGCCGTGGAACTGGCCATTTTCATCAGCAAGGACATCGTCATGTACCGGGAAGCGGCCTCGGCGCTGGAGAAGCAACTGGGCGCGGACAAGGCCAAGATATATATCCCGGGCTCCGAGGATCACCCCGCCATCGAGACGGTCCTGCGGCAAATAGAAGCGGACCGGCCGGCGCTTATCGTGGCCATCGGGTCGAAAGCCGCGGTCGAATCCGCCCGCAAGTTCCCGGATACGCCGATCGTATATACCATGGTGGTCTACCCCGAACGCTTGGGACTCGTCGGCCACCCCAATCTCTTTGGCGTATCCTGGCTTCCTTCCCCGGGTCTCCTGGCCGAAAAGTTCAGACTGCTGCTGCCGCAGGCCCGGCGCATCGGCATGCTCTCGAGCCTCCCCGAAGCGTCATGGGCTCAGTTGAGCCGTCAATGCGAAAATCAAGGCTTGGATCTGATCGTGGCCCAGATCGAGGACAATTCAGAGCTGCCGCAGGGCCTGCGAAAGCTCGCCCACAAAGTCGACGCCTTATGGATGGGCTCGGATCCGTCCCTGGCCAACGAGTCTTCCTTTAATATTCTGAGGACCTATGCCTTGCAGAACCGCCTGCCGCTCCTGGTGCCTTTCCGTCTCCCTGGCCCTGACAAGGCCTTCGCCGGGATATCCATCTCCCCCGAATTGACCGCTCTGGCCGCGCGTCAATTGATCCTGCAGTTGCTTAAAGGCGCCCATCCCAAGGAGCCTCTCGTCTTCACGCGCGACGTGGAGCTGACCCTCGACCGAGGCATCGCCAAGTCGATCGGCCTGTCGCTGCCCCGGCCGGATGGAAGCTCGGCGGCTAAAACCCATGAGTAAACCAAGCCGAGGCACGGCCCGCCCATGAAGCTCAAATTCAAGCTCGCGGCGGGCGCCATAACGTTGGCGGGCGCGGGCGTGCTGGCCATCAGCCTCTTTTCCTACTTTCTCATCCAACGCGCGCGGGACAACGAACTCAAGACCAAGGGCGTCGTCCTCTGCCAGCAGTTCATCCATCATCAGGCTGACGCCATCCAACGCCGGGATGAGACGAAACTCTTGAAGGGCTTTTTGGACCTGATGAACGACCGCGACGTGATCTCCGGCGAGGTCGTCGACAATGACGGGAAAGTCATCGCCCATTCCGACATCAACCTGGCCGGACAAAATCACAAAAAAATCCTGGATCTAGCCCTGCAATTCCCTGACGGCATATTCCACGATTCCGGCGAACAGGTGCTGGACCTCATCAGTCTCGCGAAATCCCAAAATCCCGAAGCCTTCATGCTGGGTTCGCCCAATGCCATGGGCGCGGTTCGCATCGGCCTGTCCAAGAAGTCGAATATCTATTTCATGAGAAACATCAGGCATGGCATGATCGCCCTGGCGGCCATCGTCATCATCGGCGCTTTCATCCTGTCGTTTAGTTTTGCCGTCCTGATTTCTCGTCCCATGGCCGCGCTCACGGCCGCCATCGAGGAGATCGCCGGCGGCAACCTCGACTCCCGCGTGGACATTCATTCCAGCGACGAGATAGGCCAGGTGGGGAAAGCCTTCAATAAAATGGCGAACGAATTGCGTTTGACCCAACGGCAGCTGCTGCAGGCCAACGCGGAGCTGGAAAGCCGGCTCAAGGAGCTGGCGAAAACCAACGTAGCCCTTGAGGAAACCCAGGACAAGGTCGTCCGGTCCGAAAGGCTGGCCGCGATCGGCCAACTCGCCTCCGGAGTCGGTCACGAGCTGCGCAATCCCCTGGCGGCCATCCGCAATGCCGTCTACTATATCAGGGAAGCGGTCCAGGACACCCCCACGGCCAAGGCAGATCCCACGTTGATGGAGATACTCGGACTGGCGGAAAATGAGATCAAGAACTCGAACAACATCATCTCGGATCTGCTCGATTTTTCAAGGGTCGTCAAATTGGCCCCCTATCCCACGGACGTGCACGAGCTTCTAGGCGAACTTCAAACCGTTCTGGATATCCCGGCCAACGTCGTTTTATCGAAGCAGTTCGCCGGCCAACTGCCCCAAGCCACGATCGACCCCCAGCGCATGCGCCAGGTGTTTCTCAATCTCGCCACGAATGCGATTCAAGCCATGCCCAAGGGCGGACAATTGTCCATAAGCACCCGCCTGGATCCGCCCGTTAACGGCTATCCCAGCCAGATCGTAGTAGCCTTCAAGGACACGGGAGAAGGCATCCGCCCGGAAAACATGAAGAAGCTTTTTGAACCGTTGTTCACCACCAAGGCCAAGGGCACGGGCTTGGGCTTGGCCATATCGCAGGGGTTTGTGCAGGCTCATGGCGGCAAAATCACCGTGGAGAGCCAGCCTGGCAAGGGCTGCTGCTTTGAGGTTCATTTCCCTTTAGGAGGAGACAATGGCGGATAAAACCAGCCCCAAACCGGAAAAGATCCTTGTAGTGGACGACCAACTAAGCATGCGCTTGACTCTCAGGGGAATCTTGGTAAAGAAAGGATACGACGTCACCGTGGCCGAGGATGGAGCCCGGGCGCTGGAGCAAATTCAGAAGGATAATTACCGGGTGATCTTCATGGACATCAGGATGCCTGGGATGAACGGCGTGCAAACCTTCCTCGAAATGAAAAAAACGCGCCCCAATGCCACCGTGATCATGATGACCGCGCATGCCCTGGAAGACGAGATCAAGACCGCCCTGCGAGAAGGGGCTTACACCGTCTTGCACAAACCCTTTGAAATGGACCGGATGCTGGCGCTCTTAAAAGAATGCCTGGAAGACCGGCCTCTTGTGCTGGTTGTGGATGGCAACCGGGAAATCTGCGACGCGCTCAAGGAGGCCCTAGAAGGCTATAATTACAGGGTTCTATTCGCGGAAAATGGGGAACAATGCCTCGATCAACTGCAGCAAAGGCGCTTCCAGGTCATCATACTGGACCTAAAATTGCCGGACAACGGACTGGCGACCCTGCGGGACATCAAGGAGATGCGGCCCGAGGCGGGAGTGATCGTTCTAGCCACCAGCGCCACGGAACAAGAGGCGCTGGAACAGGCCATGCAATTCGGGACTATCGCCTACCTGCGCAAGCCGTTCGATCCCCATATGATCATAGAAATATTGCAGAAGTACCTGCCCGAAGCGCCACAAAAGGACGGCTAATATGACCGAAACCACAAAGATGAACATACTGATCGTCGAGGACGATGCCTCGGTGGGCAAGACGCTCCTGGGCCTGTTGCGCCAAGCCGGCTACGAGTGCTGCTGGGTCGCTACCGGCCAAGAGGCCCTCGGCCTGGCGCAAAAAAAACAGCCCGGAACTTTTTTCTCGATCCTGCTTATCGACATACGCCTGCCGGACATCAACGGCGTGGAATTGCTTCACGCCATCAGGCAATCCCATCCCGACGTCGGCGCGATCATGATGACGGGGCACGCGGACCTCAGCGCCGTGATGGGGGCGTTTAAGGAAAGCGCGTTTGCCTACATCCAAAAGCCTTACAACGCCGACGAAGTCAAGGCCACGATAGCCAGATTACGGGAAAAGCAAAGGCAGGCCCGCGAGGACCAGAATCTCGTGGAAAAATTGCTCAAAACCAACGCGGAACTCAAGACCCGGAATCACGAGCGGGCTCCAGCCCTGCAGGAAGCTCGACTGGAACTGCTCAAGACCGTTGAGAAACTCAACGAACTCGACGCGGCCAAATCTCGATTCATCTGATAATAAAATGACCGAACCCGCGGAAATGGACATACTGATCATCGACGACGACGCCTCGGTGGGCAAGACGCTGCTGGGCATACTGCGCAAAGCCGGCTACAAAGTCGCCTGGGTCGCTACCGGCCAAGAAGCCCTCAGCCTGGCGCAAAAAACCCAGCCCGGATCTTTTTTTTCCGTCCTGCTTATCGACATACGCCTGCCGGATATAGACGGCGTGAAGCTGCTTGCCGCCATCAAAGAAATCCATCCTGACATCGGCGCGATCATGATGACAGGCCACGTGGACGTCAACGCCGCGGCCGGGGCTCTCAATGAAGGGGCCTTTGCCTATATCCAGAAACCCTACAACATCAACGAAGTCAAGGCAACGATAGAGAAACTGCAGGACAAGCAACGGCTGATCCGCGAGAACCGGGTTCTCGTGGAAAGACTGCAGAAAATGAACGCGGAACTGGAGACCAAGGTTCAAGAGCGGACCCAGGCCCTGCAAAACGCCTATCTGGAATTACTCAAGACCGTCAAAAAACTCAAGGAATTGGACGCCGCCAAATCCCGCTTCGTCTTGATGGTATCCCACGAATTGAGGACGCCGCTGGCCGCGATCCTGGGATTTACGGAAACCCTCATAAACAAATTCGACAAGCTCAATAGAGACGCCGTATTCCATTGCTTGAGAATCATCGAGAAGGAAGGCAACCGCCTGGCCCGATTGATCAAGGAAGTGCTGGACCTATCCCGGCTCCAAGAGGCGGAGATCAAGCTGCAATATCAGGCTTTCGATCTGCAGGAAATGGCGGATGCCATCCTGAGCCAATTGAAGGACATGCGGCCGGACGTGAATTTCGTCCTGCGTCTAGACGCCCAGGCGCGCTCCATTTGCTCCGACCGGGATCAGGTCCATCAAGTGTTCCTCCACCTCCTAAGCAACGCCGCGAAATATTCCCCCGGCCAGGGCGAGGTCGTCCTGGCCGCCCAGAGGGTGGACGGCAGCGTGGAAATCAGCGTCTCTGATTCCGGACCCGGCATCGCCGAGCCGGACCAAGAGAAAATTTTCGAGCCGTTCTACCGGACCCCGGATGAAGTCAACATGCGCAGCCCTGGCACCGGCTTGGGGCTGACGATAACCCGCGCCATCCTGCATGCCCTGGGAGGGCGCATCTCGTTGGAAAGCCAGTTTGGAAAAGGAAGCACCTTCAAGGTTCTTCTTCCCGATGGAAATAACAAGAGGAGCGAATAATCCCATGCCCAAGGCCAAGATTCTCGTTGTGGACGACGAAGCGGCTCTCAGAGAACTCCTGACGGTCAATCTGGAAATGGACGGTTTCGAGGTGGTCAAGGCTTGCGACGGCACGGACGGCGTCCAGCAATCATTGTCGCAGAAGCCGCACATGCTGATTCTGGATCTCAACATGCCCGGCATGGACGGTTTCGAGGTATGCCGGCGTCTCAAGTCCGACCCGCAAACGCGATCCATCCCGATCCTGGTGCTCTCCGCCTACAGCCAGCCGGAGATAAAAAAACGCGCCTTTGACCTGGGAGCCACGGCCTATATGGAAAAGCCCGCCAACCTCGTGGAATTATCCAACGAGGTGCATCGCATTCTAAACATCCCCGCTTGACGGCCTACCCGCAGGCCCGCCGCCGCTTCAATCAGGGGATCGAGAGCCGGCCGTCGGCCAAGGTCAGTCCCGGCGCCTCTATAACAAAAGGCGTCTCCGGAAACGGCTCAAAGGGATGCATGTAACGGCGCATGGAGCCAACCCAGGATATGGGCAGGGGCGTGGCTCCCAGCCTGACGCCCAAAAGCTCCAGGCTCAGCCCGGCCGGAGCCTTGAGAATTCGAGCTCCCAGCTCCGCGGAAACGGACAGCCGTCTCCACTGCCCGCGCAGCTTCAGGGTCCGATCCAACTCGACCGTGGAAAGACTCAAGCCCCGCAGGCGCGCCTCCAGAAAGGCCCGCAACGCGTCGGCGTCGACCTGCAAGGACCGCAGCCTCAATTTTTCCAGGCCAAGAAAGCGCACGTCGATCCAGTTGTCGGACCCCGTCTCATACATCGGCACCAGGCGCAGCCCTTCGAGTTCGATCTGGACTCCGGTCATGCGCAGACCGCGCAACGTCACCTCGCCGGCCGAGACCCGGGCCGAGCGATAGACCCCTTGCTCGGAATTCCAATCGCCCAGATCGATGCGCAAGTCCGCGGCCTCAAAAGGCCCGGCGGCATATGCTTGATATTGAAACTTGCGGCCCTTGAACGGCGCCAGCACGGGCCGTTTCTGTTGGTAAAGGACGGCGGATGAACCGTCGGGCAGGGGCCAGCGCCCGACCTCCGCATAAGCCCTCGCGAACCACCCCGAGGGGTCCGTGATCGCTTGTGCCGCCTCAGGCAGGCCCCCGATGACGCCTTCGGGCCCCAATCGCCCGTCCTTGAGCACCACGAACTGCGCGAACTCGCAAAGCCGGCTGTTGACTCCGCGTATGCGCACGCGCGAAAGCTCGAGGAGCTTGGCCATCCAAGTGAAGTTCGGGCCATTGAACCGGGTGTCATTAGCCACCAAGGTGAGGTTGGCGACAGGGCGGCTCGGATCGCTGCGCTTTTGCGCCTCAAGGAGGATATCGGCGATGCGCCAGTCCTCCCGGACAGGAGGCTGGCTGGGGAAAAAACTCATAGCGCGCAAGGGCATGGGCACGCGCAGCGGCAGGATCCAGCCCGCCGTGAAATTGGCCAGGCTGAAGAGCTGGATGGCGGCCAGCCCCCAGATGACGGCCCTTGGCCAGGCTCCCATGCCCGCGGCCACCAAGGCCGGCAGGCCCGGCAAAAGAAAGCGCATTTGACGGTTGGGAACGATTGTCCAGAACACGTAGGAAGTGACGAACCAAGCCACCAGCAGCCAGCCCCGTTGCCAGTCGCGGCGAAACTGCGGGACGCATATCCCAATAAGGGACAAAATCATCACCAAAGGCCCGAGACCATCGAGCATCTCCCCCGGATAGGTCAGCAGCGCTTCGGATCGCCAAAAAGGAACGGCGAAATCGGCGGAGGCCTGAAAGAGCCTCGGGATGAGCATGGGCCAATGCACCCAATACCAGGGGCCGAGCAAGGCCAGGGTCAGAGCGCCGCAAGCCATAACCTGGAGGCGGGAGGCCGGTCGGCCCATGGCCTTGACCGCCATGTAAGCGGCAGGCAAGAGGTAGCTGAAAAAGCTCCACTTGTGCAGCATGCCGACGGCGAAAAGCACCCCGAAGGCCAGGCTGCCGCCCCATTTTTTGAACTCGTCGCTGTTCAGCAAAGCCCAGTAGGCCGCCGCTGTCCAAGCCGTCATGGCCAAGTCGATAAGCTGCGTATGCATCATGTCCTGGACCGCCGGCGAACCGGCAAAGAGCACGACGCAGAGAAGCGCCGTCTCATCGGGACGAAACTGCCACGCCAAGGCGAACAGAGACACACAGAGGACCGCCAAATAGAACCAATTGAGCCAAAGAGCGGCGTTGGCGGGGTTCGAAGTCGAATAAGCGTGGCGCAACAGGAGGTGATAGAAAGGAGGAAAAGGCGGCATGCCCGACTTGGGCGCCAGGTGCATGACATCCGACCAGCGTCCCTGCGTTATGGCCTGGCTATAGTCCAGGGCGATGTCGAGATGGATGGCTTGATCCCAGGCCGGCGGGCGGCTCTCGACGCGCAAGTAAGCGCCCAGGGAAAGGGCTTGCCAAGCGAGGAAAAGCGCCAAGCCGAGGAGACTCAGCGCCAGTACGCGAGGGCTCGGCCGCGCCTCCTCCATAGGACACTAGTATATATTTTTTGTACAATTCGCGAATCCCAAGACCATGATAGCTCTGATCCTGATCGGCGGCGTAGGCAGTCGGCTGCGTCCATTTACATGCGATTTTCCAAAGCCTCTTCTGCCCGTGGTCAACCGCCCATTCCTGGAGTACCAGTTCGACGTGCTCAAGTCGCACGGGGTGCGCGAGGTCCTGCTTTGCACCGCGTACAAGCCCGATATATTCCACCGCATGCTGGGCGACGGCAGACGCCTCGGGATGCGCCTGCGCTACATTCACGAAACCCGTCCCCTGGGGACCGGAGGCGCGGTCAAGAACGCCCAGAAATACCTGCGCTCGACCGTCCTGATCTTGAACGGCGACGTGCTTCATACCCTGGACGTGAGCGCTTTTTTACGGTTTCATCGCGCCAAGCGCGCCGAGGCCTCGATCGCTCTGACCCGCGTCAAGGACCCCACCCTCTACGGACTTGTAGAGACCGACGAGGGCGGACGCATCCGCAAGTTCCTCGAGAAGCCCTCCTGGGACGAGATCGTCACCAACACGATAAACGCCGGCGCCTACCTCTTCGAGCCCCGGGTCCTGGAGCGCGTTCCGCCGAAGATCCATTATTCCCTGGAGCGCGCGCTGTTTCCGCACATGCTCGAGGAAGAAGCCCGTCTTTTCGGCTACGTCTCCGGCGGCTATTGGATAGATATCGGCACGCTGGAAAAATACCTGCAAGTCCACCTCGACATACTCGGAGGCGCCGCCTCCTTCAAGCTGAGCTCCGCGCGCCGGGGCCTTTACCTCGGCCGAGGGGTTCGTCTGGGCCGGGATTTAACCTTTTCCGAAGAGCCGGGAAAACTCGTCCTCGGCGACCGCACCCGGGTGGGAGACTTCGCGCGTTTTTCCCGCCATGTCTGCGTGGGTCCGCGCTGCGAGATCGGAAAAGGAGCGGTCCTGGAGGACTGCGTCGTTCTGCCCGATTCGCTCGTCGGCGACGGCGCGGTCTTGAGGCGCTGCGTCGTGGGCCCCGGCTGCCGCATCGGGGCCCACGCGGTTCTCTCACCGGGAACGGCCCTGGCCGGAGGCTCGAAACTTCGGCCCTATAGCCAATTATGACCCCATCTGCGGGAGGAAACATGGACATCAAATTCGGCACAGACGGCTGGCGGGGAGTCATGGCGCGGGATTTCACGTTCGAAAACGTGCGCCGGGTGGCCCAGGCTATCGCCGACTATCTCCGCGATGAGATCCTCAAGTCGCCCAACCGCAAGGACTGTCCCTGGGCCGGCCCCGTGGTGATCGGCTATGACCGCCGCTTTCAATCCGACACCTTCGCGCGCGAGATCGCCAAGGTCCTGCACGGCAACAAGCTCAACGCCTTGCTGCTCTCTCAATGCCTGCCCACGCCCGCGGTCAGCCTCATGACGCACCGCACCAAAGGCCTCGGCGTCGTGGTCACGGCCAGCCACAACCCCCCTTCCTACAACGGCATCAAGATCAAATACTCCGGACGGGCGGCCACGGAAACGATGACCCAAGCCATCGAGGCCTGCCTCGACCGCTCCCAGCCCACCCGCAGCACCGACATCAAGGAGAAATCCGGCCTGGAGCCCTACTTGCAGTATCTGCGCAGCAAGGCCAATATCGCGGCCATCCGGGGACGTCTCAAGAAGCCGGCGGTAGTGGACTACCTCTATGGCTCCGCAACCGGATTGCTCGAGGCCGCGCTCCCCGGCCAGCGCCTGATCTCTCTCCACTCGGAGCACGACCCGCTTTTCGGGGGGCTCAACCCCGAACCCGTCGCGGAAAACCTCAAAGCGCTCTCACAGCGGGTCAAAGCTGAGCGGGCCGTCATCGGCATCGCCCTGGACGGGGACGGAGACCGCGTGGGAGTAGTCGACGAGAACGGAGACTACCTCACCCCTTGCCAGATATTTCCCATGATCGTCCGCTACCTGGTGGAGCACAAGAAGCTCAAGGGCAAAATCGTGCAGTCCGTGTCTCTCGGCTACGTCTCGGCGCGCATCGCCCAAGCCTGCGGCCTGCCGTTCGAGGAAATCCCGGTGGGGTTCAAGCACGTGGCCGAACGCTTGGCGGCCGGCGAAGCGGTCATAGGCGGCGAGGAATCGGGCGGCTACGCCTGGAAGGGCTCGATTCCGGAGCGCGACGGCCTGATGAGCGCCCTCCTGCTGCTGGAAATGGTGGCGGTCACGGGCCGCAGCCCGGGCCAGCTTTGGAAAGAGCTGGAAGCCAAGTACGGGGCCTCCCATTTTCGCCGTTTGGATTTCCGGCTGCACAAGCCGGTGGGCGACAAGGCGGCTTTCGCCGCCAAGCTGGTCAAGAAGCTGCCCAAGAAGATTCTGGGGTCGGAAATCAAGGAGCTCGTCCAAATAGACGGCCTCAAGATCATCCTAGCCGAAGGACATTGGCTCCTCATGCGCCCCTCGGGGACAGAACCCCTCATGCGCGTCTACGGCGAGACCGATACGGCCAAGCGTACCGGCGAGCTTCTGGACTTGGCCAAGAAATGGGTGGCCCCGAACCTGGCCTGACATGATACGCGCCATCGTTCTGGCCGCCGGAGCCGGCACCAGGCTGCGGCCGCTGACCTACGAAACGCCCAAGCCCATGGTGCCCGTGGTCAATCGTCCCGTGATTCACCACGTGCTCGACAACCTCCTGCGCCATGGCATCAAGGAGGTCGCGGTCAACCTCTTCGCCCATGCCGACCAGATTCGCGGCTATTGCGGCGACGGCTCGCGCTGGAGCCTGAAGATCAGCTACTCCATGGAACCCAAGCTGCTGGGCACGGCGGGGGCGGTCAAGAAAGTGGAGGGCTTTCTGCGCGACGGTCCCTTCTTCGTCATGTCGGGTGATGGCCTCTCCGACATTGATCTGACCTCCATGCTGGCTTTTCATCGCCGGCGCCGCTCACTGGCCACCATGGCGGTCAAGGCCATAGACGCCCGTTTCGAATACGGAGTGACCCTTGCCGACCCCTCCGGCCGCATCCGGGGCTTCAAGGAGAAGCCCAGTTGGGGGGATGTCTTCTCCAACAAGGTCAACACCGGCATCTACCTCTTCGAGCCCGAGATACTTCGCTACATCCCGCGCCATGCGGTCTACGATTTCGGCCACGAACTCTGGCCGAAGCTTCTCAAACTGCGCAAGCCCATCTATGCCTATGAGTGCCGCGACTATTGGACCGATGTGGGCAACCTCTCCGAATACCGGCGCAGCCAGATGGACTGCTTGGACCGCAAGCTGCGCATCAACATCCCCGGAACCGAGGCGCGCAAGGGCGTCTGGATCGAGGGCGGCAGCAGCATCGCCCCCAAGGCCGTGCTGCGCTCCCCTTGTCTCATCGGCAAGGGCTGCCACATCGAGGCCGGAGCCCAGATCGGCCCCTACACCGTGGTCGGAGACCGGGCCGTCATATCCGCGCAAGCCAACCTTAAGAACTGCATCCTTTTCGACAACGTCACCGTAGGCAAGCAGGTGCATCTCGACAACTGCATCATCGGCGCCAACGGCCACGTCAAGGAGAACATCGCGGTCTACGAGGCCGCGGTGCTCAGCATCCGCGAATAGGCCCTCCTTCGCCTGTTGAGAAAATAAAAGGAAATTTCCTATTATATATGCCTGACGCCGTTGACTAAGACATCCGCCTCTTCAACTTTAAGGTCAGGGGCCTACGGCCAGAAACCATCACGGTTTACAAAGCGGCGGTTTCGGATCTCCGCGAGTTAACCGCAGGAGGAATCATGCAGCGCAGAAACGGCAAGTTTTATTTCACCTCGGAATCCGTCACGGAAGGCCACCCGGACAAGGTCTGCGACCAGATTTCCGACGGCGTCCTCGACGCCGTGCTCCAGGAGGACCCCACCGGCCGGGTCGCCTGCGAAACTTTCGTGACCCGCGGCATGGTCATTGTCGGAGGAGAAATCACCACCAAGAGCTTCGTGGACGTCGACCAGTTGGCCCGCAAGGTCATCACGGACATCGGCTACAACCACCCGAAGTACGGCTTTGACGCCGCCTCCTGCGCCGTGCTCAACGCCATAGGCCGCCAATCCCCGGACATCGCCCAGGGCGTGGACGTGGGCGGCGCCGGAGACCAGGGCATCATGTTCGGCTACGCCTGCCGCGAGACCCCGGAACTCATGCCCCTGCCCATCATGCTCGCGCACCGGCTTTGCCGCAAGCTGGCCGACGTACGCCGCTCCAATGACCTGCGCTACCTTGGCCCGGACGGCAAATCCCAGGTGACCGTGGAATACCTCGACGGCCGGCCACTGCGCGTGGACACCGTGGTCGTCTCGACCCAGCATACCGAGGAAATCCTGGACCGCTCGGGCAAGCAGATCACGGATAAGGCCCGCAACGAAATCATCGAGGCCATCATCAAGCCGATCCTGGGCAAGCGCCTGATGGACCGCGCCACGCGCTGCCTCATCAATCCCACGGGCAAGTTCGTCGTGGGCGGACCGGTCTCGGACACCGGGGTGACGGGACGCAAGATCATCGTGGATACCTACGGCGGCCGCGCCCCGCACGGCGGCGGCGCCTTCTCCGGCAAGGATCCGACAAAGGTGGACCGCTCGGCCTGCTACATGGCGCGCTACATCGCCAAGAACCTCGTGGCCGCGGGCATCGCCTCCGAAGTGACGGTACAGCTGGCCTACGCCATCGGCGTAGCCGAACCCGTCGGGGTCTATTTCGACACTCACGGCAGCGGGCAGGTCGATGAGAGCCGCATTGAAGCGGCGGTGCGCAAGCATTTCTCCCTGACCCCTCGGGGCATCATCCAGACTCTTAAGCTGCGCCGGCCCATCTACCGGGCCACGGCGGCCTACGGCCACTTTGGCCGCGAAGAAAGCGGCTTTGAGTGGGAGAAGACCGACCGGGCCGACGTGCTGCGCGACGAGCTTCTGGGCAAGGCTGCCAAGAGCAACAAGCGCGTCCTGACCGCGGCCTAAGTCCGGCATGTCGGGCTCGCGGACGCTGCGGCGTCTAGCTTGGGTTTGCTGCGCCTTGGTTCTGGCGTTGGCGATTTACAGGACTTGGCGCAGCCAGAGGCTTCTGCGTACGGAACTTCCGCCACCCCTGCCAGTCTCCGGCCAGATATCCCTCCAGATTCCGGCTGCGCCCAAGGTCTTGGGCGGCTCGGCGATCGACGAACCAGTCAAGCCGCCGGCCGCCTACAGCAACGAAGACCTGTACCGGGATTTAGAGAAAGAAAAGGCCCGTATGGGCATCCAAGCCGTGGTTGCGCCCTCGCCCCTGAGCCGCCGCCTGGCGGCCGCAGCTCGGGCCGCATCAGAATCTGGAGGCTCCGCGCAGCGCCTCTACGCCACCCCCGCGCCCGTATCCCTATCAGGCTCGACGCCCGCGCTATTGGCTCCAGCCCGCAAATGACCAAGCGTGGCTGGGGGCTGGTGACAGACGTGAACTTCGTGAACTTTAAAAACTTGTGTTCATGTGCTTTTAGACGGCACGACCCGGAATAAGTTCCGCAAGTTCACGTCTGGCACCATCTACAGAAAAGTCGGCCGGCGGGTCACGCGAAAGGAGGCAAGAAAGGCTTCGATGCGCCAGCCTTGCTCCTGGAAGTAACCCTCATCCGCGTAAGCCTTGACCAGGAAATCCTTCCCGCCGCCGGGCACCAAGACGAGCAAGCCCCGGAAAGGCAGGCTTTCGAAGGCGGGCGCGGGCTGATTGAGGGGAGACAAGGAGCGACCCTTATTGGACGATGCCATGACCGCCCGTCCTCCGGTCACGATGACGCGCAGAGCCTCAAGCCCGTCGACGCGTAACGCGGTCACGGACACCACCCGCGCCGCAACGCCGTCGTACTGCGATTCCACCAAGGCGCGCAGGCGCACGTCGCTCCGACGCGAGGCGCCGCCAAGCTCGGAAGATATGGTCAGGACCTCGATGGCGGCCAAGCCGTCGCTCAGGCGCGCCGACTGTTGCGCCGCCGCGCGCGGGCGCTCGCTTAGGTCGCAGGACCAACCCTGCGGAACGACGAAGGCGAAACCCTGGGGATGCACGATGGCTCCGGCAGGCAGGCCATTCCCCGGGGCACGGAGCCCAAAATGCCAAAATCCGAAGGCCGCCAAGATCCCGCCAACGGCCAGGAGCACTCCCCCCGTCCAGGAACTTCGCCGGCGCCTCTGCCGGGGCCGGGCGGCGCTGACCTGGGCATCCCAAGCCTTCTGCAGGAGACGGTCTAGATAGACGACGCCGCAACTGGGGCACCTGGGGCTATGGAACACCACCTCGGAGCCGCAGTTCGGGCATTTCATGCCGGATCCTTTCCGCCGGAGCCGCCGAGGCGCCTCAGAACAAGACCCGCAGGCGGATGGTCTCGGAGATGCCCTCCAAGGACTTGAGCACCCCCTTGTCGTATTCGCGGCCGATATCCGTGATGGCGTAGCCGATGCGCTCGTTGGTCTCCAGATACTGGCCCGTGATGTTGATGCCGTGGGAAGCCAGGACCGTGTTGATCTGGGACATGACTCCCGGCACGTTGCGATGGATGTGCAGCACGCGGTGGGACCTGCGCATGACCGGCAGCTGGACCTGGGGGAAATTGACGCTATAGAAGCTGTCGCCCATGCGCACGTAGTTGACGAGCTTCTCGCAGACGTAGGCGGCGATGTTGCGCTGCGCCTCCTGGGTGCTGCCGCCCACATGCGGGGTCAGAATCACGTTGGCAAGCCCCCGCAAAGGGCTGTCAAACCCCCTTCCATTGGCCGCCGGCTCGCTTGGAAAAACATCCGCGCCGGCGCCTCCTAAAAACCCCCGCCGCAAAGCCCGAGCCAGAGCCTGGATATCCACCACCCGGCCGCGGCTGGCGTTAATGAGCGCGGCGCCCTTCTTCATATGCCTGAGTTCCCGCTCACCGATGAGGTTTTGATTTTCAGGCCTATCGTCGACATGGAGCGTGACAACGTCGGCCTGGCGCAGGACTTCGCCCAAGGAGGAACAGCGGCGGGCGTTGCCCAAGGACAACTTCTCCAAAAGGTCGAAATAGATCACCCGCATGCCCATGGCTTCGGCCAACAAACCCGCCTGCCCGCCGATGTTCCCGTAGCCGATGATTCCCAAGGTCTTGCCCCGGACCTCGTGGGCCCCGCCGCTCGACTTATCCCAAACGCCCTCGTGCAAAAGCCGGCTCTTGTCGAAGACGCGGCGCAAGAGCATGATGACCTCGCCGACAACCAATTCAGCGACGCTGCGCGTGTTGCTGTAGGGCGCGTTGAAGACCGCCACGCCCCGGTCCGTGGCGGCATCGAGGTCCAGGTTGTCGGTGCCCACGCAGAAGGCTCCCACGGCCAAAAGCGCGTCCGCCTCGCGCAAGGCGACGCGCGACAGGACCGTGCGCGAGCGCACGCCTAGCAAGGACACGCCTTTAAGAAGCCGGCGCAACTGAGCTTCGCTGGGAGCGCCGGGCCGGCAGGCCACGGCAAAGCCTTTTTTTTGAAGGTGAGCCGCCGCGTCCGGATGGACGCCTTCCAACAACAATGCCTGGGGCTTTTCCACGGAATTTCCTAAAGATGTATGATACCTTAATATGCCTAAGGAAAAATCCGCCGTTGCTTCTGCCGCCGCACCGCTGCCTTTGGGCGCTTCCCTGCAAAACGGGCTCAGCGTCGCCAACCTCCAGCAGTACTTCCTGGAACGCCGGACATTTGCCCTGGCCAAGGACGAGTACACGGCCACCCCTTACGATAATTTCATGACCGCCGCCTACGCCATCCGCGACCGCATGATCGAACGCTGGATCAAGACCCAGCAGCGCTACCACAAGAAGAACACGAAAAGGGTCTACTACCTCTCCATGGAATTTCTCATCGGCCGCCTGCTCATGCACGGCATCCTCAACCTGGGCGTGGTGGGCGAGATCAAGAAGGCCCTGCAGTCTTACGGCCTGCGCCTGGAGGATCTGGCCGAGAAGGAAGTCGACGCGGGCTTGGGCAACGGCGGCCTGGGCCGCCTGGCCGCCTGCTTCATGGACTCCATGGCCACGCTGGGAGTGCCGGCCGTGGGCTACGGGATCATGTTCAACTACGGCATCTTTCAGCAGAAAATAGTCAACGGCCACCAGGTCGAGGCGCCGGACGATTGGCTGCGCCTGGGCACGCCCTGGGCCATCGAGCGGCCCGAGTACGCCATCCGCGTGCATTTCTACGGCCGCACGAGCTCCCACCACGGCCCCGACGGCCGACTGGCCGTGGACTGGGTGGATACCGAGGACGTCCTGGCCGTCGCGCACGACATCCCGGTTCCGGGCTTCCGCAACGACATCGTCAACACCCTGCGGCTTTGGTCGGCCAAGGGCACGCAGGACTTCGACCTGGAATACTTCAACAACGGCGACTATCTCAAGGCCTACGACCGCAAGATCGCCTCGGAGAATATCTCCAAAGTCCTCTACCCCAACGATAAGACCTCGGCCGGCGTGGAGCTGCGCCTGAAGCAGGAATATTTTTTCGCCGCTGCTTCCCTGGCCGACATCGTCAGGCGTTTCTGCGCCCACAATGAAGACTTCCGCGATTTCCCCAAGAAAGTGGCCATTCAGCTCAACGACACCCATCCCGCCATCGCCGTGGCCGAGCTCATGCGCATCCTGCTCGACTACGTGCGCCTCGAGTGGGCGGCCGCCTGGGACATCACCTCCCGGACCTTCGCCTACACCAACCACACCCTCATGCCGGAAGCGCTTGAGACTTGGTCGGTGCCATTGCTCGGGGCTCTTCTGCCCAGGCATCTGGAGATCATCTATGAAGTCAACGCCCGCTTCCTGCGCGAGGTGGCCAACCGTTACCCCGGCGACACGGCGCGCCTGCGCCGCATGTCCCTCATAGATGAGGGACAGCCCAAGAAAATCAGGATGGCCTATCTTTGCGTCCTGGCCAGCCACTCGGTCAACGGCGTTTCGGAGCTGCACTCCCAGCTCATCCAGCAAAGCCTGTTCAAGGACTTCTACGAGATGTTTCCGGCGAAGTTCAACAATAAGACCAACGGCGTCTCCCCCCGGCGCTGGCTTCTGGAATCCAACCCCCGTCTTTCCCGGATCATCACCGAGACCACCGGCGAGGATTGGCCCACGGATTTGGGACAGCTCCAGAAGCTCGCGGCGCACAAGGACGATCACGGTTTCCAGGACCGCTGGCGCCACGCCAAGAGCGAAAACAAGAAGGCCCTGGCCTCCCTGATCCACCATCAGATGGGCGTCACGATCGACCCGGAATCCATCTTCGACGTGCAGGTCAAGCGCATCCACGAGTACAAGCGCCAGGTGCTCTTCACGCTGTGGCTCATCCACCGCTACCTGGAGATCAAGGCCAATCCCAACGGCGACTTCGTGCCGCGCACCGCTATCTTCGCGGGCAAGGCCGCTCCCGGCTATTGGATGGCCAAACACATCATCAAGTTCATCAACTCCGCGGCCAGCGTCATCAACTCCGATGCCGCCATCGGCGACCGGCTAAAGGTGGTGTTCCTGGAGGATTATCGCGTCAGCCTCGCTCAAAAAATCATCCCCGCGGCCGACCTCTCCGAGCAGATATCCACGGCCGGAACCGAGGCCTCGGGCACCGGCAACATGAAGTTCATGATGAACGGAGCCTTGACCATCGGAACGCTCGACGGCGCCAACATCGAGATATTCGAGGAGGTGGGTCCGGAGCACATCTTCATTTTCGGGCTCAAGGCCGACGAGGTGGAACGGCTGCGCGCCGCCGGCTACAAGCCGGGCGACTGGCTCGACCGCGCCCCGGGGCTGCGGCCGGTCATGGACCTCATCGCCCAGGATCACTTCTCCCAGGCCGAACCGGGCCTTTTCAAGCCCCTCCTCGACAATCTCCTGGGCAGCGACCCGTTCATGGTCTTCGCAGACTTCGCGGACTACGCGTTCACCCAAGCCAAGGTCGACCAGCATTACCTCGACCGCCGCGCCTGGGCGCGTTCCTCCATCGTCAACACGGCCAAATCCGGACGCTTCTCCAGCGACCGCACCATCCAGGAATACGCGCGCTCCATCTGGCGCGCGCCGTGCCGCGGGCTGGGGAAGAACTCCGGCAAATAGGCCTATTTTTGACCGGCGGCGGGCTCTACTGCGACCGCGTCCAAAGCGGCAGTTTGGCGCCTTCTTGCCAGCACGCTGTGGCGGCGGCCGTAGGCAAAATAGATCACGAACCCAGCCAACAGCCACACGATCAGCCGCAGCCAGTTCTCCGCCGGCAGCGAGAACATCAGCAGCGCGCAGAAGCCGATGCCTAAAATGGGCACCAGCGGCACCAGGGGGCAGCGGAAAGGCCTGGGCGCGTCCGGCTCGACCTTGCGCATGATGAGCACGGCCGCGCAGACTATGACGAAGGCCAGAAGCGTGCCGATGTTGACCAGTTCGGCCAGGACCCGCAAGGGCACGAAGGCGGCCAAGAGGGCCACCACGATGCCGGTCAGGATGGTCGACTTATAAGGCGTGCGGAACTTCGGGTGCACGGCGCCGAAGACGCTCTCGGGCACCATGCCGTCGCGCGCCATGGCCAAAAAGACGCGAGGTTGGCTGAGCATCAAGACCAACAAGACCGACGTGATGCCGGCCAAAGCCCCCAGAGCGATCAAGAACTGGGCCCACGGCAGTCCCACCTGCCGGAAAGCCTCGGCGACCGGCGCGTTGATGTCGATCTTGTCGTAAGGCACCATGCCGGTAAGGATCGCGGAAACCGCGATATAGAGAACCGTGCAAAGCGCCAGGGAGGTCACGATGCCGATGGGCACGTCCCGCTGCGGATTGCGCGCCTCCTCGGCATGGGTCGAGACCGAGTCGAAGCCGATGTAGGCGAAAAAGATCATAGCCGCCCCGGCCAGCATGCCCAAGGGCTCCCCGCCCGCGCCGGACTGGCCCACCAAGGTATGCCCGAAGAAGCTCACGCCGGTCAGCCCGAACGGAGCAAACGGCAGCCAGTTGGCGGGATTGACGTAAAACGCGCCGACGATAATCACGAAAAAGACGATCGCGACCTTGATCGCCACCATGGCGGTATTGACCGACGCGCTTTCCTTGATGCCCACGACCAAAATAGCCGTGACAATGCCCGCGATGACGATAGCCGGGACATCCAACACCGAACCCGTGGCCACCAGCCGGCCCAACGTCGGGCTGAAGTCGAAAGGGGCTATGGAAAGGGCGTGCGGTATCTTCAATCCGAATATACCGATGAAGCTTTGGAAATAGTGCGACCAGCCGTGGGCCACGGTCGCGGACGCCACGGTGTATTCCAAGACCAAATCCCAGCCGATGATCCAGGCAAAAAGCTCGCCCAGGGTGGCGTAGGCATAGGTGTAGGCCGAGCCCGCGACCGGCGCCAGGGAGGCGAACTCCGCGTAGCATAAGGCGGAAAATATGCAGGCCAGCCCCGCCACCACGAAGGAAAGGATGAGCGCCGGTCCAGCCTTGTCATGGGCGGCCACGCCGGTCAGGACGAAGATGCCGGTGCCGATGATGCAGCCCACGCCGAGGGAGGTCAGCTGAACAGGCCCCAAAACACGGCGCAGGCGGTTTTCCCCGGCCATCTCCTCCAAAAGCAGACTCAGCGGTTTGCGCGCGAAAAGATTCTTGAACATGGGCCATTGCCTCGACGCGATAGAAAATGGTTGCGCCTGCACGACATCGTACTAAAAATATCGAATCCGCGCCTTAGGATTAGCGGACCAAGGCCAGGCCCACGGCCATGACCGCCATGCCCCCGATAAGGCCGCCGATCGCGTGGTGATGCTCGCCGTGCTCGTGAGCGGCCGGCAGCAGTTCGTCGAAAGCGATGAAGATCATGGTTCCCGCGACCATGGCGAAGACCACGCCGAATATCCCGGGCGAAACGAAGCGCAGAAGGAAAACATACCCGGCCGCGGCGCCCAAGGGCTCGCAGAGGCCGGAGAGGCATGAATAGAGCAGGGCCTTGCGCCGGCTGCCGGTCGCGTAGAAAATCGGGACCGACACGCTGATGCCCTCCGGGATATTATGGATGGCGATGGCCATGGCGATAGCCACGCCCGTGGCCGGCTCCATGAGGCCGGCCACGAAGGTCGCTATCCCCTCGGGGAAATTATGCAGGGCCAAGACCATGGCCGTGACCATTCCGGTGCGCAACAGCTTGCGAGCCCGCGCGGCCTCCGCCGCGGACTCCATCTCCTCGACACGCCAGGCATGATGCGGGTTTTCAACCTCAGGAACCAAAAGATCGACCAAAGCGGTCAGGCCAATGCCCGCGAAAAAGGCCCCCAACGCGAGCCATTCGCCCGGCTGGCCGTATTGTCCCAACAAATCGAGCCGGGCCTCGGCGAGCATGTCCACCAGGGAGATATAGATCATGACCCCGGCGGAAAACCCCAGGGACACGGCCAACAGCGTCTTGTTGGTGCGCCGCGCGAAGAAGGCGATAAGGCTGCCGATTCCCGTGGAAAGGCCGGCCAGCAATGTCAGGATGAAGGCAAACCAAGCGCCCTGCATGAGCATGGCTAAACCCTGACCGCCGTCACCACGCGATCGCCTTGAAACCGCCGGCCGGGCATGCTGCAGGAAACCACGATGTCGTCTCCAGGCCGCGCCACCCCCATGCGCCGGGCCACGCGCCGGGAAACCGCGAGCACGGACTCCAAATCCCGCCCCAGTCCCCGGATTGCCGCGGACCTCACCCCCCAAAGCAGCGTCAGGGCGCTTTCCCCTCCCGGCTTGCAGAGAGCCACGATCGGGCACTGGGGCTTGAGGTGCGAAACGCAGCGCACCGTATCTCCCGTAAAAGTCGGGATCACTATGGCTTTGGCCTCCACCCCCATGGATAAGGCCACGGCCGCGGCCGCTATGGAGCGCGCCTTGGCCGAGGCGAAGGGATAGTCAAAATCGATCTCGGGCCGTATGTGCTTCTCGGCCTCGCAAACCACGGCGCTCAGCGTCGCGACGGCCTCGCGCGGATATTTCCCGACCGAGGTCTCGCCCGAGAGCATGACCGCGTCGGCCCCGTCCAGGACGGCATTGGCGATGTCGGTCAGCTCGGCCCGGGTAGCCCGGGGATTTGAAATCATGGATTCGAGCATCTGAGTGGCCACGATCACCGGCCGTCCCTGCCGACGGCACTGCGCGATGATCTCCTTCTGCGCGAAGGGGACCTGCGCGAAAGGCAGCTCCACGCCCAAATCGCCGCGCGCCACCATGACCGCGTCCGACTCCCCGACGATGGCGGCCAGGTCCTGGAGAGCCGGACCGCGCTCAATCTTGGCGACAACCAACGGCTTTTTCTTGCCGTCGGCCATGGCCCGGCGCACGGCGCGCAAATCCGAGGCCCGGGCCACAAAGGAGACGGCCACGAAGTCCACGCCCTGGGACAGCCCGAATTCAAGAAAGCGCCGGTCCTGGGCGGTGAAGGCCGAAATCGTCAAGTCGCCGTCGGGAATATTGACCCCGCAGCGGGAGCGCACAGTCGCGTTGCTCAAGGAGCGGCACACAACCCCTTCACCTTTCACCCGAAGCACTTTGAGGTGCGCGGCTCCATCGGCCAGAAACACGTCGCCCCGGGGCTTGAGCGCGGCCAGCAAGCGTTGATCGGGAAAAGGAAGGTGCTTGATCCCGTTCCGGGGCCGAGCGGCAAGTAGGATTTCCTCGCCGGAATGGATTTCCAGGATGCCCCCGGGCATATTCCCGGCCCGCAGTTTCGGGCCGGGCAGGTCCTGAAGGACGCCGATAGCCCGGCCGGCCCGCGCCGAGCATTCCCGCACGAGCCGGATAAGCGCGCGGTGTTGGGCGAGGTTCCCATGGGAAAAATTGAGTCTAGCCACATCCATCCCCGCCTCAATGAGCTGCAAAAGAGTTCTCTTGTTGGAGGTCGAAGGGCCAAGCGTGCAGATGATGCTGGTCTTGTTCCACATGGTAAGAGTTTATCAAAAGCAGCCGAACTAGCCAGCCTTTAAGACCAGGCGCAAAATCTCGAAGCTCAAATCATATATCCCGGGCGATTTGGACTCACGCGGACCTGCAATATTAAGGACATTGGGCCGCGCCTCGGCCAGGAAACGGTTCACCTCGGCCGCAGCCGCTCCTGTTGAGAGCTGATCGATTTGCACCACAATAAAGGGTTTTTTATGCCTAACGCAATATTCCTTGGTGAGCCATGTCCCGCTGCTCAACCGTCCACGATTCAAAATCAAGGTGGCGTCGGATCGGACCACATTGAGCTCCGTGCGCACGGCATAGTCCGCGGAGTCGCATTCTTCCAGCGGATAGCGCTCGGGAATAATCCCGTCCTCGGCGCGCCGGCCCTTGGGCGCCAAGCCGCCGCATGACAGACCCGCCTCCAAAGCCGCGTCCAAGGCGGCCCGATCCACGCCGGTCTGCCCGCCCGAGACGATGCGTTTTGGCGTGCCAGACGTGAACTTCCGGAACTTGTTCAAGAACAACCAAAAATCACGGTTTATTCAACGGCGAGTTCGACCTTGACATCCGGATGCAGGCTCTGGGTGACAGGGCAGGCCCGGATATAGGTCCGCAGCTTTTCTTTCTGGGCCGCGCTTAACTGCGGGGGCAGGCTCAGCTGACCCATAATCCGCGCCACTCGGCGCGGACTTGTTTGCATCTCTTTTTCCACGATGATTGAAGCCCCTTTAAGGTCCAAGCCATCCTTGACCGAGGCCTTGGCCATGATGGTCAGGACGCACGAAGCCAGGCCCGCGGCCAACAGATCAGTGGGGGAGAAGCCCCGTCCTCTGCCGCCGTTGTCCACGGGCAGATCCGTGGTCATCTTGCGGCCGCTGGGCCCGTGCTCAAGTTCCACGGTGTCATCGCCGATATAATGCGCCTGGATATGGACTGGCATCTTGCAAGCCTCCTATAAGGAACCAGGGGATATCATACCAAGCCCGAAATGGAAAATGGTGCCACTCACGGAACTTTTTCGATCTTCGTTCGTATATTCAGCATGGGCAGACCCGAACGCATTCACATTCCCGGAAGGATCCATCACGTGATGGCCCGAGGCAATGGCGGCCAAGCTATATTTACCCAGCCTAATGATTGGCACGAATTCACAACCGTCCTCGCCTCGGTAAAGCGGACCTCTGATTTCAGTTTGCATGCATACTGCCTCATGCCCAATCATTTTCACCTTCTCCTAAAAACAGGAAACGACCCGTTGTCAAAATTCATGCAACGCATCCAGACCGCCTGGTCCAAACATTTCAATATCGCACGCCAAAGAAAAGGTCATGTCTTCCAGGATCGCTTTAAATCTTTACCCTGCGACAACGATACTTATCTTAAATGGCTCCTACGTTATATACACCTCAATCCCGTCCATGCGGGACTCGTCGACCGGCCCGAACTCTGGCCTTGGTCCAGCTATCGTGAATATCTGACGCCGCAGACGGGACAGCTCAGCGACAGCAACTGGCCGCTATCCTTGTTCGGCTCCAACAAACACGCTGCCCTGGCGTCATTCTGCGACTTTGTGCTGTCGGGCATCGGCAAGGAGGAAAAACCGCTTCCGCTCATAGATAGCCGCATGCCGACCCCACCCATGGATCAGTCGGTCGAGTGGAAAGCCCGTTTGCCGGACATTCACGCACTTGTGGCGCATGCTGCCAGCGAGCACGCCGTCAAGGTCGGGACGCTTCTTCATGGCTGCCGCAAGCAAGAGGCGTGCGCGGCTCGCAGATCGATCGCCGCCCGCGCCGTTGCGTCGGGCTACCGTGTTAATGAAATTGCGTTTTTTCTCGGCGTATCACCGAGCGCAGTCTCCAGGATGTTGCGTTCGGCCGCAAAAATTCGAGAGTCTCTAAATTATACCTCCAGTCCATCTACTCCTCTTGAATAAGTTCCGCAAGTTCACGTCTGGCACCCTTAAGATCAGACGTGAGCTTCTCGCCGGCTAGACGGCCGGCTTTCTCCAGGGCCTTGGCCGCGGCGACGCGGCCCGAAAGATCGATGGCCGAAGCTTCCAGACTTCGCTCAGAGATCACCTTTCCTTCCAATCCCTCCCTGAGTTCAATGGCCAAGCGGGCCCTGAAGGAAGCAAATCCCTCCAATCCTCTGCTGTCCAAAACTGAGACCTCGGCTTCTCCGCTGACAGTGTAATCCGCCTTTCCGTTCACGACGGAAATTCCCGCTTCCCGCAGCGCTTGGCGCAGTCCCTGTTCAGCCGCGTTCTTATCCGAAAAGGAACCGGCTTTAAGAGCCACGGCCATCTTGGGATCGCCGGGCAAAGGCTCGGACCCCGACGCGCCGATCCTATTATCACGTTTTAGCACCACGGCACGAATCCGGGTCTTATGAAAGCTCCCTTCTTCATGCTCGCCCAATATCTCGTAGCTCAAGATGCGGCCGGCCGCGTCCGCCCATATGCGCTGCTCCACGGCCACGGCCTGGTCCACACGCGTGCGGGCGCGCAATGACACGCCGCTTACGCGCTCCACGGCTTTTCTCTGCGCCTC
Organism: Elusimicrobiota bacterium; assembly: GCA_003452935.1. GTDB lineage: Bacteria > Elusimicrobiota > Elusimicrobia > UBA1565 > UBA9628 > UBA9628. The sequence goes on from DMMY01000011.1 coordinate 197,944, forward strand.
GGCCAGAGCGCGCCGGGCCGTTCCCAAAGGATCCTCCGACACGATCGCGGCCCAACCTTCGGCCTCGACCGTCACGCCCGCGTCAGCGGCGCGGCCTTTAAGCCGTCCATGCGCGCAGGCGCACAAACCCCAAGCCAGCAATGCAAAGGCCAAAGTCCGGATTGCCTGGCTCACTGGAATTCCACTCCCATAAGCTTCTCCAACCTGTTCCGGGGCAGCCGCAAGGTGACCACGCAGCCGTTGTCCGACGTGAATTCGGTCTTGCGCACCTCTGCCCCGCGGATGGCGGCGTGCACCCTGGCTTCCAGGCCAGAATCCGTCTCCAGGGCCCTGGATACCGTCACGCCGCCTTCCAAAGTCACGCCCTTGACCATGGACAAAAGCTCATATTGGGCCTTGACAATGGCCGCGTCCCGGGCCAAAGCCTTGCGCTGCGTCACGCTGGGCAAGGCCGAATCCGAGCCTCCGATGCCGATGGCCTCGATAAATCCCCCCCTATCGGGTTTTTGGTCAATGACCTCGCCGATTGCCCCGGAGCGCACGCGGCTCTCAACCCCGGCGCATCCGCCCCACGCTACGGCCAGTCCCAGCAGCAGCATCGTATTGAAACATCCTTTCATATAATCCCCCGTGCGCCTTAAACCCCGCTTAGACCGCAGGATTCGACCAGACGGTCTATCTGATTCTGCGTTCTCTGCATGCGCTCGAACTCACCTGCCGTCACCCTCGACAAATCCGGTTCATTGTAGCGGCTGCGCAGCAAACTATAGAACTCCTGCCGGGTATCCAGGCTTCTGATCTCCGAACCCGGATTGCGTTTCAGCGATCCTCTCTCAATGTTCCGGTCCTTGAGCCGGCCGGCCCAATAACGCGCCTTGAGGTCCAAAATCGCACGATCGAGTCGGTCGATGTTTTGGGCGGCTTGGCTGCAGTCGGACTGTTCCTGCGGCACCCCATAGGCCGAAGGCGTCTGGTCCCAGGACGACCACGCTCCGCTCCACGGCATATCGTCAAAGAGCGACTCAGCCCAATCCTTCTCTACCTTGGACGAGACAGCGGCCAGGATGCGGGCGCTCTCCGCGTCAATGAGCCGGGCATTGACCTCGAAGCGGCCATCCTTCAGCTCCATGACCGTGCCTGACACCAGGGCATCGACGCCCAAGATGCGGCCCAACTCCTTGATAGAGCCGCCGTCCACCGCGCCCGAATGCATCAGCCGCTGCTCACGCAAGACCGCGGCCAGCAAAGTGCGCTCCACAACCTCGAGTTCGTTGCGGGCCATGACCTGGTTGATGACTTTCTCCGCGATCACCATGCCTGCCGTGGGGCTGCGCCGGCCCACGTTGGCAAAGGGCAGGACAGCCACCCGGCTCTTGCCCTGGCGCACGGCGGCTCGGGACAGTTCCGAGGAAATGCGCTCATATTCATTGGCACAGACCGAACTCGGGGCCAAGGCCGCTATAAGAAGGAACCCTATTCGGAAGAAAAGGCGGGATGACTTTAGCTGACAAGACCTGACAAGACGAACCTTGCATTCCCCGAAATCCCTGCTATACTTCCTAACGGGCGCTGGCATGGTTCCCCCGAACCTCGGCCCCACAAGAGCCGGCAATCGCTGGCGGGCGACTGCCGGCTACATTTTTGAACAAAAAAATGCCGGGCTGTCGAAGACTCCGGGACGGCAGACCAGCTGCCACCCGGTTATCTGCTTCGGCAACCCGGCGAACTTGGAGAGATTCTTAAGCCTGTTGTCTGATTTCGGCAGCCCGAACCGGCTTAGAGAACCTTCTCTTTAGCCCCGTAGCTTTGCGACCCCGGGTTTCCCCGGTCCCTCTTTTGGAGGGAGGTCCGCCTGAAGCGAACCGTGTGCCATTATCGTCCAGCCAAAATAAAAGAACTATTTGAAGGTTAACAGGGGTTTTTTGTTCTGTCAATTCACATTAATGTAACACGGAGTTACATCAATGTTCCTGGTCAGCCGGCTGAGACGGCAAGGCCGGAGAAGTGTTAAGAAACAGGTAGCCGAAATTCTTGACATTGACAACACGCGCGGAAAGGTCGGCGGGCAGGGCATTCCTGAGCCGGTTAAGCATGACGTCAAGCGCGCGCGAAAGGCCTGGGTCGTCCATTCCTTCCACGAGCTTGTATAGCTCGCCGCGACTCACAGGCTGGGGACTATGCTGCACGAGAACGTGCAAGAGCACGAACATCTTGGGCGTCAGCGTAGCCACAAGCGAACCTTTCCACCAGACCTGCCGCGAGGCGGATTTCAGGGTGACATCCCCCTGGGTCAAGGTTCCCTCCTCCATCTGCCGCCGGCGAAAAACCGCGTCCAAGGTGGCCAGAAGCTCATGCGGCTTGTCGGATTTTCCCACGAAATAATCCGCTCCGCTTTGCAGACCCATGACTCTCTCTCTCTTGTGCGCCGTAAGAAGGACCACTGGCACGCGGCTCAAGGCCGGCAGGCTGCGCAGCTTGCGGCAGACCTCTGTTCCGCTTTGATCCGGCAGGACCAAGTCGAGCAGAATGCAGTCCGGAGGAGTGTTTTGCGCCAAGGATAGGGCCTCGGTCCCGGTGCCGGCGGATTCAAGATTCGTATAGCCCGCGCTCTCGAGCCAGACGCGCACCAAGGTCACCCAGGCCGGCTCGTCGTCCACAATCAGGATGCGCTCATTGGACATCACGGTTAATTTAGCTCATTATTATCTCTACGACAACGGCATTCTTGACACACAACGCAGGCGGCTGGAAAACCCATGCAAATATGCGCCATCGCCGCCGCCTTCGTTCTCTAATCGAAACGAAAGCGCGCGTAAACAGAGTCCAATGTCTCGGCCACGGGGCGGGTCTTGGCAGGCGCTGGACGGCTGAGCGCGGCACGGACTTCCGGCAGATATCGGTAGAGAGCCTTGCCGGGACACTTCCTCGATTTATCCAGGTCCTTGTGCCCAAAAACCCGCTTCGCGGGTATGCTATAAAGCAACCCCAGGTAGCGCACGAGCTCCTTGAGTTTCGCGATCTGCTTCTGGGTGGGACGGCGGCCCATCTTCTGGAAGTTGCCCATAACCGCGATGCCTATGTTGCCCGGGTTAAAATACGCCACATGCGCGCCTAAGGCCGTGATCGGCCGTCCCTCATAGATGCGGCCAGAGCCATCTATCACAAAATGGTAGCCGATGTCGTCCCAATGCCGGCCCCTCTGATGATAATGCTGAATGATGCGGATCTCCTCTTTGGCGTGCTCGTAGCTCATGGCTTGATACGCCTCGGTATGATGCACGGTGATGATCTGGGGAGTGGTGAGAGGTTCGTAGGCAACCGTGGGCTTGGCCGCCCCCCATTCGCTTCTGGGAATGACCGCGGGCTTGGTCAACGGTCGGGAGAGCGAGCTATCGTAGGCCGCCGGACTCACCTCCAAGGGCACAACGGACTTAAGCGCCGGCTCCGTCTTGCGGGGGCCATTGAACTCCAGACTGAAAATCTCTATTCTCTGGCTCGGCTTGCAGCCGTCATGGCGCACGCGCACGCGCACCAAGGTTCCGGCCTTCCCGGCGATTTCAATCCGTCCCCAAAACCTGCCGTTCGGATATACTTCCAGCCGGACCGGGCGCCAGACGCCCAAGCCTCCAAGCGTCTGAGTCGCCACATCGATCGAGAAGCCCAGACTCTCGGTCTGGCCCTGCAAGAGCAGGGCTGCGAAATCCGCCAACGCGGGCCGGGAAGGTTCCGACTCCCAAAGCACGTCCCCGGCAATCGCGTTGTCCGGCGCCGCGATCACCGGCATCTCGAAGCCGTCAGAAAACAACACCTCGGCTTCGCTCGATTCAGCCCAAGCCGAAACGCGCAGGAAAATGCTAGCCGCAAGGATCATCCATTTATACATTGCTCAATCCTTCACGCCCGCAAGCGCCGATGTCCCTGAAAACAAATTCGCGAACACAGCGCTGCGATTATTATAGTGCGCAGGCTCTTCTTGGGCATGGGACTTATGGGGGAAGTAGAAGCCAAAAAAAGGCCTATGCCCCATAGGCCCGACGCGTCCGTCTCCGTCTACTTTTCACTTGCCTCGATTTCCAGGTCTGGAAGCTCGATGCAGGGACGATTCGCCCGGAGCCGAATATCGCCGCGCAAACCGCGCACAAGAAACGACTCCTTCCTCGACGGCAGCCGGCCCGCCGGAAGCGCAAAGGCCAGAAAATAGTCGCCGGCCGCAAGCCCCGTGAAGGCAAACCGTCCGCCGCCGTCAACGCGGCCGGCGGCCGCCAGACGGGCGGGGCTGAGCGAATAAGGCTCGGCCGGATCCTTGCGCGCGTACAGCAGGACGCGCACGGGCTTGATCCCGCTGACCCGGCCGCGCACGCCTCCGGGACGAAGCGCGCCCGCGGACGGAGGCTCGGACCAGAGGCCCGGCGCAATCCCCAAAGCGGCGGTCGACTTTTTCCGCCAGAACGCGGACTTATCCCGGAGACCGAGCCCGGCGTAGGCCTCAGCCAACATCTGCGCGGCCCGGCCGCCGATGCGCCAGCGGCTTTCATCGGAGAGGCCTTCGAGAAGGCCCTCGACAAGCCTGTCCGGCGGGGCGCAGGACAGATGTTGCGCGAGAACGATCCACGCCAGGGCATCGCCCCGGCGCTGCGCCGCCCACAAAGACTGGCGCAGCCGCGGCACGTCTTGCGCGCGGCCGTAGCCTTCCCAAAGCAATCTCTCCGCCTGCCGCCAAAAAATAGACAGCGGCCGCCTGGCCAGATAATCCTCGATTCTCTGCAGGCTGTCCGGCGACAAATCCGCCAGCCCCGAAAAGCCCTGCTCCGCGTCATGCACCTCGAATCCGGGCTTGCCCTCCCGGGTGTTCAGGATCAAAAAAGTCTCGCTCTGGCGCGGTTGATCTGGTATCGACGCGGCCGCGGCCAGGCTCGTTTGCCGGTAATCGAAGCTCATGGCGGCCCAGATATAAAGTCCCAAAGCGCCCGCGCTTAAAACCGAGATCCATAAGGCCAGCCGGCGCAAGTTCGAGGCTTGACGGTCAACGGCCCAGCAGGCCAAGGACGACCAAGCCCCTCCCCCCAGAAAGACGATCCAGAACGCGCCCAAAAACGCCAAGATGGGCTCGCGCAGGTCAGCCGCGCCCGGCGCGAACCAGACATTGACGAGCACGTTAAGCCAAAGCGCGATGGGAAATCGTACCGCCTCGAAGAGAACCGCGCTGCCCAAGAGCAGAGCAATCCACGCCGAAGCCGCCTTGAGGCGCGCACTGTTGGCGCGCCACTGCAAGGCTTGGATGAATTGTCGCAACATCAGCGAGGCCCCGCCCAAAAACATGGCCAGGATAAGCCAGCCGGCCTTGGCTCCGCCAGGGGAATGCGCCAGATTCATGGCCCCTTGAAACAAGGCCCAGCCCGCCCGCCGCGGCACGACGAAGTCCGCGGAAACCGGGGCGCGATCAAGACAAAGCATGGCGGTCAAGCCGGCCGCTATGAGCAGAGCCGGCCACGGCGTCGCGGCCTGATCAGGGAATTTGCGTGTTGGAATCATGCGGGCTCAATTTCCGTCTTGATCGACGGCCACGACCGGGTCCGAGGAGAAGCGGGCAAGGCAGTCGCGGATATTGGCCGCGTCGCCCACGGCCACGATGACAAGTTCATCAGGACGGATGTAAGTCGTAGCCGCGCGCAGGACCGCGGGGGTCTCGACCGCCTGGACCTTTTCCACATAATGATCCAAAAAATCCTCGGGCAATCGATGCAGCTTGATATGCAGCAAGGCGGAGGCCACGCCATCCTGGGTCTCCAGGCCCCGGACAAAGCTCCCGGCCAAGTAGTTCTTGGCCTTGGCCAGTTCTTCGGAGGAAATCTGCTTGCTGCGGATGCGGTCAAGATGGCCGAGGATGGCGTCCAAAGCCGCCTCCACGACCTCATTGCGCACCGGGGTACGCACCCGGAAGATCCCGGCGGTCAGGCGCGACTCCACGCGACTGGAGATGCGGTAGGTATAGCCTCGGGTTTCCCGGACGTCAGAGACCAGGCGCGAGGCGAAGCTTCCGCCCAGAACCTGGTTGGCCACCAGAAAATTGAAATAATCGGGATGATCCTCGCGCATGGCCAGGTTGCCCAAGAACAAGGACACTTGCACCGAGCCCGGACGGTCCACTAGATAGATGCGCCGGCGTCGCGCTCCGGACGCGACAGCAGAGGCCGCGGCAGGCGCGGCGCCGCCTTTCCAGCCGCCGAAATTGCGCTCCGCCATTTTCTTGGCCTGGTCCAGGCTTATGTCTCCGACCACGATCAATAAGGCGTTGCGCGGGGTAAAGAGCCGCTTATGCGCCTCAAGCAATCGGGCCCGGCCTATGCGGGCTATGGAAGACTCCGTCGCGGCTGTAATCCCATAGGGATGGGAGCCGAAAAGCTTCCTGTAAAAAGCCACCCCCGCGAGGAAATCGGACTCCGCGCGGCTGACTTGCAGCTCCTCGGCCATATTCTTCTTGCGCAGGGCCACCTCGGCCTGCGGGAAAGACGGCCGGCGCGCCACCGCGGCCATGAGCTCGAACATCTTGCCGGAAAACTCAGAAAGGCAATAGCTTTCCAGCGTCACGGAATCCGCGTCAGCTCGGGCCCAGAGGCGTCCTCCATAATCATCGGCGGCGTCCGCGATGGCCTTGGAGGAAAGCCTATCGGTTCCATCGGTCAGCAGCTCGGCCAGGGCGTCGGAAAGCCCCGCATCCTCAGGCCCGAACGCCGCGCCGCCGGAGCGCACGGCCAGCTTGGCCGTGACCAAAGGCAGTCGCCGGTCGGTCACCAAAACGGCCTGCATTCCGTTGGCAAGCCGCCACTGAGCGCGCGCGGGAGCCTTATAGGGCCGCATCGGCCCGACCTCGGGCATGGGCGTTGACCAGGATGAGGCGGCCAGCAGCGCCGACACAAGAAGGGCGGCTCTCACTTGCCGCCTCCCGGCGTCACGTAAAATACGTTGGCCAGCTCAGGCCGGAGATACCTGGCCGCCGCGCTCTGAATATCCGCGGGGGTCACAGCCAGATACTGATCCAGGCTGTTGGCCGCCTCGGGCGTTCCCTCCAGGAGCGCGGCAAAAAGAAGCCTTTGCGCCCGTCCCAGGCGCGTCTGCTGCCCCAGTATCCAGTCGGAACGGAATTTGGTCTTGGCCCGTTTGACCTCGGAGACGGGCACCCCTTGAGACGATATTTTGGCGATCTGGGTCAGCAGCAAGTCCTTGACTTCATCGGGCCGGCCCCCCGCCTTATTTATGACGAAGGCGCCGAAAAGCGCCGGGGCCCTGTAGTCCGCCGCGTCATGGACCGGGAATCCCAATCCCCCCTCGACTTCCACCGCGACCTGGGACTTCTTGACCAGCTCCTGGTAGAGCCGGGAACCCTTGCCGTTAAAAAGGATGCTGCCCAGCAGGATCAGGGCGCGAAAATCCCGCGTGCCGCGCGCCGGCATGCCTTTCCAGGCCAGGGCCACGGCCGGCAGCCTGGCCTGGCTGTCTTTGAGCTCGAATGTCCGCCCCGGACCGGCCTCCGGCTCGAACGAATCGGGCGCCGCGGGCTTGTCCCGGGCCGGCCAATCGCCGAATAACTCCGTGATCCGGCGCCGAGTTTCGGCCGCGTCGAAGTCCCCCACCACGGCCATGATCGCGTTGGCCGGCGCGTAATAGGAATCAAAAAAGTCCTTAACGTCCTTGAGGCTCGCGGCCTCGAGATCCGCGAAGGTGCCGATGATGGGATGGGCATTTTGCCAGTTGACATAGGCGCCCGAGGAGATGGCTTCATTAAGAAGACCGCCGTAGGGCTTGTTGTCGACGCCCATGCGCTTCTCTTCCTTGACCACCTCGATCTGCGTCGCCACGGCCTCCTTGGAAGCGTTCAGGGCGACGAAGCGATCCGCGTCGAGCCAAAGGGCGACGGGCAAGGCGTTGGAAGGGACTTCCTCATAATAAAAGGTCATGTCCTCGTGCGTGGAGGCGTTATTATCCCCTCCGAAAGATTCCAGGATCCGATCAAACCCGCCCTTGGGCACGTTCCTGGAGCCCTCGAACATCAGGTGCTCGAAAAGATGCGCAAAGCCCGACCGGCCCGGCGGCTCATGGCGGGCGCCCACGTCAAAGACCGTGGCCAAGGCGGTGACGGGAACCGAGGAGTCCGTGGACAAGAGAACGCGCAGTCCGTTGGGAAGAACGAACCGCTCGTAGGAAATGCCGGCAACGGGCGCGGCGTCCGCGGAAAGGGCCCCGGCCGCCAGCAGAAAAGCCCCCAGCCAGGCGCGCGACCCGGACCGCCCCTGTCCCCTTCGCATCAGCCCTTGCGCCGGCCCTTGATGCGTATGGCCGTGACCAAGCCCTCATTTTTTTTCGCGCGCCGAGGCTGTTCCTCGGGCTTGACCGCCAGGATGATCATGCGCGGGCTGTCCATGCCGTAAGGCTGGCCGTCATAGCCGCCCCAGACGCGGCAATAGGACAGGCCGGCTCTTTCCAGGAGCAGCTTGATCTCGGTCAGGGTATACACCCTCAGGCTGACGAAGGCCGGGCAGCGGCTGCCGTCGGTCCGGACGATGGTGCGATGGTCATCGAGCCGGCCGGTCTCGAGATTGAACGAGACGCGGTCCAGCACCACATCGCCCCGATTTTCCTCGCCCTGCTCCCAGAAGTTAGGCTCGAAATGGCGCATGAGCCATTCCTTATTGAGCAAATCCAAAAGCACATGACCCGCGTGCTTGAGCCCCCGGCTTGCGCACTCAAGCACCTTGAGGTGGTCGCGGTCGCTGGGCAGATAGCCGATGGAGGAGCCGAGGTTGACCACGGCATCGAACTCGCAGCGATAGGAGAGCTTGCGCAGGTCCGACCTGAGGAAATGGACGTTGAGCCTTTCCTCGCGCGCGGTCCGCAGGGCCGCGGCCAAGGGCGCCTTCTCGCTGTCGATGCCCAGGACCCGGTAGCCCCGCCTTGAAAGCTCCAAGGTCTGGCGGCCGTCTCCGCAGGCCAGATCCAAGACGCGATCCCGCGCCTCCAGGCTCAGGAACTTCTCGACGCCGTCGATGCGCGCCGTGATCTGGCCGCCGGGATGCTGGGCCAGCCGCTCTTCAAAGCGCGTCCGCCACCAGGGCACCGCTTCCTTAAAAATCATTGGAAAATTCTAGCACATCTCCGCCGGCTCCTCGGCATCTCCGCTGTTTTTGCATGGGCCTTTCGGCCCAAGCTGAATTTTACCCAATGACCCTGGGGCCGGCCCGTTTCCGGCCCTATAATCAGAGCAGCAGGGAGTCGCCCTCCTACCCAAAAGGCCGCCTCTGACATCGTTCCAGAGGAAAGCCGGACGGGATCCCGGGCGGCAACCAAGCCGCGGAGGTCGTCTCTCTAAGGCTTAGACCAAGAGTCCGCCTCTCATCCCAGGGAGGCGGACTCAGCTTTTTTGATACACTGGCTAACTGCCACGCGGCCATGCCCAGAAAAGCCGAGCTCTCCCTTATCGCTCTTTTAGGCGCCTATTTGGCGGTCGTGCTTTGCCGCAACCTGGCGCTGTTTCCCGGCCTGCATGGCGATGAAGCCTGGGTCGGACTCTACGCCCTGCGGATCAGGGCGCACGGCATATTCTCCGCGCACGAGATGAACACCTACACCGGCCCCCTCTACGGCTGGCTCTTGGCCAAGATCTTTTCCATCTGGCGCCCCAGCGTGCTCTCCCTTCGCCTGCCCGGAACTCTGCTCAACCTGGCCGCGGCCTGGCTCATGGCTTGGCATCTGGGCCGCGCGTACGGCCGTCGCAGCGCCTTGGCATGGCTGGGACTGCTCTGCAGCTGCGCTATTTTCGTCCTGAAGTCGCGCGTGGCCTGGGAAGTCTACGCTCTGCAAAATTTCCTTCTAGCCTGCATCATCATCCTCGCGCATGGCTTGCTCACCCGCCAGAAGACTCATTTCATGGCGATCCTGGCCTTCATGGCCGCCAACTTCTGCGGGGTCCTCAATCACTTTATTTTTCTCTCCGTGCCCCTGTCCCTGTTCATCTCGGCCCTGGCCAACATGCTCTATTTGCGCGACTGGCCCCGCATCGCGTTTTTTCGGCTGTGCTCGCTTAACCTGATCATGGCCGGAACCGTTTATCTGATCAAGCCGATCGTCACGGAATCCTTTTGGGAAAGCCATGGTTCATGGCTGGGACCAGCGGCCTTGCTTTGGCCCTTGGTCTGGGCCGCCCTCTTCAAGGCCGCGGCTCACGGCTCGACGGACAGGGTCCGGCATCTCTTCGAAACCTCCAGCCGGCGCCGGGTTTGGTTCGACCGAGTTCTGCTGGCCGCTCTCGGCCTGGGCCTGGCTCTGTTCTTCCTCTATCACTGGATCGCGCTCATGCAGATATGGTCCGGCGTGGCGGTCTTCGAGCGTCTGGCCTCATGGCGGCCGCCTTGGTGGCTGGTCCTTGGACTCTATGCCTGGGCCGCCGCCCTATTGGGCCTCTTCTTCTCCCGCGCCCTGCAAAGCCTGACGCTCCGGCGCGCCGCCGATTATCCGCCGCATGAACGATTTCTCCTGCTTTGGCCCCTGATCTACTGCGCGACCTTCATTCTGCTGCGCAATACGAACTCGATCCGCTACTACGTGATTCCGTCGTTTCTTCTGACCATGGCGTTGTCCTGGATACTGCCCCGCAGCCAGGCCCTGCGCCGCAGGCGCTTTTTCATCCCCATGCTGGCCGGAGCCATACTGCTCAACGTCTGCTTCTGGAGGGAGACCTCCGGCCCCAGCACGCGCCGTCCCATCCGCTTCTACGTGGGCTGGCACCTGGAAAAATCCATCGATTTCGCCGACAACGCCCCCGTCTTGGAGGCGGCGCGCCGCGAGCGCGTCTGCCGATTCCCGCGAAACGACAGCTTCACGGATTTACCCCTCATCTTCCAGCTCTTTGAGCCGGGCTACGCTTGCGATCGCAGCAAGGCTATGTTCACGCGGTTCTGCTGGGAATGCCCGCGCCCGCCCTACTTCCAGTGGCAGGTGCGCACGCCCTAGACAGGCGGCTGCTTGCGCGGCTTGAGCAAAGCCGGCAAATCCACGAAGGCGAGGAGCTCGTTCTTGCAGGTCCTTCCGGTCTCGAGATACAGCTTGAGCTTGGTCAGGGCGTCTTCCCAGCCCCGGGCGAAGCCGCCATAGACCCGGTCCGCGGCCGGCCGGCTCGAGAACCCCGCGTGCAGAAGCAGGACCTCGCAGCCCCGTTTCTGGCGCAGGATGAAGAAGGTGCACAAAGACGGCACGAGCTTGTGGCGGTGGTTGCAGCGCCACAGCCAGGACACCTTGCTGCCCGGCTCCAGATCGACGAAGCAGCCTTCCCGCTCGCCGAACACGTCGCGCCGGCCCTGGCGCTTGGGCCAGACCATGCGCAGACGGCCCGCGTTGCGCGCGTCGGTCTCGGCGCCGGCCAGCCACCAGCGGCACAGCTCGCGAGCCGAAGTCAAGGCGCTATAGACCTGGGCGGGCTTGGCTCCAATGCGCACGGCCAGGCGGAGATCGCGCGTGCGCCAATGAGGCCGCGCGGGCAAAGACTTTTCCTTCTCGACAGGCATATGAAACCTCGGCGACGGCGTCTGTTTTCAGGACCCCGGATAGGATGGCGATTTCATCGGGACGATTTCTTCCCGGCTTGCGAAAGAAAAGCTGCGCCCCCGGGACCATCCGTCAAAGGCACGAAAGAATTCACAAGTTGATTGAATTGCGGCTCGTACCTGCCAAAACCCTGTCGCGTGGCCGGATAGGCAAAGACGTAAAAGCCGCTCGGCATTGGCAAGACGACAAAAGCGTGCTGCCGGGGATTGATGCTCTTGCCGGTGTCTTTATCCACGGCCGTGCCCCAACGCGCCCGGGGACTGGCCGGCCCGGCTGAGAGGACCACGAAATGCTTGGCCCTGCGCCCCGCCACGAGTATCTCGTGAGGCGGCCGCAGCATGATGCGGTCAGGACCGTAGACCGCGGCCCAGGTCTGCTTGATGAAATCGTCCGCGCTGGAATACATTTCCAGGCTATTGTCGCGCAGGCGGTGGGTGGCATAGCGCCGGTACCAGCGCACGCTGAAGCTGGGGGCCCCCAGAAAAAAATCCGGCTCAAAGGGCCCGATAAAGGTCGTGTTGTTGAAGTGATTCCCCTCGAAATCGAACATCACGTTCCAGGCCCAGGGCACGTTGCATCGGAAATCCCCGCGCGCGGAAGTGTAGTGGGCGTATTTCGGGGCCTTGCAGCCGGCCGATAAAATGATCCCGCACAACGCCAAGACCGTGAGGCGCAAGTTTTTCATCATTTTAATTGGGGTTTTGTGAGTATATCAGGAGAAGAGTGTTTTGTCCAGAATCAGGCCTCGCGGCCGCTACTCTTCCGCGCGCGCGGCCAGGCCGCGGGCCCGCTCCTCCAGGCGCGCGGCCTGGTCCGCGTTCCCGGACTGGCGCAGATTGGCGGCCAAGCGCAGGCTGACCTCGGCGTCAAGCGCCCGCTCGCCCGCGCGGCGCGCCAGCAGCCCGGAGCGCAGGTAGGCCCGCCGCGCCTCGGAACTCTGCCCGCGCCTCTCCAAGACAAAACCCAAAACGGCCATGAGCTCCGCGTCCGGGCGCAGACGCAGGCGCTCGCGCGCCAGGGTCAGCAGATGCCCGGCCTTTTGCGGCAGGTTGAGCCGGTCCAAGGCATAGGCCTTCCACAGCAGGGCCTCGACGCTGCCCGGCGACTGCACGATCCAACGGTCGAGCTCTTCGACGACCCGGCCGCGCTGCGCCGGCCGCGCCAGAGGCGCGTCGAGCTCTTCCGGCCAGAGGCGATTGGGCGATAACCTCCGGCGCGACAAATTGGAGACCAGCCAGCCCGCGGTCCCGGAGCGGCGGACATAGACCAGGGCCGCGTCATCCGCGTAAACCAGCCGCCAATCCGGATTCTCGTCGAGGGCCCGGGCCGGGTAGGCGGCCCGGCGGTTGAGGATGAGGGCATAGTCAAAGCGATAGGCTTCGGCCAGATGCCGAAAGCGCGCGGGCCAGCGCTCGGCGTCCTTCATGAACCGGGGCCCGTAGAGCCCGGCGCGGCCGTCTACGAAAACGGTCCGCCCGGAGAGGGCGACCAACTCGTCTCCGGTCTCGGGCTCGTTGAACATCCGGCCGCTTAAAGCATTGTCCTTGATGAAATTCACCGCGCCTTCCAGACCGGAGACGCCGTAGCCGCGCAGCCGGCCCAACGGCGCGTAGACGACGTACCAGTGCAGCCCGCAAAGCAGGGCCATGGCCGCGGCCAGCCGCGCGACGCGCCCGGGCGTCTGGCGCCACGCGGAGACGTAATGCCCCAAGGCCAAGGCCAGCACCGGAGCCGCGGCGAGGACGTAAAGCGGCCGCAATGAGGGCACGACCACGGAAAGAGCCAGCAAACTCGCCGCGGTCATGGCTAGGAAGAACTCGGATTGAAGGCAGGTCCAGCAGGCCATGGCGCCCAGCGCGGCGAAAGCGACGTAGAGGTTGAACCAGGCCGAGAGGGGCTGCCAGCCGTTGACCGAAGGCGCGCCGAAAAACATATGGCCGGTGACCGCGATTCCGTGAGGATTGAGGGTTAGGCCAATAGCCGCCGCGGCCAACAGCGCGGCAAAGCGCAAGCGGTCGTCCCGGCCGGCGTGGACGCTGGTCTTGGCTACCTTGAGGCCCACGAGCCAAAATCCCAGGACCGCGGCGGAGCCGTTGAGATTGGCCCAAAGAAGTTCGATGATTCCGACCTGGGCGACAGTGGCCCAGGTGAAGGCCCGCTTGGGACGCAGGACGCGGATCAGGAGGGCCAACAGAAGGAAGTCGAAGAAAGCGGGAATTTCGGTCATTCCTGGCCAGGCCGCGGCCGCGGCCAGGGCCAGGACCCCGGCGGCGATCAAGGGGCTTGATGGGTTGATGGGCAAGAGCAGGGCAAAGCCCGCGGCAATGACGATGCATTTCAGGGCCTTCAAGGCCCAGGGCCCGCTGCGGTCGAGGTGCTGGAAGAGAATATCCGACAGCCAGGAATCGGTGGACCACGGCCGGCCCGAGACGGTGTAGGAGAAAGAGTCGGCCGATGGGAGGGCGCGATTGGCCAAGATCTCGGCGCCGGTGCGGATGTTGATCCAGGTGCCCGTTTCGTGGACGGAGAAGGCGGCCAGGAGGAGGACGAAGACAAAGAGCAGGCCGGCCAGGGGCCAGTGGGGGTGATGGGGGTCCGCGTGGGGATGGGGCTTGGAGTGAGTGGTCATGAAATCGCCAGCCCACGGCCAGGATTGAACTGGCGACCTACCGCTTACAAGGCGGTTGCTCTACCGCTGAGCTACGTGGGCGCGGCGCTTATTATACTAGGATAATTCGAGGGCCGCTACAGCACCGGCCGACGTCAAGTGAAATATTAGCCTGGATTATTCACTTGGACGTGTCGGACCGAGACGAAATAGGCCGTGGATAGTTCTACTCGAAATTTTTAGTTCATACCCTCTGCGGTATGGACGAAAGATTTTGCACGGAAATATCCCGGCATGTTTCGTCGAATCCCGCGATCCAACTGAATCAGCCAGGTTAGCGCAATACGGAAGCATCCGGCCGTTCTTCAGTCAAGCCTCGGCGGCATTACCCGTGAAGCAACAAACGGCTCAGAAGGCGATGAGGAAATGCAACAACGGCACGCTAATGATGCGCTCCTTTTCATTCCAAGCGAAAGTATCGCGCGTTACCATAATGCCATGCGGCGCCCTGTCTTTGTGGCGTGCCCGAAAAAATTTCAAGCCGAGATAGTCCTTGGAATCAATCGTCTTTCGAAACTTTATCTCTATTGGTACAACATTGCCGGTCAAATCCTCCACTACAAAATCTACCTCGCGGATCGGAGTTCGTCTGTCCCTGGGATTCTCATGCTCCCGGAAGAAATGCACCTGAAGATTGGCCCCCCGGATGACGGATTGAGCCAAAGTTTCTATTAGCGTCCCCACATGATCGGGTGATGATTCCCAAAGAGATGGCGCGCCACGGAAGAGAGCATTGCGAGCGCCAAGATCGGTCAGGGTAATCTTAGACGGCATCCTGGCACTAATCCGCTTGACCGCTGGATACCGCCTGAACTCACGTATCAATAAAGCGTCAGTAAGATAATGCAAATAGCGCCCCACATGAGGCTGGCTGGTATTGAAGCCACTTTCGTTGGCCCAATCCGCAAGTCTCTTTTGTGCAATCTCCTGACCAGTCGATCGTGCGACTTCGACATAAATCCACCGCAGCAATTTGGGATTCTGTACTGGAAACAGATCGGGCACATCGACCCCAAGCACACGATCGATGATGGTCTGGGTCAGATAATCCGCCCACTGATCGTCTCCAACTTCGCCGTTGTAAAGTCTTGGATAACCTCCCCGATTGTAATATTTTTCCAGATGCCTTCTTAAAGAATGGACTTGTTGGGGGTACATTTGCTGAAAAGGTTTGAAAATATCCGACAGGTCCCCTGTCATAATTTCCATAAACGACCGAGCTGGCGGGATACGCGACGCAATTTCAGGTTCCCAGGCTTCAAGCATCTCCCGAAATTGGAAAGTAGGCATCTCGCTGGTGAAGGCCCGCCCAGCCAGACTCTCCCTGCCGCCCCGCGCGACTAATACGCTCGATGATCCCGTCAGGGTCAAACGCACACGGAAGGTGTCAGCAAGAAATTTGACATCCTCATCCCAACGATCCAGCTTATGCACTTCGTCCAGGAATACATATCCCAACGAGCCACTATTTAATGGTCTCTTGCGGATAGCGTGCGCGAACCATCTGACAATGGGAATCAATCCACCGCGACTTTCGCGCAGGACCTCTTGATCGAAACGAACGAAAAGGATGTTCTGCGGCTGGACACCAGAGCCCAGCAAGTGAGCGATGGCCTGCTCAATAGCCGTGGTCTTTCCGACTTGCCGGGGTCCCCGGATGATTTCGATGAGCCCCCGCTCCTCTGTCAGCCGCTTGAGCAACTCCGGTACGCCGCGACGCCGATAGCGCGGTATTTCTCGAGGCACTCGCGCCGGAGTCCACCAAGGGTTAAGATCCTGGATAATCTGGATGACCTCTTGAGATAATTTTGGAGGCTGCGATATCAAATGGTCCATGATGTCACGAATTATAAATGTAAAAATATGTTGTGTCAAGACGGCTTTTTTGCAGCAAATTGCTCATGCTTGGCGAAAAAATTCTCCGCCATGCAGCCCCAAAAAAGAAGTGGCCCCGGAGTCGTCAAGTAACTTGCGATCTCAATCGAACCCTGGATAGCAAGCCCCCTAAGCAATTCTGGCGCGTTCTGGAGGCCACTCTGGAATCACGGCGCAATCATAATGCAGTCCAGGAGCATCCGCCCTCTCCGCCTCTCACCTAGCCGTTAGGGTGAGCGCAGAGAGTCTTCGTCTTTAGGCGGCCTCTTCCATCTGCCGGGGCACCGCCATCAGCGCCGGCATGGGCGCAGGCATTGGCACCGCCGCCCTCGTCTTCCACCGGCCCGTCGCATAATATCCCGCGGACAGGGCCAAGCCCACCGCCCAAGCGATCGGCACGCTCCACCAGATTCCGTCCGTGCCGATGCGCCCCGAAAGCCAAGCCGCGATCGGGACGCGAACCAGCCACAAGGCGAGTATCGTGATGACCATGGGGATCATCGTATCCCCGGCCCCGCGCAGAACGCCCGAGACCACGAACATGCTTGAGAAAATCACGTAAAAGCCCCCCACGATCAGCAGGTAGCGGGCCCCGATGGCCACCACGTGGGGATCCGCGTTGAACAGAGCCACCAAAGGCTTGCCGAACCCAACCACGGCCAGCGTCGTGGCCGCGGAAAAAAACCCCGAGATGAGCAAAGCGGCCTTAAGCCCGTGCTTGACCCGCTCCAGCTTGCCCGCGCCCAGGTTCTGGCCCGTGAAGGTCGAGACCGCCGCGGACAGGTTCATCGCCGGCAGCACCGCGAAAGCGTCCAGACGGCTCGCGGCCGTGAAGGCCGCGATCGCGTCGGTGCCGAAGGCGTTGACGATGCGCGTCAAGGCCATCATGCCCAGGGCCACGAAAACCTGCTGCACGCCCGTGGGCAAGCCGATGGCCAGGCTCTTTTGGAAGATCTTCAGGTCGAAGACAATCCCGCGCCAGCGCGGCTTGACCACCTTATGGGAGCGGCTCAGATACGCCATCCCCATGACGCACGAGACGCCCTGCGCGATCACCGTGGCCCAAGCCGAGCCCGCGATGCCCCAATGGCAGGCCAAGACGAAGAATGCCACCAGAACGACGTTGAGCACGGTCGAGACCATCAAAAAATACAGCGGCGTCTTCGAGTCGCCCAGGCCGCGCAAAATGGCGCTGATCGTCGCAAAGCCGAATATGAAGGGCATGCCCCCGAACGTGATCTGCAGATACACGGTCCCCTGCGCCAGCAATTCAGGCGGCGTCTTGAGCAGTTCCAACGCCGGCCGGCAGAGCGGCAGCCCCGCCGCCATGATGACCAACGACGCGCAGAACGTGAAGACGAGGGAAGTGTCGATGGCGCTGCGGACTTGGCGCATGTTCTTGGCGCCGAAGTACTGCGAGATGAGGATGGAAAACCCCATCGTGACGCCGATGCTCAAGGCGATGAGCAAAAACAGTATCGGGAAGCTCGCGCCCACTGCCGCCAGGGCGGACTTGCCGATGGCGCGGCCCACGATCACGCTGTCGACGATGCTGTAGGACTGCTGGAACACGTTGCCGATCAGCATGGGAACCGCGAAATGCAGGATGAGCTTGCCTTCCGGGCCGGTGGTGAGGTCTTTCATGGCGAGTGACCTCTACAGGGTACCAAACTCAGAACTGGTCCGCCTGCGCCGCGGCCATTTTGGCGTCAGGGATTTACGGGACGGACAAAATCGAGGTAATCCACCGCGAGATCGGGATCCAAGCGGCTCTCGCGAAGCCATATCCGGACCCGCGGCAGCCGCATCTGGAAAGCATGGAGCCGTCTCGCGGACCATGTCATTCTCGGCGCCCCCTTGCCGGCAGCCCAACTGCCGCTGTTCATGAGCCGGCCATAAGCCTCAAACGCCCGAGGGTCAGAGCCGGCGCAATCCGCAGGGCAAAGATCCCATCCCCGGTAAGTTAACGGCGCTTCGGTGTTTTTTGTGGGCTATTGCGGCCATTATCAGTCGCTTGGCCACGCAAATGGGCGGCGACTTCGCGAAAGAAAAGATCATATTTAATAAGAGATATTTAAAAATTTACCGCCACCGCTGGAGGCAAAATCAAGAAAAGCGTATTTCTTGACAGCATAATTTATCTCACAAGTCGCCGCCATTTTACAGGCAATCAGATAAAGCCGCATTCTCGAACTCGGCGCCCTTCGGCGCGAAAACGTGCCGACCTATATGCGCGTTCGCCGAATGCATGCAGCCATTTCTTGCGCCGCCTCCATCATCGCCCCGCACTGCAAAACCCGAAGACACCCTCATTGCAGTTGCGTCATTCGGAGATATCGTGAGCGGGGATGGGGCAAAGGTCCCATCTTTTCCTAGGCCCACTGCCGCCCTCCCCCCCTCCAAAAGGCACCTGCAAGTCCAGGCCAAGGGAGTCATCCTAAAGAGACGATTGCGATATGAACAAAATCCGATAGAATGTCTCTTAAAGAACTCCCGTAATGAAACGCATCAAGCCTATTTTCAAGGTCTTCTCATTAACGGCGATTGCATTTTTTCTTACCGCGCCGGCATCGCAGGCGACTCAAGCGATCGCCCCCCGGACTCGCCGGCTGGCAGCAGGCGCACGAATCGCCCCGCAGATAGCTGGCGAAGGGAGCTTGCTTAACCTGAAAAATCTCGATTTGGCGGCATTGGGCGGCGTGATTGCGGCGCCACGCCCGATGGACTTAAGCGGTCCAACCGCCCAGCCAAACATGGAGCCGGTCTCGCGGCGGTTGCTGCAATCCAATCCGGATCCCGAAGCCTTGATCCAGGCGGCCCCGGCGGGCTGCGCCGAAACCGCGCCGGAACTGGCGCCGTTGATTCGTTCTGACGCCAGCGCGCTTCCGGCTCAGGAACAGCCGCCTCACGGAGACGGCAGCGCACGCCCCAAGGCAAACAACCCCCTGGCCGGCCGCCAGACCCATCTTGAAGCGATGATGCGGGGCATAGCCAAGGCGCTCGGGCGCTCGATGGAAGATCTCACCGCGACCGCAGACCAAGCCAGGGTCCCGGCTGAGCCGGCGAGCCCGCCCCAACTCCTCGGCCAAACAGCGCAACGCAAGCGGACGTCGGCCCGCTCGCCGCGGAGACGGCATCGTCAAGACTTCGAGGCTGGCATTTTAAAGTCCTTTGCCGCGCGTTGGCGGACGTCGGATCAAATCAAGCTGATCCGAAAATCGCCTCCTCCGGACGGAAAATTCAGCTTCGCGGTCATCGGGGACGCGGAACCCGGACGCTTCTGGTTTGCCCGGCTGCTCTTCAATAAGCCCGGGATGTTCTGGAAGCTGCTTAAACAGGCGCTGTCGCTGCCCGCGGATTTCACGGTTCAACTGGGCGACATGGTCAGCCGCGGCCGCATGCCGGATTACCTGGGATTCATCAGGAGGCTGGCCGCGGCCGATTCGAAACGGCCCTACCTGACCGTGATCGGCAATCACGATCGCCGCGCGCCGCATCATGAGTCCGACTCGCGACTCTATCGGGCGGCCTTCGGCCGCAACAACTATCATTTCGATTACGGCGGAGTGCGTTTTGTGGTCCTGGACACCAGCAAAAAGAAACTTTCGGTCCGGCAATTGCAATGGCTGGATCAAGCCCTCGACACCGATCAAAAAAAGATCGTATTCACCCATATGCCGCCGGCGCCGTTGCATCTCTGGTCGGACTTTTTAACGCTGCGCGGCGCGGGCGGATTCAAGAAAGGCGCCCCAGAGTTTACTGCAATAGTTTCCCGCCGGCGCGTGGACCGCGTCTACCTGGGCCACATTCACGGGTATGGGGTCACGGACTACCTGGGCGTGCGCTATGTCCTGACCGGAGGCGGTGGCTCGCCCCTCTACCCGACGAAAGCGCCGCACTTTTATCATTTTCTTACGGTGACGGTCGGCCCTGACGGGATAGTCGACTCCGTTCATCCCCTGCGGTGAGAGTCCCGCGCCGCCCAGCGGCTATGCCGCAATTTCCAGCAGCCTGCCCAGGCAGGCCACGACCTTGCCGTCGAGCGTCCCCTTCCCGGCTTCACGCTGGATCTCCGCGTAAGCCACCCGATAATCCCACCGATCCCGGTGCGAGCGGCAGGAAGTCATCATATCGTACATGTCGGCCACCTGCACGATCTGCGCGCCCACGGGGATATCCTTCGCGCCGAGGCCCTCGGGATAGCCCGAGCCGTCGAGCCTCTCGTGATGCGCCGCGATGATCTCGAAGATGGCCTCGTTCTCATAGCCCATCTTCTTGAGCATGCGCACGGACTCGCGGCAGTGCTTCTTGACTTCCTCCTGCTCCGTCTCGCCGAGGATCTCGATGCGGCCGAGCAGGTGATGGGGTATGATGATCTTGCCGATGTCGGCCAAATAGCCGGCGGTTATAATGTCGTTCTTTTCCTGATCCGGCAGATCCAGCATGTCGGCCATGGCATAGGACAAGAAACCGACCACGCGGGAATGCCCGACGCAGGCCTCCAGAGCCTCGATCGGCAGGACCAAGTCCTCGGGATACTCCGCGCGCTGGGAAACCGGCGCGCGGTAGGCGTCGTAGAGCTTTTGCGGTATCTTCTCGCGATCCGCCAACGGGTCCTTGATACCCAGGACCTCGTAAAGATAAAGCTTCTTTTCCTTGCCCCGGATGGAGATCGGTCCCATTTGGCTGAGCTTCAGGGAAGCGTCGGCAAAAGCCACCTTGATGCGCTCATCCTTCGCGTCGAGTTCCATGGCTTTCTGCAGATACGCGTGGGCGTTGACCGCGTCATTGGCGTCCAGGAAAAGATAGGCCGCCTTCTTGGTGAGCTCCGGGTCATTGGGCGTCTCGTCCAATTTCTGCAAAATATCCTGCAGCTGCCGCTCGACCTGCGGGTCAGAGGGCTCGCTGAAGTGCGCCACGACCTTGCGTTTGCAGTCGACGAACCTGTGGACTTCCTCATAGGTCGACTCGTCGATGGTGATCTGTCCGGGCAGGCAAAGCTCCTGGATGCGGGCGGCCAAGTTGACCGTGTCTCCAATCGCCGTGTAGGTCTGCCGGTAATTGCCGACCAGGCCGATGACGGACTCGCCCGTGGCGATGCCGATGCGCATGGGCCATGGAAATTTTCCCCGACCGGTCGTCTGCTGCATTTTCAAGCCCGCGATGACCGAAAGCAGGGCATGGCGCTCGTAATTGATCGGGGCTCCGAACTCAACCATGATGCCGTCGCCCATGTATTTGTCGATATGAGCGTGATAGCCCAGAAGGATTTCCTCGATCTCCTCCAGGAACCTGTTGAGATCCGCGGTCACCATCTCGGGCCGCCGCTGCTCGCTGTAGCGCGTAAAGCCCTTGAGATCCGCGAATAGAATGCTGATCCGCCGTTTCTCGGAATGCAGGCGCTTTTCGATCATCATCTTGACGACCGAGGGATCCATGGTGGAATAAAGAGCGTCCTCCACCTTTTTCTTAAGATCCTCGATCGCCTGCTTGGAGCGCTCCAGGCTGTCGGTCCTTTCCGCGACCTTCTTCTCGAGATTCTGGGCGTAATCCTTGATATCGCGACCCGCGGCCTCCAGCTTGCCCTGCTTCTCCATCAGGTCTTGGTTCAGCTTTTGGGTTTGCCGTATTTCCGTCTGCAGCTTCTGGTGCAGGTCGCCCACCACGATGCCGGTCAGCAGGAGGAAGCATCCCCAGGTGAAGATGTTCATGAACCGATCGAACATGGAGGTGCCGACATCGAAGGAAGTGGGGCTAAGCTGCATGTAAATCAACGCCATGAGGATGCAGGCCAGCCCTCCCAGCAAAGCCTTGC
This sequence comes from Elusimicrobiota bacterium, assembly GCA_003452935.1. Lineage (GTDB taxonomy): Bacteria > Elusimicrobiota > Elusimicrobia > UBA1565 > UBA9628 > UBA9628. The sequence continues at coordinate 219,897 of DMMY01000011.1, forward strand.
GCAGATCCAGGTAGTAAGCGGCGAGTATGACCGGAATAAAATAAACGTTCAAAAACGCCAACTTGTAGGTGACGAAATAATTGATGAAGACGGTCCCCGCCAGAACGATCAAGACGAAAAAGCCCTCGAAATTCTTAACGATGAATTCTTTGATGGCGTCCATAACGTTCAAATCATAGCCTTGATATCGTCGAATTTCAAGGGGGGATTCCTGGACACTGCTTGTTCAGTTTGTTTTAATTCCAAGACGCCGATTCGTGAAGAGGAAAAACCCATGAACAAAATCATATTTCTCCTGTCCTTGTTAAACCTGGCCGCGCCGACTTTCGCGCAATCGACCGCCGACCCCGCCGCGACGCCCGCTCCCGCCAGCGCCACCGCTGCGCAACCCGCCGTTGACACCGCCACCAAGGAAGCCCCTGAGCCGACGCACACTCCCGCGACTACCCCCGCTGCGGAGCCCGCCGTCAAGGAAACCCCTGCGCCGGCACCCGCGGCCGCAGCCCCCGCTCCCCTGGATGCCAGCTTCGCGCAACCCCCCGCGGAGAAACCCGTCGCCCAAAAAAACGCGGTGGATATCATGGGGGGAGCCAGCTTGGCTTTGATCAAGTGGAACTCGGCCTTCGGCTTCAACGAGAAACTCAAATATAATTTCAATACGACCGCCTATACCCGGCTCGAAGGCGCCCTGTCTTTCTCCAGGCTCGGCCTCTCCGTGGGAGCCAACGTCGAGGTCGACAACAACAAGGTCGGCAAAGCCAACAAGTACATGGGTTATATCGGCCTGAAGAGATTCTACCTGCGCGCGGGCGGCGGCCAGCTGCGCGGTTCCACGACCTGGAACGGCAGCACGGCCAACGGCCGCCTGCCGGTCCACTCGGACTTCAGCACCCGTTACAGCAACGTGGACCTGCTCATATGGTTCAGGAACTTCCTGGGGGCGAAGGGCCTGCCCGGGTTCATCGGCGCGGGTTACACATCCTTTGCCCTGCCCGTGGAAGTCAAGGCCTGGGCCAGCCCCGACAACGGAGACTCCTGGCGCAAGCTGAACTCCGTGTATGATCCGAATTACAAGATACGCCTTTACAACTTTCTTTTCGGCTTCGACTCCTTCACCAGCGACATGCTCTATCCGGACACCGACTGGATGTCGCCAGGACGTCCGGGCAAGGAAGGCTTCTCGATGTTTTTTGCCACGGAAGACCGCTTCGGCATCGGCCGGGCCACTCTCGGCGCCAACGCCTATCAGGCCGCCAAGGACCTAAACCCGCTCTATACGGCCACCAGCGACTCATCCAGCTACTGGCTCATTGAAAACGACACGAGCATCGGCATGAAATGGACGAAAAACCTAACCCGCTCGCGCCTGGCCCTGGGCGTGGGCTACGGCGTGTCCCTGGTCATCGGCGAAGCCTTCCAAGGCGTCCCGAAAAAGGCCACGGACATGTCGCTTCAACCCGAGCAGTGCTTCCTAAACCACGGCCCGCTGGCCCGCGTCTACATGAAGTTTTGACGAATTAAGCGTCGGCCGGGGCCCGCACGAAAACGAGGGGCGCCGCGGTCAGGGGCCGAGAAGCTCAAACTCAGGCCAGGCATCGGCTCTCACTCATCCTGTCCGTGGGCATTGCCTCCTTGGCGCTCGCGCCGGCATCACGCCAACCTTCGGCAAGATATTGCCTTTGCTTTGACATTCGAGCCTTAGACTATGATCGCCTTATCACTATCGTAGTCAGCAGCAAGGAGGTCGTATGAAAATATGCCGCATTGAGAAGCTGTTGTGCGCCGTCATCATCGCCGGCGCGGCGGGGCTGGCGCAGCTTAAGCCGGCGCTCGGCCAGGAAAACATGTCTGATCCCGGCTTTATGCGCTCCTCCGGCGAGGTGCGCGATGCCATGGATCTCATCACGGATTGGGGCCAGCCGGCGCATGGAGCAACCCGTCAAATGCTCGACCAATACGGCCAGCCCGAAATAGCCACCAATGAGTTCCTGTTATGGAACGACAAGGGGCCATGGAAGAGAATCATCGTTTACAAAAGCGGCGAAAAGCACCTCTTCCCGCTCAAACATGAAGACGTACTGGAGCAGACCGTGGCCTACAAGGTCCCGGCCTACAAGCTCGGCGAGCTGGCCCGGTTCAACGGCAGCGTGATCGTGGACCGCACCCGCGGCTTGCTCAGCGCGCGCTGCTATCGCGAGGGAGTCAACATACTCGCCTTGAACCTGGCCGACGACATCGTGCGCGGCAAGCGCGACGTGGCCAACGCGCGGCGCTTCTATGCCCACGCCATCGCGCAGATGATGGCCGGCAAGACGTCGCCCTACACGCAACGGCTGCAGTTCCCCGCGCAAACGGACACGGGCTTTCTCGACCAAACGACCCTCAAGGAAGGCGCCGCGCTGCCGTAGGACCCGGATATGATCCCGCGGGCCGGGGAAGCCCCGGCCCGCGGCCCGGCCCAGGCGCGCCAAGGCGTCAATCCAGGCTCGAAGCCAGGCAAATTTCTTCCCGGGTGGGAAGGATGATCCTCAGGACGCGGGGGTCCTCCGGGCCGGAAGCGGGCGGACAGGGAACCTTGGTGAAAACCCATTGCCTGGTCTTGGAGACGTCCACGGCCAGGAGCTCAGGTGCGATCATCTTATCCAAAATCGTGCGGTGCGCGCGCAGATTGGGCAGCTCAACGCGGCGAAACAACTCCCAAGCGGCCGAAACCGGATAGCTGCGGCGCACGAAATGAGCCGCGCTCTCGATGCCGCCGCCATCGGGCCATTGGATCCAATTGCGCCCCTCGGCGTCAAGATAGCCGAACCCGCTGCCGCGGGGATAGTAGCCGGCGAGCTCCTGGGTGTGATAAAGGATGGCCACGAGCCGGGATTTGGCGTCATAGAGAAAGTGGCCGTGATCGAAGTCCCGCTCGTCGCCCAGATGGCGGAAGCCCTTGAGATAAAGCCTGTCCACGAATTCCTGCAGCCAGACCCGCATTTGCGCGCTGCCCGGAGCTGGCGGCAAATCCGAAAACCCCCGGCCGCGAGCCGAAGCGGGCGCCAGAAGGCTCAGGAACAGCAATAAACCGAGGGACCAGGGCATCCCAGTAATGATGAATAATCCGTATTACAGGGTTATGAAGATCGCTCGAAATCGGCACGATTTGGTCTTGCCAAATTTTCGGGGGTCTGTTAGACTTTATTATCATGTCCGATACCGAACCGTCCCTCCTTTATCGCTTCACATTGCAGGATGGCTCGACTCGAGAATTCCCCGTAAATTTCGATTCCACGACCCTTAAGGTCCGGCCGCGCGAGCGCTCCGACTATCCCGCCTGGACCTGCTTGTCGTTTTGCCGCTGCCCCAACTGCCCCCTTGACGAAAGCCGCCATCCGCTCTGCCCGACCGCGCAAAGCGTCATGGACATAGTCGACGTCTTCCAAAACTCCGTTTCCACCGAACCGGTCATCGTCGACATCATCTCGCAACGGCGCACTTTCCAGAAACGCACGACCCTGACCGACGGGGTCTCGGCTCTCATGGGAGTGCTGATGCCCACCAGCGGCTGCCCGGTTCTGGGTTTGCTCAGGCCCAACGTGCTGACCCACCTGCCTTTCGCCTCCCCGGAGGAGACCGCCTTCAGGACCCTGGCCATGTACCTGCTGGCCCAGTACTTCGTGTCCCGCAACGGCAAGGCGGGAGACTGGGACCTCAAGGGCATCGACGCCATGATAGAGAACGTTCACCTCGTCAACCGCCACTTCGCCCAGCGCCTGAAAAACATCTGCCCCAAGGACGTCAACCTCAACGCGATCGTCCGGCTCGACACACTCGCCTCGCTGACCGTGCATACCGCCAAAAAGATGACCCAGCAGCTCGACGTCCTGGAGCCGATGTTCGACTGCTACCTTCCCCGGAAGGACTGAGCCGGTCCGCTCAGCGGTCCAGGTCCTGCACCGCGGCCCGGACTCCGTCTACGACTTGCGCCATGCGCTGGAAATCCAGAGTCTCGATCGTGTCCTTGGCCGTGTGGTAGTTGCGGTTGCGGTAGAAAGCGGTGTCGGTGATCATGACCGCGGGATAGCCCTGGGCCCAAAAGCTGCGGTGATCGGAAAAATCGATCCCGGGCAGGACGGAGGGCGCGGCGATGGAGCAAACCGGCAGGCCGCGAACCCGGCGCATGGCGCGCTTGACGAGGCGGTTCAAGTCCCCCTTTCCCACGACGGCGATGAAATCTCCCCGCGACGGATAAAAAAGCCGCAGCAGGAGCGCGGGATAGCTCTGGCTTTGACTCGCGCGGGGGAAATAGCCGATCATTTCCAGGGCCAGCATCGCCCGCACTCGGACGCCCTGGGACTTGAGCCGCGCCGCGTATTGCGCGCTGCCCATGAACTCCGTGGCGAAGTAGGGAGGCTCCTCCAGGCTGAAGGCGACCAACTCGGTGCGGATGCGCGGCGGCCGGCGGCCCAAAAGGCGCCCCAGCTCCAGCAGCCCCGCGACGCCGCTGGCGTTGTCGTCCGCGCCCGGCATGACGCCGTAACTGTCGTAATGGGCCCCGACCACCAGTCTTTCGGCCGTATCCGGCCCGAAGGCCGCGATGACGTTTCTGTACGGCCCGCGCTCCACGCGCCGGTTGCGCGCATTCCACTCGCCAAACCAGTAGACCTGCTCGAAAACGCGCCCGCCCGAGGCCTTCAACTGCGCGCGGACATAGGCGGCGACGCGGTCGAGATTGGCGGGATGCTCCGCGTCACGAGGCGCCATGTCCACGGACAAAAGCCGGACATGAGACCGCAAGCGCCCGGCGTCCGCCTCCGGAGCCGGCCAGACTGTCCCGGGCACGCCGGGCTGCGCGATGAGCAGCCAGAGCAGGGCCAGCAAGGTCGCGGCCGCGGCCGCGGTGATCGTCATGACGCGCTTGAGGCTGATGTCACTAAGGCAACGTCGCATAGAATCTTGCCTATCTTAGCACAAGACCAAACCGTAGGGAGCGACCGCGGCCCCCACGGACGGCGCTGTTACGCCGCCGTCAGGGGCCGCGGAGCACGACGACCTCGCGCGGCTAGAGTCTCTTGAAGATGTCCGAATCCGTCAGCATCCCGATCATCTTCTGCCCGTCGAACACGGGCAAGCGGCGCACGTTCGCGCGCCGCATCATCCGCGCCGCATACTTCACCTTGAGGCCCGGCGAGATGGTGACCAGAGGCTTGGTCATCAGCTCATAGACCCGATGCTCGGAAAAATTGAACCTTTTGGGCCCGGGCACGAAGGCCCTGTCCACCAAGTCCCGACGGCTCAAAATCCCGTAAGCGTCCCCCGGCTCCCGGGGCTCCACGATGAGACTCGACACCTGCGCCTTGCGCATCTTCTCCAATGCCTCGCTGAGCGTCGCGTTGCTCTTGATCGTGATGCAGCCTTGGTGCATCACTTCCTGCGCCTTCAATTCCCGGATCGTCGACTTCGTTGTAATCGTAGTCATTGCTCCTCCTGCTCATAGCGCCCGGTCTCAAGACCGGGCCAGCCAAGCCAGAGCATTCTATAAAGCGCCCGTCAAAACAGCGTCAAAACAATGAGGTCGGGCGCCCGGCTCCGGGCAGGGCCTCGACGGCGGCCCCGCCGCGGCGCGATGTTTTTATATAATGCCTCTTTCGAGGTGACAACATGAGGCACTCTCTCAAGGCCGGTCTGGCTCTAGCGCTTATCCTGCGCGCCGCGGTCTCCCCGGCCCTGGCCGCCGACCCGGAGCCAGGCCCCCTGCCCGCAGCGGCCGGGCAAATCGTCTCCTGGCTTCTGGCCCAGGCCGGCTCCCTGCGCGGCAAATCCGTCGCGATCGGGGAGATATCCTCTCCCGCCGGCCAAATGACGGAGTTTTCCGCCCTGTGCGCCGAAGCCCTGGAGGCCGCGCTGCTGGTCCCCGCCAAGAGCCGGGACCTCAAGGTCTTGGACCGCCGCAATTTCGCGGCTCTCGCCAAGGAATGGGAACTCGGCATGAACGGCTACGTCGAAGATGAAAGCGCCAAACAGGCCGGCCGCCTCCTGGGCGTGGATGTCATGCTGCTGGCCAAGTACACGGTCCCTAAGAAAAAAATCGTCGCCTTGCGCGCCACATTGATCGAAACGGAAACCGGACAGATATTAGCCACGGCCGCGACCGAGCTCAAGACCGACAAGCCGCTGCGCTCGGCCTTGGAGAAAACCCTGCCGGAGGAGGCGGCGCCAGCCCCCGCCGCGGAGCCGCTCAAGGTGGAGCTCTGGACCGCCAAGGCCGATTACGGCGCGGGCGAGCGGTTCCAAATCAATGTCCGGGCCAACCAGGACTGCCACCTGACCCTTATCGACGTGGGCACCAGCGGCAACGTCAGCGTCCTATTCCCCAACCATTACGCCCAAGACAACGCGGTCAAGGCGGGCGTCACCACCATGATCCCGGACCCGGCGGCGGGATTTGAATTCACGGTAAGCGGTCCGGCGGGAAAGGAGATCATCCGGGCCATAGCCTCCCGAGAGCCGGCCGTGGACTTAAGCGGCCTCGTCAAGCAGACCAGCGCGCAGAGCCCGTTTGCCGAAGTCAAAGCTGACGTGCCCGGCCTCACGCGCGACATCCACGTCCAGGCCAAAAAAGCCAAGCCCGGCCAGTGGAGCGAGGCCGTGCTGCAACTCAGTATCCACTAGCCTCTGCCGGTCAAGACAAACGCCGCCCAATAGTAGGGCGGCCGGCCCTGGCGGATCATATTGAGCTGCGCCGCCCTGAGGCTTGCGGCCAGGCCCAGCTTCTTTTCCAGGCCCGCGTAAAAATAGTCCATGAATGCGGCCGTCGCTTGGTCATCTATGCTCCACAGAGTGGCCACCACGGCCGGAGCGCCGGCATAAAGGAAGGACCGGTTAAGCCCCACGATCTCGCTGCCGGTCGACGAGCGGCCCAGCGCGGTCTGGCACGCGCTCAAGATGGCCGCGCTGCCCTTGAAACGCAGGCGAAAAATATCGAGCGCGCTCAGGCGTCCGTCATCCTGATCCGAGGGCGCCAGGACCAGGCCGGATTGCAGCGGCGCGGCCGCGAGGTACTCGCCGTGCGTCGCGAAATGAGCCACGTCGAACTCTCCGGGCAGCATCTCCTGAGCCCTCTTCTTGGTCGCCTCTTTTCCCGTAAACACCGCGGCCGCGGCGAAGCGCTTCTTGATGCTTGCCACCTCGGCCTCGGCAAAAGCCAGGTCCAACTCCCGGCTGCCCAGATCCGGGTTGCCAAAGGCCAGAACCCGGAGCTTATCCGCGGCCGGGCGGGCCGGCAGATGCTCGAGAGTCGCGGCGCTGGGCAGGCTGAAAAGAGAGCGGCTCTCCACCAAATACTCGCCCTTATCGCTCAGGGCGGCAAACGGGACATAGTAAAGAACGTCATGCGCGACGATCCCGATCTTGGGAGCGGCTACGAAAGGCATCATGGGCTTGAGCAGGGAATCGTAAAGTTGCTGGGAAAGAGCCCCTGACTTGGCCTTGTCCCTGGCGGTCAGGGCTTGAAGAAAGGCCTGGGCAAGCTCCCGCAAGCGCTCCCGGCTTATCTTGACTCTCTCCATATGAACCTTGTCACGGTCCACGGCCCAGATGTAAAGGTCTTGATCCGCGACGAAATAGTCCACCAGGGCCGTGTCCTCGGGAAGAAGCGCCTGGATGGCGGACGGCGACGATGATTGGACCGAGACCAGGGCGGCAAGCTCCGGATCTGCGCGCTTAATGTTGACCACGATATCGCGATAAGAGCCTTCGGCCTTTGCCAGTCCGGCAAGCAACGCCCGCGCGCCCTGTTCTCCCTGGACCATCGCCAGACGCTTGCCCAGCTGCGTCACCTCCTGGCCGGCCTGCCTCTCCTGGCGCAGCAAGTCGCCTTGCGCGGGACTGCGGCTGATATCCTTGCCCGCGAGCAAGTCGACCAGAAGTCTGGCCTTGGAGCGCTCGGCGAAATCCAGGGCCGAGGCGAAATCTCCCTCCCGGGCCAGCAGATCCACCAGGGCCTCATAAACCACCTGGCGGTTGAAAATATAGGTTTCCTTAAGCTCGTCGATAACCAGGCCCGCGCGCTGGCTCTCGACGACCGCAACCGCTTCCTTAAGCACGACGATGGCGCCCGGCGTGTCGCCAAAGCCGGTCCGGTAGCGGGAGAGGATGAACTTGGCCCAGACCTGATAGAACGGGAACCGGTAGCGGTCCGCGAGCTCGTTGAGCTCCTGCGCCGCCTTGAGGCCAGCGGTGATGTCTTTTTTCAGCAGGTAAACCTGGTTGAGAAAGAACAAGCTGTCCACCTCGCCGATTCGGTAGCCTTCCTGCCGGGCCAACCGGGAGGACTTCTCCAAAAAGGAGAATGCCTCCGGCCAGTCCCCCTTGATCCCGGCGGCCAAGCCCAAAAAATTACAGACATTGGTCTCCATGACGCGCCAGACGCCGGCCGGAGCAAAGCCCCCCTGCTTGGTCCGCCGTACGGCGTTGTTGAGTTCCAAAACCCGGCGCAGCTGCGCCGTCGCCTCATCGAGACGGCCGCGGATCGCGGCCAGCGTGTCCGGGTCGAAATCCAGCAGATTGTACTTGCGCGACATGCGCGGGACGTATTCGGCCAGGATGGCGGCTATGCCGCTTTCCAGGGCGCCGTCGCGCCGCAGCATGAGCAGGTCGAAATCCCCCTGGAAGTCCTTATTAAGGGAGCCGGCCTGTTGAAAATAGGATAGCGCCTTGGCATAGTCTCCGTTCATGAGGTAATAGTGCCCGTAGTTGTGGGACACGAAAGCCGAGAGGGGAGCTGTCGGCCATTCCTGCTCCTTTTGCCTGATGGCGTCGAAGGCCTCGCCCATCCGGCCAAAGGCATAAAGGGCGAAAACCTTGCGGTTGAACGCCGAGCCCTCCCCCTTGAAATTCTTGCGCGCCTTGAACTCGGCCAGGGATTGGTCATAGAAATGCAGGGTCCTGGTCTCGTCGCCCAGCGACTCGAAATGCAGGCCGATGCTCATGAAAATGTAGGGAATGGCCCAATCCGAGGCCAGGCTGGCGCCGCGCAGCTGCCCCACAAATGGCGCCGGAATATCCTTGTCGTAAGGACCCTTGAGTTCTATCTTGGCCAGGAAGGCCGGGGGCGGAGGCAGGACCTTGGCCATGGTAGCGCAGCCGCCGGCCAGGAGGCACAGGCAGGCGAGCGATGAGATTCCTGAATTTCTCATGTTTGTCTCCCAACGACAAAATTCTGCGCCTCTTTAGCCCCGCCGAATTTCTGAAGGAGTTCGGCGAAGCGCCGCGCGTGCGCGGCTATATTCCGGCCGGCTTCGCAATCCCGGCTGGCATAGATCACGCCAAGGACGGACTCGGTTTCGGCCTTAAGTTTGCCGGCCATGGAATCCTTCACCGGATTGCCCAGCGGCGCGCCCGGCCCGCTGCAGACGCAGATCAGGCCGCTTAAGTCGATCTCCTGGCCGGCGTTGTTGAAGACATATTTCTCGCCGGGCAGGCCGTAGCGCAAGGAAGCCCGGCCCGAGAAAGCCGCCCGGTCCAGAAGGCTGATGGGCAGCCCGGTTTCCAGGGACAGGAGATTATTGATGTCGACGAGGTTGTTGATGCGCGGAAACCGCCCCTCGCGCGCGGCCTGGGCCAAATACTCGCTGGCCGGCTTGTTTCGTCCCGAAGGCTTGAAGCCTCCCTTCTTGAGCAGCTTGCGGATCGCTTCCTTGACGTCCGGAGGCGGAAACTCCTCTGTCGAGCGCAACAGCACCAGCTCGCCCAATTCGCGTTCCAGCTCCGGGGCCGCTGGTCCCGCGCGCACGCCGGCGGCCACAACCACGCCCGCGATAAAAGCGGGGTCCGCTATCTGATTTTCCATGTCCATAGTCACGAAGTATAATACCACACGAGAGGGCATTGTTTTGAGAAAGGAAATCCGCCGCGTCCGCGACGCGGACTAGATATCAGTCGTCGGCGTCGTTTCTGACGCGAACGCGGATCGGGGGGTGGCGTATGACGCCAAAAAACCACAACATCGGGCTCAACAGGAAAAACAACTCCCGCAGCCCGCGCCGAAGCAGCCTCAAGCTGATCCCCGCCACCATCACCGCGGTCAGCAGCCAGCCGAGCCAGCCCGTGCCCAGGTCTTCCGTAAGACGATAGAAGGCGACAAGCTCCGGCCGCTTGAGAAGCAGAGGCTTCATGGCGAAGAGCAGGTAGGCCGCCAGGCCCGCCGCGTAGCCGGGCCAGCCGTAGGCATTGACCTGCCTGGTGGGACGGTCCGCATAGACGGCGCCCAAGGCGATATAGAGAAAAACGAACCCCCCCATCTCCCGCCACAGCAAGGACCCGGGCGCGGCGTCCATGAAAGCCGCCAGGAAGATGATGGCCGAGAACACGACGGCCAAGATGATGTTGTAAAACACCGCCAGAAGACTTCCGAGCTCATCGAGGAGAAGGGCGTGAAGGAGGAACATCATGGCGCCGCTCAATTTCGCCAGCAGCCAGAATATCGAGCTGACGCTGCTCAACAAAAGCAGTGATTGCAGGAAAGCCTGCGTGGACTGCAATCGCCAACCTGAGCTTATAAGCCTAAAGAGGCATTCCATGGGTTTGCGCAGTTATCATACCACACGGGCCGCCGCGCATAGGAGGCCCTTAGCGCTGGGCCGGGCCGGGCATGAACAAAAGCCCCTGCATATAGCGCGATGAGCGGCCCGCGGCCGCAAGCTGGATGGTCAAGTCATAGAAACGCCGGGCTCCCACCGGCTCCTTGAGCCCCCTGACTATTTCGTCAGCCAAATTAAGGGCCAGGAAATTGCGCTCCTCTCCGGTGGAACGGGCCGAGAGTTCCGTTCCATCCTTGGATACCCGCAACTTTTTGCTGAAAGCCGCCAATTCCTTGCGCTTGGAGGACGCCGCGGGATAAGAGATCGTCTGCTCCAAATTGTCCGGCCCCAGATCCGAACCGTAAAACGGCATGACGTCCCAGACCTCGATCCTTTTCCAAGGCCCCCTCCCGTGCCAGAGCAACCGGCCCGACTCTATGCGATCCGGGAGTCCGTAGCGCTCCATGAGGTTATCGGCAGAAAGCCGAGAAAAATTTGACCAGTTGCCGATGATCGCCCGCGCCCAGTCCTGGCGCGCCTGAAAATCCCGCACGGGAGCCGTCGCGCAACCCGCGACCAGACCCGCCATAAGCCCCGCCGCCACCATCCTCGCCACGCAGGCAATCATATGGAGCGCCTTCTTTTCCCATAGTATTGCCCCGGAAGATCAAGCCCATGTCAAATGCAAGCCAGGGCTATGTCATGGCTAGAGAACGATGGTCGTGCCCGGACGCGCCACGGCGCAGCTCATATCGCTTTGACGCGCCACGGAGCGCTGCTGGGCCAGCTGCCCCAGGTTCTGGGCCGCATCCCCGGCCGGAGGCATGAGAAAAAGATTGCGCACCTTGGCCCATGCCGCCATGTCCACTACCAACTCCCAGGAGCCGGCGCCCGCCTGCGGCTGGGGGGAGCGGGGCGCATAACCATGAATAAGCAAGTCAGCCCCGGCGAACAGCGACCGGAACTTATTGAACTCGTGTTGATTCCAACTGGCGCTGTCCGGACGAATGTCGTTGTAGGGACAATAGACCAGCTTGCGCCCGTGCAGTTCCAGGCGATAGGCCAGGGCCGATCCGGGATGATGGGTATAGCGGGAGAATCCCATGACCCCCGGAGCCAGGAGAAACTCTCCTTCGCGCAGGGGATAGAGCAGAGGGGTGCTCTTCGGCCGCTGAGGGAAAACCAGAGGCGCTCTCATCCCATGCAACGGCAACCCCGTTGATAGCCGAGGCGCCAAACGGGGCAAAGTCGAATCGGCGTCTTCCGGCCCTCCCAGCCTAACGCTGCAGCCGGCGCCCAGAAGCGGGCTGCAGGCTCCGAGTTCCTCAACCGCGGCCTGGTCATAGCAGCTCAGCAGCATCCAGCACATCCGCGGAAATGCCGCGTGGGACGCAACCCAATCCCCCAGGCCACGCCCCGCATCCAGCAAGACCCAAAGCTCCGTGCTTTCCACCACGACGCCCATGGGCAGCAGGGTGACGACCGCGGGCGCGACCGCGGCCGCGACCGCCGCGGGCTCCGAAGCGTCGCCCAGCAGGCGGCCGATATTCTGCCTCAACTTTTCCCTATCGAAAGGCTTATTGACAAAAAGCGAAACCCCGTAACGCTGCGCCGTGGCCCGATCCTGCTCGAACTGTTTGGCCGTGATCACGACGACCTTCACATGCCGGGTGGCCATGCTGGATCGAATCTCGCGACAAGCGCTGAGTCCGTCGATGCCGGGCATCATGATATCCAGGATCACGAGGCGAGGGCGGCTTTCCTGGACAATCTGCATGATGCCGTCCGCGCTGGGATAATGCGCCACGCTGAACCCCTGCTCGCGCAGCAAGTCAGCCAGCAGCGCCGCGATGTTGGGATCGTCGTCGAAAATCAATATATCAGGCATATGGGTCTCGGCCAGGCCCCGACGTCTACCTCTTCTGCGCCGCCCGCTCGGCCCTGGCGGTCTCGAGTATGCTGCGCAGGTATTGCGGGCTGCGGGCCCATACCAGCGCCTCCTCCAGGGAGACGACTTTTTGCTGGACGAAGAAAGCCAAGGCCTGGTCCAAGGTCTGCATGCCCTCGTGACCGCTGCTTTCGATGGCCCCGCGGATCTGATGGACCTTGTCGTCGCGCAGCAGCGTGGAAACGGCCGAGTTCATGAACATCACTTCCCGCGCGCAAATCCGACCGCCGTCGCGTCGCGGCAGAAGGACCTGGCTGACCACGCCCACCAGGACATTGCCCAGGACATTGCAGAGCTTCTGGCGCTGATCCAAAGGGAATTCGGAAATGATCCGGTCAATGGTCGAAGGGGCGTCGAGAGTGTGCAAGGTCGATAGACACAAGTGTCCGGTCTCGGCGGCGCGGATGGCGAGGTCTATGGTTTCCCTGTCGCGCATCTCTCCGACCAATATGACGTCCGGATTCTGCCGCAGAGTGTATTTGAGGGCCTGAGCGAAAGAAGCGGTGTGCTGGCCCACCTCGCGCTGATCGATCACGGACTGCCTGTTCTGAAAAACGAACTCTATGGGGTCTTCGATGGTGATGATATGCTTCTTCTTGCGTTTGTTGATGTATTCGATCAGCGCGGCCAATGTCGTGGTCTTGCCCGATCCCGTGGGGCCGGTGACCAGCACCAGACCCCGGGACATATCCGCCAGCTTCATGACCGCCGGGGAGATTCCGAGCTGCTCGGGAGTCGGGATCCCCGGCGCGATCACGCGGAAAGCCGCGGCCACCCCGAATTGCTGGGTATAGACGTTCGCGCGAAAGCGGGTGTTTTTGAAGGCAAACGAGCAGTCCAAATCCCCGGTCGCGTCGAATTTGGCTCGTTGGCGCTCGTCCAGGATGGAAAAGATGCTGCGTTTGCAGTCCTCCGGCGACAAGGGCGAGACCTGGGGCATCTTGAACAAGGCGCCGTCGTGGCGCAGTATGGGTGGTTCGCCCGGGATAAGCAAGACGTCGCTGGCCTCGTATTGGACGCACTGGCTGAGGATATCCACGATGTCCGTCAGCAAACGCGGGGACGGCTTGGGCTGAACGGACATAGCCGGCGGCGGAACCGGACCGGTTTTACGGGCCGTGGGCAATTCCTCGCTCGCGGCCAGATCTTGCCAAGTTTGGCTGGGTTGTCCCGCGTCGGAGCCGGAATGCCCCCCTTCGGGCTCCTCGCTGGGCAGGCTGACCTGGAAGGGCGGCACGTCGGGCAAAGAGCCTTGGGCCTTGGGCATCAAGGTCTTGGCTAGAAAACGCACGGCGCCGTCCCTGAAGCCCAGATCGATCTTGGCCCAGGTCACGTAGAGTTGGTAATCCTTGAAGGCCAGAACCGCGGGGTCTTTGCGGCAGCTGGCGATGCCGTCGCGGATGAAACCGCAGCCGACCCTCACGTGCCCCGGCTGGGCGCCTCCGTGCCAAATGACATAAACCCCTTCGAGGCCGTTAAAATGCGCATGCCCCAATTCCACGGCAAAGAGATCCGCCCAGACATTGCCCTGGCATTTGTTCCAAACAACCTTCAGACTCATCCGACTCTCCTTGTCTAGCTTTCGTGCCATGATAGCATAGAATAACCGCCCTTTGATGTTTCCGCCGCCCAACGCCGACAAAGGCGCTTGCCCGGCCGACGCCTTGATGTTACTTTGACGTTGGCCCCATATCATATAAGCCTTAACCTTATTCGCTCGGCACGGCGGCAATCGAGCCGCGGGATGGAAAGCGGACGGGAAGGGGAAAACATGATAAGCAGCGGCCAAAAAACGGCATATTCAGGTCCTTATCCGGGCCACGCCGGCTCCGAGGTCTTTATCCGGGTCACGGACATCTTCGACGTGTTCCTGGCGCAACAAGTCGCCAGGGCCTTGAGCCGGTCCCTGGGGCTCGACGCCGAGGAGACTTTCATGGTGGTCGCGGAAACATCACAGAAGGGCGGGGGATTGCTAGGCCCGGAGGCAGGCAACGACCTCCTGGTGCTCGACACCCAAAGCTCCGGCGGCAAGAAGACGATTTCCGTGGGCACGGCCTATAGCGCCCAGGTATTCCCCGGGCCTCGGCTTGGGGAAAATAGCCGCGTTGCCGCCCGCGCCCCAAAAAGCCGGCCCCAACCCGACCCAAGGACTTGCGCATAGAAAGGCCCGGGCTAATCGTATCTGGAGGTGTCGTATGCCATCGACAGTGGTCAAGGATAAACGCTTGGACCCCCCCCGCAGCGGTCGTTTCATAAAGCGTTCCCGGCTAGGCGACGTGGTTTGGGCCTCTTGGATAATATATATGGCCGGCCTTTGGCTGACCAACTGTCTGCTCTTCTTGCTGGGCCGAATGCTCGCGGCCGCGGCGCCGGTCCGCTCTCCCGTCCCCAAACCGGCGGCGCTCAAACCCGTCTCACACTCCAGCCCCGGCGGCTTAAAAACCTGAGCCGTCAGCGTTGCGGCCGAGGCCAGCGCTCGTCCGACGCGCAGCTTTTTTCCAGGATCGAGGCCGCCCGCCTGGCCAGGGCCTTGGTCAGGCTCAGAGCCTCTCCGAAATAGGATCGCAGCGTCCGCTCCATATCCGCATCCGGGATCACGTGCAGCCGCTCGCATTGCCTGGGCCGCTGCGTCGCGCAGCCGGTCAGAGCCAGGAGCACTCCCGCGATCGTTGCAGCGGCTAGTGTCCTGATTAGTATTTGGCACCTTCCCTGGGCGCGCCCGATGCAATGAGTCTAGCGGCTCAATGTCAAAGCCGCGTCAAAGCCGCGCGGGGATCTAGCGCTCGTCCGACGCGTAGCTTTTTTCGATGATAGAGGCCGCCCGCTTGGCCAGGGCCTTGGTCAGGCTCAGAGCCTCTCCGAAATAAGATCGCAGAGTCTGCTCCACCTCCGCATCCGGGATCACGTGCAGGCGCTCGCATTGCCTGGGCCGCTGCGTCGCGCAGCCGGCCAGCGCCAGCAGGCCGCATCCCATTGCCAGCATCCAGCGCTTGAAATATCTCACTGGCGCCGCCTAGGGAGGTCGCGCAATGCCTGAAGGATTCTGTTAAGCGAAGCCAAGTCGCCCAGCACCTTGCAGGGCACCGTCGCCCCCAGGCGCTGCTGCGGCGTTCTCATCCAAACGCGCAACTCCGCGGCGCTCATGGCTTCCTTGGCCAGCCGGGCCAGTTCCAGCAACAGATCGAAGCGCTTGAGTTCCGAGACTTCCTGATCCGTCTCATCGTTTCGCCAGCGCCGCAAGGTCGTGTAGCTGTGGATGTTCAAGGCCAGCTGCATTTCCGGGTCCGAAACGCCCAGGGCCTCTTGAAGCCACCGGCATTTCCCGCGCGGCGGAATCTCCAGCGATCCAAGTTGAGTCTTTATTTTAGTCACTTTATCAAAAGCTCTATTACAATCTCTTTTAGTGACTTTATACAAGATAACCGCCCTTTGTCAAGGAATCCTTTATCGCGAGGACCAGAGCAGGGGTTGGAATTCCGGAGAATCAGCGTTCGCGTCGGCCGCACGCCGGACCTCTTCGATTACAGAGCTGCGGATTTGAGCGCCTTGGAAATAAATGCGGCGGACATCATAAGAAGTCGTCTTGACCCCGGCATGGCGCTGGAACAGCTCGTTGAGTATGGACCCAGGTTGCCTTGCCCCTAGAGTCCTACGCGACTTGAAATAAGTTCTACAAGTTCACGTCTGGCACCGTCTTGGATCCGCGGGCCTTAAGAAGGGACTTAAGCTCGCCCGCGGCGAGGAAAGCCTCGAATTCGGCAAGCGTGGGCAGCAGGACGTCGCTGTAGGCGCGCAGGACCCAATTGGCGCGCAGGGGGCTGATGGTCAGGATCACGGCCCCGCGGCGAGCCGCCTCGTAAACCTCGAGCGCCGTTCCCATGGACGCGCTGGGCACGAAGGCGATGACCACGTTGCTGCGCGCCGCCTTCTCAATGCCGTCTTGCAGGGTTTCCTTGATTTGCGCCAAGCCGTAGCTGATGCTGTTGGGGTGCTCGGAATAATGGCAGTATATCTCAGCCTCGGGCAGATGACGCGCCAACGCCGCCTTGATGGGCTCGCGCCAGTCCTGGCTGTGGATCTTGGCCTCGGCGATGGAGCCCTGGATTATGCCAGCGAGAAAAATCCTGATCTTGGTCATGTCGCCAGGCCGTGCCCCGGCATAGACATCATACAAGATCGCAAGCCGCTAGGCCGCCCCCGGCGTCCAGAAGCCCATCAGCCGCCGCGCTCCTTGCCTGAGCGCGGTCTTTACGGAGCCGTGAGCCGAGGACTTGAGCAGCTTGGCCGAGAACTGGAAGGCCTCCCACACGTCGATAAAGCCGTCGCCCTGGTTCTCAGGCGCTTCGATGCGGCGCGCGGTTTGGGTCATGGCGTAACGGGCCACGTCCATGGCGAAAATCTTCAGCTCCTTCTCAGGCAGCTGCGGCAGATAGTCGGCCAGCAGCACGAGCACTGCGCGGCTCAGCAGCATGAAGCCGCCGAACACGCCCGGATTGCTCATCGAGGTGCCGGACATGGCCTGACCCGGGCCCCCGAGTTCCGGAACCATCGGGCCATTGGGCACGGGGGCTACAAGATTGACCCCCACTCCGGCCTCATCCGGCTTCATGGAGTAATCCTTGTAAAGGTCGGGTTGGCTCTGCGTGGTCCGGCTGCCCGGGCCGCGGGATGAGAAGCGCGCGGTCTTCATGTCCGCCTCGGTCGCGGCAATGGCCTTGATGCGCTTGACCTTGCCCACGACCTTGCCGTTTATGGCAAGGTCGGATTCGTAGGTGGCGATGGCCGGCCCGCCGATCGTGTTGGGATAAGGCCCGGAGTTGCCCGCTGATATGCTGTGATGCATTCCGTCGGCCGCCTGCTTGACGAAAAGCTGGGCGATGGGGTCCTTGGGATCGCCGGTCGTGTCACCCCAGGAATTGGTGGTGGCCAGGGCGCCGTCGGCCTGGGCCGCGTTGAGCTTGAGCAGGATGTCGCCCTCCGTGGCGTCGCCACCCGGAAAAATATTGTAGGCCCGACCGCTGAAGTTGAAAATATCCATGCCCACCACCGTGCCGGCCGTGTGCGTGCCGTGCGACCCCCCATCGCTGGAATTGTCGACCTCCTTGGTGAAATGGCCCTTGAGAAACGGATGCTTGATCCAGGAGTAGCCGTCCAATATGGCCCAAGGCAGGTCCGGATTAGCGGGCGCGACGCCCAGAAAGGCGCGTCGCGCGCGCGCCTTAATCCACTGCCAAGCCGCGGACAGGCCGGACGGCTTGGCCGCGGCCGCTCGAGGCTCGCCCAGGACCTTCTTAAGCTCCTTCTGCAGGCGATCGGCGCGGATGATGGAGGCCATTTCCGCGAGACCCACCTTGCGCGCCATGACCACGATGGGCTCGGGCTTGGGGATGATCTTGCCGAATCGCGCCTCATAGCCCTTGGCCGAAAGGAAAGCGATGAAGGCCTGCCCGTCCTGGCGCGGGGCCTTGAAGATCAAAGTGTTGATTTTGCTCACCCCTCCGAAAAGACTGGCATGATAACGCGCCAGATCATTTTGGCTGATGCCGATCTGCGCGATCTGGCCTTGGGCCCAAGGCTCCCGGGTTTGCCCGCGGTTTATGTCTCGGGTCAAGCCGGCGCCCTCCGGCACGGTGACGATGATCTCCGCGGGCGACGAAGGATCGTCCTGCGACACGGCCGCTGCCGCTTTTCCTCCCAAGCGAGCGGCGAAATCATCGTCGGCCGCGGACTTAAGCCCCTGGGTCGGCATCTCGCTCAATTGCGGCAGTTCTTGGGAGAGATTTTCAAAAAGCGTCGGTTTCTCGCTGCCCGCCGCCGCGGGGGCGACCAAGGCCGCTGCTTGGGCCGCTATACCAGCCGCGGGCCCGACCTGCGCGGTCAGGGCCGCCGGACCCGCCAGCACGGCCAGGGGAAGAACCGATGCGCCCAAAAGCCGCGGCGTGGGCGAGCGCAAGGGGCTTGAGATCAACCCCCGAACCTGCGGACCCGAGGCCCTGATGACGGCGCCGCGCGCCATACCTACGGCCGAGGCGTCGCGACCGCCCAGCCCGCAAGCCAGACCGGCGATAAGAATGGATAGGATGAGGTAAAATTTTTTCTTCATGGTGAAAGAATTCTAGATAACACCCCGCCCATGCGCCGTAGGTCAACAGGGCAAAGGTTGGCGGGCAAATGACCTACGAATATCCGGGTCCACGGACCCAGAACCCGGCGCGCATGCGCGCCGGAAAACCTGGGCCGGCTGGACAGTCCTTCCGCGATAAAATAGAGTATGAACGCACGCTGACGCGCCAAACGCGATGAACCAGCCTCCGGATAGAAGAGCCACCCTCATTCTCTTCTATTTTACTTGCCTGTTTTGCCTGGTCGGCATCACCCTGCTGGCGCACGCGGGCCGATCCTTGGCGGAAATCTGCCGGCGGACCAGCTCGATCGACGAAAAAACGGCGAAGATCAACAACCTGGTACAGGAATACCGGCGCCAACTCGGCTACGGCCGGGAACTGGCCTCCCAAATGGACTTCTGGCAGAACCTGCCCAACCTCCTGCCCGAACAAACGCGGTTCGTCAAGATGCAGAACATTCTCCAGGAAGAGGTCACCGCGCAGCGCCGCAAGATCAACGCGCGCCTGGCCGGGGTGCGCTACGTCTTGGTCGACACCAAGGCCAACAAGCTCTACGTCAAGCGCGGCCTTAAACTCCTGCTCGAGGCCAACTGTTCCGTGGGCAGAGGCGGGCAATTGCGCGACAAGCCCACCGGCCGGGTTTGGGACTTCAACACCCCAAAAGGAGTCTTCTCCGTCATCTGGAAGACGGAAAACCCCATCTGGATCAAGCCGGATTGGGCTTTCGTCGAGGCCAAGGAACCCATCCCGCCTCCGGACGACCAATCGCGCATGGTAGCCGGAGAGCTCGGCCAGTATCTCCTCTCCATCGGCAACGGTTACCTGATCCACGGCACCAAGAATGAAGCGGTCCTGGGCCAGCCCGTGTCGCACGGCTGCATCCGGCTGGGAGCCAAGGATCTCGAGCAGGTCTATAAGATCGTGCCCGCCGGGGCCAAGGTTTATGTCTACTGATGCGCGGCCGTGCCTCCGCTGGCTGGGTCAAGCCAAAGGCTGGGCCCGGCAGGCTCTGCAAAAGATGGACTGCCTCCTGGATCGCCTGCACTCATTCATTGTCCGGGCCAGCCAGCAACAGGTCTCGGCCCTGGCCGGCTTCGCGGCCGGCCTGGCGCTTTTGGCCATGCTCGGCACGTTGGATAGGGGCCTGGACCGCAAACTCGCGGCCGCGGACGCCGACCTGGCGCGCCTCAGCGCCCCTACAATAGAGGAAGCCGAAGCCGCCCTCGAATCGATCTCAAATCTCAACGCTCTCAAGGCCTCGGACCTGGAAAAAATGAAGGCCGCGATGGTGGGACTGGCCCAAAAGCAGAAAAAATATTATGAGGAACGGCTCGCCTTGAGCGAGGAACGACGCCAACTGGAAAAGCAGCTCGAACTGTTGGACACCTATCTGGTCATCGACTCGTTCACCGACAAGATCAAGGTGATGCGCGGCGATCAAGTGGTCAAGGATTTCCCTTTCGAGAGCCTCTCCTGCTGGGGCGACGTCTTGCGGGGAACCACTCCCAAGACCCCGCGCGCCGCCCAAGTCACCTCCAAGGAATTCTATGCCCACCCGGAGCGCGGGGAGGTCAAGATCCAGGATGGCAAACTCGCATGGACCCCGCCCCAGATCGGCGACGTATCGCGCAGCGACGCGCTCGGCCGCACCGTGGTCTTCACCAACACCCCGCTGATCCTGCACGCCCCGCCTCAAAAGCGCCCCGCCCACGATTCCTTCCCGCATTGCTGCCTCAACATGAAGGCCCCCATGGCCAAGAAAGTCTACGACGCCCTCTACATCGGCACCCGGATCATCGTCCATTGACGGCCCCGGTTCGATCGCATTCCCGACCGCTCGAATCGGCCCATTGACAAACCCCCGGCACGCTGGTGTATAATTATGCTCTTCTTATGCATAAAGATTCACGGCCTGGAAAATCCGTTCGACAAACCGCGGTGCTGGAGGCGGTCCAGGCCGAGCCCATCGCCACGCAGAACGATCTGGTGCGCGCCTTAAGGCGGCGCAGCATCAAAGCCACCCAGGTCTCGGTCTCTCGCGACATCGCGCAGCTGGGACTCATCAAGGTCCGCGGCCGCTACCTGCCCCCGCCGGCCGAGATCGCGGCTCCGCAGCCGGAGCAGCCCTTCGCGGCCTGGGTCGAGTCCTGGGCCCAAGCCGGCCCCCACTTGGTCGTCATCCGCTGCGCGGTCGGCGCGGCCGCGCGCATCGCCCTGGCGCTCGACAAGGCCCGCCTGCCCGGCGTGATGGGCACCTTGGCCGGCGACGACACGGTATTCGCGGCCACGGCCTCGCGCGCCGCCAGCCGAAGCCTGAACCAATTCCTGAAAGCGCGCCTGCCCCAATCATGAAAAAACCACGGATAGTTCTGGCTTTCAGCGGCGGATTGGACACCACGTTCTGCCTGGTGTGGCTCCAGAAAGAAAAGAACGCCGACGTGTTCACCGTCACGGTAGACACCGGCGGTTTTACTCCGGACGAGGCGGGCCTCATCGCCGCCCACGCGCGCCGGCTCGGCTCGGCGCAGCACCGCACCATCGACGGCCGCGACGAGGTCTTCTCCCGCTTTATCGTGCCGCTCATCTGGGGCAACGTGCTGCGCGGCCGCGTCTATCCCTTGTCGGTCGCGGCCGAGCGCGTCCTGCAGGCGCAGCTCGTCGCGCGCGTGGCCAAGGGAATCGGAGCCGACGCCGTGGCTCACGGCTCCACGGGAGCCGGCAACGACCAAGTCCGCTTCGATGCCGCATTCGGGGTGGAGGCGCCTGGCCTGCCGATCATGACCCCGGTGCGCGATCTCGCCTGGTCGCGCGAGCGCGAGACCCAATATCTCGCCGGTCACGGCGTCACCGTGCCGGCCAAGACCTCCACATACTCGGTCAACGCCGGCCTCTGGGGCACGACCGTGGGCGGCAAGGAAACCCATGACCCCTGGACCGAGGTGCCGGCCGCGGCCTATCCCTCGACCGGCAAGGACGCGGCCGCCCGGCCCATGGACATCGTCATCGGATTTGAAAAGGGCGTGCCCGTCTCCGTGGACGACCGACCCTATAAAGGAGTAGCCGTGGTCGAAAAGCTCCACGCCCTGGGCCGTCTCTACGGCCTCGGCCGCGGCGTGCACATAGGCGACACGGTCCTGGGCATCAAGGGTCGCATCGGCTTCGAAGCCCCGGCGCCGCTCATGCTTATAGCCGCGCACCTGGAGCTCGAAAAGCTCGTCCTGACCCGCTGGCAGTCATTCTGGAAGAACCATCTCGCGGAATTCTACGGACAAATGCTTCACGAGGGCCTATTCTTCGACCCCGCCCTGCGCGACATAGAAGCCCTCATGGCCTCGAGCCAGGAGACGGTTACCGGCCAGGCGCGCGTGCGTCTGGAGCCCGGGTGCTTCGCCGTGACCGGCGTGCGCAGCCCGCACAGCCTCATGGCCGCGCAGGCCGCGGCCTACGGCGAGACCACGGGGCTCTGGAGCGGCGCGGACGCGGCGGGATTTGCCCGGCTGCACGCCCTGCCCATGACGCTGGCCCAATTGGCGCGCCCCGCGGCCAAGCCGGCCGCCGCGCCATGAAAATCAAGATCGACAAGATCGCCTCGGCCACGCGCAACGCGCGCGTCAGCCGGGAAGCCGACCTGAGCGACGAGGTCCGCGCCGAGGAAGGCAGCGTGGTCGCGGCGCGGGTCCACGGCACCAAGACCGTCTACAACACTCTCGAGGACGTCCACGGCCGGATGCTGGGCCTCAACGACGGCGACATCATCGCCGGAGTTTTGGGCTCCCGACGCGCCCTTCGCGGCTACGCCGGAGAGGTTCCAGGCTCCATCCAGGTTGGCGATCGGCTCGACATCCTCAACCTTGGCGGCGTGATCGGCCGCTGCACCTCGACCAACATCGAACTGGGGCCTCCGCTCAAAGCCGAAATCCTGGGCCAAGTCCTCTCCTTCCCTTTCCTGGGCGAGCGCCGCGGAGTGCCGGCCACCATCCGCGCCAATGCCGTGCCCTGGTCCCAGACCCTGGCGGCCTCGGCGCCCATCGTCTATATCGCGGGGACCTGCATGAACGCGGGCAAAACCTTCGCCTGCGGGGAGATCATCCGCTATCTGACCCGGCGCGGCCGACGCGTCTGCGGCGCCAAGCTGACCGGCGTCTCCCTGCTGCGCGACACCCTGAGCATGAACGACCGCGGCGCCGTCAAGAGCCTGTTTTTCAACGACGCCGGCGTGGTCTCCACCAACGAGGCCGTGGCCGTTCCCGTGGCCAAGGGCCTGCTCAACGCTTTAAACCGCGAGGAGCCCGATTGCCTCGTCGTGGAGCTGGGCGACGGCATCATGGGCGAATACGGGGTCCAACCCATCCTGCGCGACGCCGAACTCATGGCCCCGGCCGCGGCCCACGTCATCTGCGCGACCGATCCGGTCGCGGCCTGGGGCAGCGTGGAACTCTACCGCCGGGATTTTCAAAAAAAGGTCTCCGTGATCTGCGGCCCGGCCACGGACAACGCCGTGGGCAAGCACTTCATAGAAAGCCGCGTCGGCGTGCGGGCGCTCAACGCCCGCATCGAATACGAGGCCCTCGGCGGCTTCATCGAACACGCCCTCTTCGGAGCGCCCTGATGGCCTCCCCCCGCCCCGCCCGCGCCGCCATCCTGGGCGCGGCGGGATTTACCGGAGGGGAGCTCATCCGCCTCCTGCTGCGCCATCCCCACATCGAACTCGTCGCCGCCGTCTCCTCCAGTCACGCGGGCCTTCCCGTCTGCGAGGCGCATCCCAATCTGCGCGGCCGCACGGATATGCGCTTCTCGCCTCGGATCGACGCCCGCGGCCTCGACGCGATCTTCTTGGCCGGCGGCCACGGCCAGTCCATGAGCGCGGCCCCGGATATGCTGGCCGCGGCCGGCGCGAAGCTGCGCCTCATCGACCTCTCCGGCGATTTCCGCCTGCCTCGGCCCGAGCTCTATGAGAAGTGGTACGGCCGCGGCCACGCCGCGCCCCAGCTGCTCTCCCGCTTCGCTTACGGCCTTACGGAACTCAATCGCGCGGCCATCAAGAAGTCCCGTTGCGTGGCCAACCCCGGCTGCTTTGCCACGGCCGTGTGCCTGGCCCTGGGCCCCCTGGCCCGGGCCGGCCTCAAGGCCGCGGCCTGCGTCACGGCCGTGACCGGCTCCTCGGGCTCCGGCTGCAAGCCGTCGCTTTTGGCTCATCACCCCACGCGCTGGTCCAACATGCGCGCCTACAAGCCCTTCGCGCACCAGCACGTCCCCGAGATCGAGGGCCTTCTAGGCCGCGGACTGAGCTTCTCATTGATCCCGGTCTCCGGGCCTTTTGCGCGCGGCATCTACGCGGTCTGCCAGATTCCCCGGCCCCGCTCATGGAACGAGGAAAAATTGCGCCGCCTCTACGCCGCGGCCTATAAAGGAAGCCCTTTTGTCCGGCTGCTTTCGCAGCCCCCCAGCCTCAACGCCGTGCTGGGCAGCAATCATTGCGACATCCACGCGACGGTCGGCGACGGACATATCGGCGTGGTGGCCGCGATCGACAACCTCGTCAAAGGCGCCTCGGGCCAGGCCGTCCAGAACCTCAACGTCATGCTGGGCTTCGACGAGGCCGCGGGCTTGGATTTCGCCGGACCCTATCCATGACACGGCTCAAAAAGCTGGAAGAATCATTCGTCCTGCCCACCTACGCCAAGTTCCCCTTCGCCTTGGCGCGCGGCCGCGGGACGTATGTCTGGGACGAGGCCGGCAACCGCTACCTCGACCTCTACGGCGGCCACGCCGTCTGCCTGCTCGGCCATTGCCCGCCCGAGGTGGTCGCCGCCATATCCGAGCAGGCCAAGCGCCTGCTCTTCTATTCCAACCTCGTCTACAGCCGCGTGCGCGCCCAGGCCGCCAAAGCCTTGGTCCGGCTCTGCGACATTGCCGGCAGCCAGGTGTTTTTCTGCAACTCCGGAGCCGAGGCCAACGAAGGCGCCATGCGCCTGGCGCGGCTGGCCACGGGCCGGGCCCGCATCCTGGCCACGACGGGCTCCTTTCACGGCCGCACCGCCGCGGCCTTGGCCGCCACGGGCATCGATTCATACAAGAAGCCTGCCCACGGTCTGGCCCGCGACGTCAGCCACGTGCCTTTCGGCGACCTGGCCGCGGCCCAGGCCGCTTTGGGTCCGGACGTGGCGGGCTTTATCCTGGAGCCCATACAAAGCATAGCCGGAATCGTGGCGCCGCCCGCGGGCTATCTCTCCGGCCTGGCCCGGCTCTGCCGGCGCCACGGGACTATGCTCATCTTTGACGAAGTCCAGACCGGCCTGGGGCGTCTGGGCGCGCCGACCGCGGCCCAAGCCTTTGACGTGGAACCCGACATCCTGACCTTTGCCAAGGCCCTGGGCTCGGGCGTGCCCTGCGCCGCGGTGCTGGCGGGTCCCAGGGCCGCGGCCCGGATAAAATCCGGAGACCTGGGCTCGACGTTCGGCGGGGGTCCCTTGGCCTGCGCCGCGATCCTGGCAACCCTGGAGATATTGACCCAGCGCCGGCTCTGGCGCAACGCCGCGCGCATGGAAGCCCTGGCGCGCCGGACCCTGGTCTTCCCGGCGCTGCGCGAGATCAGGGGCAAAGGCCTGCTCCTGGGCCTGGTCCTCGACAAGCCTTCGCAAGAAGTGCGCGACGGCCTGCTCCGGCGACGCATCCTGGTCGGCTCCAGCCAGGATCCGCGCGTCATCCGCCTTTTGCCGCCGCTGACCGTCACCGCCAAGGAGCTCGCCTTGCTGCGCGGCGCGCTCTCGGATATCTGGGAGGCACGCCCGGCCAAGGGCGCGAGCAATCCATAATGAAACATTTCACACATCTGCACGAACACTCGACCGCGGAGCTGCAAGGCCTCGTGGCCGCGGCCCTGCGCCTGAAAAAATCCCCCTTGCCGGATTTGCCCCTGGCCGGACGCAGCGTGGCGTTCTGCTTCATGAATCCGTCTTTGCGCACGCAGGTCTCCTTCGAGGTGGCCACCGCGGCCCTGGGCGGCCATCCGGTCGTGCTCTCCCTGGGCCAGGACACTTGGAAAGTGGAACACCGCGAGGGCATCGTGATGGACGGCCCCGCGGCCGAGCATCTTAAGGAAGCGGTCCCGGTGCTGGCCCGCTATTGCCAGGCCGTGGCCCTGCGCTCCTTCCCGGAAGGGAAAAGCTGGCAGCAAGACAAGCTCGAGCCCTTTCTGCGCGCTTTTCGCAAATACTCCGAAGTGCCGGTCATCAACCTGGAGTCAGCCACCAGCCACCCCTGCCAGGGGCTAGCCGACCTCATGACCATCCAAGAGCGCATGGAGCCCCGCCGCAAGAACTTTCTGCTGACCTGGGCCCCGCACATCAAGGGCCTGCCCCAAGCCGTGCCCGCATCCGCGGCCGAGGCCGCGGCCGCGGGAGGAATGAACGTGACCATCGCCCGACCCGAGGGCTATGATCTGGACCCCGAGATCATGCAGCGCATCGCGCGCCGCTGCGATGAAAACCACGGCCAGCTCAAGGTCACCGATCAAGTCCCGGAGGCTTATGACGGCGCCCACGTGGTCTACGCCAAGAGCTGGGGCTCGATCTCCCGCTACGGCGAACCCCCGCCCCAGGACGCGGAGTTTCGCCGCCGCTGGATGGTCACGGCCGAGAAAATGCGGCGCACGCAGAGCGCCTTTTTCATGCACTGCCTGCCGGTGCGCCGCAACCTTATCGTCGAAGACGCGGTCCTAGACAGCCCGGCTTCCATCGTCATAGACCAGGCCGAGAACCGCCTGCACACCAGCAAGGCCGTGCTGCTGGCCCTGCTGGCCTCGCAACGCCAAGCCCCGCAGGAGTCCTTATGCTAGACGCCTCCATCACGCTCCGGCAAGCCTTCCCGTACCTGCGCCTCTACAAAGGCAAGATATTCGTGATCAAGGTCGGCGGCAACGTCCTCTCCCGCCGCGACTGGAGCGACAATCTGGCCGAGGACATCTCGCTCCTCCAGCAGCTCGGCATACGCCTGGTGCTCGTGCACGGCGGGGGCAAGCAGGCCACCGAACTCTCCGGCCGCCTGGGGCTTAAGACCAATATCGTGGCGGGCCGCCGAGTCACGGACGAAGCCACCCTCGAGGTGGCCAAAATGGTCTACGCCGGCAGCCTCAACATCGACCTGCTCGCGCGGCTGCGCGCCCACCACACCCCGGCCGTCGGGCTCTCGGGAGTGGACGCCGGCTTGGTCACGGTCCGCCGCCGGCCGGTCAGCCTCATCGCGCCCGCGCCGGGAGAGCCGCCCGTGTCCGTGGATTTCGGCTTTGTCGGCGATGTCGTCTCCGTAGACGCCTCGGTCCTCAAGGTCTTGCTCGACGGCGGGTTCTTGCCCGTGATCGCGTCCTTGGCCAGCGACGAGGCCGGAGTGATCTACAACGTCAACGCCGACTCCATAGCCGAGGCCATGGCGCGCGCGCTCGGCGCGGAGAAGTTCATCGTGCTCACCGACGCCGACGGACTATTGGCCGACGTCAAGAATCCGGCCAGCCTCATCCCCTACACGGACGCAGAAGAGATCGAGCGCCTGAAAAAATCCGGCGGTCTTTCCGGAGGGATGCTGCCCAAGGTCGAGGCCTGCCTGCGCGCCGTCCGCGACGGGGTGCGGCGCACCCACATCATCAACGGCACCAAGCCCAATGCCCTGCTGCGCGAGGTCTTCACCAACGCGGGCTGCGGCACCATGATCGTGGAGCGCTGCGAGCGCGAGGCCTACCAAAACAGCGAGCTGCCCGCGCCCGCGGCCGGGGCATGAACCCGGTCGAACTGCTGCGCGAACTGGTCCGCATCGCCTCGCCTACCGGGCAGGAAGAAGCCCTTGTCAACCGGCTGCAAACGCTCTTCGGCGAAATGGGCTGGCAGGCCCGGCGACAGGGCCGCAACCTCTGGACAATATTGGGCGACCAAGGCCCCCTGCTGCTGTTCAATTCCCACACGGACACGGTCCCGGCCGGAAACGGCTGGTCCAAGGATCCCCTGGCCGCCCAGCTTCAGGACGGCCGCCTCTACGGCCGAGGCGCCAACGACGCCAAGGGTTGCCTTACGGCCATGATCCTGGCCGCGCAGCGGGTGTTCAACGCCGGGCCGCGGCCCCGCGGCCGGCTATGCCTGGCCGCCACCTGCGAAGAGGAGATCAATGGCCAGGGCCTGCAGACGCTGCTGCCCGACTTGCCCCGGCCCGACGCCGCGGTGGTCGGCGAGCCCACGGGACTGTCCCCGGCCATCGCCCAAAAGGGCCTCATCGTCCTGGAACTGACCAGCCGCGGCCGCGCTGCCCACGCCGCTTGGGGGGGAGGCAGCAACGCCGTGGAGACCGCGGCCCGGGATATCCTGTCTTTGGGCGCATTAAATTGGGAACGCGACCATCCGTTTTTGGGACGGCCGTCGCTTAACGTCACGCAGATACAGGGCGGCCTTTGCCACAACATGATCCCGGACAGCTGCCGCATGGTGATCGATATCCGCACCACGCCCAGCTACAGGCCGGAAGAAATCGTCTCCCTGGTGCGCGGCCGGGTGAAAAGCGAGGTCACAGTGCGCTCCCAACGGCTGGAAGCCGTGTCCACGGATCCGGCCGAGCCCATCGTCCGGGCCTCCCTGGCGGCTCGTCCCCAGTCCCAAGCCTTCGGCTCCCCCACTCTTTCCGACTGGGTCTTTCTCAAGGGCATCCCGGCCATCAAGGCCGGGCCCGGGGATTCGCGCAGGTCTCACACGCCGGACGAATACATCGCAGTCGCGGAACTCGAGGAGGGCGTCGATTTTTATGAAGAACTCATGCGCCGATATTTCGCCGCGGCTTAAGCTCTGGCAGACCACGGCCGATCTGGACTCGGCGGTAGAGGCCTACACGGTCGGCGACGACCCCAGGCGCGACGCGGAGCTGCTGGAATTCGAGGTCTACGGCTCACTGGCCCACGCCGAAGGACTCAAGTCCATAGGGCTGCTTTCGGACCGGGAGCTCGCAGACGTGCGCGATACCTTGAGCGACCTCATGGCGCAGCGTCAATACTTCACCGTGACCGCGGCCCAGGAGGACGTGCACACCGCGGTCGAGCAGTTTTTGACCACAGCCTTGGGCGAAACCGGAGCCAAGATCCACGCGGGGCGCAGCCGAAACGACCAGGTCCAGGTGGACCTGCGGCTCTGGCTCAAGGACCGGCTCCTCGAGCTCCAGGAGCTTTGCTGCCAAGCCTGCCAAGCCTGGGAGAGCTTCGGCAGACACCACGACCAGGACCTGATGCCGGGCTACACGCATTTGCAGCGCGCCATGCCTACGACCGTGGGGCACTGGGCTGCTTCGCATGCAGAAGCCTTCCTCGAAAATCTATCTTCCCTGCGCTCGGCTTTTGACCAGGCCGACTCTTGTCCCTTGGGCAGCGCGGCCGGGTTCGGCTCTGGTCTGGCCTTGCCGCGACCGGCCGTGGCTCGACTTCTGGGATTTTCCCGGGTGCAGCGCAACACCTTGCGCGTGCAGAGCAGCCGGCCGCGGCTCGAGGCGGCCGCGCTCTCGGCTTTGGCCCTGCTCGCCAGGGATATCGCGACCCTGGCCTGGGACATATCGCTTTTCAGCACAACGGAGTTCGGCTTCATGCGCCTGGGCGAGGACTTCACTACGGGCAGCAGCATCATGCCGCACAAGCGCAATCCCGACGTGGCGGAACTCACGCGGGGCCGCGCCGCGCTTTTTAGCGGCTGGCTCGCGCAGGTCCTGGCCCTGGGCGCGCTGCCCTCCGGATATCACCGCGATTACCAACTCAGCAAGGGTCCGCTCATGGACGCCTTTGCCGCGGCGCGCGCCATGCTCGGGATGGCTTGCCGACTGGCCAAAGCCCTGAGCGTCGACCGCGCCCGTTGCGGGGCCGTAGTGACCCCGGATATGCTCTCCACCCAGGCCGCCCTAAGCCTCGTGCGCCAGGGCGTGCCCTTCCGCCAGGCTTATCGCAGCGTGGCCCAGGCGGCCCGGGCCGGCCAAAGCCTGGGCCCGATAAAACCGGAGCTGCCCGACTCTCCCGGAGCCCCGGGGAATCCTGACTGGCCAGCCATCAACAGGGAACGCCGACAGCAGGTTCAACGCATCCGTCGCGAACGCGAGCGCCTGCACTCGGCCTGGAAGTCCCTGCTCAAGGGCAAGGTGGCGCTGCTTCGCGCGAAACGGTAAAATGAGAGAGCCCTCCATGATGCGACCCGCGCTCTTGGCCCTGGAAGACGGCACCGTGTTCCGGGGTTTTTCATGCGGAGCCGACGGCGACGCGACGGGCGAGCTGGTCTTCAACACCTCCATGACCGGCTATCAGGAAGTGCTCACCGATCCGTCTTACAAAGGCCAGCTCGTGGCCATGACCTATCCCCACATCGGCAACTACGGGATCAATCCTCAAGACGACGAGTCTTCCCAGCCTCATCTCGAGGGCTTTATCGTGCGCGAGCTCTGCCAGACCCCCTCCAACTGGCGCTCAACCGAATCGCTCGGGCATTTCCTCAAGCGGCACAACGTGCCCGCGATCGAGGGGATCGACACCCGGGCGCTCACGCGCATCTTGCGCGAGAAAGGCTCGCTGCGCGCGATCCTTTCCTCCCGTTGCCAGTCGCCTCGGCGCCTAGTGGCCGCGGCCCGCCGCCTTCCCCGCATGTCCGGCCGCAATCTAGCCGAAAGCGTGTCCTGCGCCAAAGCCTACAGCTGGAGCCGGACCGGCGGGCTGCATGTCGTGGTGCTGGATTTCGGCGTCAAGCGCGGTATTTTGCGCTGCCTGGAGGAGCTCGGCTGCCGCGTCAGCGTGGTTCCGGCGGGCACGAAGGCCTCGGACATCCTCGCCCTGCGGCCGGACGGCGCCCTGCTCTCCAATGGCCCGGGCGATCCAGAACCCTTGCAGCAGGCCGCGGACACGGCGCGCGGCCTGCTGGCGGCGCGCCTGCCGCTTTTCGGAATCTGCCTGGGCCATCAGATCCTGGGTCTGGCCTTGGGCGGCCGCACCTTCAAGCTTAAATTCGGGCATCACGGCGCCAATCACCCGGTCATGGACCTCTTGACCAGGCGCGTGGAGATCACGGTCCAAAACCACGGGTTTTGCGTAGACCCCGATTCCTTGCCGCGCGCCGTGGCGTGCACGCATGTCAACCTCAATGACCGGACCTGCGAGGGCCTGGCCCATCGCCGGCTGCCGGCTTTCTCGGTCCAGTACCATCCCGAAGCCTCGGCCGGACCGCACGACTCCCGCTATCTTTTCGAGCGCTTCCGGGACTTGATGCTCGCCAGCCGCGCCGGCGCAAAGAGGAGGCCGTATGCCCAAGCGCTCTGACATCCGCCGCATCCTGGTCATAGGCTCGGGGCCCATCGTCATCGGCCAGGCCTGCGAATTCGACTATTCCGGGACCCAGGCGCTCAAGGCCCTCAAGGCCGAGGGCTACGAAGTGGTGCTGGCCAACTCCAACCCGGCCACGATCATGACCGATCCGGGCTTGGCGCAGCGCACCTATATCGAGCCCCTCAACGCGGACTACCTCGAGAAGATACTGGAACGCGAACGCCCCCAGGCCGTCTTGCCCACCATCGGCGGCCAGACCGCGCTCAATCTGGCCGTGACCCTGGCCGAGCGGGGTATTCTCAAGCGACTAGGCGTCGAGCTTTTGGGCGCGCCCCTGGAAGTCATCCGCCGCGCCGAGGACCGGCAGCTTTTCAAGGCCGCCATGCAGAAAATCGGTCTGTCCGTGCCGCGCAGCCAAATCGCCACGGATATCGCCCAAGCCGAGTCAGCCGCGCGCGAGTTGGGATTTCCCGTCATCATAAGGCCCTCGTTTACCTTGGGCGGAACCGGGGGCGGCATCGCCTACAACCTCGACGAACTGGTCAGCGGAGCGGCCGCGGCCCTGGCCGCCAGCCCGGTCAAGAAGGTGCTCCTGGAGGAGTCCGTGCTCGGCTGGAAGGAATACGAGCTCGAGGTCATGCGCGATCGCAAGGACAATTTCGTCGTGATCTGCTCGATCGAGAACCTCGATCCCATGGGCGTGCACACGGGCGACTCCATCACCGTGGCCCCGGCCCAGACCTTAAGCGACCGCGAGTACCAAGCCATGCGCGACGACGCCAAGGCCGCGGTCTCGGCCGTGGGCGTGGAGACCGGAGGCTGCAACGTGCAGTTCGCCGTGGAGCCGCGCACGGGCCGCCGCGTGATCATCGAGATAAACCCGCGCGTGTCGCGCTCCTCGGCCCTGGCTTCCAAGGCCACGGGCTTTCCCATCGCCAAGATCGCCACCATGTTGGCCGTGGGCTACACTTTAGACGAAATCCCCAACGACATCACGCGCAAAACCCCGGCCTGCTTCGAGCCGGCCATCGACTACGTGGTGACCAAGGTGCCGCGCTTCGCCTTTGAAAAGTTCTATGCGGCCGACGAACCTTCGGACCTCGGCCCGGCCATGAAATCCGTGGGCGAGGTCATGGCCATAGGCCGCACCTTCAAGGAGTCCCTGCAAAAAGCCCTCCGCGGCCTGGAAGCCGGCCGCGACGGTTTCGACTCCGCCCCGGGCCCGCGACTGCCCTTGGCCCAACGCCGGGAAAAGCTCCTCGTGACCCTGGCCGCGCCGAGGCCGGACCGCATCTTCTGGATCAAGACCGCCCTGAAAAGCGGGCTTTGCGCCGAGGAAATCGCCGAGGCCTCATCCATCGACCTTTGGTTCGTGGCCCAGATGGCGGAGCTGGTGGATTTCGAAACCCGCCTGCGCCGCGAAAAGCTCGATTGCGCGCTGCTGCGCCAAGCCAAGGCCCTGGGATTCTCCGACCGGGCCCTGGCGCGCCTTTTGAAACAAAGCGAGGCGCGCGTGCGCGGCCTGCGCCGGCGCTGGAAAATCCGGCCGGGATTCAAGCTCGTAGACACCTGCGCGGCGGAGTTTCCCGCCCACACCCCGTATTTCTACTCGACTTATGAGGGCGGCAACGAGACCCGTCCCTCTCGCTCCAAGCGCAAGATCGCCATCCTCGGCTCCGGCCCCAACCGCATCGGACAGGGCATAGAATTCGACTACAGCTGCGTGCACGCCTGCCAAGCCCTGCGCGAGGCGGGCTTCGAGACGCTCATGATCAACTGCAATCCCGAGACCGTGTCGACCGACTACGACACATCGGACCGCCTCTACTTCGAGCCCTTGACCCTGGAAGACACCCTCGAGGTGCTGGATTTGGAGAGGCCCTCGGGCGTGATCGTGCAGTTCGGCGGCCAGACCCCGTTGAACCTCACCCTGCCCTTGGCCCGCGCCGGAGTGAAGATACTGGGCACCCCGCCCTCGGCCATCGACGCGGCCGAGGACCGCCGGCGCTTTGGCGCCCTGCTCAAGCGCCTGGGCGTGCCGGCGCCGGCGCACGGCATCGCGGCCAGCGCCGTGGAGGCCTTGCGCATCGCCCGCCGCATCGGCTATCCGGTCATGGCGCGGCCCAGCTACGTTCTAGGCGGCCGTTCCATGGAGATCGTCTATGACGAGGCCGGCCTGCGCCGCTACGCGGGCCGCATCCTGCGTCCCAACGCGCATCCCTCGCTGCTCATCGACCGCTTCCTCTGCGACGCGGCCGAGGTGG
This sequence comes from Elusimicrobiota bacterium, assembly GCA_003452935.1. Classification (GTDB taxonomy): domain Bacteria; phylum Elusimicrobiota; class Elusimicrobia; order UBA1565; family UBA9628; genus UBA9628. The sequence continues at coordinate 253,118 of DMMY01000011.1, forward strand.
ACGTCGACGCGGTATGCGACGGCCAGGAGGTCTACATCGGCGGGGTCATGGAGCATATAGAGGAAGCCGGCATCCACTCCGGAGATTCTTCCTGCACCCTGCCCCCCCATTCCCTGACCCCGGAGCAGATCGAAACCGTCCTGGACTATACCCGGCGCCTGGCCCGGGGCCTGCGCGTCAGGGGCCTCATCAACATCCAATTCGCGATCAAGGACAACGTGGTCTACGTGCTTGAAGCCAACCCGCGCGCCTCGCGCACCGTGCCCTTCATCAGCAAGGCGACCGGCGTGCCGTTGGCCAAGCTCGCGGCGCGCGTCATGGTAGGCGCCAAACTCAAGAGCCTGCTGCCCCGGGCCCTGCGCACGGGACGGCCGCCGGCCCTGCCTTACGCGGCCATGAAGGAGGTGGTCCTGCCCTTCAACCGCTTCCCGGGCGTGGATCCGCGCCTGGGCCCGGAGATGAAGTCGACCGGCGAAGTCATGGGCATCGACCGCGACTTTCCCCGGGCCTTCATTAAAAGCCAAGCCGCGGCCGGCACGGCCCTGCCTGTCTCAGGCGCGGTCTTCATCAGCGTGCGCGACGAGGACAAGTCCGCGGTCCTGCCCATCGCCTCGGCCCTGCGCCAGATGGGCTTTGCCCTGCACGCGACCAAGGGCACCCATGCTCACCTGGAGCGCCATGGCATATCCACCAAGCGGGTCTTTAAGATAGGCGAGGGCAAGCCGGATCCGGTGGACCTCTTGCGCCAGCGGGCCGTGACCTTGGTCATCAACACGCCCTCGGGCGGCCGGGCTCAGCAGGACGGCTTCGCGATCCGGCGCACCTCCCTGGACCTGGGCGTAACCTGCATCACCAACCTCAATGACTGCCGCGTGGCGGTGCACGGCATAGGGCTGCTGCGCGAGTCCAAGCTGGAGGTCAAATCGTTGCAGGAACATCACGGCGGCTTGTCTTATCCCGTGCCGGGCTAGAAGCTCAAGCGGTAGTTCAAGCCAACGCGCTCGCTGCGCAGCTGCCGGCTTTCCAGGCCCCAGTCCATGGCCAGGGTGAGGGGAACTTCCTTGTAGCCGAGTTCGACGCTGCCGAGGCTGTGCGCCGAGCCTGTCTCCATGGCGCGGTGCAGGCGCTGGCCCGGAGCGAAATCGAAGTCGACTTTCATGACGCCGAGATGCGCGGTGGCGCTCATGCCGTTCAAGTAGAGAAAGGCGCCGCCGAATATTCCGGCCATGCTGATAAAACCGGGGTCCCAGTTTCGGCGGTCCTGGGCATAAGCCCCGGTCGCGCGGCCGAAGAGCTCGAGTTGGTAGCGCTCCAGCAGGGTGTCCTGGATGGCGTCCATGGCCACGCCGAGCTGCTCGTCAGCCGCCCAGGAGTTCCACTCCTCGCGCCGGGCCATATCGACCGCGCCGAAACGATTGCCCACGATGGGCTGGGACTGGCGCGCCCGGAGCATGAAACGGGCTTGTTTTTTGTTGAGATTTTCGACGAAAAGAGAGGCCGAATCCTGGCTGGGAGCGGGTTTAAGGTTGCGGGTCATGCGCGCGGGGAAGAGGTTTTGGATGACGTGGGTGCGGACAAAGCCGTAGACGCCGTCCGAGATGTCCTCCACGAAGCGGTAGCCGGGCTGGACCGTCCGGGTGACCCGCGCGCTGAGTACCGAGTTGTCATCGTAGTGGGAGAGGAAGTGAGGCTTTGCGAAAGCTGGAATCGAAAAAAGTAAGATACCGATTAACACGCCCAGGGCTTTTTCCGCTTTGCGCGCCATTTTCCTTGCCATGCTATTAGGGTAATAGAAAGAACTTTCAGGAGAGTTACATGAAAGAAAATATTTGGCAAAGGTTTAATTAAAAAACAGTTAACGCCTTGCCTTCTGATTGCGGTCTTTTATTTGTAATTTACTGGCCCAACTTCCCTAATAAATACGTGATTCTGATTAAAATTTCATCATCTTTTATCTAAAGCTGAACAGGGCAAAAACCGGGCCCAACCCAACGGATATTGCCAAGGACTGCGTCAAACGCACTCTGCTGCGTGATTGACGGGAAGGCCCCGTCGGACTTGCCGTCAACGACGTTATTGCTCAGCGCCGCGACCGTCGAGGCGATTGAGATGGCAATGAAAAAGACCGATGGACAAGCCGGTCAGGACGCTATATACTATCGCTCGTGATAGGAAGGTGCTTCCATGACACCAAAAATATCGATTTCACTGATCATAGCAAGCGTAATGCCATTGGCGGCATCGGCCACGCCCGTAGTTTCCAGCGTCTCCGGCACTGCCAGCCATGGGCAGAGCCTAACCATCACCGGATCAGGATTCGGCGCCATGGGCGGACATATCATTTCCTGGGATGATTTTGAAGCTCACGCCTTGGGCTCCGCCATCCAAAACAGCTCGCCGATCACGGGTCCGACGTGGACTACTCAAAACAACGATCCGGCCGGCGGCGCGGGCTACAGCAACATCCACGCCCATTCCGGCAACGTGGCCGCGCACATCAACTGGTCCGGCACGACCGGCATTCGAGCGTTTGGCTGGGCCGGGCAAGGCCCATTCAACAAGCTCTATATCACCTATTGGAGATGGATGGAGGGCAATTACAGCGCGGATACCACCATCTGCAAAACTTCGGACGGCTACGCGTGCAACCACAAGCAGTTCTATCTCTTTGGAAACAGCGGCGGCATGCCTCAAGGAATGCCCTTAATCCCCGCTGGCAACACGGTTTGGGGCTATTACAACAACGTCAGCGCTATCCAAGGCGACTGGAATTCCACGAACAACATCAACAAAATCGGGCTGAACTATTCCAACACCAGCAATAAATGGAGCCGGTGGGAGTTCTGGCAGACGCTTAACAGCGATCCCAATTGCGCTAACGGAAGCAATTGCGACGGGATTTTACAGTACTGGGTGGATGCCAAGCTGGCGTATTCCCGCAGCGACTACAAACCGCGATTCGTCAACGGACAATGGATCGATTTTCGCTTAGGCCACATGGCCCACGGGTTCACCAATACAGCAAAGGCATGGTTTGACGATCTGTATATAGCCAATACGCTGGCGCGGGTGGAACTGGGCGACAATGCCGCATGGGACAACTGCACCCACAGGGAAATACAAATAGTGTCATCTTGGACCGATTCTCAGATACAAGCCGAGATTCGCCAGGAAAATTTCCCGGCCGGAACCACCGCCTACCTGTTTATCGTAGACGCCAACGGCAATCCCAGCCCCGGCTACCCCGTCACCTTCTCTGACACGACCTCGCCGGCCGCGCCCAAACCTCCCAAGGGGCTCACCATAAAGCCCTGAACCATCCAGCCTAAGCCTTGATGATATCGGTGAAATCCTTTTCCAACCTAATCCCCAACGCCCCAAGCACGCGCGCTTGCCGGTCGAACCGATTGCTCGCGGTCCTGGCTTGACGGAAGTCTTGCCGCGCTCCGGCCAAAAGGCAGGGATAGCTGAACACCGGCAAAGGATAATCCGTTCCGAAAAGCAGGCGGCTGAAAAGCTCCGGGTGCCGGCGCAAGCGCATGAGCCCGCCGACCCGGTTGGGAAGAGTCATAGCCGAGACATCCATGTAAAAGTTGGAAAAGCGCGCCGCCAAATAGCGCGCCACGGGCCAATTCTTTTCCCAGAAAAAAAGGCCGGTCGAGCAGCCATGCGCCGCGATTACGACGACCCCCTCTTCCAGGGCCGGGACCAGCCGGTCCGCGTCGCCCGCGCCCTGGTCCCGACCGATCAAGGAAAATTCGTAGCCCACGTGCGCCAGCAGCGGCAGGCGCAGCCGCGCCATGGCCCTGTAAAAAGGCCTATAGCGCCGGTCCGCCGGGTCAAAGCGCTGGCTGTTGGCCAAGATTTTGACCAAGACCGCGCCTTTTTCAGAGCAACGCTGCAATTCATCAATCGCGCCGGCGCGCTGCGGGTTGATGGAAACCCCTGGCAAAAACCGCCCGGGAAAGAAACTCGCGGCTTCAAACACATAATCGTTGGAGATCAAGAAATCCGTATGCTCATCATCCAGATCCCCGGACTCGTCGTAGGCCCCGTCCATGCCTAGGATGACGGCGCGCCCGACCGAATCAGAACCCGCCAGCTCCGCCTTAAGCCTCTCCACATACGCCCTGTTGGAGAGTTCCGCGTCGCGCAAGGGCAGACCCTGGCTTGCGGCCACCATCTTGAACAGCGCGCTTTTGCGCATGCGCGGCGAAAGCAGGCAGCCGTTGCCCGGAACCGGAAAGGCCGCCAAGTGGACATGAACATCGGTCAATTTCATGGCGCTCATACCGCGGTCCCGGAAGCTGGACTCCTCACTCCCCCGGCGGCGCCAGGCTGGCCAAGTATCGGCCGAAGCCGCGCATGGCCCAGAGATGGACCAAGGCCTGGGTACAGTTGTAGACGGGCCAGGGCAGGGTGGGCCTGTAGTCGTGGATGCCGATCAGAAGTAACTTGCCGCCCAGCGCCTCGCGAAACTCCAGCCGCGGCCGGCCCGAAGGCCGATTGACCTTGCGCACGAGAAGGCCGCCGGTGATATAGAACAACTGGCGGGAAGGGTCGCCGTTGCGGTCATGGGCGAATGTGAGTTCCACCAGGGAGGTCCGGGTCAGGGGCAGTCGAAAGCGCACGTTGCGCCGATAGTCCACGTCAGCGCGCAGCAGCACGCGGAAAAAGCGCGGCAAAAACGCGCTGTACTGCTCCGCGGCCCACAACGCGCTGCGGCCCGGCGGCAGGACCAGGCGCTGGACCGAGCGCACGTCGAATTGATAAAGAGCTCGCGCCCGCGCGCGCAGGGAGGCTAATGGAAAGCCGGCGCGCTTCATGGCTTTTTCACGCGCTGCGGTGGCCCGCACGGCCGCGTCAAAGGGAACGCCCTTAACCCCGGCCTCGGCCTGGAGCCTGCGGTCGCGGCACACCATGGAATGCCGGATGCTTTCAGCCAGGGGCGCGGCCAGCGCCTTGGGCGCGCCGGTCACCCAGGAAAGCCACCGGCGGCACCAAAAACTCCCGCTGACCGGCACGTTGAAGAATCTGCGCTTGAGCCCCAGCAGGCGCGCGGTTCGCTCCAGGAGCTCGCGGTAGCTCATGACGTCAGGAGAGCCGATGTCAAAGCTGCGGTTCTCTTGGGCGGGATGTTCGATGCAATAGCGCAGAAGAGCGAGGACGTCATCGAGCGCGACGGGCTGGGTCAGGGACTTGGCCCACACCGGGCAAGGGATGACGGGCAGGCGCTCGACCAAGACGCAGAACATCCGGTAGGAGGAGCCGCCCGGGCCGATGACGATGCTGGCGCGCAAGGCCGTGACCGGGACCCCGCGCGAGCCCAAGGTCTGCTCGACTTCCAGCCGGCTGCTCAGATGCTCGGAAAGCGCGGTTTTCGCGGGAATGAGTCCTCCCAGATAGATGATCTGCCTGACCCCGGCTTTCGCGGCGGCGCGGGCGAAGTTGTCCGCGCAGATAAGGTCCATGTCGCGAAACGAGCCCTGGGTCAAATGGGCGGAAGGAAGCATGGAATGCACGAGGTAGAAGGCATGCTCCACGCCCTGCAGCGCGGCCTCGCACTGCAGCAAGGAAAACAAATCGCAGCGCCGCCACTGCACCGGAGCCTGCGGCGTGGGAGGCGGGGGCACGCGCGCCAGGCCGATGACGCGATAATGCGGGGCTAGGCTGCAGGCCAAGGCCCGGCCCACGAAACCTGTCGCGCCCGCGATCGCCACGATCGGCTGCTCGGCCATGATGCCCTAGAGTGTAGCGGGCCGCCAGGACCCGGTCAAGGCCGGGCCAGGCGGCGGCCTTGCGCTCGATCGGCGCGGGCCATATACTATAAACCCGGCCCATGGAAAATCTCCTCCCTCTCGCGCAGATTTTTCATCAACCGAAAGCGGCCCTCAGGCGAATTTCGCAAGACCCGCCGTCGGCGGCGATCCTGGCAATCTTCGTCGGCGTCCAGCTCGCGGCGGCCTGCGTCAATCCATTGACCGCGCCCGGCAATGCGCGTCTGGCCAAGCTCGTTGAGCATCTGCCCTTCTTGGCCCTGCCGGGGGCCGTGCCCGCGATTTTATTCGGGCTGAACTTATTGTCCACGGCAGCGTGGAGCCTTTGCGCTCATCTGGCGGCCCGGCTCATCGGAGGCAAGGCCTCTGGAATGAATTTTTTTGTTCTTAACCTCTTCCTAGCAGCCGTGGCCGGACTTCTGACCATCATCCTGCGCCATGTGCCGTTGCCGCTCTCCGTCATCATGCCGATCATCATCGGCCTCTGGCGGATCATGCTGAGCCTGGCCGCGATCAGCGCTCATTACGAGTTTTCTTTAGGAAACGCCTTGGCCGCATACGTCTTGGGTTGGGCCGCTCAACTGTTCTTATTCCTAATCATAGGCGCAGGCGGCGCCTGGGGATTGAATTTCAACCCGAAAGTTTTGGAAAGCACCCTGCAAGCTCCGGCCATGGCCCCAGACCGCGCGCCCATGGATTACGATTGGAGCCTGGAATCCTTGGACGGCAAACCCTTTGCCATGGCCGAGACCAAAGGCAAGGTCGTGTTCCTGAATTTTTGGGGCACGCGCTGTTTTCCTTGCCTTTTGGAAATGCCCAGCATCCAACGCCTCCACGAAAAGGTCAAAGACGAAGGCATATTGGTCCTGTGCGTTTCCGAGGAAGACCCCGGCCGGGTTCGCGAGTTCGTCATGAGCAAGAACTACGCGCTGCCCGTCTACACCCTGCCAGGCGACCGGCCCGCGGCCCTGCGCAGCCTGGGCATTCCGGTCACCTTCATCATCTCCCCCGAAGGCTTTATCGTGGCCAAGAAGGTGGGCTCGGCGCTTTGGGACAGCGAGGAATCGGTGCGTTATCTGAGATCCCTGCGCAGCCCCGCCGCCGCGCCGTCGCGCTCCACATCGGCGGCAACGGCATCATCAGCCTTCCCAAAAGCCCGGCTATAAAGAGTGCGTTGTTTGTTTGAAGGAAACTTGCCATGATATCGGACAAAAAGATTTTTTTATCGCTGGGATGGCCGCGCCAGCTGTAGGAGTAAATCGAGGCGGGGGATATGACGACAACAGAAAAGGGTCTTTGTCTTGGATTATGCCTCATCGTGGCGGGCGCTGACTCTGGTTTTTCTCAGGTGTATCCTGATTTCAACACTTTCAGTTCCCAAAGCTTTGGGGCTGAAAAAGACGCCTTGATCTATCAGATGTTCGGCAATGATCTCGCGTTCAAGAATGCCGGAATCTGGATCCATGAGTCGCAGAATTCCGCCGCCCTGGGATTCGAGACGAATCTTCCTGCCAAAAGTTATGTGGAATATGGGGCAACATCGAGTTATGGGCAAAGGACCGCTGATCCTGACAGACATTATTACCTTCATCTGCATTATCTGACCGGGCTTGCCCCCAACCGGACCTATCATTACCGATGGGTGGCTGTAGATGAGCGCGGCAATGTCCTGCGCTCGGCAGATAAGACCTTGCAGACCAAGACCTTCGCAGGGGCCGTCATGGTCCCTGGCGCCTTGAGCGGGCCGCCCTATGTCTTGGACCAGGCGAACACGCGCTATGTCCTGACCCAGGACATCTTCGCTCATACCCGCGCTTTTACTATCAAGGCCAATGGCGTTATTTTGGATCTCAATGGACATGTCGTGACCTATGACCAAAGCCAGGCTTTTGTCAAGGAGACGACTTGGGAT
>DMMY01000003.1 GCA_003452935.1 Elusimicrobiota bacterium
GTCGAATCGGTGGGACGCAACACCCCTCCCGCGCTCATCGTTTGTTTTGTTGTCTCCCCTAATTGGTTTTTGCTTGGGCTACTTCCCAATGGACATTTACGAGACAATCAAAGGGGCAGCATCCAAGCGGTTGTCTGACAACGACAACTGATGCACCCTAACATCGGGTACTGCCGGTGCGCTTTTAGGTCGATGGAACTAGGCCATGGGCCTGTCGGCGTGGCGCGTTGCTCCGCGCACGGTAGACCCATGCGTTAGGGCGACAACTATGCTAAAAAGCCGATCCGTGTTCGGGTCTTTGGATTATCGATCTGAATGAGTGACTCAACAGCGTCGAAAAGATCTTCAATGTCCTGATCATGTTGGTCAAGGCGCATATTCACGGCCTTCTCCAGCTCGGAGAGCTTCTTGGCCACGATGCCATGCGACAAGGCCGTGCGACGAAACCGGATAAACGCTCGTACCACTTCAACGCTCATAGAGATGGCTCTCGGCGAGTTGAGGACATTGAGGCTGCCATGATCGCCCCATGCTCGGTAAACGCAAACGGCAAATATCTCCGGCCACCCCAACTTGAGGTCGCAAATTGCGACCTCAAGTTGTTAGCCTCAGCGGCTGACAGCCGGAAGGCGAAGTCGCCTAGGAATCGTTCGGGATTGCGGCGAGTCTGTTCATTGATTCGTTTGGTGGGGACGTTATACAAGCGTGCCAAATCAGAGTCGAGAATCACGCGCTGTCCTCTGACTGTATGAATAAGGGAAACGATGGCGCTATGCGTCAGATCGGTGTTCATAATAGCTATACGAACGAACACGTCATTTTGTCCCAATGGCGGCGCCCTAACATCCGCTTCTGCCGCCGCACGCCGGGCGGAGCGCCTCATAGCGCGCGCGTCAGAGCGTCACGTTATGCACAAAATGACCCTTGACAATCACCAGAGATGATGTATACTCATTGTAGATACCTACGGGAGGTGCGTCATGACTACTACCATTCAAAAATGGGGCAATAGCCTTGCATTGCGCATTCCAATCTCTTTGGCTAAAGACATCCATCTGCACCAAGGATCCGTGGTCGATATAGCTGTTGTTGAGGGAAGGATGGTGTTGAAGCCCAAGGGAGAGCGCAGAGTGTCGCTGGCACAAATGCTCAAAGGCATCACAAAGACGAACCGGCATTCTGAGCAGGATTGGGGTGGCGTTTTTGGCCAGGAAGTCTTGTGACATCACGCTCCTATTGCCCCAAGCGTGGCGATGTGGTCTGGCTTTCATTTGCGCCGCATGCGGGGCATGAGCAGGCAGGCCACCGGCCAGCGTTGACTCTCTCTGCCGAGGCATACAATCACAAGGTCGGACTGGCCATATTCTGCCCAATCACGACGCAAATCAAGGGGTATCCTTTCGAAGTCCCTATCCCCCTTGGCCTAAAGGCCGCCGGCGTCATCCTGGCAGATCAGGTCAAGAGCCTAGATTGGCATGCCCGAAACGCCCAATTCTGCTGCCGGGTTCCAGAAGCCACTTCAGCGGAAGTGTTACAGAAGCTCGAGGCATTGTTGGGCGCATGATTGTTTGTGCATAACATCGGCTTCTGCCGCCGCGAGCCGGGCGGAGCGCCACTTTGCGCGCGCGGCAGAGCCATGCGTTCGGCGTACTCATCTCATGAGGGCTTCTGGCCTTGACTTGTATATACAAACGTATTACACTATAGGCAGATGATTATTCGATGGGATTCCGCCAAAAGTGCTTGGCTGAAAAGTGCCCGAGGGGTATCGTTTGAGGAGATTCTTCATGAGAAGCTTATCGCCATTGAGGAGCATCCAATGCGGCCGCACCAGAAGCTCATGCTTTTCGAGCGCCGCGGCTACATTTGGGTCGTCCCGTACGTCAGAACGAAGGACAAGATATTCCTGAAGACGCTATTCCCAAGCCGAGCATACACCAAAAAATGGATTCGGGGAGAACTTAGATGAAGAAGAGAATCAATCTCAATCTCAGTGAAAAGGCAATTGAGCGTGCTGTCAGCCGCGGAGAGTTCCGCCCCGCTTCAAAAGAGGAATTCGAGAAGATTGCCGGGGCCGTGGCCAGGCGCAAGAAGGACGCCGTCCTCAACATCCGCGTCAACAGTCAGGACTTGGCAAGCATCAAAGCAAAGGCCAGGCGAATGGGCATACCATACCAAAGCTTCGTCTCCGAGCTAATTCATCAGTACGCAACATGACGCCGAACATCCGGTTCTGCGGGCGCGCGCCGGTGTGGATTGCCAGTTGCGCGCGCGGCCAAGCGCCACGTTATGCCCATTGATTCGACACCATTGATTTGGACCCTTGACAAGTGTATATTACCAATGTATACTGATAACAGATGAGTAAAGCCGATCTGTCCCGATGCACCGGCTTTGAGTGGGACAAGGGAAATGCCGAGAAGAACTGGCGAAAACATCATGTCACGCCATCCGAGTGCGAGCAGATCTTCTTCAACCAGCCGCTTGTCGTCGCTCCGGACGAAGAGCACTCTCAGAAGGAGTCCCGCTATTTCGCCCTGGGACAAACGGATTTAAAGAGGACATTGTTTGTGGTTTTCACGATTCGAAAGGATTTATTCCGCGTCATATGCGCCAGAGACATGAGCCGGAGAGAACGCGAGGCTTACAGAACCTATGCGACAAAGAATCCCTAAATTCAAGAAAGAGGACGAGGAGAGAGCTTTCTGGGCCTCCCATGATTCGGCTGACTATGTGAACTGGAAGAAGCAGAAGAAGGCCATCTTCCCGAACCTTAGGCCATCGGTCAAGGCCATCTCACTTCGATTGCCAGAGGCCATGCTTGAAGAGCTCCGGCTCTTGGCGAACAAGAGGGATGTGCCTTATCAGTCCCTCCTAAAAATCTTTTTGGCCGAGCGAATCGCGCAAGAGCTCCGGCCGCATCCACATAGGGCATAACATCGGCTACTGCCGCCGCGCGCCAGGCGGAGCGCCATATTGCGCGCGCGACAGAGCCATACGTTAGGCACACTTAGCTCTTGACATTGTCAGTGGGCCGCTGTACACTGTACATATGAACGGGATAGGGTTCGAGTGGAACGAGGCTAATAATCGTGAAAACATCAAAAAGTATGGCATAGCATTTGAGGAGGCTCAGACTGTTTTCCTCGATGAAAATGCCATCCGGTATTACGACCCCGACCATTCTCATGACGAAGACCGCTTCATCATGCTTGGCATGAGCGCCAAGCTACACGTCCTGGTGGTCTGCCACTGCTTCAAGGAAGCCGATGCCGTCATCCGAATCATCTCCGCCAGGAAAGCGACCAAGCGCGAAGCAAGGAGTTATGGGAGCTAAAATTATGAGAACATCATACGACTTCTCTAAGATGAAGGGACAGAAAAACCCCTACACTGCCAGACTCAAACAGCCGATTACCATCCGGTTGGACCGCGGGACTGTGGCTTACTTCAAGAATATTGCCGGAGAGCTCGGCATGCCTTACCAAAGCCTAATCAATCTCTACCTGCGGGACTGCGCGGTGCATCACAAGCGAATCGCCATGAAATGGGTTGGTGCCTAACATCGGGTTCTGCCGGTGCGCGTTTAGGTCGATAAAACTAGACCATAGGCCAGTCGGCGCGGCGCGCCACTCCGCGCGCGGCAGAGCCATGCGTTAGAGCGACAGTTTGACGATGGAACAAATTCAGGGGCTCATTCGTATGAATAGGTATGAGGTACTCTTTCGAAGTCGCCAACCTGATTCATTATATTCGGGGGTGCCGCGTCATGCTAAGCGGCGATCTTGCAAGGCTCTACGAAGTGCCACCGAAGGCTCTTATTCAAGCTGTCAAACGGAATCGCGAACGTTTCCCCACAGACTTTTGTTTTCAGCTCTTGCGTAAGGAAGACGTTGAAGTCACAGATCGTGACTTCAAGTTGGGGCGGGCTGCGCAGAGCCTACCCATACGCATTTACGGAGCAGGGCGTCGCGATGCTCTCAAGCGTTCTGCGCAGCAAAACGGCGATCAGAGCCAACATTTCTATCATGCGGGCGTTTGTAAAGATTCGAGAGTTGCGGGCCCAAAACCGCGAAATTATTCAAAAGCTTGGAGAACTCGAGATACGCGTCAATCAGCACGACCATGATATCGGACAACTCATTGACGCGATCCGCGAGAGTGTCGCAAAGCCAGAAGAAGCACCTCGGCAAATCGGTTTCCGCCCGGACGAAAGGTAAAGCCAGTTTACAGATCAATGGAAGCACTCTAACATTCACTTCTGCCGCCGCGCGCTGGTGCCGATGGCGAACGGGCATTATTTATAGAGGGCCTATCAGCGCGCGCGGCAACGCGCCACGTTATATTACTTCTGGGACAAATATGGGTCTTGACTAAGTATACATTATAGTGTATACTATTATAGAGGCAACAAAATGACCAGAACTATTGCATTAAAGGCCTTGCGTCCCGGGCTTCCAAAGGTAGCGGCTGCCGTTGCAGAAAATTTTGACCGCTACATCGTTACCAAGCGCGGCAATCCAGTCATGGTGCTTATGAGCCCCGAGGATTATGAGGGGCTCATCGAAACCATCGAGATATTGTCGGATCGCTCTGCCCTGAAGCGTATTCGGCAGGCGCGGAAAGAAGCCAAGGCCGGGAAGACGGTTTCCCTGGAAGCCCTACGGCGTCGCTTGGAACGTGTATAAGGTCGAACTGACTCACCAAGCCGAGAGATCGCTCGAAGGGGTGTTCCATTCGGATCGATCTCTTTATGCGCGCTTCATCAAAGCATTTGGCATCATTGCCCAGGATCCCTCCCAGGGCAAACCCCTGCACGGGAAACTGCGCGGGGTCTTCTCATACAGGCTGGGTAGCTATCGCATCCTTTATGAAACCCATCACCAGCGGCTTATGGTGATCATCATCGACCTCGGGCATCGAAAAGACATTTATGAATAGCATAACATCGGGTACTGCCGGCGCGCTTTTAGGTTGATGAAACTAGGCAAGGAGCTGGCTGCCGACACGCGCCACCGCGCGCGCGGCAGACCCAGGCGTTGGACGAAGCCGCTTCGCGGCAGTTGATAGGCACTCTGCCTCCCGCCTCAACGGGCCGGCGCGCCTTTGCCCCGACGAGGACGGAGCGCTATTTTTGTTATAATTCCGCGCATGCCGTCCCCGCGCCGGAAAGACTATTTCGCCCCTGATCCCGCCCTGGTGGAAAAACCCCTGCGCGTGCGTTCGATATACAAGGGCCGCGCCGTGGGATTCAACGTCGACGAGATCCGGCTGCCCAACGGCCGCCGGGCCGCGCGCGAGTATCTTTTCCACCACGGCGCCGTCGGCGTGCTGCCCTTCCTGGACCGAGACACCGTCGTCCTGGTCCGCCAATTCCGCTACCCGGTGGGCAAAGTCACGCTGGAGCTCCCCGCCGGCAAGCTCGACGCCGGCGAGTCCCGCATGGCCTGCATCAAGCGCGAACTGCGCGAGGAGACCGGCTACACCGCGCGCCATATCCGCCACCTGCTGGACTTCTGGCCGACCCCGGCCTTCTCCAACGAGCTCCTGCGCATCTACGTGGCCGAGGACCTGGCCCCGGGACGATGCTGCCCGGATCATGACGAGTTCATAGAAGCGGTCCGCCTCCCATTTGCCCAGGCCCTGGAACTGGTCTGGAACGGCCGCATCCGCGATTCCAAGACCGTGATCGCGCTCCTGGCGGCGGCGGCGCTGCGCGGCCGGCCGAAGGCCCGGCGCGCCGCATGACGCCCGAGGAAATTTCCGCCTGGGAGCCGTTTTTAAAAACGGTCCCCCTCCTTGCCGGACTCTCCTCCGCGGACGTCGCGCGCGTCGCCGCGCGCATGCAGGCCCTCTCCCTGCCCAAGGGAGCCACTCTCTATTCCCAAGGCGAGGAGCCCAACGCCTTCTATATCATCACCTCGGGCCAAGTCCGGGTCGTGCGCGGCACCGAGGGGACCCAGGTCGTAGACGCCTTCTTGGGCCGGGGCGAAACCCTGGGCGAAGGCGGCCTGCTGACCAACGAGCCGCGCAACAACACGGTCCGCCTGGACACGACCAGCGAGTTTCTCATGCTGCGGCGGCAGGACTTCGAGGAAGTGCTGCGGGAAAACCCCTCCATCCTCCTGCACCTCTCCCGCATTCTCGCCCAGCGCCTGGTCCGGGCCCAGAGCCCAGCCCCCGGGGCGCCGGCGCAGCTCGTCACTCTCACGGCCGCCCTGCCTCGGCCGGACCGCATCCTTCTCGGCGTCCACCTGGCCTTGCAGCTGGTTTCGCAGACGCGGCGGCGAATCTGCCTTGTCGATCTTCATCCCGACGCCGGGGCCATGGCCCAAACCCTGGGACTGAAAAATTCGCCCCCCTCGTCGGAGGATCTCGCGGCCGCGCATCCCCGGGATCCATCGTGGGTCAAATCGCTCTGCCAGCAGCATCCCTCCGGCCTGGAAATCATCAGCCTGCCGGCGTCAAGCCTGGCCGGCCGGCTCTACAGCGGCCTCTACCATTTCCTCAACTTCCTGCGCGAGGACCGGGACATCGTGGTCGTCTGCCTCGACGACGCGTTGGGCGAAGTGGAACGCTCCATCATCGCCGAGGCCGATCGGGTCCTGCTGGCGGTAGGCTCGGCCGCGCCCGAGCGGCGGCGCCAAGCCGAGGCCGCGGTGGGCGCCGCGGTCCCGGAAACCGGCAAGGTGCTGCTGGTATGGCTGGGAGAGCCGCCGAGCTCCGCGGATATCCTCGTTGCCGGCTGGGAGCGCGCGGTGCTGCCCTGGCCTGAAGACATGGGCGAGCGCCTGCAGCGCACGGCGTCTCCCTACGAAGCCATGGAAGGCAGGCCGAGGACCCTGCGTTCCATCGAGCGCCTGGCGCGCCGCCTGGGCGCCATACGCGTGGGCTTGGCGCTGGGCGCGGGCGCGGCGCTGGGGCATTCCTTCATCGGAATGCTCAAGGTTTTCGCCCGCGAACACATTCCCATAGACGTCGTGGCCGGGACCTCGGTCGGCGCCCTGATAGGAGGCTGGCTGGCCCTGGGCATGGAACTCGAGGAAATGGAAGCCGTGGCCCGGCGCATGGACAAGACCTGGCTCTATACCAACCTGCTCTGGGACGTGACCGTGCCCCGGGCGGGAATTTTCTCCGGCGAGACGCTGCTGCGCTTTCTGCGGCAGTTCTTCGGCGATAAGGAGTTTGCCCAGCTCGAGCTGCCCTTTGCCTGCGTCGCGGCGGACATCGAGACGGGCGAGGAGGTGGTCCTGCGCGAGGGCCGGGTGGCCGAGGCCGTCCGGGCCTCATGCGGCCTGCCCATGATCTTCGAGCCCCTGCGCTTGAACGACCGCTACCTTGTAGACGGCGGCCTTGTCGATCCGGTGCCCACGCGCGTGGCGGCGGAGCTCGGGGCGGATCTGCTGGTCGCCGTCAATCTCACCCTGCCGGCCGGGGCGCGCAATCCCCGACGCGGCAAAAAAACCCAGGCAGGACTGCTCGAGGCCTCTCTGGAGCTCGACTTCGAGCGCCTGCGCGAGCTCGCGCTGCCCGTTGCGCTGCAGGCGCCCAGCATGCTGCAGGCATTCATCCAGACCCTGCATACCATGGAATACGAGATTGCCCGCTCCCGGGTTGAATTCGCGCACGTGGCCATCCAGCCGAACTTGAGCGCCTTCAACTGGACGGAAACCCACCGGGCGGCGGAAATCATCCGCGCCGGAGAGCGCGTCGCTGAACACTATGTCCCCCAAATCAAGGCGCTTTTGCCCTTCTTTACCCAGCTGGGCAAGGTGCCCCGCCCGCCAGCCAGCCCGCTGCGGCCTTAGACGCTGATTTTGATAAACTCTGCGCATGCTTGGCAACAAAAGAATCTCGACTCTGCTTCTGGCCTGCCTCAGCCTGGCGGTCTGCGGCTCCCCGCGGGCGGCCATGCGCGCCCCGATCTTCGCCGCGGCGGCCCCCTTCTATATCCAGGATCCGAGCCTCCAATCCCTGCAGTTGGCCGACCCGCCTCCGGCTGGGTCAGAGGCGGAGCGGCGCGACATCGCGATCCTCACTGACTGGCAGTTCAAGCGCACGGCCCAGGACTGCGCCCGCGCCAACGCCGAGGCCAAGGCCGGTTACGAGTCGTTTTTCGGCGGCATCTCCCCGTTTGCCCAGCCCATGCCCAAGGAAGCCGCGGATTTACTGGACCGCGTGATGGATGACGCCGGCCGCGCTTTCTCGTTTTTCAAGAACAGGTTCAAGCGCCCGCGCCCCTTTCAGAGCCATGCCGCCTTAATCCCCTGTCTGCCCGGGCCCCGCGGCTACTCCTATCCCAGCGGGCACGCCGCGACGGCCCGCATACTGGCTCTGGTCCTGGCCGATCTCGTGCCGCAGCGGCGCGCCGAATTCCTGGCCCGGGCGGACGAGGCCGCGCTCAATCGCGTCATCGGCGGCGTGCATTATCCCAGCGACATCGAAGCCGGCAAGAAACTCGCCGACGAGATTTACGCCGAATTCGAGAAGAATCCCGCTTTTCTAGCCGACCGGGAGATCGTGCGCCGGCTATTGCGGCCCTAAACTTCCAGCCGCGACGTCAGGAAGGCGTAGGTGAAAAGGCCCTGGGAAGGCAAATCAAACAGCAGGACCGACCAAAAGCCCAGGCGAGGATCATCGCCGGCGCCGAAAAAAGCCAGCCAAAGCAGGGCCCCGGCCACGCGCCAGCCGGCCGCGGCCAGCGCCAGCCGGCCGCGGGGCAAAGGCTCCGCGCTCCCAGCATGCCGGTCTCGCCAAAGGACCCGGAAAGCGGCGGCCAGGGCGCCCATCCACACGAGTTGCGCCGCCAAATGAGGCGCCGGCGACAGGGAAAGACCGTCGCAGGCCTGCGCAACGATCCTGCTTCCCGATAACCACAAGCCGACGCCGACCGCGGCCCAAACCCAGGGAGGATTCACGTAATCGCCGCCGTCTTGCCGCAGGCTCCTGCGAAAGACGCTCCACAGCCACGCCGCGGCCGCGGCCAGGGCCGCGTCATCCAGAAACCACATCGGCCCCAGCATGTATTCCACCCGGTAATGCCGCATCAACGTCTTCCATAAGAATATAACGGCCGCTCCGGCCGCTATCACGGACAAAAAAACCACGCGCCACAACGGCGCGCCTTGACGGTTACGGGGCAAAAAGGACTCAAGGCAATGAAACCACAAGACCGCGATCATGCCCCATTCCACGGGCCCGCCCAGGACCGCGGCCCAATTCAGACCCGAGAGAGCCGCGCCATCCTGCATGCTCTTGGTAAAGAGCCCGTCGTAAAGAAAAGAAAAGCAGCCGCCCAGGAGAAAGACCTGTCCGCCGTTAAGGCGCCGGCGTCCCAGCTGGGTTTCGATGAGGAGATAAAGCCATAGGTAGGGAAACAGCATGGTCCCGACGTCGGCCCAGACCCCCCAACCGCGGATGACCAACTCCCCGCTCAAGAAAGGCGCCAGAATCAGCGCCGCGGCCAGCCGAAGCCGGCTCCGGCTACTTCCCGGCAAACGCCACCGCCTCGATCTCAACCGACGCTCCCTTGGGCAGAGCCGCGACCCCCACCGTGGCCCGGGCCGGAAAGGGCGATCCAAAGCGCCGCGCGTAGACCTCGTTCATGGCGGCAAACTGGCCTAGATCGGTCATGAAGACCGTGGTCTTGACCACGTCGCCGAGCCTGAGGCCGGCGGCGGCGAGGATGGCCGCGAGATTGTCGAGGCAGGCCTCGGTCTGAGCGGCCACGCCCGGAGCCATGGCCTGGCCGTCGGCGCCGAGGGGAAGCTGCCCGGAGACGAAGACCCAATCCCCGGCGCGGATGGCCTGGCAATAGGGCCCTATGGCCTGCGGTGCCGCGGACGTCGCGATCGCGGATTTCATTTCAGGGCGCTGAGCAAGGCCTTGTTGGTCTTGTGCGTGATGAGCAGGTCGTGCATGGCCTTGGTCGCGTCCAACTCTCCCAAGGGGGCCAGGTGCCGGCGCAGCTTGTAGACGCCCTCGAGCACGTCCGGGGGCAGGAGTTTTTCCTCCTTGCGCGTGCCCGTGTCGCGCACCTTGAGCGCCGGGAAAATGCGCATCTCCGCCGCCTGGCGGAACAGGACCAGCTCCATATTGCCCGTGCCCTTGAATTCCTGGAATATGATGTCGTCCATGCGGCTGCCCGTATCCACCAGGATGGAAGCCAGGATGGTCAAGGAGCCTCCTTCCTCGAGCTTGCGCGCCGCTCCGAAAAAGCGGCGCGGAATCTCCATGGCCCGCGAGTCCAAGCCGCCGCTCATGGTGCGGCTGCCGGTCGCGAACTGATTATGCACGCGCGACAGACGCGTCAGGGAGTCGAGCAGGATGAGGACGTCGACGCCCTGGGAAGCCTGTTCCACGGCCGCGCGCATCAGGTTCTCGGCCACGGAAACGTGGCGCTCATAAGCCTGGTCGCTGGAGGAGGCGCAGACCTCGGCCGGGACGCTTCTCTTGAAATCCGTCACCTCCTCGGGCCGCTCGTCGATCAAGAGGCAATACTGCTTGATTTTCGGGTCCACGGCGAAGACGGCGTTCGATATCTGCTTGAGGAAGGTCGTCTTGCCGGCCTTGGGCGGGGAGACGATCAAGCCCCGGGTGCCCTTGCCGATGGGGCAGAGCAGGTCAAGCGCCCTCATGGAGGGATCCGTGGATCCCTTCTCCAGGCAGAGCCACTCGTGCGGATCGACCGGGGTCTTCTCCATGAAGGCCTTCTCCGCCTCGGTGCGCACCGGGGGCGCGGGAGGCCGCGGGCCGCGATTGTCCCCGCCGCCGTTGTTCTGGACCCGCCGATGCTGCTGCTGGCGATGGTCCCGACGACGGCGATCCCGGAAACGAAAATGACGGCCGCCGTGGCCGTGGTGCTGGCCGCCATGACCGCCGCCGCCCTGATGCTGACCGCCCGACCCGCCGCCAGCCGGCCCCGCGCCGCCTTGCCCGCCCGTCCTTTCTTCGTTCATGTTCGCGTACCTCTCACTTCTAATCTACGAGAATTTTCCCGGCCAGCGCCGCTCCAGGGCCGACACCACCTCCGCCATCAAATCCGCGGTCGCCCCCAGGACATCCTGGGGCGAGACCTCGCGCCGCCGCGCGGATGAAAAAACGTGCGCCCAGGGCAGTCCCGCGGCATTGCCCCAAATGTGTCCCTGGCACCAATCCTCGATCCTGGCGCCAAGCTCCCGGGACATGCCCAAGTCCTCCAGCCGCCGCGCCAATCTGGACTGCGGCCAGAGCTTCTCCCAACGCGCCTCGCCGTGCTCGCGCAGAAATTCCCGGGCCCTCGCCTCGCTTTGCTCCTGCGCGATCCAGCGCGCGTGCGCCGCCAGTTCCAGCAGCGAGCGCAAGAGCGCCAGCGCCTCATGAGCATGGTTATGCTTGACTAGGACCGCCACCGCGTTGGCCAGGGCCACGCTGCGGCACGCCAGAAGCATCAGCGCCTGGGCGGCCTCGTCGGCGGGATTCAAGCCCGGTCCCACGAGGCTAAAGCCGCGATCCACCGCGGTCTTGGCCATCCCGATGCGTTCGACGCCATCCGGAAAAGTCATTCGAAAGCGTGCCTCTCCACGCGCGCCACCCGCACGCCCAACAGGCGCCGGGCCAGCTTCAGGAAACGCCGCGGGGCGTCGGAAACAAAAAATCTCCGCTTGCCCCGGCCTGCGCCGCGGCGCAGGCCCAGGCGCAGCAGGAGCTTCTCCGTCTCGATGGCGGTCTGTTCCGCGGAATCTATGAGCCGCACTCGGGGGCCCACCACGCGCCGAATCACGCC
The DNA here is from genome assembly GCA_003452935.1 of Elusimicrobiota bacterium. Lineage (GTDB taxonomy): Bacteria > Elusimicrobiota > Elusimicrobia > UBA1565 > UBA9628 > UBA9628. The sequence goes on from DMMY01000003.1 coordinate 11,765, forward strand.
CTTGAGCAAGGGATAATGGGTGCACCCCAGGATCAAGGTATCGATGCCGGCGCGCTGGAGACCCGCCAGGTAGTGCCGCGCGACCAATACCGTGGCCCGATGGCCCCACCACCCGGCCTCCACCAAAGGGACAAACAGGGGACAGGCCACGGCGCGGACCCGGACCCGGGGCAGACGCGCTCTCAGAGCCGCGGTGTAGGCGCCGGAGGCGATGGTCGCTTCGGTGCCGATGATGCCGACTTGCCCGTTGCGCGTAGCCGCGGCCGCGGCTTGCGCTCCGGGCTTGATGACGCCCAAAACCGGCATTTTCAAACGCCGCGCCACCTCGTCGAGCGCGAGAGCCGATGAGGTGTTGCAGGCCACGACCAGGGCCTTGATGCGCAACGAAGCCAAAAACCCCGCCACTTCCAGGGAGTAGCGCGTCACCGTCTCTTTGGACTTGGAGCCGTATGGCACGTGGGCGGTGTCGCCAAAATAGATCAGGTCTTCCTCGGGCATGCGGCGGCTGAGCGCCTTGAACACGGTGAGTCCGCCGATGCCGGAATCGAACACGCCGATGGGACGCTTTCTCATCGCCGACTCCGCGGAGGCGCGCCCTCTTGCAGCCACCCCTGGCTCTTGGCATGATCTATCAATCCGGCGTAGAGGCCGTCTATGATGCGCCGGCGGTAGCGGCTCGACTCGAGCTTGGCCTCATCGCGGCGATTGCTCAAAAACGCCATCTCCACGAGGACCGCGGGGGCGTCGGTCCCGCGCAGGACATAGAACGCGGCCTGCTTGACGCCGCGGTTGCCAAAGTCCACGCGCTTGTGCAGAGCCCGCGCCACCCGGGCCGCCAATTCCGAAGCGGCATTTATATTCTCGGTCTTGGTCATGGCGCGCAACAGCAGGGCGGCCTCGGCGTCGGAGGCCGACTTGCCTTCCAGCTCCAACGATGAGTTCTCGAATTGCGCCAAGCGCTCGGCCTCGGGATCCGAGGCCCTCTCGGAAAGAAAATAGACCTCGAATCCGTTCTCCTTCCGGTTTCGGGCGGCGTTGCAGTGCAGAGAGACAAAAAGATCGGCTTGGGCTTCATTGGCCAGACGCGATCGGTCGGCCAGAGGGATAAAGGTGTCGTCGCCGCGGGTCAGCAGGACTTCGAATATATCGTCCTCCTTCAAGCGCTCGGCCAGTTCCTTGGCCGCGGCCAGGTTGATGTCTTTTTCGACCGTTCCCCTGCGGCCATTGGCCCCGCTATCCCGGCCGCCATGGCCCGGGTCTATGACTATGAGCCGCTTTCTGGACGCGCCTGCCGGCAGGCCCGCGGGCGCCGCGGCGACGCTGGATACCCCGACCTCCGCCGCGACGGCGGCGGCGGATATCGGCGCCGAGGGCTCGGCGGGGCCGGCGGGCGGCAAGTCCGAAACGGCGACATCCACGGCCAGGCGGCGCGGATCCGAGAGCTCCCGCACGCGCCACTTCAGACCCGGCTTGGCCAGGCGCACGGTCAAGCGCGCCAACTTGGCGTCCTGGCGCAGAACGTAATCCTCCACCAAGCCGTCGCCGACGCTGGATTGCTCCGGCGTCTCAATGACTCCGAAAGGGATCGTCACTTCCACGCCGCGCAGACCGCGGGCCGCGGCGCCGTAACTCAAGGGCCTCTTGAGTTCCAGCACGACCCGGGTATGGTCTTGGTAGGAAAACCAGCGGACCGGGCCGACGTTGCTGTGGCGTTCGATGGTCAACAGGCGCGTGCGCTCGTTGAACTGGCTCTCCATTCCGCAGAGGGCGGAAAACTCCGGACCCAGGAAGAACGAAAGCGGAACATAGGCCTGAGCGGCGCGCAGCATCACCGGAGCCTCGAGTCTGGCCGTTTTCTCGTCAACCAAAACCTGCTCGGATCCGGCCACGAATTGCAGCCTCCTGGACCGGAAAGTCATCTGGACGCGTCCCGAGATGGGATACCAGTAGACTTGTCCGCCGTAGAGCTCGCCAGCCTGCTTGGCGTTGATGAAGGTCCGGCCTCCGGCCCGGTACGCGGTCACGGGCTCATGATAGCGGCCCGCGACCACGACCTGAAGCTCCTCGCCGGGCGCCGCCATGACGGCGCCTAGAAGCACGGCCAGAGTCCAAGACAGAAGGCGAAAGATTTTCATTCCAGGACGATGCGGTAATCTTCCCAAGGCAGACTCGGGTCGCTTTGTATCTTGACCGAACGCTGGATGTTCTTCTCGATGGCGGGTTGCTGGCCGCGGAACTGTTCGGCGAGCGCCGGATGCAGCAATAGCCGCACCTGCCCGCCGGGCCGGCCCCCGGTCATCTGCGCGATCTCGCGCTGGATGCGGATGCGCAAGGTTTCGCTGGATAGCACCCGGCCGCAACCCTTGCACTGGGGGCACTCCTCCGTAATGAGGCTGACCGTGGACTCCCGTTTGCGTTCCCGGGTCAGCTCGACTAGGCCCAGGCGCGTTATGGGCAGGATGCGAATCTTGGCGCGGTCGCCCTTGCAGGCATGGGCGAAAGCCTCCATGACCTTCTGGCGATTCGAGGCCTTGCGCATGTCGATGAAATCCACGACGATGATGCCGCCGATATTGCGCAAGCGCAGTTGGTGCGCGATCTCCAAGGCCGCCTCGATATTGGTCTGGGTGACGGTCTCCTCCTGCGACTTGGAGCCGGTGAAGCGGCCCGTGTTGACGTCGATAGCGCAGAGAGACTCTGCCTCCTGGATGATGATGGAGCCGCCGTTGGCCAGCGTGACCTTGGTCCGGCGCATGCTCTCGATATCCCCCTCGAGGTTGAAGGCCTTGAATATCTGGGTCTTGGCGTCGTAAAGGCGCACCCGGTCCTTGAGTTCCGGCGAGATGGCCTCGACGAATTCCACGACGTTCTTATGCTGCTCCCGGTTGTCGAGCAGATAGACATAGACCTTGTCGGAAAGCAGGTCGCGCGCCACCTGCAGGGCGATATCGAGGTCCTTGTGCAGCAAGGCCGGCGGCGGCTCGGTCTCGAATTTCTTATAGATCTGGTTCCAGGTCTGCAGCAGGTACTTGACCTCCCGCTCCAGCTCCGCCTCGGAGGCTCCCTCGGCCTCGGTGCGCACCACGACCCCCTTGCCGCCAAGCTGCTCGGCCACCAACCGGTCCACGATGCCGGAAAGCCGCGCCCGTTCCGCGGCATCCCCGATGTGCTTGGATATGCCGACGTAGCTCTGAAACGGGGTAAATACCAGAAACCGGCCCGGCAAAGAGACGTCCATGGTCACCTTCATGCCCTTGGTGCCAATGGCCTCCTTCGCCACCTGGATCATGATATGTTGGCCTTTCCTCAGGGTCGCGTCGATAGCCGCGCCTTTCTCGCCCAGAACGTCGGAAATGTAAAGATAGGCGTTCTTTTCAAAGCCGATATTGACGAACGCCGAGGAAATCCCGGGCAGGACGTTCTCCACCACGCCCTTGTAAATGTTGCCCACGATATTCTGGCTGTTCTTGCGCTCCCAGAGCAGTTCCGCCAAGTGCCCGTTTTCCAGGATGGCTATGCGCGTTTCCTCGAAATTTGTATTGGCCAGTATCTCGCGCTTGACATCTCTCGCCGGGCCCCGGTGGTCGCTGCGGTATTCGCGCTCCTGGTGTCCGCCGCGTTCCAAACGCCCGCGATGCCCTTCCGCGGCCCGACGGCCTCCATCATGACGGTCGCGTTCCTGGCGATGCTCCGCGCGCGCCGGTTCCCCGCCGCGGCCTCTGCCCCCGCGACGCCGATGCCGGCCCTCGCGTCGCGGCTGCGGCGCGGGAGGAGCGCTGGGGATAGGTCCTCGCTCCTCGACGGGTCCGACGGGCTCGACGGGCGGGGCCTCTTCTTCGTCCGCCACGGCCTCCAAAGGCCCCGCGTCGGCATCGTCCGAAACCGCTTCCATGGACGCGTCATCTTCATCGGCGCCAAGAGCTTCGGACGGCTGCGCATAATCCGGCTCCGGCTCATGGGCGATCACCGCGTCCGGCCGGGGATACTGTTCGCGCATCTGGCTGTTAGAATCCTCCACCACGGGGCTGGGGTCCTCGGAAGGCCCGCTCCTCGTCCCGGAAGGGGCGTCGGCCATGGAACCGGCGTCCCGGGGCGCAGGCGTCATCGCGGGAGCGGCGATCTTCGACGCCTCCTGTCTGGCGCCGCTATCCGCTCCAGCGGCAGAAGCCGCGGGGGGCTGAGCCGTTGGGCCGGATTCTGACGGCGTCGTCGGCAACGACTCGGGCGCGGGCTGCGCCTGAGGGGCCGAGGCGTCCGCGGCGGGTTTATTGCTCGTCACTTCATTCTCGTTATTCGTCATGAAATTTCCTCGCTTGGAAAATGGTCACAACAGGGAATACCTGCGGGCGTAAATATTGGCGACGATACCCATGGCCCATAAGGTTATCACCAGGCTCGAACCGCCATACGAAACCAGGGGCAGGGGAATGCCCGCGACCGGCATCAGTCCCAAGCACATGCCCACGTTCACGATCAGACTAAAGGACAGCATCGACGCCATTCCGCTGCAGACCAGAAACCCGTAGCGATCCCGAGCCGAACGCGCCGCTACCACGATGCGCCAGATGACGAGCAGATACAATCCCAGGATGGCGACGGTTCCCAAAAAGCCCATCTCCTCTCCCACCACGGCATAGATGAAGTCCGTGTGGCGCTCGGGCAGGAAGCCCAGTTGGGATTGCGTCCCGGAGAACAGCCCCTTGCCCCAGAGCCCGCCCGAGCCGATCGCTATCTGAGACTGATGGACATTGTAGGACGCGCCCTGTATATCGGACTGCGGCGCCACGAAGGCGACGAGACGGTTGCGCTGGTAGCCCTTGATCTGCCGGTTCACCAGATTCCCGGTGACCAGACCGGCCGCCACGACGAGGGTGACCGCCACGAAAAACACGGGCTTGACCTGCCAGCGCATCCACGCCGAGAAACGCCAAGCCAGAAAGCCCAGGGCCGCTATGAGCAGAAGGGCCAACGCGGTGCTCCCTCCCATGCGCGCAACCTGGAGGATGAGAACGGGCAGGCTGTTGTGCGGGGCCATGGGGTAGCGCACCTGCAAGAATGTGTAAAGCACGGGCACGCTCATGCTCACCACGGCATAGCCAAAGGCCAAAAACAGATGCCCCAGATCGACGCCCGCGCAGAAAAGCATGCCGATGACCACCGGAAAAAAGGATATCGTCGAGGAAAAATCCGGCTCCCGCAGGATCAGCGCGATAACCGGCGCCGCGACGGCCAAGGTATAGAAAACCGTATTGAATTCCCCGATGCGCCGGCTGCGGCGGTCAAGAAAATTAGCCAGAACCAGGATCAAGCCGATGCGGGCCAACTCCGAGGGCTGGAAGGAAAAGAAGCCCGCGTGGAACCAGGATCTCTGTCCGCGGCTGACGGTTCCCACGAAGAGGACGGCCACCAGCAACGCCAAGATCACAACATATATGAATTTGGCCTGGTCTTGAAAGATTTGATAGTTGAAGCCCAAGCCAAAAAGGAACACCAAAGCCCCGACCGCCATGGCCAGGAAATGCCGTTGCAGAACCTGTCCGTAATGCAGCAAGGGACTCGCGGCCGAGAGTATGGCCACACTGCCCAGGCACACCAAGCCCGCCACCGCGAACACAAAGGCCCAGTCCACCCGGCTCTTCACCCCGGATTCGGCTCGAAACGGCATCAGAGCGTCCTCAGCGGCGCGGGCAGAACGGGCAGGGTCCGGGGCATAAGACCGGCCGGCGTCGCGGAGGCTGGCGCCGGCTTCTTCTCCTCTATCCCATAGGCCGCCATCATGACGGCGCGGGCGATGGGCCCCGCGGCCGAGGATCCGTGTCCCCCGTTCTCAACGAGCACGGCCACCGCGACGACGGGAATCTCCCCGGGACGAGAGGCGTATGAAATGAACCAGGCATGGTCGGGTCCCGCCGGGTTCTGCGCCGTCCCGGTCTTTCCGGCGACATCCAAACCGGAAATCCGCGCGGCCACGCCCGTGCCGGAGGACACGACGAGGCGCATGCCTTCCTGCAAATCCTTCCAAACCTCGTCTTTGAGTTCCACCTGCCCCAATTTCTCGGGTTTTTGCCTGTACTCGGGCCGCCCCTCGCTGTAGGCTATCCGCTCGATATAATGGGGTCTCCATATCGTCCCGCGATTGGCCACGGCCGCGGCCACGACCGCCATCTGAATAGGGGTCACCAGCATCTCGCCCTGCCCGATGGAGAGGTTGATGGTATCCCCATCATACCAGGCGCGACCGGCCTTGGACCGGCCGGTCGGGCCAAAAAGGTTGCCCTTCCTTTCCCCCCTGAGCGCCACCTTGGTCTCGGAGCCAAGGCCGAACATTCTCGCGTATTTCTCTATAAGATGACCCCCGGTCTTGAGGCCCATGCGGTAAAAATAGACGTCGCAGGAATGAGTCAGGCCCGCGAACCAGGACACGCGCTTATGGCCTTTGTGCTCCCAACAAAGAAAAATATCCTTGCCGTATTCCAGATAGCCCGGACAATAGACGCTGTCTGGCACGGCGAAGCGGCCCTCGTTAAGGCCCGCGGCGCTCACGATGACCTTGAAAGTCGAACCCGGAGCATAGGTTCCGGAAATGGCCCGGTTGAACTCGTCGATACCCGCGATAGTCTGCCTGACGACCTCCGGGTCGGAGGATAAAAAAGCGTTGGGATCGAAATCAGGCGCCGAGGCCAAGGCGAGCAAGGCGCCGTTGCGCGGGTCCAGCGCCACGACCGCCCCCTTCTTCGTAGCCGAGTTGCGCAGCCCCTCGTCAGCCGCCTTCTGCACCGCGGCGTCGACAGTCAGGTGGATGTTGCTGCCCGCGGACCAGGGAATGCGCTCCAGGATGCGGCGCAGACGGCCTTGGGCGTCGACCTCCATGCGCAATCCCCCGTCACGGCCGCGCAACTCCCGCTCAAAAGCCGCCTCCAGGCCTATCTTGCCGATGCGCGAATCCACCCGGTAGCCGCTGCTCTTGAGGGTCCGCCAGCTTCTGGGGTCCATCTTGCCCATGTAGCCTAGAAGGTGGCTGGCGAAGAGGCCGAAGGGATAGTAGCGCCGCGCCTCCACGACCAGATCCACGCCCGGATAAATAGTCTTGAGTTCGGAAAGCCGAAACATGGTCTCCGGGGGCAAGTTCTCGGCCAAGCGCAAGGCGCTTTCCTCACGGACCGCCTGCTGCAATGTCTCCAGCAAATCATCCGGGTCCTGCTTGAGCTCTTGAGCCAGCTGCCGGGCGAGCAAGCCCAGTTCCTGGTTAGGGCCCTTGGTGGGCAGGTAGATCAGGGAAAAAGCGGGTTGATTGCTGGCCATGGGCAGGCCCTTGCGGTCAAAAATCCGCCCGCGCGGCGCGTTCTGATGGATGATTTTCGTGCGATTTCCCTCTGCCAGTTGACGGTACTCGACGCGCTCAAGAATCTGCAGCTGTATAAGCCGGACTCCCAAGCCCCCGCCCGCCAGATACACCAAAATCCAGAGGATATTGAGCCTTTCGATGAGCGAACCGCCCCCGTGGATCACGGCCGCGACCTCACCCAGTCGCTGAGCACGACCGCCACGGGGACCAGAAGGCAGTTGTAAAACGGGTCAAAAACAAAGACGCCCCAGCCGGCCCAGAGGAATTCCTTGGCGAAAACCATGCCGACAAGGCCGTACGATAAAAAGTAGGCCCAGGTCATGATAAAAGTGACCGCGCATTGAGACACGATATCTCCGACATCGATCTGCCGGCGAAGAGTGCCGGTGGCGTATCCGACCAGCATGAGGACGAAAGCATTCCCGCCGAAAAGCACGGGGCGCAGCACGTCAAGAAACAGCCCCCACGCAAAGCCATAGCACATGGCCGCGGTGGACCCCCGGCGCGCGGCGATGGCCACCGTCAAGACCAGCAGGAGCTGGGGGCTGAGCCCCCAGAAGACCAGCCGCGTAGACCACCACCACTGCAGAAAAACAGCGGCCCAAAACAGCAGCAAGCCCCGAAGGATATTCATGGCCGCGGCTCCGCCGCCGGCGCACTCGCCTCGCGTTCTCGCGCCGCGCCCTCGGGACGCAAAATCATGACGTGGACCAATGTGCCCGGATCCAGGGCCGGCTCGACCTCCACTGATTGAAAAGTGAGAAACGGATCGCGAGGATTGACGGCCACCACCCGACCGATGAGGATTTCTCCCGGAAACGTGGCGCTCGTAGGCGAGGTGTAGACCAGGTCATTCTGGCTCAGCACCGCCTCGGAATGAATATAGTTCATGCGCAATCGCGGGCCGCCCTGCCCCTGAACGAGACCAGCCACCCCGGCCGTGGAAAGATAAGCCGCCACCGAGGAGAGCTCGTCGGTCACGAGCAAAACGATAGCCGAGGTCTTGCGCACGTCGGTGACGCGGCCGATCACCGCTAAAGATCCGTCCTTCTCGCCGAAAACCGGGGCATTGAGCGTCACGCCTTGCTCAGAGCCGGCGTTGACCATGACGCTGTTGTACCAATGCGCGGGATCGCGTTCCATGACATCGGCCCAGATAGGAACTCTTCCCTCAGGACCCTTGACGCCCAGAGCCAGCGCCAGGCGCAAATTCTCCGCGCGCAGGCCCTCCAGTTCCGCCTTGAGCCAAAGCGCGTTGCGCGTTTCGGCCTGCAGACGAATATTGTCCATATCCGCGCGCAGCAGGCGCGCCACTCCGGGCGGCGCGTCGGCCAGGCGCTGCACCCCCTGGGACCCGTAGTAGGCCACGGGATTGAAGACGTAGACGGCGCAGGCCTTAAACGCCCGCACCGGCGCCGAGAGCGGCAGCGACAGCAGGATCAGCGCTAAAGCCGAGAACGCCGCCAGAACGTAGTTAGAAATTCGTGTTTCGCGATGCATGAGTCAACGCGGTAAGGCGCAGCCTTGCTGCGCGCGATCGTTGCCGTTACGCGACGGCGGATTCATCATTCCTTAGCGGCTAGGCGCAAAGCGCCAAAGACGGCCGCTGGCCGTCGCGGGCGAGTCAGGACCCGCGGTAGCGGTAAGAGGTGACGAAGTCTGGACGCCGATCCGTGATATTATCAAGCTCTTCCAGGAACTTCCCCGCCCCCATCGCGACGCAGCTCAAGGGGTCGGCGGCGCGATGCACGGGGAGCTCGGTCTCTTGCCGAATAAGGTCGGGCAGTCCGCGCAGCAGCGACCCGCCTCCCGCCAGCATAATGCCTCTGTCCACCAAATCCGCGGCCAATTCCGCCGGGGTCTCCTCCAAAGTATTCTTGATCACGTCCAAGATGAGCTGCACCGGCTCCATCAACGATTGGCGCACCTCTTCCGACGTGATCAGCACTGTCTTAGGCAAGCCGGTGGCCTGATCCCGGCCCTTGACCTCCATCGTCTTCTCCTCCTTCAAGGGGAAGACAGAGCCTATCTGAATTTTAACATCTTCCGCCGTCGTTTCTCCAATCAGGAGATTGTACTTCCTGCGAAAATGCATCATCACGGCTTCATCCATCTCGTCGCCCGCGATGTCCAAAGACTTCGACACCACCAGCCCCCCCAGCGAGATCACCGCGGCTTCCGTGGTGCCGCCTCCGATGTCCACGATAAAGTTGCCGTGGGGTTCGGAGATGGGCAGGTCGGCGCCGATGGCGGCGGCCATGGGCTCCTCGATGAGATAGACTTCCCGGGCTCCGGCCTGCTCGGCCGATTCCTGGACCGCGCGCCGCTCCACCTCGGTGATGCCCGAAGGGATGCCGATGACGATGCGCGGGTGCAACAGCGAGCGGCGGTTATGGACTTTACGGATAAAATACTTGATCATCTCCTGCGTCACCTCGAAATCGGCGATGACGCCGTTTTTCAAGGGCCGTACCGCGGAGATGGATGAGGGAGTCCTGCCCAGCATGCGCTTGGCCTCGGCCCCGATGGCCAACACCCGCCGGCTCTCGCGATCAATGGCCACGACCGACGGCTCGCGAAGCACGATGCCCTGGTTCTTGACATACACCAGGGTATTAGCCGTTCCTAGGTCAATGCCCATGTCGTTGGAGAAAAGGCTGAAGAGAAAGTCGAACATGGACCTAGCTCACCAAGGCGATCACGCCGCGCTCCGCGTTGTCGCCGGCACGCGGCGCCATGCGCAGAATGCGGGTGTAACCTCCCGCCCGCTTCGAGTAGCGCGGGGCCAGAACCTCAAAGAGCTTTCGATAGACGGTCTTGTCGCGGATATCACGCCGCACCACATGATGGCGTCCGCGCACCGCGTGGGTGATGAGTTTTTCCGCGAAAGGCCGCAATTCCTTGGCTTTGGCGATGGTGGTTTCCACCTTCTCGTGCAGGAAAAGGCTCGTGGCCATGTTGCGAAGCATGGCCCGGCGATGCGAGCCGGTCACGCCCAGTTTGCGTCCGCCCAGAGTCTTGATCATAAACGAATCCCCTTAATGATTCGACGATTGAATGGCCTCAGGCATGCACCTGCATGCCCAGCGACAGCCCCATATCCTTAAGGCGGTCCTTGATCTCGTCCAAGGATTTCTTGCCGAAGTTCTTGACGGCCAGGAGTTCCTCATCGCGCTTGGAAACCAACTCGCCGATGGTCTTGATGCGCGCGACTTTGAGGCAGTTGGAAGCGCGGGAGGAAAGCTCGATCATGTCGATGGACTGGCCCAGAATCTCCTTGAGCTTGGAGTCGACGCTGATACCCTCGCCCAGGCCGGGGCTCTGCGCGCCCACTTCGCCGGCGTACTCCTCGGTCAGGGACGGAGCCGCTTCTTCCTCAGGGATGAAGATATCGAGAGACTGGCGCAGAAGCTTGGAGGACTGAATAAGCGCCTCGGCCGGGTTAAGCGAGCCGTCGGTCCAGATTTCCATGATGAGCCGGTCGTAATCGGTCACTTGTCCGACGCGGGCGTTTTCCACGTCATAATGGACCTTGATCACCGGGGAAAAGAGCGCGTCCACGGGCAAAAATCCCGCAGGCCAATGGTTCTGCTGGCGCAGTTCCTCGGCCGGGATGTAGCCGCGGCCTTTGGATATCTCTATCTCCATATCCAGCTTGCCGCCCGCTTCCAGATGCGCGATGACCAAGTCCTTGTTGACCACCTCGACGTTGGAGTTGACCCGGATGGTGCCCGCGGTCACCTCGCCCTCCTTGTTGGCGGTCAGATAGACCGTTTCGGGACCGTTGGAGAAAAGCTTGACCCGCAGCTTCTTGAGATTGAGAAGGATATTCATCATATCCTCCTTGACCCCGGTCAGCGTGGCGTACTCATGGGCGGCCCCGTCTATTCGAACCGCCGTCACGGCCGCGCCCTCCAGGCTGGAAAGCAGCACCCGGCGCAGGGCATTGCCGATGGTATGCCCATAGCCCCGCTCATAAGGCTCGGCGATGAATTTGGCGTAATTGTCCGACATCGTCTTCTCGTCGACACTCAACTTCTGCGGCAGGATCAGTTCTTTATAAGCCATGGGCTCCTGTCTCCCTCTCTTGCGTTACTTGGAATAGTACTCGATGATCAGCTGTTCGTTGACGGGGAATGACATCTCGGAACGCTCCGGCGGCCGGACGACCTTGGCGGAAAACTCGCCTTCGTTGAACTCCAGATAGCTTGGCCGCTGATTGAGCCGCTTGGCGGTTTCCAGGCTAAGCTTGACGCCGACGTTCTCCCGATACCTTTGGTCCAGGGCCACCACGGCTCCGGTCTTTACGGCGTAGGACGGGATGTTGACCGTCCGGCCGGACACCTTCACGTGCCCATGGCGCACCAGCTGCCGGGCCTGCTTCAGGGACGTGGCAATGCCCATGCGCCGGACCACGTTATCCAAGCGCAGTTCCAAGGAGCGCAGCAGATGTTCGCCGGAAGCCTCCGAGCTTTTGGATGCGTTGGCTACGAGCCTTTTGAAGGGTTTTTCGGCCACGGACACGAGACGCCGCAGCTTCTGCTTTTCGCGCAAACGAATGGCATAGGCCGACGGCTTTCCTCTCTGCGGGCGGGCGGCTCCCGGCGGCGTGGGCCGTTTCTCCAGGAGGCACTTGGTATAGCACTTGTCGCCCTTGAGGAACAGTTTGTTTTGTTCGCGGCGGCACAGTTTGCAGACTGCTCCGGTGTATCTCATGTCTTCAGACCCTCCTGGCCTTGGGTGGGCGGCAGCCGTTGTGGGGAATAGGCGTGACGTCCTTGAGGCTTACGATGATGAGACCCGAGTTGCCCAGGCTGCGCACCGCGGTCTCGCGGCCCGGGCCAGGCCCCTTGATGAAAACCGCGACCTGCTTGACCCCAAGCTCGAGGGCGCGCTTGGCGATCTTGGTGGCGGTCACCCCGGCCGCGAAGGGAGTTCCCTTCTTGGTGCCCCTAAATCCGCTGCCGCCGGCCGAAGCCCAGGCCAGGACATCGCCGCGGTCGTCGGCCAAAGACACGATCGTGTTGTTGAACGAACACTGGATATAGACCTTGGCGAAGGTCAGCGACTTCCAATTCTTCTTGGCCCCGCTCTGCGGACGTGAGGCCGGCGTCTGATTCGGTTTTTCTTCAGCCATGTGGAATATCATCCTCTCCTAAAATCAGGCCTTGGGCGCTGCGGGTTTGGCCTCGGCCTTGCCCGCGCCGATGGTCTTGCGCCGTCCCCGCCTGGTGCGAGCGTTGGTGCGCGTACGCTGACCGCGCACCGGAAGATTTCTGCGATAGCGGAAACCCCGATAACTGCCGATCTCCTGAAGCCTTTGCAGGTTGCTCGCCAATTCGCGGCGCAGCTCGCCTTCCACCTTGTACTCCTTGGCCAGAATGGTGTTGAGCAAGCTGACCTGGCTCTCGGTCAGGTCCTTCACCCGCGTCGCCGCTGGAATCTGGTTGTTGAGCTTGGCCAGGACTTCCTCGGATGTCTCCTTGCCGATGCCGTAAAGATACCGCAAGGCGACGTCGATCCTCTTGTTCTTGGGTAAGTCCACTCCCGCTACGCGTGCCATAGTCCTCTCCCTGTTGCGCTATCCCTGTCTCTGTTTATGCTTTGGGTTGGTGCAAAGAATCCGCACCACCCCGTTGCGCTTGATGATCTTGCACTTCTGACAGATCGGCTTGACGCTGGCTCTCACCTTCATCTCATTGCTCCCGATAGATAATTCTGCCGCGGGTGAGGTCATAGGGCGAAAGCTCCACCCGAACCTTGTCCCCGGGCAGGATCTTGATATAGTGCATGCGCATCTTTCCCGAGATATGCGCCAACACCACCCTGCCCTGGGGAATCTCCACGCGGAACATCGCGTTGGGGAGGGCCTCGATGATGCTGCCCTCCACTTCAATCTTGTCTTCCTTCGCCATAAATTCCGTTGTCCTCTTTATTGCCCGTGCGACGTCAAGATTTCGGGGCCCCGGTCGGTCATGGCCACCGTATGCTCAAAATGCGCCGAAAGTCCGCCGTCCTTGGTCACGGAAGTCCACCCATCCTCCAAAATCCTGGCCTCCCAGCCCCCCGCGTTGACCATGGGCTCGATGGCCAAGACCATGCCCGCGGTCAGACGCACCCCTGTGCCGGCCTTTCCGTAATTCGGGACCGCCGGGTCCTCGTGCAGGGAGCGGCCGATGCCATGGCCGACGAATTCCCGCACCACGGAGAAGCCCGCCGCTTCCGCGTGCCTCTGGATGGCGTGGGATATGTCGCCCAAACGGCCCTGGGGCCGCATGGCGGCTATGCCCGCCGCCAAGGCCGAGCGCGTGACGTCGATCAGCTTTTGAGCCTCGGGGCTGACCGGACCGGCCGCCACGGTCACGGCCAAATCCGAATAAAATCCGTCGTAGAGGCAGCCCAGGTCCAGGCTGACCAAGTCCCCTTCCCGGATGACGCGCCGCCGCGATGGGATGCCGTGGATGATCTCGTTGTTAAGGGAGACGCACAACGACGCCGGAAAGCCGTGATACCCCAAAAACGCCGGCTTGGCCCGGCGCCGGGAAAGCTCCAAGACGGCGAGTTCGTCCAGGGCCTGCGTCGTCACGCCCGGGCGCACCGCCGCCGCGACGGCGGAGAGCGCCTGCGACAGGACGGCTCCCGCCCGCCGCATGGCGGCGATCTCCTCGGAGCTTTTTAGTTCGATGGTTTTCGTGGAAAACATCCTGGAATTATCTCGGGGCCAGCAGCGGCGTGACGATTCTCGCCAAGCTCGCGGTGACCTCTTCCGGACTCTGGCCGGCGTCAACCTCTTGAAACACCTGTTCCGCCTTGTAATAGGCGACGAGTGGGCGGGTCAAGTCCTCATAAACCATAAGCCGCTTGCGCGCCGTGGCTTCGCTGTCATCTTCGCGCTGGCCCAAATCGCCGCCGCACTGGTCGCACTTCCCCTCGATTTTAGGGGGACGGCTCAAAACGTTGAAAACCTCGCCGCAGCCGCCGCAGATGCGCCGGGAAGTCAGGCGCTTCATGGCGCCCGTTTGGGTAAGATCAAGAAACAGCACCAAATCAATGGACGCGCCACGCTTGGCCAGGAAGGAGGAAAGGGCTTGGGCTTGTTCGAGATTGCGGGGGAATCCGTCGAGCAAATACCGGCCGCCTTTGGGATCCTCCAGCTTGGCGGCCACCATATCGGTGACTAGGCCGTCGGGCACGAGCTTTCCGTTCTTGACGTATTCCGAGGCTTTCTGGCCCAAGGCGGTCTTGGCCGCCATTTCCGCGCGGAAAATGTCGCCGGTGGAAAGATGCTTCAAATCAAACCTCGCGCAGAGAGCCGACGACTGCGTCCCCTTCCCGGATCCCGGCGCCCCGATCAAGATGATGATCATGCCTCAGCTCCCGACGTTGAACCAGCGCTGCTGGATACGCCCTTTTTTGAGAAACCCCTCATAATGACGCATGATAAGATGCGCCTCAAGCTGCCCCATGGTGTCCAGGGCCACGCCCACGACGATCAAGAGCGCCGTGCCGCCAAAATAAAATGGCGTATTAAATTCCTGACGCAGCCAGTCGGGCAAAACGGCGATGGCCGCGACGAACAGGGCCCCGCCCAAGGTGATGCGCTCGAGCACCCATTCGATGTACTTGGCGGTAGGCTCTCCCGGCCGGATGCCGGGGACGAACCCGCCCGATTTCTTCATATTCTCGGCCAAATCCACGGGATTGATGGACACCGAGTTGTAGAAATAACAGAAAAAGATGACCAGCCCGGCATATAGAAGCTGGTAAATCCAATTGCCGCGGCTCCAAAATTCCAGCATCTTCTGCGCCCAAGGGGCCTGCGGCGCGAAAGTCAGCACGGTGACCGGCACGGTCAACAGCGACACCGCGAAGATGACCGCGATAACCCCGGACTGATCGACCTTGAGGGGCAGATAACTGGAGGCGCCGCCGTACATCTTGCGCCCCACCACGCGTTTGGCGTATTGCACCGGAATCTTGCGCTGGGCCGTCTCCACCCAGACCACGGAAAGAATGACCCCGACCAGCACGGCCAGAAGGAACAACGCCGTCAGAAGCCCGAGCTCCTCGAGCCGGATAAGGGAAATCAAATTGAAGGCGGCGCTAGGGATGCGTTCCACGATCCCGGCGAAAATGAGCAGCGAGATGCCGTTGCCGATCCCGTTCTCGGTCATCTGCTCGCCCAGCCACATGATGAAAATAGTCCCGGCCGTCAGGGTAAGCACGGTCATCATGTAGAAGCCCCAGGTCGGGTTGGAGACCACGGGCATGCCTCCCGGGGGAGACATCTTGGTGATGGCGATAGTCAGGCCGAAGGACTGGAAAGCCGCCAGGAACAAGGTAAGGTAGCGGGTCAGGCTGTTGAGCTTGCGGCGTCCCAGCTCCCCTTCTTTATGAAGCCGGTCCAGATAAGGAATGACGTGGGCGCCCTGCAGCAGGCTCATGATGATGGAGGCGTTGATGTAGGGCATCACGCCCATGGAAAATATGGAGAACCGCCCCAGCGCGCCTCCGGAAAATATGTTGAGAAAGCCCAACAGGCTGTTTTTTTGGGACTCGAATATGGCCCGGATCGCGTCGCCGTTGATTCCCGGGATCGGAATGGCCGCGCCGATCCGATAGACCGCGATGGCACCCAAGGTAAACAGCACCCGCTTGCGCAAGTCCGGCACTTCGAAGAGATCGGTGACGCGCTGAATCATGGCTTGACGATGACCGCCTCGCCGCCCGCCTTCTGGATCTTTTCCCGGGCGCTGCCAGAAAAAGCGTGGGCGCTGATCTTGTATGCCGAGTTGACCGTGCCGTCGCCCAGGATTTTCACCGGGAGCCGGCCCTTGACCAAGCCGTGTATGCGCAAGGCTTCCAGGGAAACGTCTCTCTGGTTTCGGAAAATTCTCTCGATGGACGCCAGGGAAACGACCTGAAACACCCGGCGAAACGGGCCGTTGGTGAATCCGCGTTTCGGGACGCGGCGCAACAGCGGGGTCTGCCCGCCCTCGAATCCGGACATCTTGCCGTCGCCGGAGCGGCTGCGCTGTCCCTTTTGGCCGCGCGTCGCGGTCTGCCCGGTGCCGGAACCTTCGCCCATGCCCAGACGGATGGGCCGGCGGCGCGCCCCGCGCGCGGGTTTTATGTTGCTCAGAGTCACAGGAATCTTTTCGGTCATAAGGAATGTCCTTGAATTTTTATATTCTTATTTTCCGCGGAGCTTGGCCGTCGCCTCGCTGGTGCGCAGGCGCTTGAGGCATTCCATGGTGGCTCCCACCACGTTGAAGCAGTTGTTCGAGCCCAGGCTCTTGGTGAGAATATTCTTGATTCCGCCGGCCTCGAGCACGGCGCGCACCCCGCCCCCGGCGATAACGCCGGTGCCCGGGGCGGCGGGCTTCATCCACACCTTGCCCGAACCGAATTTCGCCAAAATCTCGTGCGGAATGGTGTCGCCCACCAGAGCGAATTTGATGAGGTTCTTGCGCGCTTGGGCGTTTCCCTTCTGTATGGAGGACTGCACTTCGCGAGCCTTGCCCAAACCGGAACCCACGGTGCCGGCGCCGTCGCCGATGACCACCAGGGCCGAGAAGGAGAATCTTTTTCCGCCCTTGACGGTCTTGGAGACCCGGTTGATCGCGACCACGGTTTCGCGAAACCCGTCCTCGCTCAAAGCGTTGGGGTCGCGGCGGCGCATGCGTTGGCCGTCGCGCGGACGGCCCTGGCTGGGCTGGGGAGCGGGAGTCTGCGTGCTGGGGGTCTCGGGGCTCATGATCATTCTCCTAGAACTGCAATCCTGCGGCCCGAGCTCCTTCGGCTAGGGCTTTGACGCGGCCATGGTAGACGCGCCCGCCGCGATCGAAAGCCACCTGCTTGACGCCGGCGGCCAGGGCCTGCTGGGCGATCAGCTCGCCAACGCGCTTGGCCGCGGCCAGGTTCTTGCCGAGCTTCTCGTTCTTGAGCTGTTTCGAGAGCGAGGAAGCGAAGGCCAGGGTCTTGCCCTGGCTGTCGTCGATGACCTGGGCGTAAATGTACTTCAGGCTGCGGTGCACGCTCAGGCGCGGCCGCCCATCCGGCCGCTGCGCGAGTTTTCCCCGCGTGCGTTTTTGCCGGTATTCGTATCGCGTCCACTTGTCTTTCATTTTAAAATCGCCTCTTGATTGATGCTTATTTCTTGGCTCCGCCCGCCGCGGCGGCTCCGGCCCCGGCCGCGGTCTTGCCGGCCTTCTTGCGGACGTGCTCGCCGTGGTAGCGAATCCCGGTTCCTTTATAAGGTTCGGGCTTGCGCAGCTCCCTGATCTTCGCGGCGGTCTCGCCGACCAGCGCCTTGTCCGGGCCGGCCACGGTGATCTGGGTCTTTTTGGCGTCGACGCTGAGGGTCACGCCCGCGGGCGCCTCGAAGGTTACGGGATGGGATTTCCCCAAGGTCATGTTCAATTTTTGGCCCGCGGCCTCGGCGCGAAATCCGAGTCCGACGATGTCGAGGACCTTGCTGTATCCGGTGGCGGCTCCAAAAACCATGTTATTGACGAGCGCCCGGCTCATCCCATAGATGGCGGAAGCGTCGCGCGCGGCCTTGAGATCCGCGGAAAGGAGTATGCGGCCCTCCTTGACCTCGGCGCGCACCAGGGGATGGAGGCGCAATTCCAACTGCCCCTTGGGCCCCTTGACCTTGACCACGCCGTCGTTGATCGTGACCTGAACTGCGGCCGGAATAATGACCGGCATCTTTCCTATTCGGCTCATATCCGCTCCTCACCACACCTGGCAGAGGATCTCTCCGCCGACCTTCTTCTCTTTGGCCTGCTTGTGCGTGAGCACTCCCTGTGAAGTCGAAAGGATGGTCACGGCAAATCCCCCGCGAACTCTCGGGATATCGCTGTAGGACCTGTAGATCCTCAGACCCGGCCTGGAAACGCGCTGAATGCCCCGGATCACGGATTCCTTCTCCGGGGAAAACTTGAGGAACACGCGGATGGTGCCGCGCTTGTTGCCATTGGTGAAGAGAGTCTTGTAGTTGGCGATAAAGCCCTCTTCCTTAAGGAGACGCACGATTTCCAGCTTCATCTTCGCAAAAGGAACATCGATGCGATCCTTCTGGCGGAGGTTGGCGTTGCGGATTCTAGTCAACAGGTCTGATATCTGGTCCATTGTTCACCTTACCAGGAGGATTTCTTGACGCCGGGAATCTGGCCCTGATGCGCCATCTTGCGCAGGCAGATGCGGCATAAGCCGAAGTCCCGGTAATAGGCGCGCGGCCGCCCGCAGATTTGACAGCGGTTGCGTTGCCGGGTCGAGAACTTCGGCGTCTTTTGAGTCTTCGCCTTCCATGCGGTCGTCGCCATGTCAGTTTCTCCCTACGGCGGAGGCAGCGGCCTCCGGCTTCGCCGCGGGCTTGGCCGCGAGCGCCTTGAACGGGAAGCCCAGCTCCGCGAGGAGTTCCCGGCTCAGTTCATCTTGGCCCGCGCTAGTGACGAAGGTGATGTTCATGCCCCGCTGTTTGAGCGTCTTTTCCACGTTGATTTCAGGGAAGATCATCTGTTCGCGCAATCCCAGATTGAAGTTGCCCGTGCCGTCGAAACCGCGCGGCTCCAGACCCCGAAAATCGCGGATGCGCGGAATAGCGGTGGAGATGAGACGGTCGAGAAACTCGAACATCCGGTCCCCGCGCAAGGTCACGCGCAGGCCGATGGGCATGCCCTGGCGCAGCTTGAAATTCGAAATGGACTTGTGCGCCCGGCGCAGCTGGGGCCATTGGCCGGTGATGAGGGCCAGCTCCTCGCGGGCGCCGTCGAGCACCTGGATATTGTCCCGGGCCTCGGACACGCCCACGTTGAGCACGATCTTGACCAGCCGGGGGCACTGGAAGGGATTCTTGAACCCATGCCGCTCCATCAGCGCCGGGACGACTTCTTCCTTATAGCGCTTCTTGAGGCGCGGCACGGGATGAGGGACCTCGCGGCCGTCGGAAACGGCCAGGCTGGGACCGGCGGACTTGGCCGCCTTGGCCTCGGCCGCCGCCTTCTTGGCGGCCAAAGCCTTGGCCTTGGCCTGCGCCGCCTTCTCGTTCGCGTTGGCGTCCTTCTCTGTCATAACAAAACCTCGGGGCTCAGAGTATCGTCTCGCCGCAACGCCGGCAGATGCGGACGGATTCGCCGGTGGCGAGCTTGTCGAGCTTCGGCCGGACCGGCTTTTCGCACTTGGGGCAGACCAGCATCACGTTGGAGTAAGCGATGGCCGCCTCCATCTTCTGCAATCCGCCGGGCTGGTTCTGGCGGGGCTTCTCGTGCTTGGTCACGATATTTATCTTTCCCACCAGGATGCGCAGCTTATCGGGATAGATCTTAAGAACCTCGCCGGTCTTGCCCTTGTCCTTGCCGGCGATGACCATCACCTTGTCCTTCTTGCGTAGCTTGAGCTTTATCACGTCAGACCACCTCGGGGGCTAGGGATATGATCTTTAGATATTCCTTGTCGCGCAACTCGCGGGCCACCGGCCCGAAAACGCGGGTCCCCTTGGGCTCGCCGTTATCGTCGATAAGGCAGGCTGCGTTATCGTCGAAGCGCACATAGGAGCCGTCCGGACGGCGGCGATTGCGCACCGTGCGCACGACCACGGCCTTGACGACCTCTCCCTTCTTGATGGCGCCGTTGGGCAGAGCGTCGCGCACGCTGCAGACGATGACGTCGCCTACCGTCGCATAACGGTGATAGCTGCCCTTGGAGACGTGAAAGCACTGCAGCTTGCGCGCCCCGGAATTGTCCGCGACGTTGATGATGGATCTGAGCTGGATCATGGCTTGGCCTCGGGCGCTCGCGGGGCGGCCTTGACGATCCGGACGACGCGCCAGCGCTTGGTGCGCGAAAGCGGCCGGGTGCCCATGATCTCGACCAGATCGCCCTGGCGGGACTCATTGCCCTCATCGTGCACGCTAAAGCGGCTGCTTTTCTTGATGATCTTCTCGTAAAAGGGATGTCTCACCAAGCGCCGGACCTCGACGACCCGGGTCTTATTCATCCGGTCCGATACCACAAGCCCGGTGAATGTTTTCCTCTTGCCGCGCTCCACGGCGGTTTCAGATGCCATAGCTACCTCACGCTCCCTTGGGGACCCGCTGTCGCCGCTTCTTTCTCCCGGATCCAGGTCTGCAGCCGCGCCGCATGCCGGCGCAGGACGCGCATCTCCAGAGGATTCTTGACCGGGGTCACTTTATGCTTGAACTGCAGGCGGAACATCTTTTCCCGAGCCTGCAATAATTCGACGCGCAGCTCCGCGACCGAATGATTCTTCAAATTTTCCTTGTCCTTTGATTTCATGGATTCTCTCCGCCGGCCTCGCAATCAGGCCTGGCCCCGTTAGGCTCGGTCATATGTGCTCCCGTTCCACGAATTGGGTGCGGATGGGCAGCTTATAGGAGGCCACGCGCAGCGCCGCGCGCGCCTCATCCCGGGGAAGGCCCTGGAGCTCGAAGAGAATCCGACCCGGCCGCACCACAGCCACCCAATGATCCGGAGCGCCCTTGCCCTTGCCCATGCGGGTCTCGGCCGGGTGCTTGGTGACCGCTTTGTCCGGAAAGACGCGCAGCCAAAGCTTGCCCCCCTTCTTCATATGGCGGCCGATGCAGACGCGAGCCGCCTCGATCTGCCGCGCCGTGACCCATTTGGGCTCCAAAGCCTTGAGGGCATACTCTCCAAATGCGATGGCGATCCCTTTCTTGGCCGGCCCCTTGATGCGGGGATGGCTATGCGGCTTGCGGTATTTGACGCGCTTAGGCATCAACATGAGGAGTCCCTCCTTGTCCCGCCTCGGAAGCAGGAGCGGTCTGCTCGGCCGGGATTTGCGGGACAGGGGCGGTAACGGCCGCCACCGCCGGAGCCAGGGCGGCCGCCGTGGCGGCGGCGCTTTCCGCCGCCTTGGCCAGCTGTTGGAATTCCTTGGCGCTCTTGACGAAATGCTGCTTCTTGAAAATCCAGCACTTCACGCCGATGGTTCCAGCCGTGGTATAAGCCTCGGCTGTCCCGTAATCGACATCGGCGGAATAGGTATGCAGAGGGACTCGGCCCTCCCGCGCCCACTCGCGCCGGGCGATCTCGGAGCCGTTAAGACGCCCGCCGACCATCACCTTGATGCCTAAGGCGCCGGACTGCATGGTGCGCTCCATGGCCCGCCGCATGGCCCGTCGATACGCGATGCGCTTCTCGAGTTGCACCGCGATGGCCTCGGCCACCAGGCGAGGATCCAATTCCGGGTCCTTGATCTCCATCACGTTGATGAAGGTCTTGCGCTGGGTAAGTCCCTCCACCTTGGCCCGGATGGCTTCGATATCCGCGCCCCGTTTCCCTATGACGACGCCCGGCCGCGCCGTATGAATATTGACGCGCAGATAAGAGCCCGCGCGCTCGATGCCCACCCAGCTGACCGCGGCCATGCGAAAAGTGTTCTTGACCAGGTTGCGGATCTTGAAGTCCTCGCCGATCAGCGCCGGCATTTCCCGCAGCGAAAACCATTTGGAATCCCAATCCGCGGTGTAGCCCAGGCGCATGGCCTTGGGATGTGTTTTGTTTCCCATGATTATCTCCCGTCAGCCCTGGAGCTGTCGTCCGACACGACCACGGTCAGATGACAGACCTTGCGTCGGAATGTATTGGCCCTGCCCATGGGCGCGGGCATGACCCGGCGCATGTTGCCCATGGGTCCTTGCCCGGCATGGCAGGACTTGATGAAGACCTGCTCGGGTACCAGGGTCTTGCCGGCCAACCTGGCCTTGATGGTCAGGTTGGCGGCGGCGGAGCGCACGGTCTTGGCGATCATGCGGCCGCAGGCGCGCGGAATCATGGGCAACAACTGCTCGGCCTGCAGGACCGACTTGCCCCGTATCTCCTTGAGCACTTGCGCGACTTTGCGCGCCCCGTATCTTTGGAATCTGGCGTTGGCTGTAGCTTCCATATTGGCCTCAGGTCAGGGAGGTGGACTCTTTATGGGCGCCACCATGCCCTCGGAAGAAGCGCGTGAAGGAAAATTCTCCCAGCTTATGCCCGACCATTTGTTCGGTCACGTAGATGGGAAGGAATTTGCGCCCGTTATGCACCGCGAAAGTGTGCCCCACGAACTCAGGCGGAATGGTGCAGCGGCGCGCCCAGGTCTTGACCACCTTCTTCTCGCCCGCGGCGTTGAGCTGCTGGACCTTCTTGAGGAGTTTTTCGTCGATGTACGGCCCTTTTCGGCTGGATCTGCTCATGGCTTCCTCTTATCCCTGGTTCTGCGCGCGCCGGCGATCGGAAACGATCATCCAGCCCCACAGCTTTTTGCGATTGCGCGTCTTATATCCCTTGGCCAGCTGGTTCCACGGCGAGCGAGGGTGATTGCCGCCCTTGGATTTGCCGCGGCCTCCGCCCAAGGGATGATCCACCGCGTTCATGGCCCCGCCGCGAACCGTAGGCCGGATGCCGCGATGCCGGGAACGGCCCGCCTTTCCCAAATTTATGGTGTTGTGCTCCGCGTTGGAAACCTGTCCCAAGGTCGCCAGGCACGCCTCCGGCACCAGCCGGATCTCTCCCGAAGGCAGCTTCAGTTGGGCATAACCCGCATCCTTGGCCATGAGCTGCGCCTGGGTCCCGGCCGAGCGCATCAGCTGGCCACCCTTGCCCGGAGCCAATTCCACGTTATGAACGAAAGACCCCTCCGGGATGTTCGCCAGAGGCAGCGCATTGCCCACCCGGATGTCGGAGCCGGGCCCGCTGTGGATCGTATCGCCGACCTTGAGTCCCACGGGATGCAGAATGTAGCGCTTCTCCCCGTCGACGTAGTGGATCAGGCAGATGCGCGCGCTGCGATTGGGGTCCCGTTCGATGGTCGCCACCCGTCCCGGCACGCCGAACTTCTCCCGCTTGAAATCCACGAGCCGGTAAGCCCGCTTGGCGCCGCCGCCCTGATGGCGAACCATGATCATGCCGGTGTTGTTGCGGCCGCCCTTGCGCTTAAGCGCGCGCACCAGGCTCTTCTCCGGACTCCGCGCGGTCAGGTCCGAGTAGTCCGCCGACGTCATGTGCCGGCGCGACGGTGTGTAGGGTCTATAGCTCTTCAGTGGCATAAATCCTTCCGGTTAAGCGGTCTGTTCTGCGACCTCGATCTTCTGGCCTTTGCCGATCGTTACAAGCGCTTTCTTCCAGTCCGGCCGCAAGCCTCCGCCCTTTCCGTAGCGGCGATACTTGCCCGGCACGACCATGGTGCGCACGGCGAGGACATCGACTTTGAACAGGGCTTGGACGGCCCGCTTGATGATCCCCTTGTCCGCATGGCGCTCCACTTCAAAGGCGTACTGGTTGTTCCTCTCCTTCGCGATCGTGCTGCGCTCGGTGAGAAGAGGACGCACGATAACGCCGAAGTATTCATCGGAAACGACGGTTCCTTTGGCCATATCAGTCTCCCTGCCGCGGCGTCCGCTTGGGACGCGCTTGAGCTTTGGCCTGGGTCTTGGCTTGGGCCTTGACTTCGGCGCTCGAAGGCAACGACTCGGCCCCCGCTAAAGAGACGCACCGGGTGGTAAGCTTCTCCAAAGCCGTCCGGGTCACCACCATGCGGCGGCAGCGCAGCACGCCATAAGCGTTGATGTCGCCGGCCAGAGCCAATTCCAACTCCGGGATATTCCGGCTGGCCAGCGCCAGCTTGGCGTCCGGCGCGTCAAGCACCAGCATGGTGCGCCCCTCGCACTTGAGGGATTTGAGGATTTGCGCGACCAGCTTGGTCTTGGCGTTCTCCAAAGACAGGCTGTCGACGAACACGATGCCGCCTTGGGCATGCTTGGCCGAGAGGGCATGCGCCAGGGCCAACCTCGCCTTGCGCCGAGGGAAATCCAGGTGCACATGACCAGCCCTGGGGCCGAAAGTCACGCCTCCGTGGCGCCACAGCGGGGAACGAAAAGAACCCGCGCGGGCCCGGCCCGTGTGTTTTTGCTTCCAAGGTTTCTTGCCCGAGCCCGAGACCTCGGAGCGGGTTTTGGTATTCGCCGTGCCCCGCCTTTGGTTGGCCTGGTAGGTGGTCACATACTCATGCAGGAACTCGCGCGAAGCCGGCCGCCCGAAAATGGCGTCACGCAGATCCACCTTGCCGACCTCGGCGCCTTTGTTGTTTAGCAGTTGCGCTTCCATGGAATCCTCTACTTCGGCGCCGCCTTGGTAGGCTTCTTGCCGCCGATGATGTTGCCCATCTTATCCTTCTTCACGGTGAGCCGCTGCGGCTCCACATAGCGCTTGCGCGCGTTGACCGTTTCGGATATGGTCACCAATCCGCCTCTGGGCCCCGGAACCGGCCCGGCCAAGTAAATCAGATTCGCCTCGGGGTCGATTTTGATGACTTCCAGCTTGAGCGAACTGACGGTTTCGTTGCCCATATGCCCCGCCATGCGCTGGCCGGGCAGTACCCGCCCCAAAGAACGCCGGGAAGCCAAAGAGCCAGGCGAGCGCTGTTTGTCCGAGGCGCCGTGGGAAGCGGGCAGACCCCGGAAACCGTGCCGCTTCATGACCCCGGCGAAACCATGCCCCTTGCTCGTGCCCTGCACATCGACGTAGTCGCCCGGCTTGAAGGCGCCGTCGATAGTCACGATCTGGCCCGCCTCCAAACCCTTGACGTCGGCTACCCTGATCTCGCGGAACCACCGGGCCGGCGCGACTCCGGCCTTGCGGAATTGGCCAAGCACCGGTTTGGAAATGTTCTTCTCCGGGCGCGCCCCATAAGCCAACTGAACGGCGTTATAGCCATCCGGACCCTGGTCCGTCTTGACCCGGACCACGGGGCACGGACCGGCCTTGACGACCGTCACGCCAAAAAGGCGATTTTCCCGGCGGCCGTAAACTTGGGTCATGCCCACTTTTTCGCCGAGAATGGTGCGAAAGTTCGCGGGAGCGCGTTTGGCTCCCGCGACGTCCTTTGCCGCTTCCGTTTTATCTGTCATAAATCTTCCCCTGCTCCGCACGCCGCCGCGCAACCTACAGCTTGATCTCGACGTCGACTCCCGCCGGCAAGTCCAGCTTCATGAGCTCGTCGACCGTTTTTTGGGTCGTGCTGTTAAGCTCGATGAGCCTTTTATGCACCCGCATCTCGAACTGCTCACGCGATTTCTTGTCCACGTGAGGCGAGCGCAGGACCGTGTACTTCTTGATGTGAGTAGGCAACAAAACGGGGCCCGAAACAACGGCCCCGGTCCGCTGCGCCGTCTCAACAATCTTGCCCACGCTGGTATCGAGAACGCGATGGTCGTAGGCCCGAAGGCGGATACGGATTCTCTGCTGCGGATTACTCGTCTCTGCCATATATATTATACCTTAATTTCCGTCGATTTTTGCTCGTTGGGCGCGCCTCATGCGATGATATCGGCGACCACGCCG
>DMMY01000025.1 GCA_003452935.1 Elusimicrobiota bacterium
ACTTTTGAAAAATTAGCGACACGGCTTCGACCGACAGTTGACAAAACCACGCATCGTTTCCCGCTCAGGCATGAAGAATGGCCGATGAGTCCTTACCATCTGTCCGCCCAGAACAGGGCGACGTTGCCTTGCTTGCTCAATGATAGGCCGGCCAGGTGCCCATGGTTGCCGTCGCGGCGATTGAGTATGACGGAGTCGTATTTGTCGGGAGCATCCGTGATATCAAGCTGAGGGGCCGCCCACGACCAGACGAATTGGCCGGGGTCCGGATCTTGGGGTGAACTGCCCGGGAAACGCTGGCGCAGGGATTCCAAAAATCCGGCATCCTGCCCCTCGTAGCGGGCCGCCCAGCGCGTGCCAAAGCCCGTCCAGAAGTAGAACCTGACGAGTTTCGCGCCGGCGGGAGCGGACCCTGGGAAATGTTGAATCAGATCGGGATAGGCGCGGGAAACATCGTTAGCCATGGCGCTATCATAGGATGCCTGCGGATTCCATGCCTGTTGCGTCCTGAAAGGCCGGACGAAATACGGCAGACACATGAGGAGGAACAAGACCAACCAGATGGCAACAACGCCCGCCAGGACCGCGGCGGTCCGGCCAGGGCCGCCCAGGGTCTGATCCCCGCGCCAGATGCGGCGCATCGCCTTCAATTCCATCTCCAACAGCCAAGATAGTCCGCAGGTTAGGAGCAGCACGATCAAGGCCGGGCCTATGGACCTGGCCCAGAACATCGCCAGGGTATACATAAAGCCTTCCCAGACCAAGCCGACGAGCAAAAGAACAATGATCCCGCGCAGGGTCAAGGCCCAGGCTTTAGAACGGGGCGGCGTCGGCACAGCCGCTGGCGCGGCTGCCGGTGTCCTCCGTTGCCGCGCCTCCCATTTGGCGAATATGAGACCGCAAGCCGGACATTCCGCGCCTTGCGGCTGACGCTGGGCATTGCAGGAAGGACAATTCCCCATGATTCTGTCAATTTATACCAAATCCCAACCTAAGCCTATTTGAATCTGGCAGCGTTCAGCCAAGCAATAGTGAAATGACGATATCCATCCAACCGGCCCGGCGCCGGGACCGCGGGAAGATTGGTTATGTCAACGGCCCAAAAGACCCGAACCGGGGCTCTGTTTTCCGCCCAGCCAGCTTTGACTCGAGCCTAAATTCATTGATCCAGCCCTCCGGAAGGGGGCTTTCTCCGGGGCCAAAATCTCTTGCTTCAGGCAGTTTTGGGGGAAATGCTAATATTACTTTCGGCTAGGATTTGGAAAGTGGAAATTCCATGATTCACCGTACAAGATCCGCGCATCTCGTTGTCTGCGCGGCTTTAGCCGCGGGTACCGCGGGCTGCGGTCCCGCACGAGTGATGCTCATCGACGGAGGCCGGGCGGTGGAATACACCCAAGGCGCGTTGCCCGAGTCCTTCCAGCCCATCGCCCTGGTTGCATGCCTGGTCCCCGACAATTACAATAGCCTCAAGTCTGGACGGCGCTACGCCGTCGGACATGCCCGCCAGTTGTACGTGGAAGGCGCTTTCACCGACGTCCGGGAGAACTTCGAGGGCCTCGAGGACGTCTGCGACCTAAAACTCCGCGTTCACACGAACAATCTCAACTACCTGGAGGTCTTCGCGGCGAAAACCGGCCGGCGCCTCTTCGACGTGAAGTCCAACGCCGGAGGAGCGTACTCGCCATTATTCAGGTCGGCGCTCTACCGGCGCTTCGCGGATAATCCCGACTTGGTGGCCGGACTCAAGGCAGAGCGAATGCCACGCGTGGTCAACCGCCCTCCCGGGAACGCGCAGGTAACGCCTGCGGTCGATTCCTCCTTGCGATCCGCTACCGCCGGGGGCTACACCTCACCTATCGACATTCCTGCTTACCGACACGCCGAACGCCCGCAGGACTTCGCAGTGGTCGTGGGGATCGAGAGATACCAGGACCTCCCATCGGCTGGTTTCGCCGAGAAGGATGCGCACGCCGTGAAGAACCATCTTAAGGCGCTTGGGGTCCCGGAGCGGAACATCGCGTTTCTGATCGATAATCGGGCGCTCCGTTCGTCTCTGGAGAAGTACGTCGAGCAGTGGCTCCCCAACCTCGCGACGCAGGACAGCCGGGTCTACTTCTATTTCTCAGGCCACGGCGCGCCTGATGTCAAAACCGGAGACTCGTACCTGGTGCCCTGGGAGGGCGACGCCAGTTTCCTCGCCACCACGGCGTATTCGGTAAAGCGCCTCTATGAAAAGCTCTCCGCGCTCAAGGCCAAGGAAACCTTGGTCGTCTTGGATGCCTGTTTCTCGGGAGCCGGGGGCCGGTCGGTGCTGGCCAAGGGCGCTCGGCCGCTCGTCACGAAGGTGAACTCCGCGACGGTGCCGCGGAACCTGACCGTTTTTTCTGCAGCCTCCGGCGCGCAGATCACAAGCACGCTGGAAACCGAAGGCCATGGGACATTCACTTATTACTTCCTGGAGGGACTTGGCGGCCGGGCCAAGGACGCTGCAGGACGGGTCACGGCGCAGGCGCTCTACAATTACCTCAAGCCCAAAGTGCAGGATGAAGCTAGGCGTCAGAACCGAGACCAGGACCCGGTCCTGCACGGACAGGGCGATCGGGAACTCGTCCGATTTTGACAATTTGGTTCGCATACCGTCCTAGCCGGGTTGTGCTCCGAGTTTGAGGCCATCGCTCGGTCAGGCCGAAAAATGTTTCAAAATTCGTTTATGCCGGCCATAACTGCGTTGCAATCCCACCGGTCCTATTGGCAGTCAGAAAGCCCTTGGGTCAGAATCCGGGGGCTTTCTCTTTCGACTAGGATATGGAACTCTGGATGTTTGCGCCTATTATTGGCATATGCTATAAATAGAAGATGGCCCGCCCGCTCAAGTGCCGCTGTATAGCCAAGCAACCTGGCGTCACCTATTTCAAGCCGCGGGGCATACCTATGACCGAGCTGACCGAGGTCATTCTTGCTCTCGATGAGACTGAGGCTATCCGATTGGCTGACCTGGAGGGCCTTTATCAGGAGGATGCGGCGGCAAGGATGAAGATATCCCGGCAAACCTTCGGCAATATAATCCATGCGGCACGCGCCAAGATTGCCGAGGCGATCATAAAGGGCAAAGCATTGAAAATTGAAGGAGGCGCATATCGGATGAAGGGAGTGCGCCATGTCGCTTGCGATGCGCGTGGACGGAGCCATCTGCCGGAATAATGCTAAAGGAGGAATTCATGAGAATCTGTATGCCGACGGGGACTAAAGAAGGACTCAAGGCGAAGGTCTATGGTCATTTCGGAAGCGCGCCCTATTTTACGGTCTGCGACAGCAGGACCTTGGAGTGCGAGATTATAGATAACGGCGATCTGGCGCACGAGCATGGGATGTGCAATCCCCTTAAAGCCGTGGGCAACGCCAGGCCGGATGCGGTGGTCGTCGGCGGAATCGGCATGGGGGCTATCCGCGGACTTAACGCCGCAGGAATCAAGGTCTATATCGTGGCTGATGCCACGGTGGAAACTGCTATCGCAGCCATCAATTCAGGCAAACTCAAGCAAGCCGATGCCGCCTCGGCTTGCGGCCGCCATGGCCAGCACGGCTGTCATTAGCCTATCGTTTGATCACGCCACTCGTGTCGTAAAGCGGTAACCCCACCAGGGACCGCCTGGATTATCGTAGTAAATGGCCCATAGCCGGCTTTTCTCAACCCGCCCAGCGAATCCTTTTGGCCTGTCCTGCATCGAAAGAGGGGAGGATTCGATGTCATATATTCAGGTCACTGACGCGAGTTTTGAGAGGAAAGTCCTGAAGAGCCCCATTCCCGTCGTGGCGCTCTTCTGCGGGCCGTGGTGCGAACTTTGCCGGAAAGCGTCGCCTTTGATGGAAGAGGTCGCCAGACGCTATGCGGGGAGAGTGAAGTTCGCGAAGATCGACATGCTCAAGAACCAGAAGAGCGTGGCGCGATTCGGCGTCCGCGCCTTGCCAACCATCCTGTTCATCAAGGCAGGGAAGGCCGTCGATTCGGTGTTGGGCCTTCAGCCCAGGGCGGAGATAGAGCACATTCTGGACAAGATGCTGGCCGTTTGAGACAAGAGGTTGGGAGAACCCTTTCGGGGGGTTCCGCATCTAAAGGATAGGAGGGATATTATGAGCCATGTGGAGATCACGGACGCTAATTTCCAAGACGAGGTCATCCGGAGCGACGTGCCCGTTATGGTGGACTTCTGGGCCCCCTGGTGCGGCCCTTGCCGGATGCTGGGGCCGATCGTGGAAGAGCTCGCCGAAGAATTCAAGGGGCGGGTCAAGGTGGGCAAGCTTAACACCGACGAGAATCAGGAGGTGGCGGCGGGATTGCGCGTAGCGGCTATCCCGACGGTGTTGTTTTTCAAGCAGGGGAAATTGGTGGATCGCGCCGTCGGCGTGAATCCTAAAGACGCGTTGCGAAGGCAGATGGATCGCTTGCTTTAAACTTTCGTAGGAGGGTTTTTATGAGCGGATATATCCACGACGGCATGGTCTTCGGCGTTGTGTATTGGAAATTCATCGCGGGGATGGCGCTGCTCTCTCTCAGTGTGCTCGCCATCGGGTGCGGGGTTAATGTTTGCTGGGCGAGATTCTCGCGGCACCGGACCGCGGAGTTCTCCCGGGTGCCGGATCAGTGGTAAACTCGATCCTCTCGTTCTCCATCCGTTTGGAAAATGTATCATTGTGCCATGGAGCCTGAAGCAGAACTTATCGCAAGAAGCAAGAAGGGTGACGGCAAGTCGTTCTCCTCCTTGGTCGCCCGGTACGAGGACAGGATATTCAACCTGGCCCATAAGGTCTGCGCCGGCATGCCCGCCGAGGCGGAAGATGTCTACCAGGAAACGTTCCTGACCGCATTCAAGAAGATGCCCCATTTTCGGGAGGATTCCAATCTGGGCACCTGGCTCTATCGTATCGCCTCGAACCTGTGCTGGATGCGGTTCCGCAAGAAGCGCGGAGAGCCCGTGGTGCCCCTTTTGGATCATCCTCATTACCGGGATGAGGACGGCGAACCGGGCAGCGGGCCGATCTTCCGGGACTGGTCCGACGGCCCGGAGGAATTATCGCGAAAAAAGGCGCTGCGAGAGGCGGTCGAGGCGGCTTTAGGTGACTTGCCCGTCGATTATCGACTGGTCGTGGTCCTGCGCGATATACAGGGTCTCTCCAGTGAAGAAACCGCCCAGGTGATGAAACTCTCCGTCGCGGCGGTCAAATCGCGCCTGCATCGCGGACGGCTATTCCTGAGAGACCGGCTTGATAAGGTGGCCGTATCATGAAGTGCCGGGAACTGCTCAAGCATCTCTCCGATTACATCGACCGGGACCTGGACGCGTCTATCTGCCGGCATATAGACGCGCACATGAAAGGATGCAGACCCTGCATTGCTTTCATCAATACTTTGCGTAAGACCAAGGGCGTCCTCGAGCGCCAGCCGAAAGCTGTTCCTTCCGAGAGGCTCCGTTCTCGATGGCGCAAGCTCCTCAGCAAAAGCTGAATCCAATTCCTGATATTTGCATCTCAATATCAGGAGATTGAATATGGCATACCAAGTCATTATCGCGGCAATCATCGGAGGCCTCGCCGGCTTCGGATGGCATAAATTGGTCGGCTGCCAAAGCGGAGGCTGCCCAATCACGGCAAACCCCTATGTCAGCATCCTGTGGGGAGCGGCCATCGGCGTCATGCTGGCGATGGGCAGGTAGCCTTCTCGTCTAGCCGGGTTGGCTTGCAAAATCGGCCGGAGATCCGGATGTTGCTCCCAATGATTGCCTGGTGACCATTCCCGTCGGGGTTTGCAGTCATCCAGGCCCTAGTATGTTCCGTCTTCAGCCCATAAACGACTTGCCGCGCTATGACTTGCATTCCGGAGCAATGCAGTCAGACCCGCGAGATCAGGACATCATGATTCTATTCCAAAGATATGGCCCTCGTTTATTTTAAAATTAACAATTATGTATTGTTTCTCTGAGGGTCGAGCATAGGAGGTTTGGAATGCGGCCTTTATTGCAATTGCTGCCATATTGGTTGGCCATCACATGTCTGAGCGGCTGCGCTAGTTCGCTGCGGGTCGCCGCCCGCCATGGTGATGTGGCGCAGATCCGTGCCCTGCTCGACAAGGGCGCGAAGGTGGATGAGATTTCCAGCGACCCCATGGGTTTCGTCGCGCACTACCAGCAGCCGATGACCCCGCTTGCGCAGGCGGTGGTCGATGAGCGCATCGAAGCGGCCAAGGTCCTGCTGTCCAGAGGGGCCGACCCGAACGCGGAGGGGATCGACTCCTATTACCGGCCCATCTGCGTCGCGGCGTCGCGGGGCAACGCCGCCATGCTTAAGATCCTGCTGGAATCTGGCGCCGACGTCCACAGGCCGTGCGATTACGACGAAGACGGCCAGACGGCCATGGCCATAGCCCGGAAGCGACAGTTTACCAACATCATACGCATGCTCGAAGGATCGGGCGCGGAGATCATCGCTGGCGGCGCCGTCTCCAAGCAGGATATCGCCGACATCGTCCAGGCCGCGGTCGAGGGCGCGAGCAAGGCGCAGGGCAAGGCTGGGCAGGCGAAGGCCGTGGAATCAGACATCGACAAGCCGGACTATAGGCTTCCCGAGCGGTTGAACCAATTTGCCGTCATTGTCGGCATCGGGAAATACTCCGACATCCCGGAGGCCCAGTATGCGGACCGGGACGGCGAGACGGTCAAGAGTCACCTCCTGGCCATGGGTTTTCCCAGCCGCAACGTCGTCCATCTGGCCGGAGAGAAAGCGGGTTACAAAGGCATCGAGAAATTCGTGGAGACATGGTTGCCAAAAAACGCGGATGAGAGCAGCCGCGTCGTTTTTTACTTTTCGGGCCATGGCGCCCCGGACCCGCAGAGCGGCCAGGCGTATCTGCTTCCCTATGACGGCGACCCGAACTTCCTGGAGAACACCGGTTACCCCATCAAACGACTTTACGAGAAGCTCTCTGCGCTCAAAGCCAAGGAAATCATCGTGGCCATGGATGCCTGCTTCTCAGGATCGGGTGGACGCTCGGTTCTGGCCAAGGGTGCGCGGCCGTTGGTCATGAAGGTGGATTCGGCCGCGGTGCCGCAGAATCTGACCGTGTTCGCAGCGGCTTCCGGCGACCAGATCACCAGCACGCTGGAGGACAAGGGACACGGGACATTCACCTACTACTTCCTCAAGGGTTTGAGTGGCGGGGCCAAGGACGCCTCAGGGCGAGTGATGAGCACGGCGCTTTACGACTACCTCAAGCCTAAAGTGCAGGACGCGGCCCGCCGGCAAAACCGGGATCAGCAACCGGTGCTGCACGCAGCGGGCGATCGGGAACTCGTCCGGTTCTGATAACGTCCTGTTCGGGGTGTCCCCCGATTTGAGCTCGATTTTTCCGGTCAGTCTGAAAAATGCTTTTCGGTTATTCCAACATAATCAGCCAGGAGCGCAATCGATCTGCTCGGCGAGAGCCATAGTTCCAGGGCAGAGACCTTCAGATCGCTGCGCTTTTTTCATCCCTTCCCGGCAAAAGGCCGCAACCCGGCGGGGCTGCGAACTCGGCCGGAAATTATTCGCAATGCGAGCAACCGCATCCGCCGGTGAAATCCTCTCGCCGGGAGGATCGGATCGTCTCGAATCCTTCGCCGCCGATCAGAAAAGCCAGGGCCAGGGCGGCCGCGGAGTCCACCCACCAAAAGGAAGGAACCAGACCGTAGAGCAAACTGCCTGCCAGCAGTACGAGCGAGAGCTTGATGCAGGCCAAGGAGCAGGCCGCGTCCTTTTCCACCGTTGAGCTGTCGAGCTGACGGGCGACGTTTTTCTTGGCCGTCCAGAGATAAAACATGAAGCTCAAACTCGCCAGGGAGATGATTATCCCCGGGATGGTCGTGTCCGGTCCGATATGCTGCCGGAGCTTCAGCGCCGAGGCTGCAACCACGCCCGCGCTGAGCGCGACGAAAAGCCAGCCGATAGCGCGCGTCGCTCGTCGTTCGCTGGACAATGCCATTGGCGTCGATAGGTTGGATTCGCTTTTAAAACGCCACAGAACGACGATCGCCGACGCGACCTCGATGAAGCTGTCGGCGCCGAAGCCTGCCAGGGCGATTGAGTCCTGCTCCAGTCCAAAGTAGACGGAAACCAATCCCTCCGCGATGTTGTAAATGATGGTGAACCAGGAGAGTCGGACGGCCCGCTTCAGATAGACGCTTTTTGCGCTCCGCATTTCGATCCCCCTTGGCGGCGTCATATCAGGATGCGCGTGATATTCAAGACGGCCGCGGTGATCGTGGCCGCGGCAAGGTTGAACAGGATGACGCGAGCGGCATCTCTGAGGCCCAGCTCGCGCGCCAGCACTGAGGCCGAAGCCACGCAGGGCAGATAGAGCGACAGGAAGACGCAGGCCACGACCAATTGGCCGGGGCTCAGGCCGAGAGGGGCGAGCATGGCTATGGAAACGTCTTTGCGCAGGAATCCGAAGACCATGACCGGCGCGGCCGCGTCCGGCAGGCCGAGCCAGAAGCTGAAGACGGGCCCGCACCACTTCGAGATCGCCGATATGATGCCGGCGGCATCCAGAATGCTCAGCGTCAGCATGCCCAGGGCGATGAGCGGGGCAGCTTCGCGCAAAAATGAGCGAACCGCCAGCCAAGTCTTGGACAGCAGCGTCTTCAGGCGCGGCCTCTGGTAGGGAGGGATCTCCACGAAGAGTTCCGGGGTCTCCCCCGCGAGAATTCGATGCAGAAGGACCCCGGCCGCGATGCCGACCGCGAAGACGATTCCAAAGACCGCGGCGACGTAAGTCCAGCCGGATGGCGCCAGGATGCCGAAGATCATGGCGCTTTGCGGCATGCAGGGAGCCAGGAGCATCGTCAAAGCGACCGCTATGACCCGCTCGCGCCGGGTTTCCAGGACCCGTGCCGCCATGATGGCGGGAACCTTGCAGCCCAATCCCAAAGTGATCGGGATCGTGCCGTAGCCGTGCAGCCCGAGATGGTGCAGGGCGCGGTCTAAAAGCACCGCCAGGCGCGGCAAGTAGCCGAGATCCTCCAAGAAGCCCAATATGAAATGAAAAGACAAGATGTAGGGTAATACCGCCACCAAGGGCACATAGACGCCGGTGGTCAACAGCCCGAACGAGTCCAGGGGGTGCGGGGAAGCGCCCAGGAGTATCTCCCGCGCCAGCGGCATGGCCGGCAGAAAATCCGCGCCGCGCGCGAGCAGGGGCAGGTAGGCTCGATGGAAAACGGGATCGAGGAGCCAGCGGATCATGCCTTCTCCGAGAGTCCGAACGCAGAAGAATGATGCCGCCAGGACGCCTAAGGCCAGGGGCAGCCCTGTCGCGGGCCGGACCGAGATGTCGGCCAGGTATTCCCACAATGATGGATGCTTGTGTTCTATATGCTGGACTTGACGGCTCAGCTGTCCGATGAGCTTCCATCTCTCTTCATCCGTCTTGGGCAAATGCTTGCGGGGAGGAAGACCGTCTTTCATGAACAGCCGAACGGCTCTTTCCAGTTCCGGCAGCCCTTCTCCGGTCACGGCGACGAAGGGGACGACCGGGACGCCCAATCTGTCGGACAGCGCCCGCGCGTCGATGCGGATGCCTTTGAGGAGCGCCATGTCCGATTTGTTGAGCAGGATGACCGAGGGGCGCTCGAGCCCCAGGATCTGCAGGGCGAAGAACAGGTTGCGCTCCAGGTTCGTGGCATCGACCACGATCGCCAGCAGATCGTAGCCGTCCGCCGATATGATCCGGCAAGCCACCTCATCGGCTTTTGAGGCGGGCTCCAAACTGTAGATGCCGGGGACATCTACGATATTGAATCTGGCGCCCGCCAGGCGCGCTCCGCCGCTCAGATAGGACACGGTCGTGCCGGGATAATTCGACGAGACCACGTCGAGCCCGGTAAGACGGGAGAAGACGACGCTCTTGCCCACATTCGGGTTGCCGACCAGGAGGAGCGTCCTGTTGTTGACTCTGACCTTGACGTGGGCGGCCAGACTGTGGCCCATGGCGACTTGACTGCCCAGAACCTCGACGATCAGCGGGCCATGCGCGCCCTGGCCGGCCAGCCGGCGCACAATCCGGCCCGGGTGCAGCCCCATGGCGCTCAGCTTCCGCCGGAAAGAATCCGCGCCGGTGATGGACTCGACCACTCCGCTGGATCCGGCGGCCATCTCCGAAAGAGCGGCCAACGAGGAAGAGTTCATGTTGTTTTCCCTTTGCAGCGGCGGCAGTACCCTGCGATCTCCAGGGCGTGACGCACCGGCAAGAAGCCGTGCCGCCTGGCTTCGGCATCTTGAAGGCGTTCGATATCGGGGTTGAAGAACTCGACGATGCGCCCGCAGCGCAGGCAGACCATGTGATCGTGGTGCGGGGTCCGGTTCCCGGGCTCGAACAGCCCTAAGGCTTGCGTGGGGGAGATCCGACGGCACAGGCCGAGGTCTTCAAAGAGCCGCAGGGTCCTGAAGACGGTCGCTCGTCCCATGCGCGGGAATCTGCGGCGCAGTTGGCGATGGATCGTTTCGGCCGATTCATGCCCGGATGCCGATGCCAGGTAGTCCAGGACTCGTCGCCGGGGAACGGTCAAGCGGCCGCCTTTATGGCGCAGGAGTTCGATCAGATTCGCAACAGGATGAGCTTGGGATGGCATCTTATTGATACGCAGTATCAATTATATAAAAAAATGAACGCCGCATTTGCGTTCATGTGCCGCCCGTGTGAATTCTATCTGGCTTGTCATTGATGGAGGCATGGGCGGGCTTGGCTCCGGGTGGCCGCAGCAGGGTGTTCCGGCATGGATCGAATGCTGTTTCATATGAAGAGGATAAATTGGTAATTTGAAAACCTCGCATATGACAGCATCAGCCATAAAGATTCTCTTCCTCTGCACCGGCAACTCCTGCCGTAGCCAGATGGCGGAGGGTTGGGCGAGGATGCTCAAGAACGGCGTGATTGAAGCTTATTCCGCGGGAATCGAGCCCAGAGAGCTCCATCCCCTAGCCGTGAAGGTGATGGCCGAGGCTGGAGTGGACATCTCGCGTCAGAAGTCCAAGCATGTCCGAATCTTTAAGGATATTCCTTTCGATTTCGTCGTCACGGTCTGCGATCAGGCGCGGGAAAGTTGCCCGGTCTTCCCATATAAGGCCAAGATGGTGCATCGGAGCTTCGAGGATCCGGCCGCAGCCCAAGGAACGGAGGAGGAGGTTCTGTCGGTTTTCCGCCGAGTGCGCGATCAACTCAGGGATTTTATCGCCGGCCTGCCGGGGAGCGTTAAAGAAGGCTAGCCGCTGACGTCCTGTTCGGGTTATGGCCGGGGTAGGTCTTTGCGGGTTTCTCGCGTCAGCAGAAGGGCCCCTGACGGCGATGGCCAATCCGAATTTTATAACCGACCCTGCCCTTGGAATCTTGCCGTTTTGTGGAAGACGTCACCTCAAGGCCGGGGAGCTTCCGTCGTTCGTAAGACGAAAGTCAGTCCGGGTGGCTCGGGAGATGACGAGCACATGCCGTTGGGCGCCAAGGTCCCGGCTCCGGACGCGCGGACATCGAGCCCGGATTGAATCTCGCACGTGAGGGGGGCAGGGCGGGACTCGGGCGCGGACTCCGCGCTTACGGCTTGGAAGAC
Source organism: Elusimicrobiota bacterium (assembly GCA_003452935.1). Classification (GTDB taxonomy): domain Bacteria; phylum Elusimicrobiota; class Elusimicrobia; order UBA1565; family UBA9628; genus UBA9628. The sequence continues at coordinate 11,634 of DMMY01000025.1, forward strand.
GCTGGGCGCGTCCTGGCTGCAGTACGGCGCCGTGTCATGCGTGTCCAAATAGTCCATAGGCTTGGGCGCTGGTAATTCCGACGCCCCGGCTACCTGTCTCGGAGCGGAAAAGCCATGTATCTTGCCGATAATTCGATACACCAGGCCGGATATCTCCCGGATGACGTCCCCTCGCGACCTGAGCCAGCGCAGGTAGTGCCGGGCCCGGTTCTGCTTTTCGATGAGTCCGATGACGGTATAGGCATACTGCTGGCCGTCCGGCCCCTTGGCCAACAGCACCCCCATGTCGCCGCAGAGATGGCTGGTGCTGCCCGTTTTGCTGTAAACCTTGGTGTCCTCGGGCAGCGGCACTCCAGTGGAAATCCGGTCGCGCTTAGGCAGGGCCATCAGGCGCTTGATTTCGGCGGATCCCGGAAGCTCATCTTTCCATAGGGCCAGCAGAAACCGGCTGTAGTCCTGGGCCGAGGCTTTGTTGCGGTAGGTCCTGCCGTTGGAGGGGATATACTCGACGAGCTCCAGGTCTGTAAGCAGGTCCGGGTAGTTTTTGCGCAACAATTTTTTTACCGCGGCCGGCCCGCCCAACCGCCGCATAGCCCAGTTGGTCGCGGCGTTGTCCGAATGCTGGATCATTCTTTGCAGATACAAGCGGCTCTGGTCGTGGTAGGTGAACCGGCCTTCCTTGACCGCGTGCATGTAGGCCAGAGCCACGAAAGGCTTGATCAGGCTGCCGGCCTGGAACTTGAGGTCCGTATTTATCTCAACGAGTTTCTCGCCGGTGCTGAAATCATAGATGAACCAGGCTGTGCGCTCGTCCGAGGAGAGGCGCCCTTCGCGGCGCAGCTGCTTGATATGATCGTAGACCATGGACTCGAGGTTGTGACGCTCCGCGGCCTGCTCCACCTCGGTCTCCTTGGCTTGTCTTGGGCTTTGGGGCTTGCGCAGCCCGTCGTCCATGATGACGGTCCACTGCCGGGACTCCATGGGTGCGGCCGAGCCCAGGCCTTTGCGCCGCAAGATGCGGGAGTGCGCCGCAGCCGTCGCTTGCGCGCCGGCGGCGTCTCCGTGGCGCAGGTAAAGCAATGCGTAGACATCGCCGGCCTGGACCACGCGCAGGGCCTTGGCCACGCGGGGGCCCAGGGCCTTGGATACGGCCTTCTTGCGGGCGCGGACCGCGGCGAGGTCGGCGCTTGACAGGTAGGACACGTCGAAACGCGGTCTTGCCTCAGCGCGCAGGAGCGCGGGCAGGAATAGGCCGGTCGAGAATAAGATGATTAGGCTGAAGCGATGCACGCACGCGGGTCCGTTTCGGCTACGCCTGGGTCTATGAGATTGGCACTCAGGATGATAGCAAGAGTGCATGAGACTTTCAATGTCGCGATCGGGCGAGTTTTTGCGCTTTCAGTAATCTGTCCTGCGTGCGAAAAACCACGGCGTAACATTGTGCAATCGCCATTTCCTAATAATAGCCCTTAAAGGCTTGATCAAATTGGGCTCTATCGCGGCCAGTGAGGAATAACACGAGAGGCGGGATGGGCTCTTAAGAGACCATCACGGAAACGCGAGGGGCTTTTGTTTTACGAAGGGTTGCCCGACCGCCCCAGCAACGCGGCGGTGATGAAGGCGCGCATCTTGGAGGGGTGCTTGTGCCGGGTGGACTTTTCGACGCTGGAAGTCACGTCGACGGCAAAGGGCCGCCCCTGCATCGCGGCTTCGCGGACGTTCTCGGCCGTGAGGCATCCGCCCAAGAACACGGGCTTGCCGCGCGCCGCCGCGGCGGCCCCGAGAGCCCAATCGAATGGACGCGGACTCCGGCCGGGCTGGCTTTCAGCGGGGTCGCGGAGCAAGACATAGTCGATCGCGTCGCCCCAGCGGGGGATGTCGTCGAGCGTCTCGGGGCCCGGAAAGGCCATGGCTTTGATGATGAATGGGGGACACTCGGTGCTGGTTAGGGCGCGGCGTATGGCCTTGAGCCGTTGGGGCGTTTGGGCGCCGCCGATCTGGACGCCCTTGAGGTTCATTTCGGCGGCGATCCGCGCGATCTCCTTGGGGCTTTCGTCATCGAAGAGCCCGACCACCGCGGCGAACGCGGGCAGCGCGGGGATCCATTCTTTGGCTTCGGCCGACCGGACGTGTCGCGGGCTCCGCTTGCGGAAATCGACGCCGATGAAATGCGCTCCGTCGTTGAGGGCCCAGACCGCGTCCTCGCGGTTGGTGATCCCGCAGATTTTTACTTTCATCATTCGCCTGAAATCCCGTGCCTGTTCCGGCGGCTATGTATTATACCGATTGCTGGCGCCTTCTATACAATCCCGCTCGGGTCATTGCGAGCAACGCCGGCTATGGTTTGAGATGCTTGCATCTTCAATGGCGTCCTGAAAACCAGCGTCGTATCGTCGCGGGAACATGATGGCGCCCCCATCCCAGATGCATTTCTCGCTTTTGTGAATCGTCGCGCCAAGCCGAGCGCGCTTCATTTTGGACCTGCGCGTTAAGGGAACATGGTTCGGCTCCGGGGTCTCAAGGACGGACCGGCTTCCATGTTTGATAGAATGCGTTGGCTTGAGGTGATCATGATGACCAATAGATATCCGGCTCTCGTATTCATATGCGCGCTTATTCAGGCGGCCGGCTGCGTCGGCGTGACTTCCATGCCCGCGCGGCAGGACCCCTTCGCCGGACTGGGTCTCCCGCAGGCTCGAGGCGGCCATCAGAATTTGAGCGTCGCTCTCGTGGCTTCCGCCAACACCAAGGCCACGGTCGATTTCGGGCACAAGATGTTGGCCGGCAGCGCGACCGACAAGTGGCTCAAGCAGGAGTTCGAGCTTTTCCGGCGCAACTTCGGCAAGGCGGTCCACGCCGGGTCCCTTGCCGAGGCCTGGGCGGCCGGGGTGGACCTGGTGGCGGTCCTCGATGTCTACGATCAGACCCGCACCGCCTGCAAGTACGATGAGACCGCGGTCTTCCTCGCGCCCGGAGACGCCGAGATCGAGCGCATCCGCGCGGCGACCGACATCCCTTTTCGCGGCCCGTTTTCGATCAACGCCGTCCTCAAGGAGTGTGTCGAGGACGTGCAGTCCCAGATCGAGCGCGGCATCCGCGAATCGAAGGCCCTGCGCGATTTCGCCCGGGCCAAGTCCGGCGCGGCGCCGGCCGCCGCTTCCGCTGCCGTCCCCGCGGCCAAGGCCCGGCCCGAGACCCTCCGGCCCGGCTTCCAAGGCAAGGCGGATGAGTCCTCGTTCGCGGTCGTCGTCGGGATCGAACGCTACTCCCGCATCGCGCAAGCGGACTTCGCGGAAAGGGACGCGCAGGCGATGACGGAGTACCTGCTGGCCATGGGGTTTGCGCGCCGCAACATCATCCACCTGGCCGGAGCGGAAGCCAGCTATTCCTCGCTCAAGAAATACCTGGAGTCCTGGCTGCCCAGGAACGTCCAGCCGGGCAGCCGCGTGTTCTTCTATTTCTCCGGGCACGGGGCGCCGGACGCGGCGACCGGCGAGGCCTATCTCCTGCCCTGGGACGCCGACCCGTCTTTCCTGAAGGACACGGCCTACCCTACGAAGAAACTTTACGAGCAGCTTGCCGGCCTGCCTGCCAAAGAGGTCCTCGTGGCTATGGACGCCTGCTTCTCGGGCGCTGGAGGTCGTTCGGTCCTGCCCAAGGGCGCGCGGCCGCTGGTCGTGAAGTTGGAGACTCCGACTGCGCCGCGGAACATGACGGTATTCGCCGCGGCTTCGGCGGAGCAGATGACCAGCACCTTGGAAGAGCAGGGGCACGGGACGTTTACCTATTACTTCCTGCAAGGCTTGAGCGCCGCCGCCAAGGGCTCCGCCCAAGCCGTGACCGCGCAGAGCCTCTACGACTACCTCAAGCCCAAGGTCCAGGACGCGGCTCGCAGGCAGAATCGCGACCAGGATCCTGTCCTGCAGGGCCGAGGCGACAGGGAACTCGTCCGGTTCTGATCGCGTCCTGTGGCGAGGGAAGTCGGCGGTCAAGACGGTCCTTTAGACCAGCGGCCGCGCGCGTCTTCCAGCCCCGGCGGCGTCCGGGCCGAGGAATCTCCGCGAAGACGACGGTGAAGCAGCCTGTTGCAACGCCGTGGTTTGGGACCGCGTCACAGGAACGGAACCTCTCCGACATATAAATAACATTGACAAGAGCTTATAAAAAGCTTAGATATGATGATATGTCTATAGATCATAGTGATAAGCCGGGCCGCGGGGATATGCTCCTCACCATCGGTTCAGCCGCGGGGCTGTTGCGGGTGTGCCCGGCGACCCTTCGCATATGGGAACGGAAGGGATTGGTCCATCCCCGGCGATTGGGCCAGAACCGCTTCTACTCCGGGCAGGATATCCGGCGTCTGAGGATCATCAAGGACTTGATCCAGAAGAAACGGCTGAATATCGAGGGCGTTAAGGCCGTGCTTGGCGCGCCTCGGTGTTGGGACGTGAAAAAATGTCTCCCTCAACACAGGAAATCATGCTCGTATTTTATGAGGCATGGACCAGCCCAATGAAAGACCTCCCGCGCGACGCGGCTCGATGCGACCATCCCCGGAAACGCCTTGAGGTCAAGAGCCGGTCCCGAATCATGCTGAGGACCGCGCTCGGGGCATTTCTGCCCGTATTGATCCTCGCTCCGGCGGCGCAGGCGCAGCCGCCCGATACGATTTTATCCGGCACGATCGATCTCCAGCAGGTCTTGGAGGCCGTCCGGCGTGATAATCCGGAGATCCTCGCGGCGCATAAACGATGGGAGGCCGGTCAGCGGCGCATCGCGCAGGCGGCCACCCCGGACCAGCCGCGATTGGACGTTGAGCGCATGTATGCGCCTTCCCTGTCCGACATGATCGGCAAACCGGACGAGAAAGCGATTTCCATAACCCAGGAGATGCCGTTTCCAACGGTGTTGTATCTCAGGCGCGGGCTTGCCGCCAAGGATGCCGCCATGCGGGAGCAGTCCTATCGCGCCAAGGTCCTGGAAGTCTGCGCCCGGGCGCGAGCCGCTTATGCGATGTTGTTTTTGGCTGAAAAAAGCCTCTTCATCTATGACGAGAGCGTCGGGATCATGCGGCGTTTTTCCAGGGTGGCCGAGTCCAAGGTGTCGTCCGGGCGGGGCCGCCAATCCGATGCATTAAAAGCCCAGGTGGAACTGACGAAGATGCTCAACATGCGGGTGACTTTGGAGCAGGAGCGGGAAGCCTTCCAGGCGATGCTCAATGCCCTGATGGGCCGCGATGCCGGCGCCGTCCTGGGCGCGCCCCAGGAGCCGCCGTCGGCCGCGGTTGTCTTGAATGCCGCGGACCTGGAAGCTTCGGCCTTGTCGGCTCGGCCCGAATTGCGCGAGGCGCTTTTGGCCTCGCAGAGGGCGGATCAATCCCTGTCGCTGGCCCGTTCCGAGTTCCTGCCGGACTTGATGATTCAGCACCGCCGTCGCAGCGACCCCATGCGAGGGAGCACCTATGACGCGATATTGGGGCTCTCCTTGCCGTTGTGGTTCTGGAAGCCGGCCGCCATGGTGCGCGAGGCAAAGTCGGAAAGGGAGACGGCCCAGGCGGAGTTGAATGCGGCCCGGCTCTCCGCCCAAGCGGATCTGAAAACGGCTTGGAGCCGCGCCCGGGCCGCGCAGCGGTTGCTCGAGGCTTACCGAACGACCTTGCTGCCTCAGGCCGAGGAATCGCTCAAGGTCGCCGAGTCCGGCTATCAATCCGACAAGACGGGATTTCTTGACCTTCTGGACGCGCAGAGGTCCTTGTTGGGCTTCAGGCTGGAATACTACCAATACATGGCCGACTTCGAGCGGCGCCTGGCGGAACTCGAGCGCATCGTCGGCCGGGAGTTGTGACATGACGAAAAAACGATATCTGCTGGCGGCTGCCGTCGGGACGGTCTTGTCGATCGGAGGATATGCCGCCTACAGGTCATGGCGCGACGTTTCGTCCGGGCAGAGCGCCCATGCGGCCAAGTATCATTGCCCGATGCACCCGGCTTACGTCGCGGAGAAGCCCGGCGATTGTCCCATATGCAACATGAAGTTGGTCCTGATGGAAGACTCCTCCGCAGGGCGCGGAGGCTCGCCGGAGGAGGGCCGCAAGATCTGCATCCTGCATAAGTGCAAGATGCCGAACTGCATTATGGAACTGCCGCACAAGGTCGGGGAGACGGTGACATGCCCGGTTTGCGGGACTAAGGTGTTCGACGCGCCGGCGGATGCGAGACCTTTGTACTACCGTCATCCGATGCGTCCGGACGTCTCTTCTCCGGCGCCGAAGAAAGACGAGATGGGGATGGATTATATTCCCGTCTACTCCGAAGAAAAATCGGGCGTCCCGGTCGAGGGTCAGGCCGCCATGGTCCTGAGCGAGGAGAGCCGGCAGATGATCGGCATGAAATCCGAGCCGGTGGAGCGCCGCGATCTCGCCGTCGTCGTCCGCGCCAGCGGCAAGGTGGCCTATGATCCGGAACTCTATAACACCCTCTCCGAGTACAAGGAGGCCGTCAGGGCGCGGGAAAAGGTCAAGGACAGCCCTTATCCGGACGCCTTGGAGCGAGCCGACGCCTTGGTCCGCGCCTCGACCCTTCGGCTGCGGCAGCTGGGATTGACCGATGCGCAGATAGAGGCGAGCGCCCATGAGGCCGCTGCGACGAATCTTCTCATCGGAGGCGGCGGGGGTTCGGTCTGGGTCTACGCGCAGATTTATGAGTACGAGATCGGCTTGGTCAAGGCGGGCCAGAGCGCGGAAATCACCACGCCGGCCTACCCGGGCCGGGTGTTCCGGGGCGTCGTCAAGAGCGTCGACTCCATCCTCTCGGCCGAGACGCGGTCGCTCAAGGCGCGCATCGAGGTTCCGGACCCCAAGGGGCTGTTCAAACTGGAGATGTACGTCGATGCCGCCATCCGTTCGAATCTCGGCCGCCGGCTGGCCTTGCCTGAGTCGGCGCTGCTCGATACCGGCGAGCGCCAGATCGTATTCGTGGACCTCGGCGCAGGGCGCATCGAGCCGAGGGAGGTGATCGTCGGCCAAAAAGCCGAGGGTTACTATGACCTCCTTTCCGGCGCGTCTCAAGGCGAGAAGGTGGTCACAAGCGCCAACTTCCTCATCGATTCCGAATCCAAGCTGAAGGCGGCGGCCAAGAGGCCGCCGTCATCGAAGGGCGGAGGTTCTTCCAGCCCGGAGGGGGGCGCCGCTTCCGGGCGCCGGCGTTGAGGCCGGTCCATGATCGAAAAACTCATCGCTTGGTCCGCCAGAAACAAGTTCATAGTCCTTATCCTGACCGCCGCGGCTCTGGCCGGGTCGTATTACTGCATCCGGAATTCGCGCCTGGACGCCATCCCCGACCTCTCCGACACCCAGGTCATCATTTATTCGCGCTGGGACAGGTCGCCGGACGTCATCGAGGACCAGGTTACCTATCCCATAGTCACGGCCCTGCTGGGAGCTCCCCAGGTGAAGACGATCCGCGGCTTCTCGGACTTCGGCTATTCCTACGTCTATGTCGTGTTTCAAGACGGCACGGATGTCTACTGGGCGCGCAGCCGCGTGTTGGAATACCTCAATAAAATTCAGCCGCAGCTGCCTGAGGGAGTGCGCACGGAGCTGGGACCCGACGCGACGGGGGTAGGGTGGGTTTACCAGTATGCCCTCGTGGATAAGAGCGGCCGGCGCAGCCTGGCCGATCTGAGGAGCTTCCAGGATTGGTATTTGCGCTATTACCTGCAGTCCGTCCCCGGGGTGGCCGAGGTCGCGGCCATCGGCGGCTTCCAGAAACAGTACCAAGTCAACGTCAATCCCAACGCGCTCATCGCCTACGGCATCCCGCTGACGAAGGTGGTGGAGGCCATCCGGGACGGCAATAACGACGTGGGCGGCCGCCTGGTCGAGTTTTCAGGCAAGGAATACATGGTTCGCGGCCGCGGCTATGCCAAGTCCGTGGCGGACATCGAGAACATCGTGGTGGGCGGAGGCAAGGGAGGCACGCCCATCCTGGTCAAGAGCATCGGCCGGGTCGCGCTTGGCCCGGAGATCCGCCGCGGCATCGCGGACTTGGACGGGGAAGGCGACACGGTCGGCGGGATCGTGGTCATGCGCTACGGCGAGAACGCCCTGAACGTCATCGGGCGGGTCAAGGCCAAGCTCGCGGAGGTTGAATCCGCGATTCCCGAAGGGGTCGAGATCGTCACCACGTACGACCGTTCCGACTTGATCCATCGCGCCATCTCGACCCTCAAAGAAGAGCTCGTCCTGGAGCTCGTCATCGTCAGTCTCGTCATCCTCGTGTGCCTGTGGCATATCCCGACGGCCGTCATTCCCATCATCACCATTCCGGTGTCGGTCATCTTGACGTTCATCCCGATGTTTTTCATGGGGTTGACCTCGAACATCATGTCCATTTCCGGGATCGCCATATCCATCGGTGTCCTGGTGGACGGGGCCATCGTGGAGGTCGAGAACGCCTACAAGAAGATCCAGCTTTGGATCGAGGGCGGCAGAAAGGGAGATTTTCACGAGATCCGGCTCAAGGCCCTGCAGGAAGTCGGACCCGCGGTGTTTTTTTCGCTTTTGGTCATCGCCGTGGCCTTCATGCCCATTTTTACCTTGGTGGACCAGGAAGGACGGCTTTTCAAGCCTTTGGCCTACACCAAGAACCTCGCCATGGCCATCGCGGCCGTCCTGGCCGTGACTTTCGACCCAGCCGTGCGCATGCTCTTCTCCCGCGTGGATTTCTTTGATTTTAAGCCTGCCTGGCTTTGCTGGCTGACCAATCAGGTCGCGGTCGGCAAGTACTATCCGGAAGAGAAGCACCCCGTGAGCCGGTTCCTTTTCAAGCTTTATGGGCCGGCATGCCGTTTCGTGCTGCGGCATCCCTACCAGACCATCGGCGCGGCGGTCTTGCTGGTCCTCACCACGATCCCCGTCTATCTGCGCCTGGGCTCCGAGTTCATGCCTCCGTTGAACGAAGGGACCATCCTTTACATGCCTACGACTTTGCCTGGACTTTCGGTGACCGAGGCGCAGAAACTGCTGCAGGCCCAGGACGTCATCCTGAAGAGCTTCCCCGAGGTCGAGCGCGTGTTCGGCAAAGCCGGCCGGGCCGAGACGTCCACCGATCCCGCGCCATTCTCGATGATGGAAACGACGGTCATCTTGAAGCCCCATGGCGAGTGGCGCAAGAAGGAGCGGTGGTACTCCCGGATGCCCGAGCTTTTGCAAAAACCCTTGCGCCACGTCTGGGATGACCGCATCTCGTGGGATGAGCTCGTCGCGGAGATGGACTCCAGGATGCGCTTCCCGGGATTGACCAATGCCTGGACCATGCCGATCAAAGCCCGCATCGACATGCTCACGACCGGCGTGCGCACGCCCGTCGGCGTCAAGATATACGGCTCGGACCTCAAGGAGATCGAACGGATCGGCACGGACATGGAGGGCGTTCTGCGCGACGTCCCCGGCACGCGCAGCGTCTACGCGGAACGCGCGGCCGGCGGGTATTTCGTCGATTTTTCCCTCAAGCGCGATCAATTGGCTCGTTACGGCCTGACGATCAAGGAAGTTGAGATGGCCATCATGACGGCCATCGGAGGCGAGCCCATAACGACCACGGTGGAAGGCCGGGAGCGCTACACGGTGAGCGTGCGCTACGCCCGGGAGCTGCGTGACGACCTCGACAAGCTCAAGCGGGTGCTGGTCCCCGCCATGGACGGGGCCAATATCCCTCTGGCCGAGCTTGCCGATATCGGGCTCAAGCTCGGCCCGGCCATGATCCGCAACGAGAACGGTCTCTTGGCCGGCTACGTCTACGTGGACGTGGCGGACCGCGATATCGGCGGGTATGTGGAAGAGGCGAAGAGGAAGGTCTCCGATTCACTGCGCCTGCCCGAGGGCTACGCGCTGCAATGGAGCGGCCAGTATGAGAATATGGCGAGAGTCAAGGAAAGGCTGAAGATCGTCATTCCGCTCACGCTCTTCATCATCCTGTTCCTGCTCCACATGAACACGGGTTCCTGGCCCAAGACCGGGATCGTCATGTTGGCCGTGCCTTTTTCCTTGATCGGGGCGATATGGCTCCTCTATCTGCTCGGCTACAACATGTCCATAGCGGTCTGGGTGGGGATGATAGCGCTCATGGGCCTCGACGCCGAGACCGGGGTGTTCATGCTGCTTTACCTGGATATGGCCTACTACGAGATGGTCCGCCAAGGGCGCATGCGCACCGAGGCGGACCTCGAAGAGGCCGTGCTTCATGGCGCGGTCAAGCGGGTCCGGCCGAAACTTATGACGGTGGCCTGCGCGTTCATGGGTCTGTTGCCCATCATGTGGTCGCTCGGGGCCGGGGCGGACCTCATGAAGCGCATTGCCGCGCCCATGATCGGGGGATTGTTCACGAGCTTTTTGCTTGAACTGTTGGTCTATCCACCCGTCTTTTACCTGTGGAAGTGGCGCTATGAGATGCGGAGGGGAACGGTGGATGTGAGCCGTTTGCCGATGCCGGAACCGAATGCGCGTTAAGAGCCTATCCCAAAACCCGCGCCTGCGAGACCGCCGAACGCTTCAGACGTCGTTTGAGCAAAAACGCCAACTCGTCGACGACTTCTTCCGCGATTTTTCTTTTGCTGGTCCTTTTAAGCAACCGGGCCTTCCTGCTGGGGAATGCCAATAGGACTTCGTTTTCGTCGTGACCGAAAACCGGTTTCCCGCCGACATCGTTGGCGACCACCATGTCAGCGCCTGAGCGCTCGATCAAAGCGGCCGCGGCCTGGCCCAGTCCGGGGCCCGTTTCAGCCTTGAAGCCGACCAGGACGATGTTAGGATTGAGGCGTTTTATCGTATCGATGATTTTCGGGGTCCGGACCAATTCCAGCGCGCGCTCGGCCCGCTTCGAATCCATCTTCCCCGCCAGGGGCGAACGCGCGCGGAAATCCCCGACCGCCGCGGCATGCACGAGCGCGTCGTTGTTGGCGACGACGCGACGCAGGGCTTGCGCCATCTCCTCGACCCTCATGGTCCGGATGAGCTTCATCGGGCGGCAGGGCCAGACTTCCATCCTGCCGTGAATGAGCGTGACTTCCGCGCCCCGGCTGGACAGTTCCTCGGCCAGACAGACGCCCATTTTTCCGGATGAGCGATTGCCCAGAATCCGGACGGCATCGACAGGCTCTTCGGTGCCGCCCGCCGTGACGATGATGCGTTTGCCGGCGAATTGCTTTCCATGATCAAGCATTTTGATGATTTCCTTCCGGATGCTCGCGGGGGACGGCAACCGCCCGAGTCCTTGAGCGCCGCAGGCCAGTCTGCCGCTGGCCGGCTTTAGGACATGGTATCCCATGGCGATGAGTCTGTTGACGTTGGATTGGGTGATGGGCTTGTTCCACATGTTGGGGTTCATCGAGGGACATATCAAAACGGGGGCCTGGGTCGCCAGGACGACCGTGCCGAGCAGATCGTCCGCGATTCCATGGGCGAGTTTCGCGATGATATTGGCGGTCGCGGGAGCGATGCAGATCAGCGCGGCCTTCTCCGCCAGGCTGATGTGTTCGACGCGGCGCCTGCGCAGCACGGCCTTGTAGTCGAATCCCTCCGGAAAAAGGCGATAGGCGACTTTGTTCCCGGAAGCTTTTTCGAACTGCGCCGGCGGGATCATTTGGACGGCGTGCTCGGTCATGAGCACAATGCTCTCGTGGCCGTGCCGCTTGAAATGCCGGATCAAGGATACGATCTTGAACGCGGCAATACCCGAAGATATTCCGAATAAGATTATTTTCGGGAAATCGGGCATGTTTGCGTAATCCGTGAGATAAGGTTCCGGCCCTGTGGTCTGGATTTTATCGCATGCTCAGCGCTGAGGACAAGCGCAATCTTTGTTTGCCGGCCGGCGCCTATGGGGCCTTTTTTGAAACAGTCGCCATGAAAATTACGGCAACGGCCGCGGCGGCGGCCGACTCAAGCGGCAGGCGGTCATCAGCTTGGAATGCCGTCTGGGACGGCGGTCGGTTTCGATGAATCCCTGTTCCCATCGCCCCGTCCCACGCGGCGTATTTGTTATCATCGGATGAGAACGGGATGAAGCTCGATGGAAGGCAAAAGAGTCTGCGACAGCGCCGCCGTTTCGATTGGCCGGCTGGACTTTCACGGCGCGGTCCGGGTCGGCGATCTTCTCTCCCTGTCCCGCTGATGCTTCCCGCGAGCCGGAGACTGGCCGCGCACGTGGAGTCTTTGCGCGCCTGCCGGCGTTGTCCGAGGATGCATCCGCCGGTGGTCAGCGGGGGGCCGGTGGCAAGCCGGGTTTTGCTCGTGGGCCAGGCTCCGGGCGACAAGGAGCCCAAGCTGGGGCGGCCGTTCGCGTGGACCGCGGGGCGGACTCTCTTCAAGTGGTTCTTCGAGGCGGCCGGCCTGACCGAGGACCGGTTCCGTTCCTCGATCTATATGGCGGCGGTGTGCCGCTGCTTCCCGGGCAAGAAGCCGGGAGGCGGCGACCGGGTTCCGTCTCCCGAGGAAATCGAGAGCTGCGCGGCCTGGCTGGAGCGCGAACTTGAGATGCTCAGGCCGTCGCTCGTCATTCCCGTGGGCAAGCTGGCGATCTCGCGGTTCCTGCCTATGGGAAAGCTCGATGAGATGATCGGGCGCAAGTTCCGAGTCCGGGGCTTCGACGTCATCCCCCTGCCGCACCCTTCCGGCGCGTCGCCTTGGCACCGCATGGAGCCGGGGAAGGCCCTTCTGCGCCGGGCGCTGGGCTTGATCGCGTCGCATCCGGCGTTGCGGGATATCAGGGGTAGAGCCGGCGCAGGGCGGCGCGATCCCCCAAACTGAGGCGGCGCTTGGTCGTCTCGTTGGGGGCTATGCGGTGGTACATGCTTGATGCGCAGTTTTCCTCTCCGGATATTCCGGCGAGCCCCAGAATATGCCCGAAGACATGGGTCATGGCGTTCTGTACGTCGAAAGGGCCTGCGCTGGAGCCCGGCGCTTCTTCGGTGCTTCTGAGGACGGCCCAGGGTGCATTGTCGTTGAGGAGGACGTCGAACTCGAGCACCCGGTTGCGCCGGGAATCCACCAGGAGCTGGATCGCGGCCAAGGTGTCGGCGGCGAAAGGAGAGATGCTCCCCCAGGAAACCGTGTTGCGGCCATCGAGGGCAAAGGCGGCTCCTGCCGGGTCCGCCGCCTTGCGTCCTACGAGCCGCGGGACTGACGGTCCTTGGGAAGACCAGGTTTGCGCCGCCAAACGTACCGCTTCGAAAATCGCTTGGGAAGAGGATGCGCCCTGGGCTGGGAAGCTCGAGCTGTCGACGAAGAAATCCATCCTTCTCCGCCCGATCCTCGTGCCCTTGAGCTTATATCCCGGGGCTGGCTTGGAACAGCCTTCGTGGATGCGCGCTTCGCTGCGCACCAAGGCGAGTGCACGGCGCCGTCCGGCTCCTAGAGTCTCCGGGAACACCGACGCCGAGCTCTCCAACTCCTCGGTGGCTTGAGCCTCGCCGCGCGCCAGATGGATTCCCGCGCAAGCCAGCGCAAGCATCAGAAAAGAAAACCCCGCCTGAAGGCGGGGTTTTCTTTCACGACCCGGGACCGCGGCCATCAATAGATAGCCTTGATCCCGTTGACGTCTCCCGAAGCCAGGGTGGACTTTGTGGTCTCGCCGGCCGCGGCCGTCGGGTTCATGGTGAGGTTGCAGGCGGAGTTGTGGTTGAGCCCGTAGACGTGACCCGCCTCGTGGGTGCCGATATCCTGCACGTCATACGCGGTCGCCGCTCCTCCGCCGCAGGCAGGGGTTTGCGCCAGCAAGGCCCAGGAATAATCCGTGTTGTAGGCCATGTCGAAATGCGTGATCTTGGAGAAGCCGCCGGTCTTGGCCCGAGAGTACCAGTACACGGTCACCGCCAGGGTGTTCGCTCCGTAGGTCGCCGAGAGCGGCTGCCAGGAGACGTTCTGCTCGCTGTCCAGGGCGATGCCCGGCCCCGGCGCGGCGTCATTCTGGGTCGCCACGGCAACCGGCGCCGCGGGTTCGTTCGCCTTCCAGACGGAAAACGAGGCCTTGACCGCCTCGCCGGCCGCGGCGCCCAGTCCCGAGTTCATGGTGTAGATGGTGTAGTTGATGGCCGGATCGAACCATTTCGCTTTTTCCAGGCTGTAGTTGGAGCCCTCCGGCCCGCCGCAGACGCAGGCGTTCGATGCCGGCTTTCCTTTTTTATGCCGGAAGATGTGCGTGACCTTGACCAAGTCCTTATGCCCGGGGACATTCTCCTCGATGCGGTCCTCGTCCTTATCTTGAGCGCGACATGGAACTCCCCATCCCAGAACCAGGACAAGCCCCAGACACAACGTCCACGCGTCATGTTTGCGTTTCATTAAAAAAGACCTCCTTATAAATTATCGCTCCATCATACACAATTTTTAGCGCCTGCCGCCCCGGTTTTCAAACCCTTCCGAGGGGACTTTTTGATATCATGGCTGCGGGATGTCGCGGATAAAAGCCTTGAATGCGGCGATTGGAAATTCAAACCCTCGGCTATGGCTGTCCGCCCTTTTGCTGCCGCTAGCCGGCTGCATCGCCATGCCGCAGATGCCGCGCCAACCGGTGCGTCAGGATCCGTTCGCGGGGATAGACATCGAGAAACGATTGCCGGCGTTCCCGCAGTTGAACCTGGCGTTGTTCCTTTCGGAGAATACGAAGAATTCCGTGGCTTTCGGACGGCAGGGCGGCGCGATGGGAGGCTTCGACATCGCGCCTATCGTCGAGAGCAAGTTCGAGCTGTTCAAGGCTAACTTCAAGTCCTCCGTCAGGATCGACCGGCTTTCCGACGCCAAGACGTCCCAGGCCGACTTGGTGGCCCTCTATGACAGTTTCGTGGAGGTGAAGGGGAGCTTTAGATTGGACGTCACCGTGGTCTTCATGGACGTCGATGGCAAGGAGATCGACCGGGTGCAAGCCCGCGGCGAGCGCGCCTTCGGCATGCTGGGGCTCGGCCAAAGCCCCGGCGGGCCGATCGTGCAGGTCGTAGGCGACGTCAACCGCGCCTTGGAAAGAGACATGCGAGCTTCGGTCAAGCTCGCCGATTTTGCGCGCGCCCGCGGCGGCGCGGGCGCCGCAGTCGCGGCTTTTGCGCCGGCGGCGTCCGCCGATGTGGACAAGCCGGGTTATGCCTTGAAGGCCCGGCCGGACGACTTCGCCCTGGTCGTGGGCATCGAGAGATACTCGAAACTCCCGGAAGCCAGGTTCGCGCAGAACGATGCCGAGGCCGTCAAAAAGCATCTGGAGGCCCTGGGTCTGCCTCCCAGGAACATCATCCAGCTATCCGGTTCCGACGCTACCCGGAGCATTTTGCAGGGCTATCTGGATGAATGGCTGCCCAGGAACGTGAAGCCCGATTCCACCGTTTTTTTCTATTACTCCGGGCACGGTGCTCCGGACCCCAAGACCGGGGAAGCCTATCTTGTCCCTTGGGACGGCAACGCATCGTTTCTGCAGTCCACGGCCTATCCTCTCAAGTCGCTTTACAAGTCCCTCGGCGCCTTGAAGGTCAAGGGCGTGCTTATCGCCCTGGATTCCTGCTTCTCCGGGGCCGGCGGCCGCTCCGTGTTGGCCGAGGGCGCCAGGCCCTTGGTCATGAAGCTCGATGAGTCGGCTCTGCCTCGGCAGAATTTGACCTTGTTGACCGCGGCTTCCGGCGACGAGATCACCGCCACCCTGGCTGACCAGGGCCACGGGATATTCACTTATTTCTTCCTCAAGGGGCTCGGCGGCGCGGCTAAGGATGCCTCCGGCAAGGTGACGGCCAAGAGTCTCTATGATTATCTCAAACCCCATGTCCAGGACGAGGCCCACAGGCAAAACCGGGAGCAGACCCCGCTGCTTCGGGGCGCGTGTCTGGACTGCGAGATAGCCCGGTTCTGACTCACGGGCCTCCCAGCGCGCCGTGGCCCAAGCGGCGGCCGGGTCAGCGTCCAGCGCGATCCAGGGCATGTCCCGCGGTCGCAGCGGGCAGCATAGCGGGACCTCAAGGCCCAGTCTTGCGTAGGCCGTTTGGTTCTCCCTGAAAGGTCCAAGGGCCCTGGGCCTTTGAGAGAAGCCGCCGCATACTATCGCCATGTGGTTGTTTGAAAGCCGTGATCAAGTCCACGGCAACTGCGAGCATGAATTTGACAGGAGGATGAGGACGCCGGGGCGTCAAGCCGTTGGTGTCCGAACTGTGCCAATGAATCAAAAAAAACCCTTGACTCTCGGGCTTGCGGCCCGCATTCTCTACGGCGGCGGCCTCCTGATCTGCCTGACTTTGATCACGGCCGACGCGTCTTTCGCCGTGCGCGCCTCGCACCGGGCTTTGCCCCCTCTGCCCGCCGCGGTCGGGGGAATGAGAAACGGCCTGAATCCCGTGCAAATTTCGCTGGCTTTGAATTTTCGGCTCCACGAGGCGCTCTCCGTCGCGGCTTCTTCGGCCAAGCTGGCGCAGCTGCTCTGCGATCGCCTTGCCGCCCCGAATGCGACTGCCGAGGATCGTTTCGCCGTTCAATTGCTCGGCCGAGCGCTGTCTGATCCCGCGGCTTTGTCTGCTATCCAGGAGTTCGTGCGCCGGGTCGACGTGCCCGGTGAAGCGCGGATCAACGCGCACCTTGGCGATAGTCTCGGCGAGCTGGCGGCGCCTTATCACCGCAGCGACGCGATGAGGCGCAAGTTTTCCGTGTCGATGAAGTGGCTGAGCCGGCGACTCCCGGCCGACTTTTCCCTGGGCTCCCCGGAACGTCTCAACGCGATGCTCGCTTCGTTCTACGACGGGTCCCTGCCGTCGGAAGGGGAGCCCGTCGTGAGCGCGACCGGACTGCTCCAGACTGACGCGGCCTCGGCGCGCAAGAAATCGATTCCTCTTGAAAAGCCGGCCGCCAAGCGTCGCGCTGCCGGGGGGTCTAAATCGCGGGCCGTGATAGTGGCGCAGGACAGTTCGATCATGCTTAAGGAGCGCATTGAGCTGCAGGATCGGTTTTCCCAATTCCCCACACTTTATTTTATCGGTCAAAAATACATTGACCACCATTATTATAGGAACGATGAGGCCGGCGACCATCTCCAGGTCTATCTCTACCCGAAAGGAAACCCATTCGATCCGGGAAGCAGCCAAAAGGGCATGGGGGGGCAATCCGCGCCGGGGGCGGTGGCCCTTTACTCGGGCAAGGCTCTGGCCCAGTATTCGGACATGGACCGCCAGGCAATGCTGCGAAAGTACGTTCAGGATGTCTACTCGTCCAATCCATTGCCTCCGGATACCGTCGAGTTCGTGGTCAAGAGCTTGCTGCACGATCAGGAGACGATGGAAAAGGCGAAGGAATATTGGCTCCGGGTCCAGGAACAGGGGGAAATTGCCCTCATTGAACTGGCGAACGAAGGTCTGAAGCGGTATTTTCGATTCGTTCCCGCGGGCTGGAGCGCTCCGGTCGACGCCCGCGTTTTGGATATTCACCGCCAAAACAACCCGCACGTGTTCTTCATCCTGGTCGAGTGGATGTCCGAGGCAAACGACGATGGCGTGCGCACCCGGCACATCTCGCTTCTCAAATCGAGCGAGCTGGAAATGGTGAGCGTTTTGAGCGATGAGGTAAGACGCTTGGCCGCTGAGGCCTTCGAGGACTCGCTAAGTCCTAATGAGATCAAGACGAGGAAGCTGGCGCAGACGATGCGTATCCGGACGTTCGGCTACACCGACATGGACCGCGTGCCAGGCAACGACGATAGCGACGGCCTGGACCCGCTGAGCATGATGAGCAACATTTCTCATCTCGCCGTGCGCGGTTATGTCGAGGATAGGTTTGGATCGATCCAGGACCTCATGACCCCTGAGGAGCGGCAGCAACCCCTCGCTAATATCCTCGATGTGATGGGGCGCCTCAACCCGCGCTACGTCCTGCGCCGCTTCGAGAGTCGCGGCGACGGGTACCAGTACGCTTTTGTCGTGACCGAAGACGGACAGCTCAAGATTTCTCCGCATGGCCGCGCGGGAGTGAACTTGAAGCCTCAAAGCCTGCGCCTCGCCCATGGCAGACGCGTATTCGCCGCCGGGACTTTCACGATCGGCGCCGATGGCAATCTCGACGTGACCCTGGAATCGAACAACTTTCAGGACGTCGACGCGAGGTGGGGCGCGGGGGAGGCGTTTCGGACGGCGGGCAATGGAGACATCGACGCGTTCGTGACCGCCGTGTTCGGGCTTCAGACGGATCATAAGGTCCGCTCCGTCGGAAGCCGGCCGGTGCAGAGCTACCGCGCCAGTCCGTACGGGGATCCCTATTCCAAGGGGAACGCCGGCTTCGCGGATGGCGGCGGCGCCCGGCGCCGACAAGGGCCGCACGGGTTTGAAAGCGACGAAGCTTACGAATTCGTAAATAACATGATGAGGGAATCGGCCCAGACGCCCTCGGCGAAAAAAATAGACTGGGACTTCGACGACCCCGACGCCTCTCCGCTGGACATCAAGGGTTGGCTCAAGGACTCCGAGCGGCCGGCCATCCAGGAACGCGACAAGAAAACGCGGCTCGCATGGGCGCATTACGTCCTGCGCACGTCTGCGGACATGAGCATGGAGCAGATCAAGAAGGCCTACCGCCAGTTGGCGCTGAGGTTCCACCCCGACCGCAATCCCCGGTTCGCGAAGTCGGACGCGGCGTGGATAGTGAATATGGCCTTCGAGACCATCGATAAAGATCTGAAGGATATGGTTGGCGGCCGTCCCGGGCTATGAAGAGGGAGAGGCTCTCCCTGGGGGGAGAGCCTCTCCGTAACGATGCCTGCGGCCTCTGCGATAAAGGCTCAGTCTCTTTATTAAGGAAGCGTGAATAGCAGCCCCTGCATATAGGGCGAGGTCTTGCCGGCTTTGGACAGCGAGACCGTCCTGGCGTAGAAGTCACGCGCTTCGACAGAGCTCTTTTTCCCCTTGATGACCTCATCGGCGAGGTTCAAGGCCAGGAAGTTCATCTGCTCGGACTCGCTCGTGGCGGAGATTTCCTTGCGATCCCGGCTCACCCTCAGCGGAAGGTTGATCTCGTTGACGGCGGAGAGCTTGGTCCGCGGCACCTCGTAGCGGATCGTCTGCTCGAGGATGTCGGATTGGTCGCGCAGATCGCGGTACGCGATCGTCCTGTCCCATGCGCCATTGTTGTTCCAAACGAGCTTGTCCGCGTGGACCTGGTCCGGAGCTCCGTACTTCTCCATGGTCGCCAACGCCACCGTCCGGGAGACTTCCGGCCAGCGCGATATGGTGCGCCGGGCTTCCGCGTCCCGATTGAGATTCGAGGGCCTGGCGGGCCAATCGGCCTGGGCCACGAAGGTCGTGTCGTTTTCGCGGGAGACTTTCACCGCCGGGCGGCTGAGCGCGGCGCTTTCAAACCTCATCTCTTCCGGCACGCGCACGATGACCGATTCGCCGGCCGCCATCATGCGGGCGTTGGGCCTAAGCGAGCTGTTCTTGGGCACGCTGCCCGGCTTGATATGGACATTGCCTTGTTCGATCTTGACGGTCATCTCGCCCCGGCCCGAGGCCGTCAGGGAGACGTCGCTTCCTTTGCGCAGGAAGAACTCCAAGCCGCCGACGTTGACTTCGAGCGTTTTGGGTTCTTTGCCGACCGCCGCGATGCGTATGACGCCCGGTTGGCCGCTTTCGGGACGGCGCGCCGCGAAGTGGAATGAGTCGCCCTTGCCCGCGCGGACGGTCGCGTGTGTGTCGGACTCGAACGCGGCGGATCCCGACAAGACCCTGACGATCGAGCCGGAGCGGATATAAGGCAGGGTCTGGCCGGCGACGCTTTCGGTCTGGTTTGGCGTCTCGACCTCGATTTTGCCGATGAGCTGGCTGACCTGCAGCTGCGGCGCCGCGTTGGTCTGCGTCGATTGGGCGCCGGCGCGCGCTGCGCCTAGCGCCATCATTAACGTCAATGCTCCTACGGTAGTGCTGAACATAAATGCCTCCTTGTTGGAAATACCTAATGGCAGCCAGTATACGAGGAGCGAAGCGGCCTTGCCATGGAGGCGCGGTGAAAATATTGTAAACGCGGCGTGACCGGGCGGCGGTGCTGGAGGGAGGCTTTATCTTGTCCGGCTTATCCTCCAGACGGCTATTCTCGCGGCCAGCACCTTCCCAATGAACCTCGGAAAACTTGTGTCCTTGCGGCCCAGGAGCGCCTTGGCCGCCGCGCGGCGCGCTTGGATATCAGGGTCAGCCAGCGCCTTGTCGATAAGCGTCAGTGAGCCCGCATCCTGTCGGCCTTGAAGCGCCATGGCCGCGTAGCGGCGCACTTCCGCGTCCGGATTATCGAGCGCTTTGGCGATGAGCGTTAAGGAATAAGGGTCCGGTCGGCCGTGGAGCGCTATGGCTGCATAGCGGCGCACCCACTTATCCGGGTCCAGCAACGCCTGGTCGATAAGCATGGGAGCATCCGCGTTCCGCAGGCCGATGATTGCCATGGCCGCGTAGCCGCGGACATCTGCATCCGGATCGATAAGCGCCTTCATCATGAGCGCCGTTAGAATCGCGCCCTGCAGGCCTTGGAGCGCCCCTGCCGCGTAGATCCGCACCTGCGCATCCGGGTCATGGAGCGCCTTGCCTATAAGCCTTGGCAAGGCCGCGTCCTTGCGGCCTTGCAGCGCCATGGCCGCATAGCGGCGCGCATCCGCGTCATTTTTTTCCGCCAGTAAATTTTCGATCAGCGTCAGGGAGCCCGCATCCTTGCGGCCTATGAGCGCCTTGGCTGCGGCGTGGCGCGCATCCGCGTTTTGGTCAGTCAGCGCCTTCTTGATGAGCCTTGGAGAGTTATCATCCTGGCGGCCAATGAGAGACTCGGCCGCGGCGCGGCGCACGTCCGCATTCTCGTCCTCCAGCGCCTTTTCGATCCAGGCGTCCGCGTCTTGGCGGCCCTGGAGCGCCTCGGCTCCTGCAAGACGTACTTGAGTATCCGGATCAGCGAGCGTTCTTTGGACAAGTGCCAATGAGCCTGGTTCCTTGCGGCCTCGAAGCGCCCTGGCCGCGTAGCGGCGCACAGCCGTATCCGGGTCATCCAGGGCTCTGGCGATGAGCATGAGAGAATATGCGTCCTGGCGGCCTTGGAGCGCGGCCGCCGCATAGCGGCGCACCCAAACGTCCGGGTCCTCCAGCGCGCTGCCGATCAGAGCCGGGGAGATCGTATCCTGCCAGCCTATGAGCGCCGCCGCCTCTTTGCGGCGCGCTTGCGCGGCCGGATCAGCGCCCTGCCGCCATATCCAGGGTTGACGAAGCCGGCCCGGCCTGCCTGGATAAGGCTCTGTTTCAATGCCGAAAAGCAGACCCAGGGCCGGTTTGACTGCAAACCGGACGCTCTTTTCTATGCGGGCGCCTATCTCATCTGAAAAAATCTGCCTATGACGATACGGCGTTTCCGGGTCGTCCAAGCCAACGGAGTCAAAGTGGTCGTTTGTGAGGGCTTCGATATAGGGCTTGATGACATCTATGATCAGGGGATGCAGGATTTCGCCGAACATGACTAGGGCCGCGCCTTCCGGTATGCGCTGGACGGATACGCGGCTGGCCACTTCGTTAAAATGGCGGACCAGGGAGCGCGGCATGACGCGGGCCATGGCGTAGAAGGCGTAAAAGCGCCGGACAATGCCGCGCGCCAGCGGGAGCAGGACCGCCCGGTCGATGTCTATTTGCCGGACCTCCGAGACGCCCGAGGCATGGCGCTGCAAGACCTCGGCCAGGATTTTGGCGATGCTCCGGGCGCCGAGCCTGTTGCGGTACCCGGCGCGTATGACCAGCATGCTCAACTCGAAGATGTTCTGGCCCCGCATATCCAAGGCCGTCAAATGCTCGAAATCCGCCAGACCCGAGAGCCGGACATTGGCATAGCTCAGGCCATCATCCCAGTTATGGATGTTGGTGGGCCCGAACCTTGAAAGTTCAAGGAGGGTCGTGCGGCCGGCCGTTCTCCAGAAGTCCCACCGCCATTTGTCCCCCGAGTGCGAGATCGGCGCCAGGGTTTCATGGTACCAGCCGTTTTCTTGGAGCCGCAGCATGCCGTCGACGGCCTTGAGGGCCGAGGCCCTGACGGCTTGCGCCTTTTGATCCCGACTCCAGTTCTTGGGGAGCGGATCTCCCAGGTAGGAAAAGAAATCGCCCGCCAGCTTGCCCGGCAGGAGATAGGCCATGAAGGCCGTTCCATATTTAGCTTGCGGCGACTTTTCGTCGATCAGCCGGACGTAGCCGCCGCGGCCGGGCAAAGGGGCCGGCGCATCGACGCCGAAACGGCCGGCCCGCTCCAGGCCGGCGCCTTCGTCCTCCACCCCCTTGCCCGGCCTGGCGAACTTCAAGGCCACCGCGCCGCCGTCATCGCCCGCGGGGACCACCGCGGTGCGGCCGTGCCAGACAACGTTGCCGGTGTCGGGGAGGGCCGCGATGATTTTTTTGGCGAGAGCGTCGCTGCGATCGATCAGGGCCGTGTCCACCACGGCGGCATGCCGGACCAGCGCGCGATCGATGTCGCGCGGGTTTTTGAGCTCGATAAGCTCTATCGCGTCCAGCATGTCCTCGAAACGATATTTAAGCGAGGTCAATTCCATTATGGACTCTACAGGGTTGCTTGCGGGCCGCGTCTTGACCGCTGCTTCTTCGGCCAGTTTCCTTGCGTAGCCCTTGACCGCGTCTGCGATGCGTTCGGCCCGGGCCGCGACAGGCATGGCGGCCAGTTCTCGCGGCTCAAGCCGCGTTTGCGCCAGGACGCGCTTGAGAACGCCCAGGTCTTGCGCCGGCTTAAGAGAGCTCCGCAGCTTCGGGAAGAGGGCCGCGATGTCCGTCTCGACGCTGAAAGCGGAACCAACGGCGACAATAGCCTGCTGGCCCGCGGCCTGGACGCCGGCCCGGGTTGTCCGGCTGAGCCGGGCTTGGGCATAAAGTCCTGGGCTGAGGCCGATGCTGATTGCGACGGGCCAAAGCCAAGCCAGAAGAAATAAATGCCTGGCCTGGGCGACGCGATCGCCGGTGTGCATGATCCGTCATAGGATGCCTCACGTTACGACGGATGTCAGGGGTCTTTTGGGCCCGCGGGGACGGTCGGAAGTCCTAGGACCGACTAGGTCCCGACGCCCCGGCTGGTTCAGGACGGCCGCGTCACGATTTCGAAGCGTGGCGGCTCGTGCAGGTGGCGCTTCACCGCGCAGAGGTTCGCGGCGCTGATCAGGCTGGCCTTATACTTCTCGGGAAACCCGCTGGGAACCCGTATCTCCAGGAGGATTTTGGACACGAGGTGCTTTTCCGGGTCCCACTGGGCCGTCTGAACCAGCTCAATGCCCTCCGTGGAGATATTCCGTTTCTGGCAGAAGCTGAGCACGAAGAAACCGGCGCATGTGCCCAATGACGCCAAGAAAAGCTGGAACGGAGAGGGTGCGGTCTCGTCTCCTCCGTCATCCTTGGGTTGATCGGTCAGGACCTTGAACCCGGCAAAATCAGCGGCGACTTTCTTGTTGCCCTGAAAACTTACGCGCATCTCCATGACGCCTCCCGCGGGGTGGACTGGAATTATATTAATATTATAATATCATAATAATGGATCGCAATCGCATGGGCGGCATGCTCGCGCGCTGCGAGGGGGCCTCCCGGATGCTCAAGCATCTGGCCCACCCGCGGCGCCTGCTGATACTCTGCCATCTTTCCGAGGGCGAGAAGACCGTCAGCGAGCTGGAGGGCCTTTGCGGCGTCTCCCAGTCCCAGGTCTCCCAGTTTCTGGGCCGCATGAGGAGCGAGGGGCTGGTGGCCGGCCGCAGGAACGGGCATTGCGTCGTCTATCGAATCGAGGACGGCAAGGTGCTCAAGCTCATCAAGGCCCTGCATGCGATATTCTGCCCGCGTTAAAGAGGAGACCATGGACCAGGTCATATTGGATGTCAGGGAAAAAGACGAGTTCGACGCGCAGCACGTCCCGGGCTCGATATGGGTGCCGCTGTCGCAGTTCTCCCATCTGGCGCCCGGGATTCTGCAAACGCTGGTGGGAAGGCGGGTCTTGATCATGTGCCGCAGCGGCAAGAGGGCGAGCTTGGCCGCGCAGCAGATCGAGCAGCTCGGCTTCTCAGGCCAGGTTTCGGCCGAGGTTTTCGCGGGCGGCATCCTGGCCTGGGCCGAGCAGGGCAAGTCCGTGGTGACGCGCCGGCGGGGCCATCTTCCGATCATGCGGCAGGTCCAACTTATCGCCGGCCTTTGCGTGCTTTTGTCGGTTCTGCTGAGCTTCCAACTGGACAGGCGCATCGCTTGGCTGGCCGCGTTCATCGGCGCCGGTCTTTTCCTGGCTGGACTCACGGGATTCTGCCCCTTGGCCGAACTGCTGGCCAGGATGCCTTGGAACAAGAGCGACCCGCGGGAGAGGTGCCAGACGTGAACTTCGTGAACTTTTAAAACTTGCGTCCATATGCTTTTGGATGGCATGATCCGAAGTAAGTTCCGGAAGTTCACGTCTGGCACCTCCGCCGCTTCCGCGCCGTTGCTTCTCGCCGTCCTATCGGCGGCCTTGTTCGGCGCGGCCACCCCGGCCAGCAAGCTCCTTTTAAACGGATTCACTCCCAATCAGCTGGCCGGGGTGCTCTATCTCGGGGCCGCGCTGGGCAGCCTGCCCTGGGCTTTCCGGGGATCGGTGCAGATGCCCTGGAGATTGGACTCCGCAAACCGGCGGCTGCTTCTGGGGTCGGTGGTATTCGGCGGAGTCCTGGGCCCGGTCCTGGTCCTCTTCGGGCTCAAGGCCGCCTCGGCCGCGTCCATCTCCTTGTGGCTCAATCTCGAGCTCGTGGCCACGGCCATGCTGGGCGCCGTGTTGTTTCGCGACTTCATGGGCTGGCGCGGCTGGGCGGCGGCGGGCGTGGCTACGCTGGCGACCGGCATTCTTGCCTGGGGGGGCGGCGCCGCGGGCATCCGTGCCGCGGTTCTCGTGGCTCTGGCTTGCGCGTGTTGGGGCCTGGATAACCAGCTGACTTCGCTTATCGACGGTCTAGCCCCGGCCGACGCCACTTTGTGGAAAGGCTTGGCCGCAGGGGCGATGAACCTGGGCATCGGACTGTCGCTGTCTGCCTGGGCGGCCGGTCCGGTCATGACGGCTCTGGCTCTCGCCATCGGGGCATCATGCTATGGCGCCAGCATCATTCTCTATATCACGTCGGCCCAGAGGCTCGGAGCGACGCGCAGCCAGGTCATATTCTCGACCGCGCCCTTTTTCGGCGTTCTGCTCGCGGTCGTGGTCCTGGGAGAGAAGCTTTCCCTGGTTCAGTCGGGGTCTGGCGTCCTTTTTGTATCGGCATTGATCCTGCTGGCAAAGGAAAAGCACCAGCATGCGCACAAGCACGAGGCCATGGAGCATGAGCACCGACATAGTCATGACGACGGCCATCATGGCCACCGCCACCCTGGCGGCCGTCCCGAGGCGGAGCATTTCCACAGGCACGGCCATGAGCAGCGCAGTCATGCGCATCCCCATTGGCCGGATTTGCATCACCGGCATGAGCACGATTGACGGCTGATACGGCAGCCCGCCCCCCGGTGGATGAGGGGCGGGCTGCCGGAGCCTATTGAATTCTTACCTGATGCGGCCGGGCATGCTCCGCCTTGGGCAGGCGCCGGTAATAGACGGCCGAGGCCTCCGCCCGGCCGGCCGCGTAATGTTTGCGCCAAATCCCCGTAGTCCGGGTCTTACTTTGGTAAAATTATGCGCTGAACATCCGAATCGCGGAGGCGCGGGAATTTGGACATGAAGGCGGCGTTCGATTACGCGGCGCCGCAGGCGGCGGACACGGCGCGGCGGGAGTACAACGCGGATCAGGTTCCGCAGTGGAGCGCAAGGCCATGGCGCCTGGCGTGAAAGGAGACTTTGCGTGAAGACCTATAGCGTCGCGATGATCCCTGCGCTGGCGAGCCTGTTCGCTCTGGCCGGCTGCGTCAGCACGAAAACTTATCTGGCCGGCTCCGGCTCCGACGGGTCCAGCGGTCCTTCAAGCTCGGACCGAGGCGAGGTTCGCGGCAATTACAGCCGGCTCACCCTGGCGATTTTTCCTTCGGAAAGGACGCTCTCCGGCATGCGCAGCCGGCCCTCGAACTTCTCGGGCGGGATTTTTTACCAACCCGAGATCTGGTATACCAACATGCAGACCAGCCTCGCCAACTATTTCAAGGGGGTCGTCAAGGTCAGGAGCCTCGAAGACGCCAGGACCGTGGGCGCGGACCTCATCGCAGTCGTGGACTGCGCGGGCAATATCACGGCCATGACCAACCGGCTCACCCTTGAGCTGGGGGCCTCCTTCACCACCCCGGACGGCGCGCCAATCGCCTCGATCTTCGCGACCAACCGCAGCAAGGGCAGCATATTCTACGCCAACAACGCCGCCTACGCCGAGGAGGCCCAGAATAATTTCAATAAGGAGCTGCTGTACTCGCGCAAGCTGTCCGCTTTCGCTCAGAATTACCGGCGGCCCGCGGCCGTGCCGGTCGCGGCCGTGAGCCGGGCCGAGCCGGCCGGCGTTCCGGCTTCTGACATCGACCGGCCGGCATATCATTTGGCCTCGCGTCCCAACGACTACGCCCTGGTCGTCGGAGTCGGGAAATATTCCGCCCTGCCCGAGGCCCAATACGCGGAGCGCGACGTCGAGGCCGTCAGGGAGCACCTCGTGGCCTTGGGCCTGCCCCAGCGCAATATCATCCAGCTTTCGGGCAGCAAGGCGACGCGCGGAGCCCTGCAAGGCTACCTTGAGGAGTGGCTGCCTAAGAACGTCAAGGCCGATTCCACGGTGTTCTTCTACTATTCCGGACACGGCGCGCCGGATGCCAAGACCGGACAGGCTTTTCTTGTCCCCTGGGACGGCAACGCGGCGTTTTTGCAGTCCACGGCTTATCCTCTCAAGCAGCTCTACGGTTCCTTGGGCAAGCTCAGGGCCAAATCCGTCATTGTCGCCCTGGATTCCTGCTTCTCGGGCGCGGGAGGCCGCTCGGTTCTCGCTCAAGGGGCCCGGCCCCTTGTCACCCAAGTCGAGGAGGGCGCGGGTTCCCAAGACCGCGTGACCGTTTTCGCGGCCGCCTCGACCGACGAGATCACCGGCACGCTCGCCGAGCAGGGCCACGGCGCGTTCACGTACTATTTCCTCAAGGGACTGGGCGGAGAAGCCAAGAACGGCGCGGGCTTGGTCACGGCCAAGAGCCTTTTCGACTACCTCAGCCCCAATGTCCAGGATGAGGCTCATCGCCAGAATCGCGAGCAGACCCCAAAGTTCATCGGCGCCAAGCCGGATCAAATCCTCGCGGACTTTAAATGAGGTTTTGATGCTCCTTTGATATGACGTTTGCATAATAATTATATAATCCGCGCATGAGACGGCTGCTCCTCGGAGTCTTGATTTTTGGCTTCCTCGCTTTTGTTGGGGCGCAGGCCGCGCATTCCCACCAGGGCGCGACTCATCAAGACTGCAAACTCTGCGTGCTTGGGGCGCAGAGCGTCCGGCTTGCGTCGACTGCGGTGGCCGTCCCGGTCCCGGTCCAGCGCAGCGAGGCGCTTCCACGGGAACCTTTAGCCAAGCCTCGGGCCGTCCATCGGCGCGAATCTCCTGCGCGCGGCCCGCCGGCGGCTTGAAATTCCTCAAGTCGGCGGTTTGGGAGGCGTTCTCCCTAGGTATTTCGGGAGACTTTTGGTCCTAACAACTTTGGAGATATCTCATGCGGTGTGCATTGATTGCCATTTTCTTGCTGCTGCCCTTGACGGCGTCGGCGCAAAACGAAGCGGGCTCCGGGCCCCCGGATACCTTGCGGCGGCTCGATAATCTGGAGCAACGGCTCAGCAAGATCGAAGGCGCCCCGGCCAAGACGTCGATCTCGGCTTTTAATCCCGCCCTGGGCCTGGCCCTGGACCTGGCCTACGCGCACGGCCCGAACGATAAGTCCGGCTTCCTGTTCCGCGCCGCGGAGCTAAACGTGGAGGCACCCATAGACCCGTTCCTGAAGGGCTGGGCGATCTTCACGGGCTCCAGCGGCGGCGTGGACGCGGAGGAGGCCGCCTTGCAGACCACCGCGCTGCCCTTCAACCTGAAGGTCACCGGGGGGCGGATGTTCGCTTCCTTCGGGCGTCTGGCGCATTTCCACGACCACGAGCTTCCGGTCACGGATCGCCCGAGGTCTTTGGACACGTTCATCGGCGGGGAGACCCAAGCCGACGGGATCGAAGTCTCGTATCTATTCCCCGCCGACGCCTACGTCAATGCGACGGTCGGCGCCTATAATAAAATGGGCGCCGATAATCTCCGCGCGGACAACGCGGCGGCGCGGCCTTTGGAAGAGTTCACTTATCTGGGCCGCGTGAACGCCTACAATGACATCGGCGACAACCACAGCGTGGAGCTGGGCGTGAATTCGGCCTGGACCCCAAAACGCTCCGTGCTCGACGCGGCGGGAGCTGTTCTGACCCGGAAAAACACCTGGAGGACTCTTAACGGGCTGGACTTCACTTACCGCTATCAGCCGGTCCAGGGCGGCTTGTATAGGGGAGTCGTTTGGGGCACGGAAGTCATGCAGAACAACGAGCAACGCTTCGATTCCGCCACCCGGCTGCCTGTCGATCGGGTCAGGGCATATTCCGGCTATTCCTATATCTGGGTCAAGATGGGCGCGCGTTGGCGGCCGGGCGCTCTGGTGGACCTCACCGAGGACCTCGACTACGCCCGCCGGCTCACTAAGACCTATTCAGTATTCATGACCTACGACGTCTCGGAGTTTCAGCGTCTGCGCGCGGTCTATTCCCATCGGGCGGATAATATCCCCGGATCCCGGGGCGCGGACATCGTGTCTTTGCAATGGACCGGCATCCTGGGCCGTCACGTGCACGGCTTCCGCGATCGTTGAATCATGATGGGGGATACCATGAAGATAAGAACATTGTCTCTGGCGCTCTTGACCGCCATGATTTGGGCGGCATCCTTTTCCAGAGTCTATGCCGCCAGCCAGTTGCGCGTCGTCGCGACCGCGCCCGAACTGGCGGACATGACTAGGCGCATCGGCGGCGAGCTGGTCAAGGTCGACGGCCTGGTCAAAGGCATGGAGGACATCCACCAGGTCGTGATGCGGCCGAGCTTCGTGACCAAGCTCAACAAGGCGGACGCGGTCGTCTATCTGGGCCTCTCGATAGAGCACGTTTTCCTGCCCGGCCTGCTCGACGTGGCCCGCAATCCCGGCATTCGCCAGGACCCGGACACGCAGGGCTGCGTCGGTCCCGGCTGCATAGACTGTTCCGAAGGCCTCAGCGTCATGGAAAAGCCGGAGACCCTGAGTCGGGCTCAAGGCGAAATTCATCCCCAGGGAAATCCGCACTATAATCTTGATCCCGCCGAGGGGCCCAGGATCGCGCGCAACATCGCCAAGGGCCTTTCCCGGATAGACCCGGCCCGCGGCGCGGATTATGAGAAGAATCTCAAGGCCTATATCGCGGAACTTGAGCCCAGGATCGTCCAATGGCGCAAGCTGGCCGCTCCGCTCAAGGGAGTCAAAGCCGTGTCCTTTCACAAGGATGTGTGCTATCTGGGGCGGTTTACGGGCTTGGAATTCGTGGATACGCTGGAATTCAAGCCCGGCGTGGCGCCCACGCCGGGCCACCTCGAGACCTTGATCAGGAAGATGCGGGAACAGGAAATCAAGCTCATCGTGCGCGAGCAGCAGTACGATCCTCAGGTTTGCCAATGGCTGGCGGAAAAGACCGGCGCCAAGATCGCGGTCATCGGGACCATGGCCAATGCCTTGCCCGGCGCCGATACCTTTGAAAAGCTCTCGGAGCGCAATATCCGCAACCTCCTCGCGGCGATAGGGAAGGATCCCTTGTTTTAATTTGGCGGCTGCATGAAGAAGCCTCTAATCCAGTTCAAGGACGCAACCTTGGGTTACGGAAGGGTTCCCATTCTTTCCCATGTGGACCTGGAGATACAACCCCAATCCTTTGTGGGCATATTGGGACACAACGGTTCTGGAAAGACGGCCCTGCTCAAGACCATACTGGGCCTTATTCCCTGCATAAAAGGGCGGCGCGTCACTCGGGGCCGGCCGCGCTACGGCTACGTGCCCCAAAAGGAACGTCTTGACCCTATATACCCCTTGTCCGCCTATGACGTCGCGGCCATGGGCACATTTCGTACCCTGGACCTTTTGGCGCGATGGCGGCGCAAAGACGTCGCAGCGCTTGTCCAGCGCTGCCTGGCGCAATGCGGCGCCGCGCAGCTTGCCCAGACGCCCTACAGCGACCTTTCCGGCGGGCAAAAGCAGAGGGTCCTTATCGCCCGGGCCTTGGCCGCCGAGCCCGAGGTCCTGGCCCTCGACGAGCCGCTTTCCGGCATCGATATCACGACTCAGAAGGCTCTGCTCGAACTGCTTAGGCGGGTCAAGGAAGAACGCCGGCTCACGATTTTGATGGTCAGCCACCGCGTCCAGGTTGAAAAAGATCTCTTTTCCCATATCGTCTGGTGCGACGAGGGACAAGCCTTGATGGGCGAGACCGGGGCCATGCTCGCGGGCGGCAGGCTCGGCGAGGTCTTCAAGGCGGAATTATGAGCCAGATCCTGGCCATGCTCAAGCCTGACTTCCTGCTGCACCACGCCCTTTTCGGCAGCGTGGCCATGGGTCTGGTCTGCCCCTTGGTCGGGGTGTATTTCGTGCTCCGGCGCCTCGTGTTTTGGGGCGTGGCCCTGCCCCAGGTCTCCGCGGCGGGCATCGCTTTCGCCTTCATGCTCCAGGGCTTCGGCCTCAATGTGCTTGCCGGCTCGGAGAGCCAGGAGAGGCATTTGGCGATTTTGGCCTCGATGGCGTTTACGGGCGTGAGCATCCTTTTCTTGGCCGTGCTGGAGCGGCGGGGCAAGGGCGTCTCGGAAGGCCGCATCGGCGCGCTCTACGCCCTGGCGTGGGCGGCATCGATCCTCTTTGTCTCCTGGAACGCGGCTGGCGAGACCGAGATGCTGGGCCTGCTCAAAGGCGAGCTCGTGGCTATTTCCGAGACCGACTTTCACGCCATGCTGGACGTCTTTATGATCATTGCGGCCTGCATGTTTCTCTTTCAAAGAGAATTCCTGCTCGTGTCCTATGACCGCGACATGGCGGTCACGCTGGGCCGCAGCGCGCTCATTTGGGACGCGGCCCTCTATCTGATCGTCGGGCTGACGGTATCCCTGGGCGTGATGACCGTGGGGCCATTGGTGATATTCGGCTTCCTGGTCGTGCCTCCGATGGCGGCCCTGCCCTGGGCTCGAGGCATGACGTCTTTTTCCGTGATTGCCTCGCTTTGCGGGGGAGCCAGCGCCCTGCTGGGCTTTTATGCGTCGTACGTGTACGATTTACCCCTGGGACCGACCGTCGTTTGCGCCGCCGCGGTCTTTCTCGTTCTGTCCTGGATTCTGCGGGCGGCAAAGGACTGGTGCCAGACGTGAACTTTCGGAACTTGTTTCTGGGGATGCTGTCTAAAAGTGCATGAATGCAAATTCTAAAAGTTCACGAAGTTCACGTCTGGCACCATCATCACTTGACTAAGCGCGACAATTAAAGGAAATTATGTCTTATGAAACATAACCATCCTCTTTTCGCGACCCTGGCGGTCTTTGCCGCCATGAACATAGCCCCGGCCCTGCGCGCCGGCGAGCGTTCCGAGGTGCCTGAGAAATATAAGTGGAAGACCTCGGACCTTTATCCCACGGACGAGGACTGGTTCAAAGCCAAGGATGATATTTTCGCCCGAATCCCCAAGATGGCGGAGTTCCAGGGAAAGCTCGGAGAATCAGCCGGCCGTTTCCATTCGGCCCTGGCGGCTATCATGGATCTGGACCAGGATCTCTCGCGCCTTCAAACCTTCGCCCATATGCGCAGCGACGAGGACACGCGCGTTGACAGGACGCGCGGGATGAAGCAGGCGGCCGAGGAGCTGGCCGTCAAGTTCACGGCCGCCGTTTCTTACGTGCGTCCCGAGATACTCTCGGTGGGCGGCGCCAAGATAGCCGGTTTCATAGCCGCGGACAAGCGGCTGGCGCTTTACAAACCCTGGTTAGACGACATCCTGCGCTATGGACCGCACACCTTGAGCGCCCCGGAGGAGAAGGTCGTGTCCCAGGCGGCCATGATGGCCGGAGCCGGGGAGGATGCCTACGGCACGTTCACCAACGCGGACCTCCCCTACCCCGAAATCACCCTGTCCTCGGGAGAGAAAGTCCGCCTTGACGCGCAGGCCTATACCAAGTACCGGGCCTCCACGGATCGATCGGACCGGAGCAAGGTTTTCCAGGCTTTTTGGTCCAAATACAAGGAATTCGAGCGCACCCTGGCGACGACGCTGTATTCCCAGGTAAAATCCCACATTTTTGAAAAGGAAGTCCATAAGCACCCGAGCTGCCTGGACGCGGCGCTTTTCAGATCGAACGTCCCGTCTAGCGTCTACAAGCAGCTCATCTCCGGAGTGCACGCCAACCTCCCGACCCTGCACCGCTATCTCAAGCTGCGCCAGCGCATCATGCGCGTGGACCAATTGCGCTACGAGGATCTCTACGCGCCCATCGTGGCCAAGGTCGAGCTGCGCTACACTCCCGAGGAGGCCAAAGCCCTGGTCCTTCAATCGCTTAAGCCCTTGGGCGCTCAATACGTGGCGGATCTTAGCTCGGGTTTTGAGAAAGGCTGGGTGGACTTCATGCCCACGACGGGGAAGAGATCGGGCGCTTACTCGACCGGCGTCTACGGGGTGCATCCTTATCAGCTTCAGAACTTCACGGGGATTTACGAGGAAGTCTCGACCTTGGCCCACGAATCAGGCCACTCCATGCACACCTTCCTCTCGAACAAGAATCAGCCCTACGCCACCCACGACTACAAGATATTCGTGGCCGAGGTGGCCTCAACCTTGAACGAGAATCTTCTTTTGCATCACATGCTGGGCCGGACCCAGGACAAGGACACCCGGCTGTTCCTGCTGGGTAATTATTTGGACGGCCTGCGCACCACGCTTTTTAGGCAGACCCTCTTCGCCGAGTTTGAGTGGCGCATTCACGAGCTCGCGGAAAAAGGCGAGCCCCTGACGGGCGAGAAGCTCACGGGGCTTTATCTGGGCCTGCTCAAGGAGTATTACGGCGACGCCGCCGGAGTCTGCAAGGTCAACGATCTCTACGGCGTCGAGTGGGCCTATATCCCGCATTTTTACTATGACTTTTACGTGTATCAATACGCCACGAGCATCACGGCCTCGGCCCAGATCGCGGCCAATATCCGCGCGCAGGCCGCCGCGGGCAAACCCTCGACCCAAAGCCGCGACGCCTATCTTAAGATGCTCTCCTCCGGCTCGTCCAAGTATCCCATCGATCTGCTCAAGGACGCCGGCGTGGACATGACTGCGGCCGGCCCCTTCAACGCCGCCATCCAGGAGATGAACGGGATCATGGATGAGATGGAAAAACTTCTGGGCGGCGACAAATAGAGCGTGCGCTAAAACAGTGGACCTGACTCGCATCGCGGGACTTTTCGCCTTTCCGGGCCGGCTCGTGACCATAAAGCCCATAGGCTCGGGCAACGTCAACGACACCTATCTGGCGGTCTTTCGTACGCATTTTTCCGAAGAGCTCGGCATCATCCAAAGAATCAACCGCCAGGTCTTCAAGAACCCCTCGTGGATCGTCGAGAACATGCGCGTGGTGACGGAGCACGTGCATCAAAGGCTCGAGCGCGAGGCGGACACCGCTGACCGGATATGGCAATTGCCGCGCCTTGTTCCCATACGGGACGGGGGGGACTTCTATCGCGACGAGGCGGGCGACTGCTGGCGCGCCATGACGGTCATCGCCTCGGCCGCGTCCTATGACCGCGCCCAGGGGCCGGAGCATGCTTTCGAGGTGGGCACGGTCCTGGGACAGTTCCATCGCCTGCTGTCGGACTTGGATCCGGCCCGCTTGAGGGACACCTTGCCGGGCTTCCACGTCGCGCCTCTTTACCTCAAGGCTTATGACGTCACTCTCCAGGAAGCCTCCGGGTCGGAGCGGCTGCGCGCCTCCGCGGAAGCGAAGCGCCTTCAGCGCTTCATCGAGGCACGTCGCGGCTTGGCGGATGTCCTGGAATCGGCCTTGGATAGGAACGAGCTCAAGCTCCGTCTCATCCACGGCGATCCCAAGGTCAACAACATCATGATCGACAACCTGACCGGCAAGGGCACGAGCATCGTGGATCTCGACACGGTCAAGCCCGGCCTCATCCACTATGACTTCGGCGACGCTTTGCGCTCCATCTGCAATTCCGCGGGCGAGGAGGTCCAGGATTTGGCCGGGGTGCATTTCGACCTGGACCTTTGCGAGACTTTTGTCAAAGGCTACATGGCGTACGCCCGGGATTTTTTGACCGAAAAGGACCGCGCTTATCTTTACGACTCGATCCGCCTGATCGCCTTCGAGCTGGGCTTGCGGTTTTTTCAGGACTACCTGGCCGGCAACGTGTACTTCAAGGTCCGCTATCCGGAGCACAACCTGCAGAGGGCCCGGGTGCAGCTGCGCCTATGCGAATCGATAGAGACCCGAGAGGCCATGATCCGCAAGGCGCTTGAGCATTAACGGCTCGCCTCCGCCTCTTCTATTTGCTCGAGCGTCAGCGGTTTGGCCGTCCTATGGGGCGTGGGCTTGGCGCAATAAATTAACAGTGTCCCATGGGAACTGCTGGTCGGGCGGAAGAACGCATTCGGCCCGCCAGCTATAAGGCAGCGACCCTTTAACGGGTCGCTGCATTCAACAACCCGGGTGCTGACCCTTTTACGGGTCCGAATTTCCACTGAGGCGCGCGATGCGCTGGTCGAGGAGGTGCTTGTCAAGGAAAACTATGGATTTCTATGACAGGTTTGGTCGTGGCGTTCCTGGATTTCAGATGTTCCGTTTGACGGAATCAGATGAAACACGGAACGGGGTCAGGACTTGTCGCACCAGTAGAAATACATCGCGCGGACATATGTGACGAACCCCAGGGCTGCCAGTACCCATAGATACTTCTTCACATGCGGCGAGAAGTAGGCCCCGACGATCAGCCCCACGCACATGACGCAGGTCTTCAGGACGCCAAGCTCAAAGGCGTTATACATCTTGGTCTTGAAAATTTTCACATGATTCTCCTCGATCCCAGCGGTTCTTGCTCGCTTCGCAACGGAGCTGCTCCCCTCAGAGCCCGCAGCTTTTTAGCACGCGGTCCATGGTCAGGTAGGCGTCCTGCCGGATCCGAGCACGCTCCGCTTCCTGCGCGGTGGAGAAGAAGTTGGCGACCCACGACGGGCCGGCGTCCTTGTCGCTCTTGAACTTCTCCCGGATGCTGCCGAGCCCCTTCTGGAGTCCTGCATTTCCGAGGTTGGGCTTGAGGCGGGAGACAACATCCTCGATGCCGCTGCCGAAGTAGCGGGCCATAGCGTAGATGTCGTAGGCGTCCTTCTCTTTGTAGCGCGCTCCCAGGGCCAAGCCCTTGAGGCCGAACATCGCCGGCAGGGAGGCCAGGCACAATGTCACGTTTGAGCGGCCTCCGCTCTCCGGGAGATCGCCTTCCAGATTCAGTGGTTCGTTCCACTGTAAGGCCATCTCAAGATGCTCGGTCGCCCGGGCAGGAAGTCCGTCCTGGACCTTGCGGTGCCGGTGAGCCTTGCCCTGGCCCAGGGGCGGCTGAGTGGTGAGGAAATCGATTCCGATGGGGGAGGGCAGGCCGGGGACGGCGCGGTTGAGGCGGTACTTGAGCTCTGGGTCTAGCGTGTAGCCGCGTTCCTGGAGAAGCCGAACGATGGTCTTGTACTCCTCGCCCGTGATGCGTTCCGGATTGACCGCGAGGTCGATGTCGATAGAGCCGATGTGGCGGAACGGCTGGCCCTGGGAACCGAAGCCCGCGGCCGCTGGAGTCTGCGGCAGGAGGAAGTACGGCCCCCACCCGCCGATGAGGACAAGGGCATCCCGGTATTCGCCCAGGACGGTCATCACCTCGAGAAGAACGGATCTCGATGCGTCCGTGACGGCAGAGGCGTAGTCGCGGTCCAGCCTGGGGGAGATCATGGGTTGGTCTTGGATGTCTGGAAGTATTGTATCGGCTTTCGGAGCCACTTGGCCAGCCGGGTGAGCTCCTCGGCGTTCGGGACAGCCGCATTTTCCTCCCAGGCTCCGATTTTGTCCGCGGAGACTCCGACGAAGTCGCCAAGGCCCTGGCGGGTCATGTTCCCGCGCATGCCCATGCGCTCAAGGCGGGCTTTTTTGATGAGCTCTCCAAGGGTGCCAGGCTTGGGACGGGAGATGGACTCTTTGAACAGCGCCTCGGCCTGGTCGCGGGCCCGGTCATTGAGGTTGACTAAGTCCAGGTAGAGCTGGGTGTTGGATGCGACCATGAGCCCCTTCTTCTCTTGGGGGAAGTCGAATACCCCGGCATCATAGGGCGTTACCAGAATGGTGTTGGCCCCTGACTCGACGGGGCTGAGGTCCAGTCGCTTGGCCCAATCCGCGAGGTCGCCGCGGACGTAGAGATGAACCTCGTTGAAGCGCATCTGCGGGGCGACCAGGGAGGCTCCGGCGTACAGGGTCAGGCGGTAGTTGTCGCGCAGGTCGGCCGGCAGGGCGCGCAGCTTGGTCGCGAGTTCCTCGAAGTCCCTGGCGAGGGAATAATAGTAGGAGAGCTGGTTGGCCTCCTGGAACTTGTAGACCGCGGCCCAGGCGTCCAGGAGTTCCTTGGGTTTCACCAGGCGGATCGGGCCATTCTCCCGGATGGCGTAGCCTTTCTCAATGAGGCTGATTGCGGCCAAGTCGGCAGTCCGAAGTGTGATGCCGGCCTCTTGCGCCAGGTCGCGCAATACATAGACCTGGTCTGGGCGCTCTAGCAGGGCGCGGACTATCCGTGAGGATCTGGCGCTAAACGGAAGGGGAAGCCTGCGTTGCCTCCGCTGAGTGATTCGAGCGGACTTGAGGATGTTCTGAACGGTTGTCGTGGCGGCCTTGGATTCTCGCTCGATGAAGACGGCATCGAACTGGAGGAGGGCTTCGCCATCCGTTGTAAGCCAGCCCACTCCGGCTTCTCGGAGCACAGCCCTGCCCTCCCGGGAGAGCGAGGTGGTCACCACCACGGGGTAGGCGTTGGGGAAGCGTTTGGCTGCCAGTTGAAAGCGTCCTATCGCGTTGAGGAGGTACTTGGGCTCTCCCTTGGACTGGACCTGGCATAGGAGGGTCTTTGTGGCGTTTCCGATTTTGACTTTGGCCAGGAGGTTGAGCTTGATGGGGCCGGCTTCTATGTCGATCCGGGTCTCTAGGATGGTGGCTTGGGGGATCAGGGCAGGGAGCAGCGCGGCCACCTTGCGGGCAAGGGGGTCTTGGTCCGGGTCAGAGCTATTTTGTATTACTTTATATGCCATGTATACCGTTCGATTTTAGTATAACATAAAGTATACAAAAATCAATACCCTGAATGGGGAAGAACTGGCCCAACTTACACTTTTCGCTATTTCGGAAAAAGGGCTTTAAGGCCTTGATCTATGACCTCATGGAGCAGACGGATGCGGCCGGAGTTGCCGGTGCATGAGATGCGCGCCGTCATTAAGACTGGGGATAACCGACTGTTCAAGGCGAAAAAGTTCTTATTTTCGGCGCCTGCGCTGGGCGCTTGACCCGGCATGACTTCAGCCCTAGGTTAGATAAACTCCGCCGACATTTCCCAGCCGAACCTCTCCCCGGGCTCAAGCATCACAAGCCCGCGGCGTTCGTTGAGCGAATTCGGGCCGCCGTACCAGGGCTCGGTGCAAAGGAAGCTGCGCTGCGCGTCTGCGTAGAAAACAAAGCAGAAATGCTCCGGCGCGGCCTTGGGCGATACGCCGGGAATCTCGCGCTGGCTTACCCGGATGCCGAAAGAAGCGGGATCGATCAGCTCGGCCCAGACTTCTCCTGAGGGAAAATCCCCCAGCACGCAGTCCGAGAGCCGCGGAGCGTCGCGCAGCGGCACGCCGCCGGCGTAGTCCGCGGCGCGGGTCGCGCCCGTGAGCAGGCTCTGGGCCGAGAGCAGCCGCTCCACGCGGGCTGGCGTGCGCACCAGACATGCGCCGGGATCTCCGCCGCGGGCGAAGGGCAAGGCCCAGGTGATATGGTTTCCAATGGAGAACGGCATGGCTTGGCGGTTGGCGGCTCCGGCCAGCACCTCGACTGCCACGCGCAAGCCCCGGGGCAAGAGAAAATATTCGGCCTTGAGTTCGTAGTCGAAAGGATAATAGCGCAAGGTCGATGAGTCGCTGCTAGTCCGGCAAAGAATGGAACTAGGCCTCTGGGAGGCTTGCCAGGCCTGGGTCATGGCAAAGCCGTGAATGGGCATAGGATACTCCTTGGCGCCCAAATTCCAGGAGCCCGGTTCGCCGGCTTCATGGCCGGCAAGCTGGCGTTGGGTGAAGCTGCGGCCTACCGCGGGAAAGAGCCAGGGCGCTCCGCCTCGCCAGCCGGGCCGCGGGGGAACGGATCGATCCGCGCGATAAAGAAGCTCGATCCATTCGCCGCGCCATAAGCGCTGCACGCTGCAGAGCTCGCCGCCCAAGCCCGGCGCCACCGACAGGCGGGAGCCTGTCGAAGTCAAAGTCAGTCTCTGTTCGACGAGTCAGCCTCCGGAGAAGATCGGCGCGATTACTATCCGGTCGCCGTTTTTTAGCCGCTGGGAGGGACGGATGGCTTTGCCGTTTTTGGCCATCATGTGCGGGACGCCCTCCATCCCGAGCCGGGCGATCAGTTTCGCGGCCGTGAACGGAGCAGAGACCTCCAGCTCGTGCTCCGTGAAGCCGAAGCGCTGGATGAAGTGCCCGAACAGCCTGACCTTGATCCTCATCGGAGACGGCGGAAAGTCAGGAGACCGCGGTCACCTTGGACAGCTCCTCGGCTTCCCGGGCCAGTCCCACGCGCTCCATGGTCTGGCGCGTCGGCACGCCGCGTTTGTCCCAGCCGCGGATATCATAGTAGTGGTCCAGGAGGACGTCGTACTTGTCGAGCTCCAGGTGCTTGCCGGCGATGATGCCTTCCTTGTCCGCGATGGCCGGATCGAAATATATCCTGGGCGGGTAGTCCGCGGTCCGATCCGTATCGGGCCATTCCCTGGCCCAAAAAGCCTTCATCAAGGCGTAAATCCGGTCGCCCGTGTTGGTGAAGTCCTCCAGCGTCCAGTTCGAGCCCGTGGCCACGTTGAAGTATTCCGGATAGTTCTTCAGATCCCAGCCCAGCTCGATCCAGGGAAAGCGGCAGATGGGCAAGGACTCGAAGATGCTGCTGCGGATCCGCTGGAGGTCTATGACCTTCTGCGCCTTGTCTCGGCCGTAGGAGCCGCGCTGGGTCTGCTTGAGCTCGTAGGTGATGATCCAGGCTTCCTTGTGATGGGCGCCGATGGCGCTCGTGCCGAAAGCCAGGGCCTGGCCCGGGACGTACTTGCAGTTGTAGGCGGAAAGCTCCAGGCCCTTGCACTGGATGGCGTAGGCCTCGGAGCCCTTGCCGAACTTGCGGGCCATGCGCAGGCTGCCCTCGGCCAGGAGATCGCCGATGCCCTCGCGTCGGGCTGTAAGGCGCAGGAGCTCCTTGGCCCTTTCCGCGTCCCCGAATTTGAAATCGCCGGTCGTGGCGCCGTGGTCGATGGCGTCGGCGTAGAAGGACAGGGTCGCCCCGGCGGAGATGGTGTCGACGCCGAAATCGTCGCACATGTAGTTGAGCGAGGCCATCTGCTTGAGGTCGAATATCTCCAGGTTGGGCCCCAGCATGCCGACGTTCTCATAGTCGATCTCGGACTCATGGCCCTCCTTATCGAGTATGGCGATGCCGCAGCGCATGGTGCAGTTGGGGCAGCCGTAGGTGGCCACGCGCGCCTCGCTGGTGCGCTGGCCGTCGAGCCGGCAGGCCAGGGGGTGGGAGCTGTGGCGCATGTTGCGCACGGGCAGGGCCGCCATCTCGTTGCACCAGGCCAGGACCGCGTTCGTGCCCTGGACCGACCAGCCGGACTTCTTGTCCATGGCGCCGACCGCGCGCAGGTCGGCGAGGCCGCGTTCCTTCATGGCCTTGGGGTCCGCCATGGGGATTTCCTTGGTCCCCTTGACCACGATGGCCTTGAGGTTCTTGGAGCCCATGACCGCGCCGATGCCGGGCCTGCCGCCCGCCCGGCCTTCCATGCTGCGGATGACGGCGTAGAGGACCTTGTTCTCCCCGCCCTGGCCGATGCTCAGGATGCCGGCGGTCTTGCCGTACTTCTTTTCCAGCCAGTCCTGGGCTTCGTAAGTGCCCTTGCCCCATATATCCTGAGCGGGTAAAAACGACACCTTGTCGTCCTCGATGAAAACGTACTCGGGAGCCGGACATTTGCCTTCGAAGATGAGGATGTCGTAGCCGGCCTTGCGCAGCTGGATCGTTATATGGGAGCCGATGTTGCCGTCGCCGTAGGTTCCGGTCAGCGGGGACTTGGCCGCCACGATGGTCTTGCCGCTGTTGGGCATGGGCACGCCGGCGATGGGCCCGAGGGCCACGATGAGTTTGTTGTCCGGGCCCAGAGGGTCGATGCCGGGCTTGAGTTCATCCCATAGGATCTTCAGGGCGAAGCCGCGGCCGCCGATCCATTTTTTAGCGAATTCCTCGGAAAATTGCTCCTTCTTGAAGGTCTTGCGGGAAAGATTGATGCGCAGAATATTTCCGGTCCATCCTTTCATGATGTCTCCTCCGATCTCTATAATCAAGTAAGCCAAACAGGTTCGCCAAAGTCAAGAGAGGGATTGTAATGGTCTCAGCGCGAAGCCGGCGTTTCGACGGGTCGCCGCGCTTGACTGACCGAGAGCCGTCCCACGTGAAAGACGAGAAGACGTTCGCCAACGCTTGCAACAGCATACCAATGGACCGGGATGCGCAGTCCTTGCTCGGCGAAGAAATCGTTCAGGCCCTCGAAAACAGAGAGATCTCCATCAGAGAGCGGTCCCGAACCTGGATGTGTGTGAAAGAATTGGACCATGCCAATCTCATCTAAAGATACGCCTTTGGACGCGAAGAGTCCGTTGATCGCGGCGAGGAAATCGTGATTTTCGATCCGCTCTTCCTGGCTGGAGGTAAGAACGGCCGCTAAGACTCTCCCGTCCTTGAGAGACACTCTCCAAGCGCCGATCTCGACGGGGCGGGGTTTTGTTTGCTCGTTCACATGGGCGCGTAATTCTTCGTCGGTAATCTGGATCTCTTTGTTACGGGCGAGTAGGTCGGCGTAATAGCGGTAGCTTTTTTCCCATTGTCCGGCGTAGGCGCGCCTCGTGAACTTGGGCTTCATGCTGAGACCTTTGATGCTGACGATCAAGTTTCGCGTCGAACGATTGAAGTCTTTTATGCTGAGAACTTCTTGCTCCATCGTTTTGGAAAAATCATCCGCAAAACGCAGTCGCTTGCCCAGGCGTTGAGACCACTGCGCGTCCGTCCAGTTGTGCCACTCGGATATGGCGATGGTCCCTGGCTCGTCAAGCGGCTTGCCGACAGTGATCGCCTCGCCGGAGCTGCCGAGCCGGGCATGACGGCGCGCGAAGCTTTTCTCTTCGACGAGTTCAGCCAGGACGCCGTTATCTCCCGGACCCGCGCCGATCTCCGGCCACGTCTCCGTCACGTCCGTTCGGGAGAGCAGGCCGTCAAAAAGGCGGGAAAATTCGCGGTCGTCGCCTGCGAGCGAGGCGGCCAGGACGTTGTTTAACTCTCTGGCGTAACGGACCAGTTTCGCGCTCGATCCGTCGCTTTGGGCCGCGGCGGCCAGGCTCGCCAGCTTTTTTGCGGCGTCTCGGCCGAGCGTGGGGTTTTGTGGAGTCGCGGTTCGGCGGAGTTGCTTTTGAATCGCGGCGAGGACTTTGGGGTCCGACAGCGCTTGCACCAAAATATTTTGGGTCGCGACGGCGCGGTTGTATGGAATTCCGGCCAGAACTTGCGCCTGTAGCGCCCCTGAGAGCGACTGCGGAAGCGTTTTTGCCGGCAATGCTCCGATGGACGCTGCGGCGGTCGGCCCGATAGCGACCCGGTCCATCTGGAACGAGAGATTTCGCGCGAAGTCGGCGGCCGGGAGGATCATAGACCGGATCGCCGGCGCCGCCGCGCCAGACGCTCCGATTTTTACGGGAACCTGGACGGAAATACCGGAGGGAGTGACTTCGACGACGACGGCCGCAATGCAGCGGGCGCCCGCGATCAGCGCGAGCGAAGCGGCCAGCAACCGGCTGAACCATGGGGAAAGACGGGTGGTTTCCATGAGAGGGGCACTGCTCCGCGTTTAGGGTAGTCCGCCTGCCGCCAAAAAGCAAGGGGGACTCTGTGATATTTGGCGCGGCTTCCCCATTGTAACTCCGGTGCGTTTGACTTATAATTCAGTTGATGAATAAAAGTCATTCAGGGCATGAATCATCATTTCTTCCCCGCTGGCTTGCGCCGGCGTTGGGGCGGGCTATTGCCGACCATCCCGTCGTGGTGCTCACCGGGGCTCGCCAAGTCGGCAAGAGCACTCTCTTGGAGCATGCGGAGCCGACCAAGCATTGGAAGTACGTCACTTTCGACAACTCGGATGCAATGAGGCAGGGCAAGCGCGACCCTGAGGGCTTGTGGGCCGGAACGGACCGCGTTATCCTGGACGAGGTGCAGCGGCTGCCCGGCATCCTTTCCGCGGTCAAGGAAGCCGTGGACGCTCATCCGGGAAAGATGCGGTTCGCCCTTTCAGGCTCCGCAAACATCCTCCTGATGCGCCAGGTTTCGGAAAGCCTGGCCGGGCGGGCCGTCCATCTGACTCTCCTGCCTATGGCGGCCGGGGAGATGCTTCTCAGGCCTCCTCCTTCCTGCCTTTCGGAGATACTCTCGGGCCGGTTCCCCCGCGAGGAACGGCTGGCGGTCGCGGACGTTGATCCGTTCTCCGCGATTTTCCATGGCTTCATGCCCAGGCTCCTCGCCCTGCCCACCGCGGAAGGCCGGACCCGATGGTGGGAAGGCTATGCCGCGACTTATCTTGAGCGCGACCTCAGGGACCTTTCCCAGGTGGAGTCCCTGTCGGACTTCCGTACCGTCATGGAGATCCTGGCCCTGCGCGCCGCCCAGATGGTCAATCAGACCGAAGTGGCCCGCGACTCCCATGTCTCCCAGCCGACGGTACACCGCTACCTTAACCTTTTGGAGACGACTTGTCTCATTGACAGGCTCCCGGCTTTCGCCCGCAACCGGACCAAGCGACTGATCAAAGCCCCCAAGCTTCACTGGGTGGATCCGGCCCTGGCCGCCTATCTTGGGGGTCTCAATGATGAGGATTCCATCAAGGCCGCGCGGGAGGCCGGGGCGCTGTTCGAGAAT
Organism: Elusimicrobiota bacterium; assembly: GCA_003452935.1. Taxonomy (GTDB): domain Bacteria; phylum Elusimicrobiota; class Elusimicrobia; order UBA1565; family UBA9628; genus UBA9628. The sequence goes on from DMMY01000025.1 coordinate 54,941, forward strand.
CTCATCTTCCATCACTTGAAGGTGCTGGCTGGGATGTTCACGCCCCAGCTGCGCATCTATTATTGGCGCACGGTCAAGGGAGAAGAGGTTGACTTCGTGTTGGAGTGGGGCCGGAAGATCGTCGCCGTGGAGGTCAAGCTGACCTGCTCGCCCCGGTACGCGGACTGTGAAGGCTTGGAAGCCTTCCTCAAGGATCATCCCGAGGCCAGCGGCGGGATTCTCATACACATAGGCAGAGATGTCGTGCGGTTGGGAACAAAAATCGTCGCCTTGCCGTGGACGGCCTTGGCCGGCGCCTAACTGATCCTGGCATGACTGAATCCGAGAAAGCCGCCCTGTGGCGCAAGGCCGCGGTCCTGGGCAGCCTTTGGGCCGCCTCGGAGATCGTCCTGGGCAGTTTTCTTCACAACACTCGCATCCCGCTGCGCGGCAATCTGCTCACCGGAATCGGCATCGCCATCCTCGTGGCCGGGCACAGGCTCTGGCCGCGGCGCGGGCTGCTCTGGCGGGCGGGGCTCGTCTGCGCCGCCATGAAGTCGCTCTCTCCCAGCGCGACCATCCTGGGGCCGATGATAGCCATCTCCATGGAGGGCTGCCTTCTCGAGGCCGGAGTCCTGCTGGGAGGGGCTCATGCCGCGGGTTACCTTCTGGGCGGCGGCCTGGCCATGTCCTGGCCGTTGTGGCACAGGCTGGCCAGCGTCTTCTTGTTTTATGGTCCGGAGAGTTGGGAGCTTTATGGGCGAGGATTGGCCTGGCTGGGGCGTCCATTCGCCCGCCCGTGGACCCCGATCCTCGCGCTTTGGGCGGCCCACTTTCTAGGCGGAATTCTGGCCGCGGTCATCGGGCTGCGGGTCGGTCGGGAGCCGGCGGTCTCGCAAGCCTTCGCGGATACGGCGTCTTTCCGCGAGGGGCTGGAGCGGCCGCTCGCGGTCCTCCGGAAATTCTCCCTGGCGGCTCTCTTCGCGCACATTCTTTTCGTCGGGGCTGCGATGTCTTTTGGGGCAAGGCTGCCTCTTTGGATTCTGATCGCCGCAGCGGCTGTCTATGCGGCGCTCTGCGTGCGCGCCTATCCTCGCGCCATTTTTATCATGAAGCGGATGAGCCTTTGGTCCGGCATCGTGATCCTCTCGGCATTGGCCGGGCTGCTCCTGGGCCGCTGGCAAGCGGGCGTGCAGATGGGGCTGCGCGCCGTGCTGCTCACGTTGGGCTTTTCCTGCATCGGCGAGGAGTTGCGCAACCCGGTCCTGCGCCGCGCCATGGAGCGTCTGGGCGGCCGGCCGTTCTTCGACGCCGTGGAGCAGGCATTTAGCGCCTTGCCCGGGGTTTTCGCGGGCCTGCCGCCCGGCGCCCAGTTTTTGCGCAGCCCGGTGGCGTCCCTGCGCGCGGCTGTCTCCCGGGCGCCGGTCCTTCTCGCGGCTCTGGAGCAGGGGCGCGTGTTTATTATCACCGGCGGCCGCGGGGCCGGAAAATCGACCTTGGTCTTGAGCCTGGCGGAGAGCTTGTGCGGCCGGGGGGTCTGCGTGGGCGGAATAAGCGCGCCGGGCTTTTGGGAGGACGGCCGCCGCGGCGGGTTCGACCTTGTGGACCTGCGCACGTCGCAGAGGCGACTTCTTTGCCGGAGGGATGGACCGGGACATTGGGCGGTCCAAGGGTCGTTCCGGTTCGCTCCGGAAGCTTTTTCTTTCGGTTTGCAGGCGCTGGCCGATGCGTCGCGACATGACGTGGACGTGCTCATGGTCGATGAAGTGGGCCCGTTGGAACTCCAGGGCCGGGGCTGGGCGCCGCAGCTGGACTTGTTGGCGCGTGAACGTCGCAAGCCCATGCTTTGGGTGGTCCGCGAGCATCTGGTGGACGACGTCAAGCGTAGATGGGGCCTGGCGCAGGCTAGGATTTGGGAGGCCGGCAAGGGAAATTTGGACGTTTTGTTGGCCGAGATTCTCGCCGCTTCAGATCAGGAGGGAGAAGGCGAGGTAGAGCAGGCCTGAGACCAGAGCGGCGAAGGGGATGGTCAGGGCCCAGGCCCAGGCGATCTTGCCGAGCGTTCCCCATTTGACCGAGGTCTTGCCTCCGTGCGCCGCCCCCACCCCGGCTACCGCTCCGGTCACGACATGGGTGGTCGAAACGGGTATGCCGAGCCAGGTGGACAGCATGATCGCCGCTCCGGCTCCGACTTCCGCCGCGGCGCCCATGGAGCGGTCGAGTATGGTGACGTTCTCGCCCAAGGTGCGGATGACTCGCCAGCCCCCGGACAAGGTCCCGAGTCCCATGGCCAGGTAGGAAGCGACGGCCACGGGCCAGGGCACATAGAACTGGGAGCCCAGATAGCCGTTGGCGAAGAGAAGGGCCGTGATGATTCCGATCGTCTTTTGGGAGTCGTTGCCGCCGTGCCCCAGGCTCAGGAAAGCCGAGGAAAAAAGCTGGAAGCCGGCGAAGGCTTTGTTGCTTCGTTCTGAGAGTGGGGCGGGGAAGAAATGGTGGATCACGGCCATCAGCGCGAAGGCCGCGGCCAAGCCTATGGCCGGCGAGGCGACCATGAAGATCGCGGTCTTTATCAGGGCCGCGGGCATAAGCGCCCCCAAGCCTCCGGCGACGACCGCGGCGCCGACCAGGCCGCCGATCAGCGCGTGCGAGGAACTCACCGGAATCCCGAGACGGACGGTCGTCCAATTCCACAAGCTGGCGCCCAGAAGCGCGGCTACCAGCAGGGTATTGGACATGAGCGAGGGGATGATCAGCCCGCTGCCGATCGTTGTGGCGATGTGGGAGCCGAAAAAGAAATAGGCGATGGAATTGAAAAAGGCGGCCCACATGGTGGCTTGGCGCGGGGTGAGCGTCTTGGTCGCGACGATGGTCGCGATGGAATTGGCCGCGTCATGCATCCCGTTGAGAAATTCGAATAAAAGAGCCAGCGCGCAGATGAGCGCGATGGATGCCGCGTGCAGCGTGGCCAGGCCCGCCAGACTGACGAGCAGAGGCGACGCCGCTCCGCCCGATAGGAGCAGGCCGAGGCCTGCCAGAGCGGCCGGCAGCAAGGAGGGTTTGGGCGCGCCCTCGCCGGCCGGCTTGAGGCGAAGACGCAAAGCCAAGGCCAGGGTCCCGAGGCCGAGCGCGCCGGCGACAAGCGCCGAGATCGGGCTCCAAATCGCGGCCGAGGCCGCGACCGCGGCTCCGGCTAGAACGAAACCAATGCCCAGTCCCGTCCCCATGAGGCCGGCCAAGCCCGCGCGCAGGGCTTGGCCGGCCTTGCCGCCTTGAGGGAGGATCGGTTCGGGAACAATATCCGGCGCAGCGGCTCCTTGAGCCGATAGGTCCGCCTTCTCTAAAAAACCATTGAATGCCAGCCTCAGCTCGCGGGTGCCCGCGGCCAGGGCCGTGATTCTTGAAACCGGCTTCGCCTGGGGATCAAACGCCGGGGTTCCTGATGGGAACTGTCCGTCGAAAATTTTCGTCGCAGCCGCGCGGGCATCCGCCTCGGCGGCGGTCCCGGCGGGGCGCCGGCCGGTCATGGCCGCGACAGCCTGGTTTTTCTCGAGGGCATCAAGGCTGATCTGGGCACGCTGGAGGCTTGCGGCGCCCGCTGCGGGTAACGCGGCTTCGGCGGCGGGTTGGGGCGCGGGGTTCGACGGCGCGGCGCTTTCCCCGGACGGCATGGGCGTTGGCTCCTCGGCCGGGGCGGCCGATGGAGTGGTCTTAGGCAATGTCCCGGTCCGATGGTCGCGGATCGCCGGCGTCGCCGACAGGGAAAGGGGCTGAGCGGCCAGGCCGAATCTCATCCCGGCAATAGGATTGATCCTGGTTTGGTTTTGAGATAACGCTGTCGGACCGGCGTGGATGCCGTTGCCGGCATATTTTGTCCGGGAGGCGGCGATTTGCCCTGCCGCCGCATAGAGGGGCAGTCCGGGCATTGTCGCCAGCAAACCGGCGACGAGCGTCGCGGCAACGAGGATTTTTGGAATCCTGATTCGTTGCGGCGCAATCAAGCGCTGAGTCACGGGGAAATTATAAGGCCGGCCGCGGCACAAGACCTGGGCATTTAGGGATGCCGGCGGCGCAATCTCGGCCTAGAACGGCTAGGTCTCCTGTCGTCGGGAATTTGGGTATTAGGGCCCAGGCAGTTTTGAAGGCAGGGTCCTCGGTCAGGCGGCGATCCGCCAGATCTTGACCGGCCCGAAGCCCCGAACTTGGGCCTCGCCGCCGTAGGCGCACTCGAATTCGCCGCCCAGCATGCGGTGCGTCGATTCCGACACCGCGATGCTGTTGGGCTGGGCCAGGCGCTCCAGGCGGGAGGCGAGGTTGACCGTGTCGCCCAGCGCGCTGTATTCGATGCGGCCCGGAAAGCCGATATTGCCCAGCACGAGACGGCCCGAGTTGATGCCGACGCGCAGGGGGATGGCCGCGCCCCAGCGCGTGGCGGTCCATTTCGTCCAGCGCTCGATCATTTGCTTGCCCGCGCGGATGGCTTGCGCGGCGTGATTGGCGCGCGTGATTCGGGGGTCGTCGATAGGTGTCGAGCCGAATACTCCCATCACGCCGTCGCCGATGAATTTGTCCACATGGCCGCCCTGGCCCTGGATCGCCTCGGCGGCCATTTCGAAATAGGGATTGAGCAGCTCGCTGACTTCCAGCGGGCTGCGATCCCGGCAGAAGGCGCTGAACTCCTGTATGTCGACGAAAAAGACCGTGGCCTCGCATTCCTTGACGCCCAGGCTGACCGGTTTGCCTTGTCGCGATGACTCCACGATCAGGCGCACCACGTCCGGTCCGAAGTACTGCTGCATATTCTGCTCGACGCGCATGAGATAGGCTTGGCGCTCCAGGGCCAGCTGCAAGGCGGCCACGTTGGCCAGGGCGTTGGTCAAATACAGGTCCGCCTCCTGGAATGAGCCGCCGTGGTTGCGGTTGTCCATGTAGAATACCCCCAGGCGCTCGTTGCGGCCGCGCAGGGGAATCAGCAGTCCGGAACTGATGTTCTGCTCTATTTGGCTCTTGGTGATGTCCTGGATTTTTGATTTGAGCAGGAAGGCGCGATCCGCCGGAAGGCTTTGCAGGAGGCCGGAACTGAATCTAAAATCCAGGAGACGGCCCGCTCCCTTCTGCCAGGCCAGCCGCGCGGAGGGAGTCCCATCCGGAGCGAAGGTGAGGATGGCCGCGACTTGGGCCGCGGGGATCTTTTCCATGGCGAAGTTGAGGATCGCGGCCAGGCATTCGTCGCTGTCCTTGATGCGGTAAAGCTTCGTGAAAAGCTCTTCCAGGCTCCCGAACCCCATGCGGGTGCCGGTGTCGCCTTCGGCGATGACCAGGGGGGGCTCCTCGCCGAGGCGCTGGAGCAGGCGGTCGATGTTTACGGCCTGCCGCTCGGAGTCATCGATCCGGAAACCCCAGGGGCCGATCTTCAGGGCGTCGCCGGGCTTGATGGATTCAGGGTTCCAAAGCCGGCGGTCGTTGAGAAACGTTCCGCTGATGCTGGGCTTGGGTTGGCCGGTCTCGGGCACCGGGTTGAGGCTGCCGTCCATGACCAGCCAGCGGTCCTCCCGCTGCAGGAGGTGGCAGTGCCAGCGGCTCGTCGTCCGGCAGAGCGCTTCCGAATTGGGAAGAATCAGCTGGCAGTCCGGGGCGCGGCCGATGCTGAAGGGGGACTGGCGCAGCGGGAGGACCTTCTTGCCCGCTCCGCCCTCCTCGAGAATCCAGCAATTGCGCTTATCCTGCCAGACGAAAGAGAAGGAATCTCCCGCCAGGAGTTGCAGCACACAAAGAGTATAGCGGCAGTCCTATGAGGCGTCAAGGCTGGCGCGGCGGTCTATTGGATACGGCAGATGAGGTCGTAAAGCTCCGCGGCACTGGAGATTCTTTGCCGAGGGTCCGGGGCCAAAACCCGGGCCATGAGCTCTTCCAAGGATTTCGGCAGTTCCGGGACGATGCGGCTCAGGGGGGCGCAGCAGAGGCGCTCCTTCTGGACCAGGAAGTCCGGGCCCTTGAAAGGGAGTTCTCCCGCGAGCATCTCGTAGAGGCAGACCCCCAAGGCGTAGATATCGGAGGGCTTGCCGCACTTGCCCATATGCTGCTCCGGCGCCATGTAAGCCAAGGTTCCCGCGGCTTCGCGCTGGGTCAGCATGGAGATCGTCGCTTTCATCTCCCAGGCGAGTCCGAAGTCCATGACCTTGACGAAGCCGGCATGGTCGATCATGATGTTGGCGGGCTTGAGGTCCCGGTGCAGAACGTGGCGGCTGTGCGCGTAGTCTATGGCCTGGCAGAGACAGCAGAGAATGCCCCGGCTCTCCTCGAAAGTCAGGCGTTTGCGCTCGGTGATGAGCTGGGAAAGGGGCATGCCTTCCACATAGTCGAGCACCAAATAGAGGTCATCGGCGTCCTCCACGATTTCGTGGACCCCCACGATGTATGGATGGTTGAGGTGCGATATGATCTTGGCCTCTTGGATGAACTTGTCCCGCTGGTCCGTGCGCAACCGGATCTCGGGGCGCATCCTTTTAAGCGCCACCTTGCGGCCCAACTGGCGGTCCGAAGCCAAAAAGACCACGCCCATGCCGCCTTCTCCGACCTGGAACACCAGGTCGTAGCGGTTGGCCACCACGCTTTCCGACCGGGCGGTCTCGGGCGGGGCCGCCATCGGGGCGACCTGGCCTGTGGCCGCGGCCTTGACCATGATCCGGCGCCTCTGCAGGGCCCGGTCCACGGCCGAGATCAGCCGGCCCGGCTCCGTGGGCTTGAGCAGCGCGTCGTCGGCCCCCAGCTCTATGGCGCGGCTCATCTCGCGCAGCGCGCGCTCGAGGGGATAGACGTCTATGAGGAAGATGATGCGCAGGTCAGGATCGGCCCGGCGCAACTGCTGGGATAATTCCGTCACCGCGTCCTTGGCGTAGGTGAAAGAGTAGGCGAAGGTCATGCCGAGGACAGCCACGTGGAATTCGCCTTTGCGCGAGGCCAACTTCAGGGCTTCCTTGGCGTCGCGGGCCATCTCGACCCGGTAGCCCGCGGTCAGCAGCGGCCGGGCCAGCTTGGAGAGGAGTTCCTGATCCTGGTCCATCAGCAGCAGCGGTATCTTGCTCCTCGCCGCGTCGTCGGATTTGGAGTTCAAGCCTTCCAGGACGGCGCCTACGAGGCTCGGCTGTTCCCGGGGCAAGAAGGCCGGAACTCCTTGCCGCACGCAGCGGGTCGCGTCGGGCACTGGATCCTCGCTGGTGACATGGTAGCAGACCGCGCGCGGCGCGGTCTTGCGGATCTTCTTGTCCCAGGCCTCGGCTTGCGCCGAGTCTCCGGTGAAGAGAGCCACCGCGACGTGGCCGAGGCCCGCCTGGGATTGCTTGCGCTGGCGCCCCAGGAGCTTGCCCAGCAGCCCCGCGGAATCATCCGCTCCGGACTTTGGCTGCGCCAGCAAGAACTGCGGCAGGCCCTGGAGGGACTCAAGCACCGCGCACTCGACGTTTCCTTCCTTGAGGCTGGTCGGCACGGCCTTGGCCCTGAACAGGGTGTGGTCCACGAGGAGGACGACGGGGCGGTCGACCGTGCGTACCGCCTCCACGAAGCCGGGCAGCAGGGGCCAGGAGAGCTTGCGCAGGGGGGCGGGATGCGCCGGTGAAAGAAACGAGGCCGGCCTTAGGAAGATCAGGGAGAAGGATCGTTTGTCTTTCTGGACTTGCAGCAGCCCCTCGGCTTCGGCTGATGAGACCTGGGCCAGATCGACCACTATGGCGGACACCTCGGAGGTCGAAAACGGCCACCCGCTTTGGCCCACGGCCTCTTGAGCGCTGGCTAAGACGGTGACCTCGAGGCCCTGTCCTTTCAGGGAAGCGGTGACGGCTCTCTGCAGGGAGTCGTCCGCCGTAACCACCAGGATTTTACTTTTGGCCATGACGTTTCTTACATAGGATGATAGCATACCGTCCGGCGGCCGAAAAACTTTTTAGGGCTAGCCAAAATCACGCGGTTAAGCTAAACTCTAATCCAGCAGGTTGGAACATGGCCAGAATTCTCATAGTTGACGACGACCCCATGATCGTGGATCTGGTGCGGGACCTTTTGGCCATGCAAAATCATTTCTTGGACACGGCCAATGACGGCGCGCAGGCCGTGGCCAAGCTCAGCCAGGCGCCTTTCGACCTGCTGATCATCGACCGCAACATGCCGATCATGAACGGAATCCAAGCCATCGCCGCCGTCCGAAGCAATCCGCAGTTGCGCGCCCTCAAGATATTGATGTTCACCGCCGTCAACGATCCGAGCAAGCTCGCGGAAGCGGCTCAAGTGGGAGCCGACGGCTGTTTGAACAAGCCCATCCAGCTGGCCGAATTTTCCGCCACGATCAGAAAAGTCCTCGAAAAATAGTCGCGGCTTAAGACTACCTCAAAATCCCATTGCGGGCTGCAGCCGCGCCCTATCCGGGATAATTGCAGGCGTTAGATGCCGATGCGCGCGAGCATGATGCAGATGTCGTTGGTGATCTGCACCAGCTTGGGATGCGAGGTTTCAAAACCCTGGGTCGATAAAACGAGCCCCTCGATCGAGTGCTTCATCAGACTGGGCGATTTCGTCTTGCGCGTCGCCTCATGAGCGGCCATTTCCGTTAAGCCGGCGATGCTGCGGGCCTGTTCGTCATGGGTTCGCGATAAATGGCCGACTTCCTCTTTGAGGGCCGAGAGCAAGGACACGAGCGCTTTTCTCTCCTCGCTGTGCAGGGAGTCCAACCGGCGAATCGCGTCTTCTATTTTTTTGACAGTGTCTTGGACCATGTCGACCTCCATCCAGCCGCCGAATTCCAAATCGTCTCCGGGTATGATATCACAGCTGAAAGGGCGGCGATAGCCGCTAGAAGACCCGGCACCAGAGGACCTTGAGATATTCGCCTTCGGGATGGTCGACCGCGATGGGATGGTCCGGACCGGCGCCGCTTTTGCGGAATATCTCGACGCGTTTGCGCGCGCTGCCGGCCGCGGTGCGCAGGGTCTGCTGGAACTCCTCCCACCCGAGCATCCCGCTGCAGGAGGCCGTGACTAGAATGCCGCCCTCCTCCACGACGGCCAGGGCCAAGCGGTTGAGGTCCACGTATTTCTGGCGGCCCAACTGGTAGCCTTCCCGCGACGCGATCATCTTGTACGGGTCGAGCACCACGAGCCCGTAGGTCTGATGGTTGGCGCCCATCTGGCGCAGGTAGGGGAAAGCGTCCACGCAGACCGTCTCGATCTTGACGCCGTTAAGCTGGGCGTTCTTCCGGATCAAGGCGCAGGCCGCGGGGTCGAGCTCAACGGCCGTGACCTCGCGGGCCTGGCCCAGTTTGGCCGCGTAGAGGCCGAAGCCGCCCGTGTAGCTGCATACGTCCAGGACCCGCCGGCCCTCGGCAAAGCCGGCCGCGGCCAGGCGGTTGTCTCTTTGGTCGCAGAAAAAGCCGGTCTTGTGGCCGCCCGAGAGGTCCGCCTCGAAGAGCACGCCGTGCTCCTGGACGCGGGCGACGGCGCGAGACTGGGGATCGAGGCGGAAGCCCTCCATGCTCAGGGTGTGGTCGCTGGCGCGGCGGATGAACTTGGCGCCGGGGTAGTGGAGAGCCAGCAGGCGTTCCAGGCGTTCGGCCTGGCGGAACATGGCCAAGGAATAGAATTCCAGGACGATGAAGTCTCCATAACGGTCCACGACCAGGCCGGGAAGGCCGTCGCCTTGATCATAGACCACGCGGTAGGCATCGGTCGCCGCGTCGAGTTTGAGCAGCGAGCGGCGCAGTTCAACGGCGCGCGCGATTCGTTTCGTGAAAAAGTCCTCGGCGTCGAAGCCTGCCAGTTCCCGCGTCAATAGCCGCAGCGTGATGAGGCTCTTGGGGTTATAGAGGGCGACGCCGTATGGCGCTCCGATCTTGTCGTAGACCGCCACGAGGTCTCCAGGGCGCGCCTTGGGATCGGTCTCGCCGATCATGCGCTTGAAGATGTTGGCGGTCGCGGAGGCCGAGCGCAGCTTGACCCAGGGCAGATGGCCGGCGTGCGCGGCCGGAGGCTGGGGAGGCTCCGCGCGGCTCATCATCCTAACCCAGGGCGAAAATGCTGCGGATTCGGGATAGCAGGTCGCCCTGGGTCGTGTGCAGGCGTTGCCGGCCGGCCCCTTCCCTGAGCCCTTCGCGCGCAGCGCTGAGTTCAAGGCGGCGTTTAGCCAAGGTGAGCGCGATGCTCTCCGCGATCTGGGGCCTGCGGGCGAGCACATCCTTGAATCCTTCCCGGTCGAGGCGATAGCAGCCCATGTCTCCCAGCGCCACCACGGTGGCTGAACGAGGCTCCCCGGTCAAGAGGCCCATTTCTCCCAATAAATCCCCGGCCTTGATCCGGGCCACGCTCTGGAAGGCGGCGCCCGTCTCCGCGTGCACCCGCACCTCGGCTTGGCCGGCGTAGACGATATAGAGCCAATCCGCCTCGGCTCCTTGCCGCGTGATGGCCTCGCCCTTGGCAAAGGGCGTGGGCTTAAGCCGGTCCGCCAGGGTGAGCACTTCCTCGTCGGTGAGGGTCTGGAAAATGTCCACGCCCCGCAGAGCCGCGACGCGGCGTTTGGCCTCCTGGGTCCGGGACCGCGCCTGGACTTCGCTGTCCGTTTGAGCCACGACGATGGACCGGGAGGGGATGGATATCTTGATGCCGGCCCGGGCCAGGGCGTAATAGACGCGCACGCGCACGGCGGAGTCCGTGCCTTCGGGGTTGGAGAGATCGGTGAGCCAATAGCGCGCGGCATAGACCGCGTGGCTCTCGGCGAAGTCCACGAGGACGCACCAGGGCGCAGGATTAACGGCCACGGCCGGCGGCGGGTCCTCGCGCAGCGCGGTCTCCACCGCGGACATGACTTCGTTGGGAGCCCGGTCGTAGTAGACGTTGAAAAGAACGCGCATGAGACGCCGAGGCGGGACGCCCTGGATGCGGCCGAGCACGGTCACGGATCCTTTCATGATCGCGCTGTTGGGGATGACGATGGTGTTGCCCGAGCCGGTTTCCAGCGTGGTCTGGCGCCAGCGGATCTCGCGGACGATACCCTCGTCGTCGCCCACCCGTATCCAGTTGCCGGGAGCGAAGGAATTCTCCAGATGGAGGACCATGCCTCCCATCACATTGCCCAGGGTGTCCTGCAGCGAGAAGGCCACGACGGCCGTGACCACGGCAGAGGTGGCCAATATGCCGGTGAGGTTGGCGCCCTCGTTGGAAAGCACGGTCAGCGCGGTGCCGACATAGGCCACGGCGAGGATGAGATCCTGCATGAGGGCGGGCAAGGCCAGGCGCATGGCGCCGAGAATCAGGTCGAAGGCCGCGGCGGCCGAGGCGTTGACCGCCGCGACGGCCAGCAGAAAACATGAGAGCCCATGCGTCAGGCGGTAAAGGCCGGCCTCGGCGTTGAGGCCCAGCAGGCGCAGCATCGCGGCGCAGAACAGGCCGACGGCCGAGGCCAGGGTGAGCAGGCTGGCCGCGGCCAGGCGCCGTCGGGCGCGCGGCGCCGCGGCCGAGAGCAGGGCCAGGATGATCAGCAGGGAGGGGAACATCCACAGCATGGCCGGCGTGAAGACCGCGGCGAGGCTTCCTTGAAAGGTCATGAGGTCTTTGAGCAAGCGTCTGGCGCTTGAATCATCGCAAAATCGCGCGGATTTGTTTTCTTAATGGGGGAATTTTATGCCGAATAATGTCCCACACAATTTCCACATCGATCCCAAAATATTCGTGAATGAGAATGTCTCGCAATCCCGCCATCTTCCGCCACTCCACTTTCGGATGTTGTCGGCGCACGTCCGGGGGCACGTTTTTTGCGGCTTCCCCGATTACTTCCAGGTTTCGGACCACGGCATCCAGGGTCTTCCTGTCCGCAACGAACCTCTTGAGAGAGAAACCCGAAGTGTAAAGTCGGATGTGCTCGATGGCTTCCAGCATGTCCTCAAGATAGACCTTATAATCCCGGGGCATAGACCGTCTCGTTGAGGATGCCTGGACGAAGTCTGGGTTTGATCGTTTCCGCTATCACAAGGTCCACGGGACGATGGAAAAGCTTCTCCAGGTAGGCTTTCAATTCCATATACGAATCGAAAGATTTTTTGTCGAATTCCACCACGAAATCGATATCGCTCGAACGTGAAGCCTGGCCGCGCGCAAAGGAGCCGAACAAGCCTAATCGCCGGACTCCGAAGCGGCGTATGGGGATTCTGTGTTTCTGAATCTTGCTCAATATTTCTTCACGGCCCATGATGGTTCCTCTCCATGCGGCGCTAGAAGAGTCAACTTGATCCAGTATACAAAATGGCGTAGCGGTGATAGCGGCGCCAGCGGACGTAACTTTGGAATTCATCGCCGGAGGCCGACTCTCCGACTTTTCGAAGTTAGTTCCGCAAGTTCACGTCTGGCACCTATTTCTTTTTCTTGCTGACCGATTTGTACACCGCGGCCGCGCCGAAGCCGCAGATGGCGCCGAGGACCAGGGCGGTCACCGCGCCCATCGGGCCGGCGCCGAAGAACAGGGCCGCGGCGCCGATGGCGCCGCCGCTGAGCATTCCCCAAGCCGTGGAGTCGCGCAGCTGGTCCGCGTTGAGAGGCTTCATGGACCACTTGGAGTCTTTTTTAGGGGGGGTGTCCTTGCTTGCGCCCCCAGTGCTTGGAGCGCTTCCTGTCGCAGAACCGCCTGGAGCTGGAGGGGTAGCTCCTGCCCCGGAACTCGAATTTGAATTCCCCGGGGGGGGGCTGTTAAGGGCGGCGTTTAGTTTTTTGTCCTTTAGAAACGCTTGGCACCGGTTGGCTACGGTGTTTTCTATATTGGAAAGAGCCTTTGCGTCTTCCTCCGTGGAATTGACGGCGTTGCCCTTGAGTTTGGCGTCCCACTGCTTGAGCAAGCTGAATGCCGGTTCCTTGGCGTCGGTGGCTGAGGGCGAATAGAGTTTTTCGCAGATGTACGCCAATAGGCCGTCCCTGGAAAGCGTCTTGGGCGCCGTGCTGATGATCTCGCGCAGCTTGGCCTCCATCCTGTCGCGTTCCGGTCCGGTCAGGCCCTGCAGGAGGTAGGCGATGACTTCTTCCTCTATGTCCGCTATGTCCGCCTGGCTTGTTCCAGCGGGGGCCGGCTTTGTATTTTCCTTTTTGGGGTTCGGCTTGGCGGCAGGTTTTTTTTGAGATTTGGCCGGCTGGGCTTGCGCCGGGGCTTTGGGCCTCGGCGGCATGGGGATCTTGACGACCTCGTTGGCCGGCTTTGGCTGAGGCGGGGGGATGACGCGAATGACGCTGCCTGGCGCGGTGAATTGCGCCACTAGGCGAGCCGGGGCTTCCGCCTGGCGTACCGTTTTAACCGTTTTAATGGAATCCTTTGGAAATGAGTAAAATGGGTAAATCGGGTAGGTTTTCTTGTCGCGGGTATCGACGATCTGCTGCTTGCCCAGGTCCAGGACGAATGGCGAGAGCGTTGATGTGAAAGTCGTGCGCGAGGAATGACCCTGGGTCGCTTCGGTTTTGCCTTTGTCGAATACGTAGAGCGGAGCCTTGCCCCTTTTTTTGCCGCACTTCTTTTCGCTGCAGAAAAATGAGAAGAAGCCTTTGCCGTCGTCCCGTCTGCGGCATTCGCTGTTGCGGCACCAGAGCTGGTGCTGCACCCCCTTGGCGTCCCTGAACTCCAGCTCATTCCAGGCGCGCCATGATTCGTCCGTGGGCTGCCATGTCGAAGGCTTCTCGGCCGAGCTTCGCGAAGGCAGGCAGGTCAAAAGACACAAGAGGATGAGCCATTTTTCGGTCATCATAAGGGCCTCTCAGGGGTAAGTTTTCGGGATTCTCCCATAAGAGTGTAAAGGGAACGGAAAAAACTGTCAAGGGCCAATCAGCCTCGGTTTTGATACTATGGCCTTTATGCGAGAGTCAGTCTTGATTCGGGCATGGCTAGGCCCTGCCGCCGCGACCCTCGCGCTGCTTCTGGCCGCGGAACTCGGCTTGCGCTGCGCGGGATTTCGCTACGCCCGCCATCCCGTGGCCATGCGCTATGTCATGACCCTGGCCCATGTGGGCGTTGAGCAGACCCTTTATCAGAAACGCTTCCGTATCGATTATATCCTCGACCCGGTGCTGCTCTGGCGACCCCTCCCCAGGCCCGGGGTGACGAACTCCGAGGGTTTTGTGGGACCGGAGTGGAGCTCGGACAAGCCCGCCGGCTCGGCGCGGGTCATGGCCCTGGGGGATTCCTGCACCGTGGCCGGCGAGACCCCCTATCCTGCCCGGCTTGCCGAGGAACTCTCGCGCCGCGGCAAGTCCCCATGGCAGGTCTGGAACGCGGGGGTGGGCTCCTGGTCTTCTTATCAAGGCCGGCGGCTCCTGGAGACGCGTCTTCCGCGCTTTCGGCCGGACGTCGTCACTATTTACTTCGGCTGGAACGATCATTGGCTGGCCTGGTCCGTTCCGGACAAGGACATGGCCAGGCACCTGGATCGCCAATGGCGGACCCTTAAGCTGGTTGAGAAAAGCCGGCTCCTCCAGGCGCTTTTGAGGATGGCTGACGCGGTCCGGGGAGGCAGGCGCTTGTCCAAGGCAGCCCCCATGCGCGTCTCTTTGCAGGATTACGAAGAGAACCTGCGAGCCATGGTGCGCATGGTCCGGGATTCGGGAGGCGAGGCGGTGCTGGTCACCGCCCCCACCACGCTTGCGCCGCGGCATCCCCTGGCCCGGGCTTTATGCGAGCAGACGCGCAATTTCGGCGATCCGGAGCGCCTCTCGGCCGTGCACGCGGACTACAACGACGTGGTGCGCCGCGTGGCCTTGGAGGTCGGGGCGCCGCTCGCGGATATGGCCGCGGCGTTCTCCCGCATGAAGGACGCCGAGGCTTTGTTCACGGACGGGATTCATCTTACGGCCGAGGGTCATCGCCGGGCGGCGAGGCTCCTGGAACCTGTCGTGAGGAAAGCCCGGCGTCCTAAAGATTGAAGAGATCCGGCTGAAGGCCCGGGCGCTTGCGGGGCGGGGATTCTTGCTCCTGGATGCGGCGCAGCTCCTCGGCGATGTCGGCCACGAATGCCGAAGGCGCGAGCTTGAGCGTCTTCCCGAAGAGAAAGCGCTGGCGCGCGTAGGAGATAAACAGCCTCTGCCGCGCCCTCGTCATGCCGACGTAGAAGAGCCGCCGCTCTTCCTCGATCCGGGGTTCGGCGCGGCGGCCGTCTGCGGCGCGGCGGAAGGGCAGGACGCCGTCCTCGCACCCGGTCAAAAACACCACCGGAAACTCCAGGCCTTTGGCCCGGTGCACGGTCATCAAGGTGATCGCTTCCCCGCGAGGGGCCGCGGTCTCGCTGTCGCGAAAGTCCTCGAGGTCCTCGGCCTCGTCGATCAGGACCCCGTCTTTCTTGATCTTCTTGCCGTAAGTGACGTAGGGCAGGCCCGCGCGCTCCAGTGCCGTTTCAAAGAGCCTGGCCTGGGCGTTGAGCCGGTAAAGGATGGCGATGTCCGCAAGGCCGTGGCAGCGCGCTTCTTCCCCGGTCTGCGCCCAGCCGCTGTCCACCGTGAACCGGCTGGCCCCGCCGAGCAGCCCCTCGACGCGGCGCGCGATCATCTCGGCTTCCTGGCGGTCGCTTTGATGCCCGGAGATGTCCACGGGCAGGCCTCGTTGCAGCCGGGCGCGCAGACAGCGCGGGACCTGCGCGCGGTTGCGGGCGATGACCTGCTTGGCCGCGTCCAGGATAACCGCCTGGGACCGGTAGTTCTCGGTGAGGCTCAGGACGCGGCAGCCGGGATGATCCCGGCGGAATTGCGCGAAGGGGGAGAAAGGGGTCGCGGCGAAGCCGTAGATGGACTGGTCCGGATCGCCTATCACGCAGAAATCCTCGCCGGCCAGGCGGCTGATGAAGCGGTATTGGGCCAGGCTCGTGTCCTGGAACTCGTCCATGATGACATGGTCAAAGCGCTGGCGCCAGCGCTTGAGCGATTCGGGCTTCTCGTCGAAGAGGCGCAAAACGAAGAGGAAGAGATCGTCGAAATCCAGGAGACGCCGCTCCTGCAGACGCTGCTGAAAGGCCAGGGCCGGGCCGGACTGCGGCCACTGGAGACCCTGCTTGAGGCCGCGTATTTCATCGAGGAGGGAGGCGCGCTCGGAACTCGGCAGCAAACCCTCCAAAAGGCCGGGCTTGTCTTCCTCGCGCAGGATGGAGAATTCTCCTTGATAGGGATAAGCCTCCTCGCGCAGGATGCGAAAGGCCGCGGCGTGGCAGGTTTCGATCCAGAGCTCGCCCAGGTCCGCTCCGGAGCCGGCAAGAAGGCCCCGGATGCGCCCCCTCATCTCCGCGGCGGCGCTGCGCGTGAACGTGACGGCCAGAATCGAGCGTGGAGAAGCATGGAGATCACGGATCAATCGGGCGACGCGATGCGAGAACACGCGCGTCTTGCCCGTTCCCGGCCCGGCCGCGACGATGAGCGGCCCGGCGTCGGCATGCACGGCCTGGGACTGGCTGGCGTCAAGCTCGGAAGAGGGCTCCACGGCTAGAACAAGCAGAGCTGCGATTTTGGGGTGAAGTCCTTGTCGTCTAAGAGGGTGATCTCGCCGTATTCCCCGTCATAGCCGGGGTTGATTTTCACTTGGCCTTGCCGCATCCTGTCCAGAGCCAAGGCCAGCAAGGCCAGGCCCTCCTCAGCCAGAGGCTCCGGAGGCAATTCCCGCAGGATATGGAATTCGCTGCCGAACCGCGCCAGAAGCCGGTGGTAGAGGGCGTCGAGCTTGACGCTGGCCGGTCCCACGCGCAGAACCTGGCCCAGGACTTCCTTAAGAGGTATGAGGCTCTCGAAATCCGCGGCGCCCGAGGGCTTCTTCCCAATTTTGCGATCCGCGAGCTTCTCCACGCGATTGAGCACGCCCACGGTGACCGGCTTGCCGCAGGCCGGACAGAGGCCTTGGCAACGCCGGGTTTCCTCGGGGTCGAGACGCGTCTCGCATTTGCGGTGGCCGTCTACGTGGTACTTGCCTTCCTCGGGGAAGAATTCGATGGTCTTCAAGAAGCGGCGAGGGTCGCGGCTGCGAATGGCGGAGAAAATACCGTCGTAGGAGGGCTCGCAATCGAGGATGTTGGCTTCCCGACCGAGTTTTTCCGGCGAGTGGGCGTCGGAATTGGAGATGAGGGCGATGCGATCCAAGGCGGAGAGCCGCCAGTTCATGGCCGGGTCCGAGGAAAGTCCGGTCTCGACGGCGAATATCTCGGGCGCCAGGTCGCCGAAGCATTCCTCTAGGGAGTCGAAGCCGGACTGCGAGCCGAAAACCGCGAAGTGCGGGGTCCAGGCGTGAGCCGGAACCAGATGGGCGTCGGCGCAGGCGTCGCGCACGATGGCCAGGAGCTGTCTGGAATCGAGGCCCAGGATGGGGCGTCCGTCCGAGCGCAGGTTTCCGATCTCGGCCAGCCGGGAGCTGATGCGCTGCGCGGCTTCCAAAGAGGGGGCAAAGACCAGGTGATGGACTTTTCGCACCCGGTCGTCCTTTTTATAGATGCACGATATCTCGGCCTCGAGCAGGAAACGCATGGGCGCGCGGCAGGTCGGCGCGATCTCCGCATCCTGCTCGCGGGCCAGATCGGGTTTGAGCGCGTAGAGGCCGGGTTCGGCCGGGACGAGCTTGTCCTTAAGAGCGGCGAACCAGCCGGGATGGGTGAAGTCGCCCGTGGCCAGGACCGAGATGCCCTTGAGCTGGCACCAGCGATAAAGGGATTCGGGTTCCAGGGATTTGCTGCAGGCGCGGGAGTGGCGGGAATGGATGTGCAGGTCCGCGATGATGCGCATAAGTCCATGTTATCAAAATACCGGCCGCGCTTACTTGCGCAGCAGGAGCAGCGCCATGAGCAGCGCGACCGCGGTCACCGCCACGTTGATGCCCAGCAGGATGGCCGGCATGGTCAGAACCGCTCCCACGGCCGGCAGGATGCGAGCCGCGCTCACGGCCGCGAAAATGGGCAGCGTGGCCAGGACGCTGGCGGTCATCATCCACTTGGAGAGATTGCGGTATTTGTCCTGCGGCAGGTTCTGGGAGTAATAGGCCATCCACTTGTTTGAATTGATGGTGACGAGGCCGCCCAAGATTCCGCCCAAGACAAAGGTGAGGATGGGGACGCCGAGGCAAGCCGACCAGACAAAGGCCGCGGCTGCTATCGCGGCCATGACGGCCCAGGCCTTGCGATCGAGCTTTTTCTCCGGCAGCAGGGTCAGGGTGGCCAGGAGGCTGGCCAGCCAACTGCCCCCGTCGTAGAGTCCGATCATGGTTCCGGCGGCCGAGGGGGAGGAAAAGACGCTCAAGGCCAGGACCGTGGAGAGCACCCCGTAAACCATGAAATGCATGAAGCGGAAAAATCCATAGGGAAGGTAGTCCTTGAAGCCCAGCTTAGCCGTGGGTTGCATGGGCGCGGGCGCTTGCGCCGTGGGCTCGGCAATTGGTTTGTGCCAGGGTTCCCGATATTTGAGCGTCGCGTAGATCGCGGCCGAGACCGCGATTCCGGCGCTGGAGATCGCCATCATGGCCAGCCCTCCGACGAGGTCGAGCAGGGGGACGGCCACGAAGAAAGCCATGACGATGCATGCGATCTCCACCCATTGATAGGCGTAATTGAGACCCAGCTCGAGCTTCGCCGGATTGTGGTTGCCGATGATCATGCGCGGCAGGAGGTTCTCGGCCACGCCCCGGTTGATGCCGTAGACCAGGCCTTGCACGACCGCGTTGGCCAGGAAAGCCGCGAGCATGAGTCCCGGCGCGGCCGAGGACGCCAGGATGATGGGCGTACCGGCCAAGGCCAGGGCCGCTACCGCCGCTACGTTGACCCACTTGGGGTTGAAGCGGGCCATGAAAGCCGAGCCCAGCCAGGCTCCGGCCACGCGCGTGACATAGCCCAACCCCGTGATCATCAGGGCCGTGGGCAAGCCGAAGAGCGCGGCCGAGAACAGGGGCATGGCCACGGCTTGTATTTCCTGCGCCATGGCATTGAGGGTCCATGCGGGCGCGAAGCCCCAGAGAAAGGATTTGGGCAGCATCCGGATGCGCTGGAGCCAGCCGGCGCGGCCGAATTCGATGCGGTCCGCCCAGTCGCCGGCCACCAGGCGCCCTTCCTCGCTGTCGTGGCCGTAAATTCCGGTTTGGGTCGCGACTTTGCCGTCCGCGGTCTCGATGTCTATCTCGACATTTCTTAGAAGCTCGAAAAGCCGGTCGCGCGAGGCGATTTCTTCCGCGCCCCGGATCGTTATATTTCCGAGCAAATCGTTTTCAGTGACCATGTCTCCGGGAGCGAGGAAGGCTTCGGAAAGGAATATCTCGCCTCCGGTTTCGGGCAAGCCGCGCACGGCCTTAAGACGCCCGGCAGTCCGGGCGATCAGGAACCGGTGCTGCAGCAGGCCGGGCTTTTCCACGGGCTGCGGCCGGCTCTCGCGGCCAAAGGCCGCGAGCATGCCTTCCTCCATCGCGTCCACCCCGGCGGTCTCGCGCACGCTCGCCCATATGTCGGCTCCGCCCATGCGCGCGTTGATCTCCACGACGGGGGCGGCGAGCTTGCCTTGGATCAGGGTCAGGATGAGTTCCACGTGGGCGTTGCCGGTTTTTAGGCCCACGGCGTCCAAGGCCTTGCGCGTCTGGTTTTTGGCCAGAGCCGCCAGCTCCGCGGGCAGCGCCGCGGGGTAGGTGGTGCCCCGCTCTTGATTGCCCAGGGCCGGGGGATTGTAGGCGAGATTCATGAACACGGGCTCGCCCCGACGCATGATGACCTCGGCGTCGAGCATGAGCCCGTCGGGGATCTGGCCTTCGAAGAGGACCAGGGGCTTTTGGTCGACCTGCTTGCTGCGCGCCTTGCGCGGATCGGCTTTGATGAGGCCGTCCATCTTGGCGATGATGTCGCGATAGGCCGCGGCAGCGGCCTCGGGAGATTCTATGTTGAGCGTGACGCCCCAGCCGCCGCCTCCGGAATCCGGCTTGGCCACGGCCTTGCCGAATCCCGCGGCCAGTATCTTAAGAAAAGCCTCCCGAGCCTCGGCCTCGCTGCGCGCCGCGAAGGCCGGCAGGTGCAGGCTCGCGTCCGGGTAGGCGTTCATGAGCTTGCGCGCCAGGCTCTTGGTGTGGGCCGCCCTGACCGCCTCTGGCGCGTTGCCGGCGACGCCCAGGGCTTGGGAGAGTTCGGCCTCGAGTTGGGAGTAAGCGTTGAGATAGGTCTTGACCGCGTCCATGCGCCGGGTCTTGGAGAGCTCTTGGACTTGGGCCGCGATCGCGGCGATGTTTTCAGGCGAGTGGTTGCCGATGTCCGCGCCGTGGTAGTTCTCGGGCTTGATGCCCATGGAAACGGCGAAATCCTTTTGGTCCGGGTAGCCCAGGACCGCTAGTTCGAAGCCGTATTTCCGCGAGAGGCGCAGCATGTTCTCGTAAAGGTAGTTCCGGCCGTTGATGCGGGAAACGATATAAAGAAGCGTCTTGCCGGCGAGTTCCCCCGAGCCGGCCGCCGTTTGGGACTGGTCCGGCTTGGATAAGCCGTTCCCGTTTCGGGGTGCGGCTAGGCCGGCTCCCGAGGGCTGCTCGGTCTGCGCCGCGGCGGCCCTGCTTCGCCCTTCGAACAGCAAGCCTGAAACGGCGCGCGCGTCTTCACGGCTGATTTGGGCCGAGAGGACTTCCGCGGTTTGGTTCTGCGCGGATTGAGACGCGTCAAGGAGCGTCTCCGGGCCGGTATTCGTCCGCGCAGGTTGCTGCGCGGCCGTAGGAGCTGGGAGGCCGGCAGGTAAGAGCGATTGCGCGGCGACAGCCGGCTGTGATTGCGGCTGCTCCCGCGTCCGGACAACGGCATGCTTTTGCGCGGTTGCGACGGGCCGGGGGGCGGTCAGGCCGGTTGCCAGTGCATGCGCTTGCCGCGTCAAGGGAGCCAGGCCCGCGGCGGGATGGGAAATCGCCGGGATGACCGCGATTTTGGGCGCGGATTTGGAGGCGTGGACGGTGGCCGCGGCTAAGGCCTGGTACGGGGCCGGTCCCGGGCAACCGAGGATGAAGGCGCCGGCCAGGACAGGCGCGAAAAACTTTTTAAGCATGGTCCGTCGGTCTGGATTCATGTTCGCGAGGATACTATAGCTTGCGCAGATCAGGGCCGGAAGAGTCGAAGGACCCTGCGCGAGCGGGTCTTAAAGCCCGGCATATGGAGTAGGCCCAAAGGTCCTGGCCTTCGGAGAGGTTCCCTTTCGGCCTATCCGGGGTGGGTCTAATGGACTTGAAAAAAGAGGCCCAAAGACCCATTTCCGAATCATTGAAACAGTCTATACTGATGCCAAGATTTTCCACATCGGACAAAGGAGCGGTGCTTATTATGAAGAACGATATTCATGACGGAGGTCCTGCGCTGAAGCGCTGGCTGGCGGGACTGCTGGCGTTGATGATGACGGCGATGGCGCCCGGCCAGGCGTTGTGCCAGGTCGTTGCGGCGCCCCAGGCTCGGCCTGAAGCGGGCGTCAAGGCCGTGACGATAGTCCAGGGCCCAAGCCTGGTGATGACTCCGGAAATCCTCAAGCGTTGGGGAGTGGTTTTGGATAAGAACGTCCCCGGCAATTATTACGACATGTCGCAGTCTCGGCGCGAGGAGCTGGACGCTCACGTGCTGGAGTGGGAAGGGGACAGGCTTGCGGATGTCGCGACCTTGAAGCAGTTGGTGGGGGAGAACTGGAAGAATTTCGTGGACGCCAACGAGATCCCGACCGCGGAGGGCAAGAAGCTTATCGAACGGTCCAAGTCGCGCGTGATGGGAGCGAATTCCGCCGGCATGAAGCTGGCCGCGGGCCTGGTCGCAGATATGCCGAAGGATGCCGCGGCTAAGAACGGTGCACTGGACAATGTGGCCAGCAAGTCCAACTCCATGTTTGATGGCGCTGTTTCCGCGGGCACGGGAGTGGGAGCCGCGGTCGTAGACGGCTTGGGCATGAGCGGATTTTTCACGGCTCAGGCGTTCGGCGACGCGGCGATAGCCCTGGGCAATACGGCGCAGTCTTTGGGCAATACGGCGGCCACCCTGGGCCAACAGGCCGGGGCTGCCGCGGCCGCTGGGAATTTGGCCGAGGCAGGGCGGTTGGGCGCGCAGGCTGAGCAGGCAGGAGCCCAGGCGGCGCAGGCGGGAGCCCAGGCCGAAGCCAACGGCGCCAAGGCCGTGAAGGCCGCCAACGGGGCAAAGACCTTGACCTTGATCGGCGGGGGCCTGATGGTCGCCGACGGAATTTGGGATATATACAAGGGACTCAGCGACGGCAAGAAGATCGTCGAATATTTGAAGCTCAACGAGAGCTCGATCCAGCGCGGCGCGAGCCTGCTGCCGCCTTCCGTCATTGAGTTGTTGGAGAAGAAGGCTGACAAGGCCGATGAGCGGGTGGTCGTCGGCGGAGTCAAGATCGGCGCGGGAGCGGTGCAGTTTTCCAGCCTGCTCGTGCCCATCGAACTGGCCGCTTATTTCCTTTATGCCGGAGCCGCCATTTATCTGGCCGCTCAGATTTATCAGCACCGGGAGGCCATCGCGAAGCTCTTCAAGAGCATCTGGCAGTGGATTAAATCCGTTTTCGGTTCCAAGGCTCCGGCGGCGGCCGCGCCCAAGCCGTAGGACGAGGCTGCAGGCTGGCGGATCAGGAAAGTCCGGGGCTCGCGCCGTTAAGACGCGAGCCCCGGACGATTTTTTTGCGGACTTCGGTCGCGGAGCGGTTCATCCCACCACGCACACGGTGACGCCTGATGCGTGGTTGACGATCGTATTGGCCAGACTGCCTATGAGCGCGTGCGCGGTCGGAGGATGGGTGCAGTTGCGGCCGATGACCAGGGTTTTGTATTCGCCGGTCTTGGCCGCGGCCAGAATGCTCTCGGCCGTCGAGTCCAGCTCCGAGGCAGCGACCTTGGTCTCGATTCTCGCCGGATCAATGCCCGCCAGGACCAGCTTTTCCGCGGCTTGCTGGAAAACGCGCGCCACCAGGAGCTTCTCATTGGCCCGCCATTTGTCTATGACCTTTTGGCGCGCCTCGTTCTCTTCTTTCGTCAGGATATGCCCGTCATCCCAAAACTGGGAAGGCAGGCCCGGCAGAACGTGCAAAAGCGTGACCCGCAGTTCGGGCGTCTTGGCGAACTGTTCCGCGACGTATTCCACGGCTCGCAGGGAGCCTTTCGACCTGTCCACGGCGATCAGCAGCCTGTTCATGTTTCACCTCCGCACATGAAAATTTCTTTCTATTATACCCTGAGCCGACAGGTTCTTATCAAGCATTCCGCATGCCGCCGGTCAAGTGATATAATCCGGCCGGAGGGCATCATGGACAACGATTCGCTGGAAGCCAGGCTCAAGACCATGGAAGACCGCTTGCTCCGGCTGGAGGGATTGCTGCCGGCCAAGTCCGGCCCGGCGGCCGGGGTCCCGCTGAGAGCCGTGCCGTCGCTCGCGCCGGTTCGGCCCAAATCCCCGCCGCCCGCGCCCGTGGACTGGGAAGCCCTGGCCGGAGTCTGGTTCAACCGCGTCGGCATCGCGGCCCTGGTCCTGGGCATCTCGTTTTTCCTTAAGTATGCCTTTGATCACCGCTGGATCGGGGAACTGGGCCGGGTGACCATGGGGGTTCTCTCGGGCATCGGAATGATTTATGGCGGCGATTGTTTCCAGCGCCGGGGCATGAGGCGCTACGGCCAGATGCTCATGGGCGGCGGCATCGTGGTGCTCTATCTCTCCATTTACGCGGCTTTCAGCTTCTACCATCTCATGGGCCAGGCCCCGGCTTTCGCGTTCATGTGCCTCGTCACCGCCGGGGCTTGCGCGCTGGCGGTGCGTCAGGACGCTTGGCCCGTGGCCGCGGTGGGACTCTTGGGGGGATTCTTGACCCCGCGGCTTATGTCCACGGGTTTGGTGCAGGAATACGTTCTCTTCACCTATCTGGCCGTGCTCAACGGCGGGCTTATGGCCGTCTCCTTTTTCAAGGATTGGCGGGCCATGGGTTTGGCGGCCCTGGCCTTGACCCAGATCTATGTTCAAGCCTACATCGGCATGGACTTCAAGGCCGAGTTCCTTTTTCCGCTGGTCTCTTATTTGGCGGTTTATTGGGTAGTCTTCATCGCCAGTTCCACGGGCCATTTTCTAAAGGACGGCAGGCCGTCCGGCAGCGAGGACCTGGGCTTGGCGCTGCTCAACGCCGCGACTTTTTTCGGCACGGTCTACGGCAGGCTTAACGGCGGATATCATGCATGCATGGGAGCCTTGGCCGTGGCCGTGGCTGGAGCTTATTGGGCCTTGGCGTCGCTGCTCAAGCGGCGCGAGCCAGGGGATCGCAATCTCGTGCTCGCGCATCTGGGGCTGGCGATCGTGTTCTTGACCTTGGCCGTGCCTATCCAACTGGAGCTCAAATGGATAACGATCGGCTGGGCGGCCGAGGCCGCGGCTTTGTTCCTGGCCGGGGCCAAGCTGGAGCACCGAGAGATGCGCTTCATGGCGGCCGGGGTCATGATCGTGGCCGTGCTGCGCGCCGTCTTCATGGATTCATGGCTGAAGCTGCCGCACGCCTTCCTCTTGAACGAACGGGGCCTGGCCTACGTTTTCGTCCTGGGAGCCATCGCCTTGGTGGTGGACGGCTACCGCCGGCTTGGCCGGCCGGCCGAGGGCGAGGCCGACCTGCGCTCCCTGTTCGGCGTGACCGGAGTGCTGTTGGGTTTGTGGCTGTTGTCCATCGAGGGCTATGAGTACTGGGAAAGCCTGCCGATCGACGCGCGCCAGGCGCTTTTCGGCGCAGGCTTCGACGCGCGCAGAAACATGGAGATCGCCCAGAATTTCTCGATCTCCGCGGTTTGGGTCCTTTATGGGTTCGCTTGGTTTCTCTACGGCATCTGGCAGGACCGGCGCCCGATCCGTCTCCTGGCCCTGGTCATCCTTTCGGCCGCCGTGGGCAAGGTCTTTCTCCACGACCTTTCCTTCCTGCGGACGATCTGGAGGATTGTCATTTTCTTGGGCTTGGGGCTGGTGACCATGGCCGTCTCTTATTATTATGAACGCATTAAACCTCGTATGGCTCCTTAGCCTCGGCCCGGCTTGGGCGTGGGCCGGCCCCTTCGACTCCTCGGCCTGGCAGTGGCGCAAGACCTTTCCGGCTCAGGCCGCGCCCCAGGCGCGCGTGCCTCTCGACGAGGAAATTTTCGGCGGCAGCCGGGATGACCTCGCGGACTTGCGCGTGTCCGGCCCGGATGGAACCGAGACTCCTTACGCGCTGGAGGTTGAACGCGAGGAAGTCCGGGACGTCCGCGTCAAGGCGCGCCTTTACAACCTCTCGCGCACCCCGCGCCGGCAGACGCGTTTTGAATTGGACTTGGGAGACAATGCCGCGCCCCACAATTACCTGGAATTGGAGATCGCTCCTGAACATCGCAACTTCCGGGTCATGGTCCGGCTGGAAGGCTCGCGGGACGCCCGAAGCTGGGCCGTGCTTAAGGAGGGGGGCAGCATCCTGGATTTTTCGGAGTCCTTCCGCCTGCGCTACTGCGAGCTTGACTATCCGGAATCCGATTTCCGCTATCTTCGCCTGACTCTCTCCGACGGCGAATCGCCCCTGAAGGTTTCGGCCGTCACGGTGCGGCGCCATAGCCGCAGTCCGGGGCTGGAGACCGAGCATCCCTTCAACGTGGCCAAGTCCAGCACGGCGGTCAGCGCGGTTTGGGACCTGGATTTCGGGCAGGACCGGGTGCCCGTGCGGCGCCTGGCCTTCCAGGCCCGCGGCGGGGATTTCAAGCGCCGCGTGAGCGTGTCGATCCCGGCCGCCGACGGCAAGGCCTGGATTGCCGCCGGGGAGAACGCCATCTATCGCTATCGGACGCCGAAGTTCAGCGGCGAGTCCCTGGAAATAAAATTTCCGGAAGTCCGCGCGCGGCGCTTGCGCGTGGAAATTTTTCACTACAACGACATGCCCATTGTCATCGAAGCCATCCGGGCCTATGGTTATTCCCGTAGGCTCCGGCTCAAGGACATGTCGCCGGGAATCTACACCCTGCATTACGGCAATCCCGGGGCGACGGCTCCCCGCTATGACCTGGCGGAGCTGGCCGGGTATCTGGAGGACCGGAATATCCAGGAGCTCAGGCTCTCGGCTCGGCAATCCAACCCGCGCTATACGGCCCCGCGCCGGCCTTGGAGCGAGGAGCACCCCTGGCTGCTGTGGACCGCGCTGTGCGCCGCGGTAGCCCTGCTCGCCTCCCTCTCTTTGAGACAGTGGCGCCAGGTTTGAGAGGTTGACATGAAGATCGCCGAGGACGTGACCGGGCTCGTGGGCCGAACTCCCCTTGTGCGGCTCAAGCGCCTGGCGGAAGGCCTGCCGGCCGAGGTGGCGGCCAAGGTCGAGTTTTTCAATCCCTGCGCCTCGGTCAAGGACCGCATCGGAGCGGCCATGATCGACGACGCCGAGAAGACGGGCCGCGTCGACAAGGACTCGGTGCTGGTGGAGGCCACGAGCGGAAACACGGGCATCGCCCTGGCATTCGTGTGCGCGGCGCGCGGCTACCAGCTGGTCTTGACCATGCCGGAGAGCATGAGCTTGGAGCGGCGCAAGCTGCTCAAGTATCTGGGCGCGCGGCTCGTGCTCACGCCCGCCGCCGAGGGCATGGCCGGCGCGGTCAGGAAAGCCGAGGAGCTCGCGGCTGCGGATAAGAATTATATGATGCTGCGGCAGTTCGAGAATCCGGCCAACCCGGATATCCATCGCCGCACCACGGCCCGGGAGATCTGGGACGACACGGACGGCCAGGTGGACGTCTTCGTGGCCGGAGTGGGAACGGGCGGCACCATCACGGGCGTGGGCCAGGCCCTCAAGAAGCTCAAGCCCTCGGTGCGGGTCGTGGCCGTGGAGCCGGCTGATTCGGCGGTGCTTTCCGGGGGCAAGCCCGGGGCGCACAAGATCCAGGGCATCGGCGCGGGCTTTGTCCCGCAGGTTCTCGACCGCGGCGTCATTGACGAGGTCGTCCGGGTCAGCAACGAGGAGGCCGGCCGCGTGGCCCGTCAGCTGGCCAGGCGCGAAGGCCTGCTCGCGGGCATCTCCTCCGGCGCGGCGGTGAGCGCGGCCCTGCAAGTCGCGGCGCGGCCGGAGAACAAGGGCCGGCTGCTCGTGACCTTGCTGCCGGATTCCGGGGAGCGTTACGCCAGCACCTGGCTTTTCGAGGAGTGGACATGATACGAACCGATGACGGCCGTTTTTTCGGGATAGTCGACGAGCTTTGCGGAGGCGTGCAATCCCTGCAGCGTCCCAAGACCGACGTGCCTCTGCCCAACGTCGAGGCCGTGCGCCGGGCCTCGGAAATGCTGCGCGCCGGGCTCTTTCCGGGCTATTTCGGGGATCCCCAATTCCCCTCGGGAAACCTCCGCTTCAGCGTGGGCGCGACCTTGGACGCCGCGGCGCATCTGCTCACCGAGCAGTTGGAGCGCAGCCTCTGTTTTGTCTGCGAGAAGACCACGCGCACCGGTTGCCCGGAGTGCCGGGCCCGGACCGACGTTCTCGTAGATTCCTTCATGGAAACCCTGCCCCGGCTGCAGAAGGTTCTCATGAGCGACGTCCAGGCCGCTTATGAGGGCGATCCCGCCGCGACCTCCCCGGCCGAGACCGTGTTCTGCTATCCCGGGCTTCTGGCGATTACCTATCAGCGCATCGCGCATGAGCTCTACAAGCTCAAGGTGCCGCTGATCCCCCGGATGATCACGGAAATCGCCCATTCCGCCACGGGCATCGATATCCATCCCGGGGCCGTCATCGGCCGCAGCTTTTTCATCGACCATGGCACTGGGGTGGTCATCGGGGAGACCAGCACGATCGGCGAGCGCGTGCGCGTCTACCAGGGCGTGACCTTGGGCGCCAAGAGCTTCCCTCTCGACGAGCACGGCAATCCGATCAAGGGCATCAAGCGCCATCCGGACGTGGAAGACGACGTGGTCATCTACGCCGGGGCGACCATCCTGGGGGATGTCCGCATCGGCAAGGGCTCCACCATAGGCGGCAACGTGTGGCTGACCCATGGCGTGCCTCCGGGAAGCAAGATCGCGCAAACGGGGTCGGACCGCTAGTGGCCGCGGACCTTTTAAGCCGGGTTTCCCGCTCGTTCTACCTTTCCTTGCGCGTGCTGCCGGCCCAGGTCCGGCCCCAGATATCGCTGGCTTATCTCCTGGCCCGGGCCAGCGACACGGTGGCCGACACCGGGGCCGTGGCGCGAGAGCGCAGGCTCGAGCTGTTGCGCCGTATGCGGGAGGGGGATTTCAGCTCCCTGGCCGAGCTGGCTCCGGGGCAGGCCTTGCCCGCGGAGCGGCTGCTCTTGGAAAAGCTTGATGAAGCGGCGGCCGGGTTGTCTAAGCTGGAGGCCGCGGACCAGGATCTGGTGCGCGGGCTTTTGCGGACCATCGTTTCGGGCCAGATTTTCGACCTGGAGAAATTTTCGGGCGGGCGCATCGCGGCCTTGGCCGGCGATAATGAACTGGATCGCTATGCCTATCTGGTGGCTGGCTGCGTGGGTGAGTTCTGGACCAAGATGTGCGCCCTGCATCTGCCGCGGTGGCCCCGCGGGGACCAGGAGGAAATGGTCCGGCTGGGCGTGCGGTTTGGAAAGGGGCTTCAGCTCATCAACATCCTGCGCGACCTGGCTTCTGACCTGCGCATAGGCCGCTGCTATTTGCCGGTGTCGGAGCCGGAGAGATTCTTGGATGCCTCGCAGTATCCGGTTTTGCGCCCGGTCTATGAGCGCTGGCTTGGTGAAGCGACCGAGCATCTGGAAGCGGGCTGGCGTTATGCCTTGATGATCCCGCGAAGCCTCTGGCGGGTGCGGCTGGCATGTATCTGGCCGAATTGGATAGGCCTGGAAACCCTAGCCGCCCTGCGGCGAAGCAACCCTTTGGACCCCGCCCAGCGGGTCAAGATTTCCCGTTCCAAGGTCTACCTGATCTTGGCGCGTTCGCTTTTCTACGGCGTCAGGGGCTGACTTATTTGGCGGGCTGCGGAAAAATTCAAAACTTCAGCCCCTGGCGCCTTTGTGCTGATCCAATTTTGAATCTGGTTGCACAATCCAGAACCATGTGTTTTTATGCGTCGTCGAATCGACTGACAAGCCGATCCAGAGCGTCTTCGTTTGCCAAAGCACCGTTGATCCTGAATCTGCTGGAATAATTTTAGCCGGCTTGCCGAGCACTTTAATCCACTGCCGGTAACTGTCGCGCAGGGTCAATCCGTTGACGACCTTCTCCGTCCGGTCCCCCCTTGGCGACAAATTAGAGATCTTAACTTGAGAGACAATGTGTTTCCTGAATTCCACGTAATAATGAGGGGCGCCGTTCTCATCGTAAAATATCCATTCGGAATCCGTTTTGATAGGGCGGCCCAACTTCTCAAGCACTGCGGCTTCGGTCGCGCCGATGGAGATTGGGAGTTCTTGTTTTATGTTTACCAGGCCGTATGCGCGCGCGATAAAAATGAGCGGCAATAGGAATGCGGACCATTTGGTTCTCTTGAAGAGTCTCATTTCACGCCTCCGTGTAGTGTTCAAGCATTCTGCATCTCAATTTCCTCGCGTTACCCCTTGTGCAGGGGCAGGAGAAAATGGAATTGGGCGCCCTTGCCCAGCTCGCTTTCCACCCAGATCTTGCCGCCGTGCAGGTCCACGAGGTCCTTGGCGATGCGCAGGCCCAGGCCCAAGCCCTTGAATTGCCGGCTGGCCGAGCGGTCCACCTGGTAGAACTTCTCGAAAATCTTGGCGTGGTGCTCCGGGGCGATTCCGATGCCGCTGTCCTCCACGCAGAAATGCATGTGGGATTGTTCGGGCCAGGCTCTCATCGTGATGCGGCCGCTCTGCGGCGTGAATTTGCAGGCGTTGCCCAGGAGGTTGCTCAGTATCTGCAGCAGCCGGCCCCGGTCGGCGCTCAAGTCCGCAGCCGAGCCGTTCTGCCATTTGACTTCCAGGTTGATGGACTTGCCCTCGGTTTGGGCGCGGACCAGGGCCGCGGCCTCGTTCAATATATCGGGGACGTTCAAGGGCCGGATGTCGAGGCTGATCTTTCCCGAGGTCAGCCTCGCGGCTTCGACGAGCTGGCTGATGAGGTACTGCATGTGCGCGGCCGCGCGGCGCAGGTTCGAGACGCAGTTCTTCCAGTCGGCCGGGATATGGCAGGAGGCGTCTTCTGAAAGGTACTCGGCGTAGCCGATGATGGTGGTCAGGGGGCTCTTGAGATCGTGCGACACGTTGTTGAGAAAAGAGGTCTTGAGCTGGTCGACTTCCCGCAGACTGGCCATCTCGGTGAGCATGCGGTGGTTAAGCGAGCGCAGCTCCTGGGTGGCTTCCTGGACCTTGTTGTCGAGCTCCCGGTTGAGCTGTTCGAGTTCCTGGTTGCGCAGGCGCAGCTCCTTGGTCAGGCGCTGCTTCTCAAGCCCGCGCCGCAGGCTGTTGCGGAAGGTGTCGGCGTCGCAGGGCTTTAGCAGATAGCTGTAGGCGCCCTGCCTGAGCGCGTCGATGGCGGATTCCAAAGAACCGAAGCTGGTCATGGCGATGCAGATGGCTTCCGGGTTGGCCTTCATGGCCAGGCGGATGACCTCGTAGCCGCTCATGCCGGGCATGACGATGTCCGTGATCACGAGGTCGAACTTCTTGGTCTCCAGGAGAGCCGCGGCTTGGGAGCCGGAATGCGCCTGCTCCACGGCCAGGCCTTCCTGGCGCGCGTATTCGGTATGAATGCGCAGGTCTTCCTCTTCGTCGTCCGCGATGAGGACCAGCTCGGGATGTGTCATGTTTTCCGATTATATCAATTGAAGATTTATATGCAATGGTAAAGAGTCTTTAAGTCGCAATAAAGACACAAGAAAAAACGCTTCGAAATTAAGCTAACGCCTGGCCAAACCGGCCAGGTGATCGAGCGCTCCCCTGAGTCCTTCGTGCACGGCCTCGACCTGTTCGGGTTTCCAGTCGTCCTGGCTCTGGCGCAAAAACGACGTCTTGTCCTGCCGGTTGTCGAATCGGGCCAGGGGCAGATGGAAGGTCCGGCCGTGGGCCTGGATCGTCACGCTGCCCGGAATCTGCGAGTTCTTGGCCAGCCACTCCATGTCGTCGCAGCCATAGTCGTTGAGCATGACCTCGATGGGAACGCCGTGGTGCAGGATGGAGCCAGGGTCCTTGGGGTTGGAGCGGGCCTCGTTCTTGAGGCGCGACTGTTCGGGCGTGACCCAGATGTAGAGGATGGCGGCCTTTTCAAGTATCTTTGGGGAGAGCCGGCCGAGTGAATACCGGTAGCCGAAAGGCGCGCAGAGGGGCATGGGCGAGCCTTGAGGACCGCCCCGCGCGAACTCTATGACCAGGGTCTTGCCCGAGAGACTCTCCGGATATCCGTCCTGCTTGTCCTTGAGGAGCTTGCGCGCCTCGGCCGCGATGGCTTCGGCGAGCTTGCCGCGGCGCGCCTTGTCGACTTGTCCCAGGCGGGCGGAAGCTCCGACTTTTACGGAGGCCCGGTCCAGGCGGTCCATAAGGTCCAAGCCCGCGGATTCGGCCTTGAACCGGCGCTTGGCGAGCATATCCTCGTGGTCCTCGTTGATCAATTCGATGAGAGTGCCCCAATCCAGGGGGTCGCGGAAGGGATGATCCGGGGATTGGAAGAACATTCGCTCGTGGCCCAAGGAAACCAACTCGTCGTCCAGGCGCCGCATCACGTGCACGTAGGGGAAATCGTCAAGCTGGACGCTGGGCCCCATGTGAAAATCCCGCTGGCGGGCATCGGCCGGCATCAGTTCCAGGTAGCGCCGGACCTCGGATTTGCCCGAGGCGGGCAAGGCCAGGAGCAGCACGGTGTCGAGGATTTGGTTCATGATTGAGCCTCCGGCGCGGCGTTGGGGGAGCTTTCAGCGGTTTGCCACATGAAATGCCAGGCCTCAGCGTCCGGCCAGCGATATCTGGCGGTAGAAGTCGTTGCCCTTGTCGTCGACCAGGATGAAGGCCGGAAAATCTTCCACGTCGATGGCGTAGACCGCTTCCATGCCCAGTTCCGGATATTCGATGAGCTCGGCTTTCTTGATGTTTTTATCCGCCAGGATCGCGGCCGGTCCGCCGATGGAGCCCAGGTAAAAGCCGCCGTGCTTTTGGCATGCGTCGGTCACGGTCTGGCTGCGGTTGCCCTTGGCGATCATGATCAAGGACGCGCCCTGGGCTTGCAGAAGCTCCACGTAGGAATCCATGCGGCCGGCCGTGGTCGGGCCGAAGGAGCCGGCCGGCTTGCCCGGGGGCGTCTTGGCCGGGCCGGCGTAATAGACCGGATGGTCCTTCAAATACCGAGGCAGGCCCGCGCCGCAGTCGAGCCGCTCCTTGAATTTGGCGTGCGCCATATCGCGCGCCACGATGATGCGGCCGCTCAGCGATAGCTGGGTCGCGACCTTGTGCCGGGACAGCTCGGCGAGTATATCGGGCATGGGACGGTTGAGATCCACGCGCACGGCTTGGCCCGCGCTTTGGCCGCGGTATTGGGCCGGAATCAGGCCCTCCGGATGACGCTCCATCTCCTCGAGCCAGACGCCCTCCGCGTTGATCTTGGCGAGGATGTTCCGATCCGCGGAGCAGGACACGCCCATGCCCACCGGGCAGGACGCGCCGTGGCGGGGCAATCTTACCACGCGCACGTCATGGGCGAAATACTTGCCTCCGAATTGGGCGCCGAAACCCGAGTCCTGGGCCGCTTTCAGGAGTTCTTGCTCCAGCCCCAGGTCGCGGAAAGCGCGGCCCGAGGCATCTCCGCTGGAGGGGAGAGAATCATAATATCCGGCTGAGGCGAGTTTCACGGTTTTTAGGCAGGCCTCGGCCGAGGTTCCGCCCACCACGAAGGCCAGGTGATAAGGAGGGCAGGCGGCCGTGCCCAAGGTCTTCATCTTCTCGATGAGGAATTTCTTGAGGCCGGCGGGATTGAGGAGCGCCTTGGTTTCCTGATAGAGGAAGGTCTTGTTGGCGGAGCCGCCGCCTTTGGCGATGAAAAGGAATTTATACTCCATGCCGGGCGCCGCGGCGAGGTCGATCTGGGCGGGGAGGTTGTTGCCGGAGTTTTTCTCCGAGTACATGTCCAGGGCTACGGTTTGGGAGTAGCGCAGGTTTTCCTCGGTGTAGGTCTTCCAGACTCCGTGGCTGAGCCACTCGGCGTCATCGACGCCGGTCCAGACCTGCTGGCCTTTCCAGGCCGCGATCGTCGCCGTGCCCGTGTCCTGGCAGAAGGGCAGCTCGAACTTGGCCGAGATCACGGAGTTTTCCAGCATGTTGAGGGCCACGAATTTGTCGTTGGCCGAGGCTTCCGGGTCCTGGAGTATGGCGGCCACCTGCCTTTGGTGCGCGGGCCGCAGCAGGAAGGAGACGTCGCGCATGGCTTCGTTGGCGAGTTGGGTCAAGACAGCGGGTTCGATCTTGAGGATGGGCTGTCCCTCGAACTTGGAAAGGCTTATGCCCTTCTTGGTCAGCAAACGGTACCGGGTCTGGTCCTGGCCCGTCTGGAAAAGGGGATGATACTGAAACGTCGATGTCTGAGGGGCGGGCTTGGTTTTCATTTTTCGGATTCTACAAAAAACAGGCGCGTGCTTGCCTGAGTCGAGTCCCTAGAAGAAGCGGGCCGCGGCCTCAATGAGCCGGCGCAGGAAACGGGAAAAGAAGCGCGTCAGGGGTTGGGCTTTTTGGGGACTCGGTCCCTGGTCCCGCATTTCGGGGATGCCGTGGATCACGCGCAACGGGTCTCTGTCGTAATAAGCTTGGGCCGCTTGGGCGATCTCCTGGCCGGCGGGGCGGGCCAGCGGGACTCCGGAGGGATGGTCTCCCGCGGGCTCGCCTGAGGGCGCGAAGCCGGTCTGCGCCGAGTCTGCGGCCGCCGCGCGCGTCAGGACGGATTCGACGCGGCTGCCCGCCGCGCTCGCGTTTTCGGCTTTGGCTTGGGAAATGTCGCCGGCTGATTCCAGCGCGGCCGCGACGTCTTCGGATAGGCCGGACACCTGCAAGGATACGGCGGCGGCCGATTCGGGGGACGGGGATAGGGCGGCGTTGGCCGAAGCCGCCGTCGGGAGCGCGGGATCCGCGATCTTTTCCGAAACGGCGATCCGTACGCGAGGGGAAAAGCCGAGCGGCGGCGATGGCGCGAGTCGGACATTCATGCCGAGGTCCGAGCGGATCGAATTCGCGCGGAGGGCGGCGGCTGGGGCGATGGTCCCGGCGCGCAGCGTCCGGCCGGAAGATATGGCATTGGCCGCCAAGCCCGGGCTTGGAACCGCCAGGGCGGCGCCAAGGGAAACGGGGAAGAAGGTCTTTAGCCGGGAAACTCGAGACTGAACCAAGATAAACCTCCGATTGTTCGTCTCTATTTTATAAATTTTTCCTGGCTTGGCGTATGGGCCTGCGGGGCATTGCGGCGAGGGAATAAGACCCAGGGAAACATGGGCCCCGGCGCAGGCCTGGGGCCTGGAAGTTACGGGACTATATGAGTGCCCGTCTTGCCGGCCACGGCCAGTTCCAGATGCCCGGGATCGGTGATGACGGCTTGCTTGCCGCCCCCTTCCAGGAAGTCCACGATGGCCTGGATCTTGGGCAGCATGCTGCCGGGCTTGAAATGGCCTTCGGCGATGTATTTTTTTGCCTCCGCCAAGGTCATGCGGTCCAGGGTTTTCTGGTCGGGCTTGCCGAAGTTGAGGCAGACTTTCTCGACCGCCGTGGAGATGATGAGAATGTCCGCGTTGATCCGGCGGGCCAGGAGGCTGGAGGCCAGGTCCTTATCGATGACCGCGGCCGCTCCGGAGAGGTTTCCTTGACCGTCCTGGACCACGGCGATCCCGCCTCCGCCCGCGGCCACCACCACGAATCCGGCGTCGAGCAGCCGTTTGATGGCCGCCAGCTCCAGTATCTTTTTCGGCGCCGGGGAGGCGACCACGCGGCGCCACCCGCGGCCCGCGTCCTCGACCACGTTCCAGTTGTCCTGGCTCCGGCGCTCTTCGGCCTCCTTTTGCGACATGAAGGAGCCTATGGGTTTGTCGGGCTTCTTGAAGGCGGGGTCGTCTTGATCCACCAAGACTTGGGTGACGATCGTGGCCGAGGTCTTCTCGAGACCCAGCCGGCGGAATTCGTTGTGCAGGGCTCTCTGGATGTGATAGCCGAGAGCCCCTTGGGTGTCGGCCACGCAGGAGTCGAGCGGCACCATGTGCAGCTCGCGCGCGGCCAGCTCCGAGCGGCGCAAGATGAAGCCCACCTGCGGTCCGTTGCCGTGGGTGATGACCAGGTTCAGGCTCGAGCGCTTGAGCATGGCCGCTATGTGGCCGCAGGTCTGGGCGCAGGCCTGGTACTGGTCGGGCACGGTCTGGTGCTCCTTGTCCGTGATGAGGGAGTTGCCGCCGATCGCGATCACCGCTGTCTGGGCCATGCGAAGTTCCTCCGGAAAAATGAAGTTATCGACCCGGCTCGGGGATGTCCCCGTCAACGCCGAAGATGTAGGCGATGAGCGCGGCCCGGGCCCACATGCCGTTGCGCTCCTGGCGCCAATAGACGGCGCGATCGTCCTCGTCCACGGAGAGCTCGATTTCGTGGCGGCGCGGCAAGGGGTGCATGATGATGGCGCTGGGCTTGATGACCTTGAGGTGCTCGGCTTTGAAGTGAAACTTGGCGTAATCCACGCCCCGGGACTCGCCGCGCACGTCGTGTTCGTCCTGGATTCTGGTCATGTAAATGGCGTCCGCGCCGATCATGGCCGAGGCGAAGTCCTCGGTTTCTTGGTAGGGGATATCGTGGCGTCTGAGGAACTCCAGGATGTCGGCTTCCATGCGCAGTTCAGGGGGGGAGACGAAGGTCAGGCTGACTCCGCGGTAATTCTTCATGAGGTAGGAAAGCGAGCGCACGGTCCGTCCGCGCTTGAGGTCTCCCACCATGACCAAACGCTTGTCGTCCACGCCGCCGGGCAAGCTGCGATGGAGGGTATAAACGTCGAGCAGGGCCTGGGTGGGGTGCTGGTCCTTGCCCGAACCGCCGTTGACGACCGGGACGGGCCGCTTGGCGCGGTTCATGACCCAGGCGGTCTTTTCCACGAACCCGGGGGCCGGGTGGCGCATGATGATGATATCCACGTAGCTGGAGAAGGTGCGCACCGTATCCTCCGGGGACTCGCCCTTGATCTCGGAGGAGGTGGTCGTGTCCCGTATTTCCGAGGTCTTGAGGCCCAGGATGTGGCAGGCGTTGAGAAACGACAGGAATGTCCTAGTCGAGGGCTGCACGAAATAGAGCATGGCGCGCTTGTGGGCCAAGAGCCGGGCCACGGCCGCGGCGCCTTCCGGCGTGCCGGTGACCTGGCGCAGGCGGTCCGCCACGGTGAAGAGATGGTCGAGGAGCTTGCGATCGAATTGCTGGGAAAAAAGGCAGTCGTAAAGCCGGCCTTCCCGGGAGAAGAAAGGCGCCTTTTGGGAAATGTCCGTCGCGTGGAATTCATCCCAGTTGCGGCTCACTTCGGTCATGAGCGCGGTCCTCTTCATGGTGCCCCCTTTCAAAGTCAAAGCCGCCGCTATTTTATTAAATTGGGCGGCCCTGCGGCTCGGGAGGCGCCAGTCAGGCGCCGCGGGGAGAATTGCGGCGGTCTCTTTCTCCGAGGCTGGCGCGCACCACCCGGAGAAAGTCCGTGCGCAAAAACGGTTTGGCCAGGAGCGGCGCCCCGAGCCGGTCGACTTCCGCGGCCAGGGGGGCATTGAGCACGTCTCCCGTGACGATGATGCAATCGGGCGCGCAGTCCAGCCGCCGGGCCGCGTGCAGCAGCTCCGTGCCGCGGGCCTGGCCCAGATCCAAATCGATGATGGCCAGATCAAAGGCGCCTTGGCCGAGCTTGCGCCGCGCCTCTTCTATTTCCAGGGCGGCTTCGGCGATGCACCCGTCTTCCCGCAGCAGGCGCATCATGAGCACGACCAGGTCCGGCTCATCGTCTACGACCAGGACGCGCCGGCCCTGAATCTGGGGGGGCAGCCCCAATTGGGGCGTCGCGGCCGGGATGCCCTCGGGACAGGGCGGTAAAGCCAGCACGAACATGGCTCCGCCCTGCGCTCCTTCTTCGTAGCGCAAGGTTCCCCCGTGCTCCGCCGTTAGTTGACGGGAGACCGAGAGTCCCAGCCCTGTTCCCGTGCCGACGGGCTTGGATGTGTAGAACGGGTCGAAGATTTTGTCGCGCAGTTCCGGCGGGACGCCGGGGCCGGTGTCCTCCACGATCAGCTCGCAGTTCTGGGGCGAACGGCGAGTCCTCAGATGGATGGCCCGCGGGCCAAGCCGCCCCTTGAGGGCGTCGCAGGAGTTGCTGATCAGATTTACGAGTATCTGCTGGATGGAGTGGAAGTTCCCGGCCACGAAGGGCGTCTGGGGGTCCAGCGACACCTCGAGATCGATTCCCTCGGTTTTGACGATCCGATATTCGAAAAGGGCGATCGTGGCCTGGGTGATCTCGTTGAGGGACAGCTTGTGCCGTACGGTCTTCTCCTTGCGCACGAACAGCAGGAGGCCTTGAACGATATCGCGGCAGCGCAGAGCGCTGTGGTAGAGGTGGCGCAGGTCCTCGCGCTCCTCGGTTTGGAGAGGCAGGTCCCTGAGCAGTTCGGCGAAGCCCGTCACCGCGGCGAGGGGATTGTTAAGCTCGTGGGCGACTCCCGCGATGAGGTTGCCCACCGCGGAGAGCTTTTCCGCCTGGAGAAGCTGGGCGCGCATGCGCTTTTTCTCGGTTTCGTCCTCCATGACCACGAACCATTCGCGCGCCGAGCGCGGGCCGGCGTCTTGTCCGGACCAACTGACGGTCAGATCGAGCCGCCGGCCGTCCCGGGTCTGCCCCGTGATCTCGGCTTGTCGCACCGAGCCGGTGGTTTCGACTTGCCGGGCTAGCAGCTTGTAGGTCTGCTCTTCGAAAAGGAAGGCCAGGGTGCGTCCGTAGGCTTCCGTGGGCTGATAGCCGAAGAGCGTCTCGGCGCGCCGATTCCAGAGAGTGATGCGCAGGTTCTGATCCAGGCCTACGACGGCGTAAGGGGAATTCTCCACGGCCGTGCGGTAGCGGGCTTCGGACTGGACGATGGCGTCCCAGAGCTGGGTGTTTTCGATGGCGAGCCCGGCCTCGGCGCAGAAGAGGGAGAGTCCGCGCTTTTGCTGATCGCTGATCGGCCGGCCGGTGAGGTGATGGTCGACGTAAACGATGCCCAACGCGCCGCTGCGCCCGGCGAGCGGGGCCAGGCAGAAGGCCGGCGCCCAATGCTCCAGCAGGGCGCTGTCCCGGCAGCGCTGGTCTTTGGAAGCGTCGGTCACCTGGATCGCCGTCCCATTCCTGGCGGTCACGGCCAGGATGTCGCTGGATTCCAGGGAAATTTTCTGTCCCAGGATGGCGCCGTCGTCGAAAGAGGGGGCATCCTTGCGATAGGTGCATTCCCCAACGATCCGGCTCTTGTCCGTCTCGATCCAGAAGAGGTGGCCCCGGTCGAAGCCCAGCCCGTTGACCGCGGCCTCCAGGCAGGCCCGGCCGACCTCG
The DNA here is from genome assembly GCA_003452935.1 of Elusimicrobiota bacterium. GTDB lineage: Bacteria > Elusimicrobiota > Elusimicrobia > UBA1565 > UBA9628 > UBA9628. The sequence goes on from DMMY01000025.1 coordinate 93,393, forward strand.
CGCAGGCCTCCGTGGTGGACGATGAATTCGTTCATCCGCTGCAGGGAGGTCAGCTCGCGCACGCGCCTTTCCAGATCCTGAGTGCGGTGCTCGAGGCTGTCGGCCATGGAATTGAAGGACTCGGCCAGGGCGGCGGTCTCCTCGGGGTGGCCGATGCGCACGCGCACGCGCAGGTCCCCGGCGGCGTAGCTGCGCGCGGCGTCGGCCAGGACGTAGAGGGGCGCGAGGAGCACCCGCACCTGGCGCGTGATGACGAAGATGAGCAGCAGGGCGGTGCCGACGCAGAGCAGGAGGGTCGCGGTGCCGATCCAGCGCAGGCTTTCTAGAAACTCGGTGCGGCGCACGGTCGTCACGATGGCCCAGGGCGTGGCGGGCACGATCGCGGAGGCGATGACGAGATCTCCGTATTGGCGGGGAGATGCCCGCGGGGCGTAAAGCGCCGGGCGCGCGGAAAGATAGCTGCGCGTGGATCGGCCCATGTGCAGGCGCCCGAGAGCGTCGTAGATAGGGGCCAAGCTGCAGTCGAACAATACGGCTCCGCGCAAGGCGCCGGCGGGATCAAAGACGCCCATTGTGTAGCGGATGATGGGAGCCTTATGCCAGGCAACGCGATGAATGCCGGACGTGCGCCGTTTGCCCGGCTGCAAGCCCTTCAATTCCAGCGTCAGCGTCGAGTCTGTATGGGCCGGCTCGGGGGCGACGATGCGTTGGTCCATGACTCGGCAGAGCTCCCTGCCGGCAGCGTTGACGTAGCTGATATGGGGATAGACTTTCGCTCTGCGCGCGAAGTCCAACAGCATGTTTTCGATCTCGCGGCGATAGACCTCGGCTTCCTCGGAGAGGCCGTACTCGATGTTGAGGTAATGATCCTTGAATAGGGGGGAATGGCTGATCGTGGTGAGGTCGTTGTGCCGCTGCTCGAAGAAGGACTTGGCCTGGAGCGAGGAAGTGTCCGAGAGAGATTGGATTCCCTCCTCCAGATGGCGCATGATGACTGATCGCGCGATAAAATAGGTGGAGGCCGGCCCCGCGATGGTGGCGGCGATCGTCAGGGGGATGATCCATAATAGCAACCGGACGGAGAGAGAGTTATATCTCATGGTCGTCTCGGAGCCAAGCCCGCATAGTGTAGGCCGTGAAATCTGTTTTGGCAATGGGCCGCGGCATGTCGATCATTTCATGGGCGCGGCGGGAGGAAAATTTCGCAGCCTCGCTGGAGGGATTGTAAGGCCTGGAGCGCGGGCATGCTCAATATCTGAGTCGGCGTAGAGGCGGCCGGGAAGCTCCATAAACGGCGTAACAGAAATGCCGCCAATGGCATTCAGGCTCCTGGAATCCGCATCGACGCAGCCATGCGAGTATGTCTCCCAGGACCGCCGGATTATCGCCTTCCGCCTCCTTGGTGTTTATATGCTGTTGCCAGGCGGTCTTCATGTCTTGAGTCCGGCCCGCAGAGCCGGACATGTGCCGCATCCGAAACTCGACCCAGAGTTCCTCATAGCGCCGCTGCAGGGCGGTATGAGGAGAAAGCACGTAGTCGGCCACGACGAGACGGCCTTCCGGAGCGAGCCAGGATTTTATTTTTCCAAATAAGGCTTGGAGGGCCGCGTGGTCCATATGGTGCAGGGCAAATGATGATAGGACCAGGTCGAAGCCCCCATCACGGGCCGGGTTGGCGAGGTTGGCGGGTATCTCCTCGAAAGGACAGCGGAAGAGATGCAGCCGATTGGAGAATTCCGTGAGCTTGCGTTGGGCTTGCGCCAGCATGTGGCGGGAGCCGTCGATGCCCCAAAGATCCGCGTGCGGGAAACGACGCAGGACCATCTTGGTCAGGATGCCGGTTCCTGTGCCGAGTTCCAGCACCCGGCTCGGCTGCCAGCCGGGCCTAGTCGACATGTCCACGACGGCCTGCAAGGCATCGGCGTGCTTCATGGCGGATTGTTGGATGAAGCGGTCGTATTCCGCGGCGCGGCGGCCCGTGTAAACGTCCTTCCAGCGGGCCTGACGTTTTGTCGAGTGTTTGGTCATGGTTCCTCCCAGCCGGCGGTGCGGAAATCAAGCATCCCGGCTATTTGGGGTTCGTAGTGAAGTTTCCTGCGCAGGGCAAAGGATCTGATGACCTGCACCGGCGAATATGCCAGGCCTTTGTTCTGGACTAGCTCCGCCAGTCTGAAACAGACTTTCTCCTGTTCCTGAGAGTTCAGGGTGCGGATCATCCGTTCGAAAAGGGCGTCGAAATCCGCGTCGCGCGCCAAACTGTATGGGCCTTGGGAATGAACGAAGATCATGTAGGGGAAATATGAGTGAGCCGTGGGATCGACGAAATGCGAGACCAGAAGATCTCCCTCCCAAGGCGGCAGGGACGCGTCGAGATTGGGACGAACGACCTCTTGGAAGACCTGCTCCTGGGAGGCGGTCCGCATGTCGACTTCCATTCCCACCCGGCGCAATTGAGCCGCGATAACCAGCCCGAACTGGAGGATCTCTTCCCGGACCAGCATCCGAATTTTTGGTCCCTTATTGAACCCCGCGGCGCGCAGCAGGCTAGCGGCTTTGCGGGGATTCGCTTCCGGGCTGCGGATTTGGGGATTATGGCCGAACTGGCCGGGCGCGCTCAAGGTGCTCAGGCGGCGGCCGTTGCCTTTGGCCGCGTAGCGGATGAGCGCCCCGGCGTCGATGGCGTAGGGCAGGGCTTGACGCACCCGCAGGTCTGCAAATGGTCCGCGTCGGGAGTTCGGGATCAATGTGACGGCGTAGAGGTCGGCGCTTTTGAGAATCTTGGTGTCGGGATTGCGCACGACCTTCATGGTGTCTAGGCCGGAGAGGTCTGTGATCATGTCCACCTCGCCGGCCAGAAGGGCATCAAGTTGCCTATTCATGGGAAGAAAACGGAAAATGAGCCGCTGCACGCGAGGCGCGCCGGGCATCCAGTAGCTGGGATTGGCCTCGATCTCTATCTCTCGCCCGTGGTCCCAGCGGATAAACCGGAACGGACCGGTCCCCATCGGATGGAGGGCGAAGCCGTCGTCGCCGACCTGCGCGATGTAGCGCGGCGGGACGATCTTGAAGAACATCGGCAGCTTGTTGAGCAGTATGCCGTCGGGTTCCTTGGTCTTGAGCCGCACGGTGTGCTCGTCAACGATGTCGACGGACAGGATGCTGCGGATAAGTCCGGCGTTTGGGGCGGGATGGCGCGCATCGAGCTGTCTTTTTAGGCTGAATTTGACGGCCTCGGCATTGAACGGTTCGCCGTTATGGAAACTGACGTTTCTGCGCAGCGAGAATTCCATCGTGAGCTCGTCCACCCGTCTCCAGGACTCGGCCAATCCCGGTATGATCCGGCCTTGGGGATCTAGACGGACCAGGCCGTCGAAGATTTGGTTGACGATGTTGTCCGAACTGGCGTCAAATTCTCGGTGAGGATCCAGGGATACCGGGTCGGTGACGTCATTGACCACGACAAGCCGGCCTGGGACGGCCTGCGCCTGCGCGAGGAGAAAGGGCAGCAGAAGAGTCGGCAGCAGGCTCATGTCGGATTGATCTGCGCCGCGAAAAAGCGCTCCAGGGCCCGGACCCGGGAATGGATGGGCGGGACTTCGTCGGGATCGATCGTTACGTCGAGCACCGTGGGCGCCTCGCGGGCCAGGGCTTCGCTCAAGGCCGCGCCGAGTTCCCCGGGCCGGGACACGCGCCTTCCGACGGCGCCCAGACCCTCGGCCACCTTGGCCAGGTCCAGGCGCTTGAATTCCGTGCCGAAGGTCCTGCCGTTGTACTGCAGCTTCTGGCCGTGATGCACGGCGTTGAATCGGCCGTCATTGAATATGATCCAGACCATTGCGATCCCGTAGGTCACGGCGGTGGAAACCTCCATGCCCGCCATGCCGAAGCCTCCGTCTCCCCCGATAGCTATGACCGGGCGTTGGGGCGAGGCGAGCTTGCCGCCCAGGGCGCCGGCGATGCCGTAGCCCATGGCCGCGAACTCTCCCCAGTTATGGATGAAGACGTTGCGCCCCGTGGCCTCGAGATAGTGCAGCGCCCAAAGAGTATGATTTCCCACGTCGATGAAAATGGCCGCGTCCTCCGGCAGGGCGGCGTTGATTTCCCGCATGACGCGCTGGGGCTTGAGCGGGATGTCCGTCGACAGGGTGGCCGGGGCGTTCTCGTAGGGCTCGACGCTTTTCTTCCAGGCCAGGAAATCCGATGCGGGGGCGGATTTCGCGAATTCGCCGCTGGCGATCATGCGGCGCAACTGGAAGAGGAGTTCGCGCAGAGTGGTCTTGGCGTCGCCGATGAGCGCCACTTGCACGGGGTAGTTGCGGGCGATCTGCCCGGGGTCTATGTCCTGCTGCAGCAGGGCCGCGCTGGGCTGGAGTCCCGTCTCCCAACCCTGCGTGGAAATCTCGTGCAGGCCGCTGCCCAGGACCAGCAGAACGTCGACCCCGGCCTTGAGGAGATAATCCTCGGATTGCGGGGAGCTGGCCAGTCCGAAAACGCGCAAGGCGAGGGGATGGGTTTCCGGGAAGGCGCCCTTGCCTTTGGGCGTCGTAGCCACGGGCATGCCGAGGAGTTCCGCCAATTCCCGCAGTTCCGGTTGGGCGTTGGAAAGATTGACGCCGTGGCCGGCGAGTATGGCCGGACGCCGGGCCTCCAGGAGGCAGAGGGCCGCGGCTTTGACCGCTTCGCGGTCGAAGCCGCGGCTGATCGGGCGGTATTGATGCGGCCATTGCAGGTCTTCCCAAACCTCCTGGCCCATCAAATCCGATGGGATGTTGATGTGGACCGGCCCGCGCCTTCCGCTCATGGCCAGCCGGAAGCATTGGCGCAACGTCGCGGCCAGGGTGAGGGGATTGACGAGCATGGTTGACATCTTGGTGATCGGCCGCATGATTTCGACTATATCCACCCGGTCGTAGGTGGAATCCTGGAGCGCGCCCTTGCCGAATGCGGGCGTGGAGACCTGGGCGCTGAGGACCAGCAGGGGCACGGAATCGATCTTGGCCGCGGCAACGGCGGTGACGGCATTGGTGGCGCCGGGGCCGGTGGTGAGGCAGCAGACGCCGACCCTTCCGCTCAAACGGGCGTAACCCAAGGCCATGAAAGCGGCCCCGGCTTCATGGCGCGTGGAGATCGCGCGGATGGAGCGGTCATGGTAAAGCGCGTCGTAGAGGGGCGTGATGGCGCCGCCCGGGATGCCGAAGACCGTGTCCACGCCTTCCCTCTTAAGCTGCGCCAAGATCAATTCCGCGGCACGGAGCCGGCAAACCGAGGTCTTGGGCGCGGCGGCAAGGTGCGGCGTTATCATCGGGCCTTTAGCCTGCTCAGCGGTTGGTGGGCGAGGTCGCCGTGGTATCCAATTCCAAGAGCTCGCTGACCCGTTCCTTAAGAGTGGCGGTCGCCAGGGGCTTGGCGAAAAAGCAATCCGTATGGAGCCCCAAGAATCGCATTTCATCATCCGAGAGGAGGTTTCCGGAGATGGCGATGATCTTGATGGGGCGGGTCTGTTCATTGGAGCGCAGCAGCCGGCAGACCTCTAGGCCGTTGACCTGGGGGATGCGGATATCGAGGATGAGCAGGTCAGGGGCTTCCTTGCCGATGGACATGAGCGCTTCCAGGCCTCCCGCGCAGGAATGGATGTCCATCTGGGGCTCCGGCATGGCGCGCAGGGTCCTGACGATCATGCGCTGTACGTTGAGATCGTCTTCCACCACGAGGACCCTTTTATTGCGCTGGGTCAGGTCGTCCGGTATCGGCATGTCGAATTTGCGCATGAAATCGACCAGATCCGCAAGCAGGATGCGGCGGTGGCCGCCCGGGGTGTAGCGGGCCTTGAGCTTTCCCTTATTGACCCAATTGATTACGGTGGTGTGAAAGACGCCGCATATCTTGGCGACCTCGAAAGTCGTGAAAGGCTTTTCTGAGTTTATAATTGTCATAAGTAGTGTAAGTTTAGTAATATAGGCGGCAGGCTGTCAACGCTCCTTATGATGACTGCGAAACGAAAAACTGTCTTGATAGTCGATGACGATCCCAACTTTACCCGCATGCTGGCGCGTCTGCTCAAAAGCCGGGGGTTTGACGCGACGGTCGCCAGTACGATGGAAGCGGCCCGTCGCCTCATTGGCCATAACTCGGCGGATGCGATACTTCTCGACGTGGTCCTAGGCTCGGAGAACGGCTGGGATGTGTTGGGCGCGCTGCGCCGGCTGTGTCGGACGCCTGTCGTCATGATGACCGGAGGGCCCGTGGACGAGGAGACGCGCATCGACGCGCGCATGCTGGGAGCCAGCGACGTTCTGGGCAAGCCCTTTTCTCCCGCGGAACTGTGCGGCGTGCTGGAGCGCGTCCTGGCCGTGAAGCCCGACCTCCCCTCATAAATTGACCTCCGCCGCGCCTTGGTGATAAAATCGTTCGTGTCTTCCAGGAGAACCCCATGACCGACATGTCCCTGCTGCACGGAGCCGCGAAGAAATACGAGCGCGATATGGTCCGCTTTGCGCGCGATTTGGTGCGTATTCCCAGTTTTTCCTGCCAGGAGGGCAAGCTCGTGGCCCGCGTCGCCCGGGAGATGGGCCGTGTCGGATTCGACCAGGTCAAGGTCGACCGCATGGGCAACATCATCGGCCGCGTCGGCAAGGGCCGCACCAAGATCATGCTCGACGCCCATGTCGACACCGTGGGCATTGGCGACCGCAAGGCATGGAAATGGGACCCTTTCAAGGGCAAATACTCCGGAGGCAGGATTTATGGCCGCGGAGCGACCGACCAAAAACTCTCCCTGGCGCCGATGATCTATGCTGGCCGCATGCTCAAGGATTTGGGGCTTTTGGGGGATTTTACCTATTGGGTCGTGGGTTCCTGCATGGAGGAGGACTGCGACGGCCTGCCGTTGCTGCACTTGATCAATAAGGAAGGCTACAAGCCTGATTACGTGATCATCACCGAGCCCACCAATCTCGGAGTTTATCGCGGGCATCGCGGCCGCATGGAGATGAAGGTGGTCTGCCGGGGCCGCTCCTGCCACGCCTCGGCCCCGGAACGCGGCGTCAATGCCGTGGCCAATATGTCCGATATCGTGGCGGAAGTGAGCCGACTCAACGCGCGGCTTAAGAGAAACGGCTTTCTGGGCAAAGGCACGGTCGCGGTCACCAAGATCGATTGCCAGACCCCGTCGTTGAACGCGGTGCCCGATGAATGCACCATTTACCTGGACCGGCGTCTGACCGCGGGCGAGACGCTCAGGCTGGCCGTGGCCCAGATCGAGAGGCTTGCCAGCGTGCGGCGGCACAAGGCCAAGGTGGAGGTCCTGCGTTACGATGCCGTCGCCTGGACCGGGCTCCGGGTGGGGCAGGAAAAGTATTATCCCACCTGGGTTCTGCCCGAGAGCCACAAGCTGGTCAAGGCGGCGAAGGCCGCGGGCCGGATCGCTCTCGGAAAGGCGCCCAAGGTGGACAAATGGGTTTTCTCGACGAACGGCGTGGCTTCGGCCGGCCGCTTGGGAATCCCCACGGTCGGTTTCGGGCCGTCAAACGAGATATATGCCCACACGGTCGACGAGGTCATGCCCGTTGAGCATTTGCTCAAGGCCGCGGTTTTTTACGCCGCCATCCCAAGGTTTCTCGCCCCTTGAGGGGCGGCGTTTTGATAGAATTTTGTTTATCCTGACAGGAGGATTTTGAATATGCAGAGCATGCTGCGGGGCAAGGACTGGATCGAGACGATCGATTGGAGCAAGGAAGAGCTGGAAACGCTGCTCGAGACGTCCGGCGACCTCAAGCGCCGCTTCGCGCTGGGGGAGCCGCACCGGCTTCTGCAGGATAAAACGCTTTTCATGATGTTCTTCGAGCAATCCACCCGCACCCGCAACTCGACCGAAGCCGGCATGACCCAGCTGGGCGGCCACGCCCACGACCTGACCCCGGACAAGATGCAGATTTCCCACGGCGAGACGCCGAAGGACACGGGCAAGGTCCTTTCCCGCTATGGCCACGGCATCGCGATCCGCAACTGCTTTTACGGCGTCGGCAATAAGTACATCCGCGAGGTGGCCGAGCACGCCAGCATCCCGGTCATCAACCTGCAGTGCGATGTGGACCACCCCTGCCAGTCCATCGCGGACCTCATGACCATCCGCGAGAAGTTCGGCCGCAACCTCAAGGGCATGAAGTTCGTGATCTCCTGGACCTATGCCCCGGCCTACGCGCGGCCGCTCTCGGTTCCCCAGGGTCTCATCACGCTCCTGCCGCGCTTCGGCATGGACGTGGTCCTGGCCCATCCCAAGGAGTTCAATCTCATGCCGCGCACGGTCGAGGCGGCCAAGAAATTCGCCAAGGTCAGCGGCAGCAAGTTCAGCGTCACCCACGACATGGACGAGGCTTTCAAGGGCGCCGTGGTCTGCTACCCCAAGTCCTGGGGCTGCCATCAGTACCTGGAGGACCAGGGCGTGCCCGAGTCCGACCGAAAGAAGCTGGGCATGGACCTCATCGCCAAGTACAAGAGCTGGGTCTGCACCGAGAAGCGCATGAAGCTGGCCCGGAAGGAAGCCGTTTATATGCATCCCTTGCCGGCCGACAGGGGGGCCGAGGTCGAGGACGCGGTCATCGACGGGCCGCAAAGCATCGTCTTTGACCAGGCCGAGAACCGGCTCCACACGGTCAAGGCCATCGAGGCCCTGACCATGGGCGGCAGGCCGTAATCGGGCGTCGCGAGGTCCGCAAGCGGGGCCCTGCCGGGGGTGGGAATGAAGAACCTTCTTTTTGCGGCAATCGCCTGCGCGTTGGCGGCGCACGGCGGCGTGCCTGGCGCCGCCCATGCGGATGACGGGCTCGCCTGGGCCCGAGGCCGGGTTTGGTACCAGATTTTCCCCGAACGCTTCCGCAACGGCGACCCTGCCAATGATCCGGCCGCGGCCGAGGTGCCGGAGGGCGGCCGTCAGTGGCGTCCCTCCCGCTGGACCGGCGACTGGTACGAGCGCCAGCCTTGGGAAGTCAGGAGGTCGACTGATTTCTACGATCCGGGCGTGGTCTTCGCGCGGCGGTACGGCGGCGACATCCAAGGCATCATAGACAAGCTCGATTACCTCAAGGATCTGGGCATAGACGTCATCTACCTCAATCCGATCTTCGAGGCCGAGAGCCTGCATAAATACGACTCCTCCAGTCTGCACCATGTGGATGATAACTTCGGGCCGGATCCGGCCGGGGACAAAAAACTCCTGGCCGAGGCCCGGGAGACCGAGGATCCCGGCACCTGGATATGGACCAAGGCCGACATTGTCTTTCTGCGCCTTGTCAGGGAAGCGCACAGCCGCGGCATTCGTGTGGTCATTGACGGAGTCTTCAACCATACTGGCCGCTCCTTCTTCGCTTTCCAGGATATCCTTCAGAAGGGGAAGCAATCGCGCTATGCCGGCTGGTACGGTATCACCAGCTGGGGCGACAAACCGGGGGAGAGTTTCGATTATGACTCTTGGGCGGGGTTTAAGTCCTTGCCCGTCTTGGCCAAGGATTCCCAGGGTCTGGTTCCCGGGCCCAAAAAATATGTTTTCGACATCACCAGACGCTGGCTCGCGCCGCAGGGAGATCCTGCCCAGGGGGTTGACGGCTTTCGTCTGGATGTTATCGAGGAGGTTCCCGCGCCATTCTGGAAAGAGTGGCGGGCCTATGTGAAGTCCATCAAACCCGAAGCCATCACGGTTTCTGAGATTTGGGGCGACGCCTCGGCATGGGTCAGGGAAGGACGGGTGGACTCCTCCATGAACTACCAGTTCGCCGAGGCCGTGGCGAGCTTCTTTATCGACCGCAAAAAGTCGGTCACGGGAGCCCGGTTCGCGAGGCGGCTGCGCAAGCTGCTGGCCTCCTATAAGCCCCAAAACGCCCAGCTCCTTTTAAACCTCGTAGACTCCCACGATACGGACCGGCTGGCCAGCATGATACTCAATCCGGACCGGAAGTACGGCCAGGGCAACCGCGTGCGCGAGAATCCGAGCTACGACGTGCGCAAGCCGGACGCGGCCGCATGGCGCGTCCTGAAGCAGATTGCGGCTTTTCAAATGACTTTTTTGGGCGCGCCCATGGTCTATTACGGCGACGAAGCGGGCATGTGGGGGGCGGGGGACCCCGACGATCGCAAGCCCATGCTTTGGCCGGATAAGCGCTTTTCTCCGGAGAAAACCCATCCCTTGGCCGGCCGCGCCAGGCCGGCGGACTTAGTCGCATTCGACTCGGAGCTTCATGACGCCTACAAGTCGCTTATCCGTCTGCGTCATCAGAGCCCGGCGCTCATGTCCGGAGACCTGGAATTCCTTGACGCCGCCGTGTCCAGGGACACGGTCGGATTTGTCCGCCGTTGCGCGATCCAGGAGGCCGTGATCCTGTTTAACCGTTCGGAGCGCCCATGGAAATCCGACATGTTGGCGCGGGAACTGGGGCATCCCAGCTACCGGGATGCGGCCAGCGGCGCTGTCTTGGCCGTGGCCAGGAACCGGCTCAGCGTGGAAGTCCCGGCGCGTGGGTTTGTCGTCCTTTTTTCCGAGCCGGAGAAATAGATGCGCGGATTCGTGTTTTTTCTGGCCTTGGTTTCGGTGCCAGCCGGGGCCGCGGGTTCGCGGGATGACCGGCCGGCCTTGACCCGGCTTCAAGAAGAAGCCGGCGCAGAGGCCTTGCCGGCGGTGCCATCCCCGCCGGCAAGGCCCACCGATCAGCGCTTTTGGATCACTGTCCGCGCCAGCACGGCGCGCCAGCGCACGGCCATCGCCGAAACGGGCATGTCCATCGAGGAGATCAAGGCCGGCGAGGTGGCCGGCGTCGCGCACTCTAAAACCATCGCGAAGCTCAAGGAGCGCGGTTTTCAAATCGACGATCAGGTTGCCTTGGAGGCGTTTCATCAGCAGCTGATCAAGGATTTTCCTCCGCAGGACAGGGCTTATCACGATTACGCCCGGACCCAGGACGCACTGCAGGCCCTGGCCGATGCCCATCCCGAGCTCGCTTCCTTGTTTTCCATAGGCCAAAGCTGGCAGGGCCGAGACATGTGGTGCCTGCGCCTCAATACAACGCCAGCCGGACTGGCCCCCGGCACGAAGCCCGGCGCGGTCTTCGTGGGGAATCATCATGCCCGCGAGCACCTCAGCGTCGAGGTTCCGCTCAAGCTTGCCGAGTACCTGGCCGCTAACAAGAACCGGGCCGCGGTCAAGAAGCTCCTGGAGTCCCGCGATATCTATATTATTCCCATGCTCAATCCGGACGGCGCCGAGTTCGACGTCGCCGGCGAAGAATATAAATGGCATCGCAAGAACATGCGCGTCAACCCGGACAAGGAAATCGGCGTGGACCTCAACCGCAACTACGACTTCTTGTTCGGAGGGGCGGGCTCTTCCGGGGATACTTACAGCGACACCTACCGCGGTCCCGGCGCTTTTTCGGAGCCGGAGACCCGGGCTTTGAAGGCCTTCCTCGAGGCGCGGCCTAATGTCCAGGTCCTCAATTCCTACCACTCCTACAGCGAGCTTATTCTCTACCCGTGGGGCGGAAAGTCCGATCCTATCGCGGACGCGAGGGATCTCAGGGCTTATAAAGCCCTGGCCGCGGGCATGGCCAAGCTGACAGGCTATCGGGCCATGCAATCCTCCGAGCTTTACGTGGCCGCGGGCGACTGCGCGGATTGGACCTACGCCGCGCGCAAGATTTTCTCCTTTACCACGGAGCTCTATCCCAGATCGGGCAACGGCGGGTTCTATCCGGGATCCGCGGCGATCGCCAAGGTCGCCGCGGGAAACATAAAAGCCGCTCTCTACCTGCTGGAATACGCCGACGATCCGCGCCGGGCCGCTCCCTAAAGAGTAAGGGTGCCGGAGATTGCCTTTTTCAACTTGTTGAACTTGTTTGTTAAATCGCTGTTACTGGCCATTAATCCCAAACAAGTTCAATAAGTCAAACAAGTTCATCTCCGGCACCGTGGGCCGGGATCCGGTCCGCCTGGGTTCTGGCGCGCAAGGCGCTTCTTTTGGCGCCGTAGAGGAAGTAGATGGCAAGCCCCAGGAGCAGCCACACGCCGAATCGCAGCCAAGTCACGTAGTTGAGCCCGCCCATGAGGAAAAGGCAGAAGCCGATGCCCAGCACCGGCATGATGATGCCGCCGGGCACGCGGAAGGGCCGGGGGCGCAGCGGGTCCTGAAAGCGCAGGATGATGACCCCCGCGCACACCAGGATAAAGGCGAAAAGAGTCCCGATGTTGCAGAGGTTGGCCATCTCGTCGATATTGCACAGCGCGGAGAGAATGCCCACGACGACTCCCGTCCAGATCGTGGTCACGTGTGGGGTCTTGAAGCGAGGGTGGACCTTCGCGAAATAGGGGGGCAGCAGCCCATCTCGGCTCATGGCGAAGAAAATACGGGGCTGACCGAGCTGAAAGACGAGCAGAACCGCGGTGTGGGCGATGACCGAGCCCAGGGCAATGACGGCGATGATCCAAGGCGAGGCGCGGTTGTACTCCAGGCCCGCGACCAGCGGCTCGGCGATCTTGGAGCGCAGCTCCATGACCGGGATCATGCCGGTCAAGGCCACGGTCACGAGAATGTAGACCAAGGTGCATATGGCCAGGGAGCCGATGATGCCGATGGGCATGTCGCGCCGCGGATTCTTGGTTTCCTCGGCCACGGTCGAGACCGCGTCAAAGCCGATGTAGGCGAAAAAGACCGTGGCCGCTCCCACCTGGATGCCTTTCCAGCCTCCCGGGGCGAAGGGCTTCCAATATTCGGGATGGAAGTAATAGAAGCCGACGCCGACGAAAAGGGCCAGGACCAGCAGCTTGACTCCCACCATGACGTTGTTGAAGGCGGCGCTCTCCTTGACGCCTACGACCAATAGGACGGTGAGGGCCAGCACGATGCACAGGGCCGGCAGGTTGAAGATGACGGGCACTCCCAGCAGGTGCGGGACGCCGGCCAGGTCCAGGCCTTTCTGGACGAAGGTGCGGTAGTCTATGCGCAGCCAGACGGGGATGTCGAGTCCGAAGGCGGTCTTTACGAAGTCGTTGAAATACCCCGCCCAGGAGATGGCCACGGCCACGTTGCCGATGGCGTACTCGATGATGAGGTCCCAGCCGATGATCCAGGCTACGAGCTCTCCCATGGTGGCGTAGGAATAGGTGTAGGCGCTGCCCGAGACGGGCACCATGGCCGAGAGCTCGGCGTAGCACAGCGCGGTGAAGCCGCAGGCCACCGCGGTCAGCAGGAATGAAACGATGAGCGCCGGGCCGGCGGGATGGCCGCTCGACGCCCCGACCGCGGCCTCGCCGACCATGGCGAATATGCCGGCGCCAATGATGGCGCCGATGCCCACCATGGTGACGTCGAGGGGACCGAGGACGCGCTTGAGCCTGTGGCCCTTGACCTCCGACTCGTGGATCAGGGCGTCGACCGACTTGGTGCGCCAAAGGCCGCGGAGCATCCCTGAGAGGATATCATTTGCCTGCCGGCGGTGGAAACACCGCTATGACGGATTCTTCGGGAGGGTGAAGATGAACCTGCTGCCTTGTCCAAGCGAGCTTTCCACCCAAATATTTCCTTTATACAGGGTGATGATGTCCTTGGCGATCGCCAGTCCGAGTCCCAGTCCCTTGTCCGGGCCGCTCAGGGCTTTTCCGACCTGCGTGAATTCACGGAACAACTTGTCCACGTCCTCGCGGGCGATGCCTCTGCCCGTGTCGGTCACGGCGCATTCGATGCGGTCCTTTTTTTCCGTCACGGATATGTCGATATGGCCCTTGGCCGTGAACTTGATCGCGTTGCCCACGAGATTGGAGAGGACCTGGAACAGGCGGCTTTGATCCGAATGGATGACGACTTCCTGGTCGGGCAGGCGGGCCCGCAGTTCCAGGCCCTTGGATTTTGCTTTTTGGGAATATATCAAGGCGACTTGGCTGACCAAATCCGAAAAATTGACCGGCTCCTGCTTGGGCTCGACGGCTCCCGTCCCGAAATTGGAGATATCCAAAAGATTTTCCGTGATGCCGGTGAGCCGATCCAGCGTGTAGTTCATGACGTTGAGCAAGCCTTCTTGATCCTTGTTGATTTCTCCGGCGACCCTGTAGAGGAGGCCGCAGATGCCGGTCTTGACGATCGCGAGGGGGTTTCTGAGATCGTGGGAGACGGTGCGCAGCACGCTGGCTCGGAATTGGTTCAATTTCGTCCGTTCGCTGATGTCCCGGATGTTGCATTGGATGACTCTCTGGTCGTTATCCAGATAGGCGTTGCTGACCAGCTCCACATCGAGCCGCCGACCGTTTCTGGCCGTCAGAGGGAAGTTTTCATAGCGGATATACCCGTTGCTGCTCAGCCTGGCGCAAGAAGGTTTTCGGGCTGCGACGTTCTTGAAGGCTCCTATGTCCCAGAGCCTTTTGCCCAGCATTTCATCGCGCGAATAGCCCAGCATGTTCAACAAGCCAGGATTGACGTCCGTTATCTCACCGCTGCGGGCGTTTAAGATCAGTATCCCGTCTTGGGCGGCCTCGAAGAGCCTGCGGTAGCGGGATTCCGAGGCCCGCAGCTGCGCCTCCATGCTTTTGATCTGGGTGATATCGATGGCGTAAATGCGAAGCTTGTCGATTTCCGGAATATAGTGGACGACTTGCTCGAACCATTGGCCGTTGACTTCCCGCTCCCGCGTCATCCAGGTTTTCTTGCCGCGCGAGAGGGACTGGGGAGACGAACCGAGCCCGTGCAAAAACCGGTGGCTCAATCCCAGGGTTTCCAGATTGGGGAAAAGTCGCCGGGCGGCGGGATTGACGTAGTTGATGCGGCCTTGCAAATCCATTTCCAGGACGGGATTGGGGTTGAGTTCGGGAAATGAGGCGAGATGGGTGACCTCGCTGTTGGCGATGGTTTGGCGGCTCATTCGTTCCCCCCAACAACATTACGAGATGAGCATCAAAGAATCGTCAAAAGCCGGGAAACGGGGCCTGGGGGAATTCAGCGCCGGCAAAAGGCGGCCATGGCGCGCACGGCCCGGTCGGCCGAGCGGAACACGGGCAGGCCGCGCCGGCGCGCTTGCTCCACGTAGGGCTCATAGAGCGAACCGCAGCCCACGCAGAAGACCACGGGCTTGCCCCAAGCCTGGGCCAGTTCTCCCAGCTTGGCCGGGAAAGAGTCGGCCAGCCCTTCCTCGGGCAGGGTCTTCATCGCCGGGGTCAGGGGAATGACGGCCGCGACCAGGCCGTCTATATCGGGCGACTCCAGGACCGCGGCCGCGATCTCGATCAAGGCCGCGTCAGGGGCCATGGGCGTGACGTCGAGGGGATTGCGCACGTCGACGATGGAGTCCAGCTTGTATTTCGCCAAGACGGCGCCCAAGCGCCGGCCCAGGGCGCTTTCCGGCGCGGCCGCGCTTACGGGCCCGTGCGGCGCGATGCTGTCCGCCATGCCCGCGGTCTCGAAGCCCGCGTTGCTCAGCGCGAATAGGCGGCCTTGGCCCGCGGGCCGGCCATGGCAGAAGCAGGCCATTTGCGCCAAGTCCTCGAAATGATCGAAATCCTCCGCCACCAGGGCGCCGGCGCGGCCGAGCAGCGAGCGCGCCACCACGAAGTCGCCGGCGATGGAGGCGGTGTGGCCCATGACCGCTTTCTGGCCCGTGGGAGTGCGGCCCGCCTTGTACACGATGACGGTCTTTCCCAGGCCGCGGGCTCGCGCCACGCCGCAGGAGAGCTTCAAGCCGTCCTCTTCCTTGAGCCCTTCAAGATAGACCAGGACGACCTTGACGGTTTCGTCCTCCACGACCTGCTCGACATAGTCGCATACGGTGACGTCCATCTGGTTGCCCACGGATACGCAGTAGGCGGGCTTGAGCCAGCTCATCTTGCTGACGACGGAAATGACGAAGGCTCCGCTTTGGCTTATGAACGCGGTCCGCGCGTGGGCGGGATTTTCCTCGGCGCCCAGGGCAAGCTTTCTTTTCGGGATGAAGAACGTGTTGACCTTGGCCGGGACCGACACGATGCCCAGGGAGTTTCCGCCGCTGACCGCGAAATCGGGGTTTTTCTTGCGGCCTTCGGCGATGATGCCCAGGACCTCGTCCTTGACGCCCTCGCTGCCCGCCTTCTCCCCCATGCCTCCGGAAATAAGGACCACGCCCCGGACCCTGCCGGAGTCCGCGGCCTGGCGCAGGAGCGCGGGCACTTCCGGCGAGGGCACGGCCACCACGAACATGTCCACCGGCTCCGGGAAGGCGGCGGGGTTCTTGAAGCATTTGACTCCATCGATGTCTCCGGCCTGATCCTTCAGCACGAAGAGGCGGCTTTTGTCGAAGCCCGCCTCTATGACATTGTTGAGGATGATGCGGCCCATGTTCATCTTCTTTTCGCTGACGCCGGCCACGGCCACGGTCGCGGGTTTGAGCAAGGACCACACGGCCTGGGGCGAGGGGAAGCTGCGCGCGGCCCTGACGGCCTGGCGAAAGCGCAGGACGCCATCCAGGGCCACGAGGCGTTCGTGGGCAACGGCCAAGGGGTTGACCTCGATCTCCTCTATGGCCCAGGCCGAGGACCCGTTGTCGCAGAAATGGGAGAGAAGTTTGCGGAAGGCCTCGAGCCATTGGAGCATGGCGGCGTCCTCGGCCTGGCGACGGCCTCCGCGAACTTTGCCGGAAACGTAGCGCCAAATCCAGGTTTGATCGAGAAATTTGTTCCAGCCGTCCTTGCCAACGAGTTCCACCGCCGCGATGGCGGGAGAGAAGCCCGGCTTGAGCGCGGAGGTGAGGCCCTCGGCGTCGGTGCCGCCTATGCCGAGGGTCATGATGGGCCCGAAGGCCTTGTCCGCCCGCGCGCCCAGCATGAGCTCTTGGCCCAACGAGAACACCGCGTGAGGGATGAATTCCACGGCGAGGATGCCGTCGGCCTTTGGGAATGCGGCCTTCATTTGCGCCAGGACGGTTTCAGCCTCGGTCTTGGCGCGGACCTTGACTCCGCCGGATTCGGTCTTGTGCAGGGTTTCGTGGGATGAGACCTTGAGCACGACGCGCTCGCCCGGCAGCGGCGCGAGGATGTCCTGGAGTTCGGCCGCCCCGAGGGGGATGCGGTCGAGGCCGATGAGAGCTCGCTTGGGCGTCGTGAGGCCGAGCTTGTCCAAGACGTCGTAGACTTCGATCTCGGAGAGTGAGGAGCGGCCTTCTTGCGCGGCTTGAGCCAGGAGGGATTCGATTTCTTTCATTTTCAGGACGTTCTCCTAATCCTCAAATAAAAGGATCCGGCAACGCAACGGACGATCGACTTACTTGCCGAGCTTGCGGCACCATTCTAATACCGCCTTGAGCTGAGCCGGACCGTCCAATCCAGCCTCCTCGAGCACCTTGTCCCAGGAGCCGCTGCCCAAAAATCGTCCCTTGGCGAAGGAGTGCAGGGAGTGGCGCAGGCCGTCCTGAGAATGGACCCACCTCGCTATGGTCGGCCAGGTGTAATCCGTCACGGCCATGGCGTGCTGCGCGAGCCGGGCGGGATAGATGGCTTGTTGCTCCGCCGTCGGCAGGAGGTCGAAGAGCTCCGCGCTGGAGACGTAGAAGACGTTGACCGGGATGCCCTGTTTGTCGAGCTCCGGAAGCACGTGGCGCGAGAAGAGCAGGGCCACGGCGCAGCCTTGCAGGACCACGGTCGCGGAGGTTTTGTCGCTGCGGCGCCAGGCATAAAGACCTTTTGTCGCCGCGTGAGCGGGGGGCAACTTGAGCGCGGCGCGGTCCGGGATGATCTCGGCCGGCCGGGCCACGAAGGGAGCGATGATCGCGGGCCGGGCTTTTAAGGCCGCGATCAAGAGCGGCCAGACTTCCTGGGGCTCCCAGGGGAGCAGGGTGATGAGCGTGCCCTTTGGGAAATTGTCCGCCAGTATCTGCAGGGCTTGCGGGTCGGCGTGCGTGGGCCCGTCCTCGCCGGTCATGGGGCCGGCATGCGCGTTGACCATGATCCAGGGACGGAAAGGCTCTCCCGTGGCGTCATGGCGGGCTTGCTGGCTGATTCCGTGCAGGCGCGCCGCGATGTGCTCCAGGGCCGCGATGAAGGCCGAGTAGGAGCTCGTCACGCCCACGTGGCGGCCGAAGCTCGAGACTCCGGCCATGACCCCGCCCATGGCGTCCTCGCAGATGCCGCCGACCGGCACCAGCCGGCTGGCGGGGTTGGTCTTGGCGTTGTAGAAGCCCTTGGGATAGGCCCCGCTGACCGCGGTCATGCTGGTGGAGTCCATGAGGTCCGCGGCGCAGGCTAGAAGCGCGCCATGGGTGAGATTGTTGAGTTGTCCCATGGAGGCGCCCAAGGCCGCGCGCAGGGTCATGGACTTGCCCGGGATAATGGCGAGTTCCGAGGGCGTGCGCTCCGCGGCCACGGCTTCGCCGTACAAGGCGCCGGTGTCCGGAGCGTTTTCCTTGGGAGTCCGGGCCTTGGCCTGCAGGCGCCTGGCCGCGGCCGCCAGCTTGTCCGCCGCCCAGGCCGGAAGTTCCCGGCGTTTTTCCAGAACGTCGCGCAGGCACATGAGGGTGTCAAAATAGGTCTGTTCCACCCTATCCGGGGTCTTGTCGCCTTCAAAACGCGGCAGCTTGACCCGGAATTTTTTTTCAAAAGGCGCTACGGCCTGGTAGTAGCCCTCGGAGCAGAAGGGGTGTCCGGCTCCATGGGAGGAGCGCCCCTCGATGCCGTAGTTCCAGCCCTTGATGGTGCGATAGACGATGGCCGTGGGCTGCCCGTTGGAGAGGCTCTCGGCGAGCTTCTGCGCGGAGAGGACGCGCCGGAAATCCATGCCGTCGCCCGCGTCAATGACGTTCCAATCGTGCAGGGTCAGGAATTCCATGGGGTCCCACTGGACGTAGTCGCCGGGACAATCCTCGGCCGCGCAGACCCGGTTGGAGTCTATGGAGGCCTGGTTCCAGTCCACGTGCAGCCGGGCGTTTTCAAGTCCGATAGTGCCCGCCATTCCCAGGGCTTCGTGCACCCGGCCCGGGGTCATGCCGCCCTCGCCTTCGAGGAGATGGATACGGGGCGCCTTTGGGCCGTAAGCGTCGAGCGCCGCCAAGGCCAGGCCGATGCCCGCGGTCACGCCCACTCCGCTGGCGCCCGTGGCCAGGGGCACGAACGGCACCGCCGGGGTGGGATGTCCATCCAGGGGTTTGGCGTTGAATTTCTTGAATAAAGGCGTGTTTTGGGTCGGATTGCGGCGGAAACCCAACAGGTCCTCAAGGCGCAGTTGACGTCTTTCCTGGGCGAGGAGCCCGGGATTGCCTATGCGCGCGAGTTCGTTGCGCAGGGAGTACATGGCATAGAGGCCCATGGCTTTGTGCCCGGCCGCGTAACAGAGCTGGTCAGCCTCGGGCCGCTCGGGGGTTGAAAAGTCGTAGTCCAGGCACTCATAGATGAGGCTGGAAACGATACGGCCGGAAGAGATGCTTCCTCCTGGATGCCCGGAGGTGGGGACGAAATTGTAGAGAATGGCGCAGAGGGTCCGGTAGCATAGGTCCAGATCCTCGAGAAAGGGCTTATCCGGGTTGGGTTGGGCCTGCGCCTTAAGGAATACGCCGCGCCGGGGGCGCAGCCTGAGGTTTTTGGGTTTGGGAGTTCTTGCGGTCATGACGGTTTCATGGTTCATGGGCTTATGATTGGCATACGCCGGCCGGAGGCGGTCCGGCCGGTTTGAAAATACATCCGCGCCCGCGGCGGGCGCGGTTGCGGGACGCGCGTCCGAGAGGAAAAGCGATCCCAGCCCTCAGGACCGGGATGGCTTCGTAAGAGAGGCGCTTGCTGGGTCTACTCTACGTCGCAGACCCGCTCGGTCTTGACCCACTTTCCGCTTATGCGGGCCCGAGCCGTAATGCGATGCGCTCCGGACGTTTCCGGGAACCAGTCGAACCAGTGGAAGCCGCCGTCAGGGCGGCAGGCCTGCCAGTCTCCGTCGTTGATGGAAACTTGGGACTCGCCTTCCCCGGCGCATACGCGGATCGCGTAATGCCCACGGCGCACCGTCTCTCCCTGCTGCGGATAATCGATGCTGATCTTCGGGCGCGCGACCGGCTTCTCTTCGACGCTGCGGCTGAGGCCCGGGATCTTCACGGACAGAATTCCTTTCTTTCTCACGATAACAATCCTCCATGCACCTGATGCGGCGACGACGCCATAATTAACCATTTTGGGCAAAGCCATGTCCAGGGGGCTTTCGCGTCCGGGGCTGGCGGCGTCAGGACGAAGGGGTCCGTGGCGCCATTCCCCCATCGTAGAGCTCTTCCTGGGCCCGGGGGTTCTTGCTCCGGCATCGGTGGCATGGGCCGGCTCCCCGGTGCGGGCAATCCTCCGGGCAGATGGGCAGCGTAAAATAGAAACGAGATCCCTTGCCCGGCGCGCTTTCCAGGCGCAGGGCGCTTTCGTGGCTTTCCAGGATTTCCTTGGCTATCAAGAGCCCGACCCCAAATCCCTTGGCCTCCTTCCTGCTTTCCGGGGTCCGATAGAAACCCTGGAAGATGGCGGCTTGATGCTTGGGATCAATGCCTATGCCGGTATCCTCCACGGCTACCAGCACCTCCTCGGGAGAGCCGCTTTGCGGGGCGATGCTCACGGTGACCCGGCCTTTGGCGGGCGTGTACTTGATGGCGTTGCCGATGAGGTTTCCCATGACCAAGGCCAGGGCGTCAGGATCGGCGCGCACCGGGAAGATCGTCTGCGGAAAATCAAGGCGCAGGTCGATGTTTTTTTGATCGCTCAGGGGCCGCATGAGCTCAAAGGCTTCCTGCACGATTTTTCGCAGCTCGATCTGGCGCAGATCCAGCTGGAAGCGGCCTGATTCCAGGCGGGCATGGTTGAGAAAATTGCTGACCGCCGACTTGAGGATGCGGTGAATGCGTTCGAGCACCGGATAAAGCTTGCGGCGCTGCGCCTCATCGGCGTCGTTTTCCCGCAGGAGCAGGAGGGCCATGCCCATGCTGGTCAGGGAATTGTTGAATTCGTGGCTGACCATGGAGAGCAAATCGGAACGCATCCGGGAGATCTCCTTCTCGTGCTCCAGCGCCTTGCGCAGCTTGGCCAAGACCGAGGAGACTATGAAAAACATGCCGACCGCCATGAATGCGTTCCAATATATAAGGGAAAGCCGGGCGAACGCCGAGCCTAGCGTCCTATAGTCCGCGTAGTCCATGATGAACCAGGTTCCCGCCGCGGCCGCGGACATGAACAGTCCAGGTAAAAGGCCGGCATACCAGGCCATCAGCGAGATGGGAACCAAATAGAAGAGACCGAAGCCGTACTCTATTTTGGTCGAGTGATCGGCCCATCCGATGACCGCGAGCAGAGCCAAGCCTGCCGCCCAGCGCAGGGTGGGGCTGCGGGAAAGCCGTCTATGGATATGGATCCACATTCGCTTACATTATATAAAGTTAGTAGACCGGCTTGAGGATGGCGAGCGCGCTTTCGAAGCGGGCTTGGAAGGCGCGGTCCAGGACGTCCGCGCACACGGCGTAGCGCACGAGGGGTTCCGGTTGTCCTTCCGGAGTGAAGCCGGCGAAATGTACGCCCACGATGCCGGTCTCGGCGATGACGAGCCGGTTGTAGGCCTCCTCCACGCTCATCTTCAGGCGACGGGCTTCTTCTTGGAGGTCCTTGCCCAGGACCCGGCGCGGGACTTTCCAGAGGGTGAAAAAACCGGCGTCCGTGGAGCAGGCCTGGCGCAGACCGGCTTTTTGGAGGGCGGCAATCACATAGTCCAGCCGGCTGCGGTAGAGGCCGCGCAGGGATTCGAGGGCCGCCGTGGCGGCGGCCGGGTCCTGGAAAAATCGGCCGTAGGCCGCCATGAGCGCAGGCGCGGGGCCGGAGTCCGTGTTGCCTTTGATGGTGACGTAGTCCGCGACGAAATCCCGGGATCCGACCAAGGCCCCCAGGCGCGCTCCCGGGTCGCTGAAGGACTTGCTTACGGAGTAGAGCTCCAGCCATTCCAGCTCCGGATAATCCTTGGCGACCTGGGCCAAGGGAACGTGGTTGTCGCCGGCGAGGCCGGCGTAGGCCGCGTCATTGACCAAGCGGCAGCCGCGTTCCAGGCAGAACTGGATCAAGGCCCGCCATTCCCCGGCCGCGGCCGCCACCGAGGCGGGATTTCCCGGGCGGATGACGAAGACCATGTCCGGCCGGCGGAGCTTGGCTTTGCGCAGGGCCTCATCCAAATGGGCCGTGCAAAGCCGCATGTTTTCCGCCGAGTAGAGCGGCCAGACCACCCTGCGCGTTCCCAGATAAGAACCGGACCAGGTGCCGATCACGTCGTAGGCGGGCAGGTTCGAGGCGAGCGCGAAACGGCCGCGCCGGCGGCGGTCCGGAAGGTGGAGGCCGCAGGAAATGGGGATGATGGCGGTCGCGGTCTTGATGCCGGCGATGGGTGCGGCGCGCAGATGCGGGTGCTCTGCGAGACGGATGCGGCCATGGAGCTCGACCATGCCCGAGCAAAACCCCAGGAGATCCTTGTCCTCGGCGTAGGTGTGGTAATCGTAGCCGGGGTCCGCGGCGAAAGCCGCCTCCAGCCGCCTTATGGCTTCGGGCGGCACGCCGTCCGGGTTGCCGAGGGAGAGGTTGAGGGCGCTTCGGCCGGTGCGGCGCTGGTATTCGTCCAGGAGAACGTAGATGAACTGGAACAGATTGACGCCGCCGGGCGGAATGCGTCGAGGCATGAGGGTATCCTAGCAAGAGCCTTTTGAGCGCGCAAGCTCGACGACGCGGGCCCGGCCCGCGGCCGGGGTGTCGCAGGGAGGATAAAATTCAGTAAGCTTTTCGTGGAGAGCGGGGGAAAGGCAAAATGGAGGCCGAGATCAACGGCGTGCGCTTGTTTTATCGCGACGAAGGCCCTCGCGACGGGATACCCGTGGTCCTGATCCACGGCTTTCCATTCAGTCAGGCCATGTGGGAGCCCCAGATCCGGGCGCTGGCCGAGGAGTTCCGCGTAGTGGCTTACGATATGCGCGGGCTGGGACAAAGCGGCGTGGGCGACGGCCAGTACACCATGGAACTCTACGTCGACGATCTGTCGGCCCTGCTCGACTTCCTCGTCATCGAGCGGGCCGTGCTCTGCGGGCTCTCCATGGGCGGCTATGTGGCCCTGCGCATGGCCCAGCGCGAGGCGGACCGGGTCCGGGCTTTGGTCCTTTGCGACACGCGCAGCCAGGCGGATGCGGACGAGGCCAAGCTCGGCCGCGCCGCCGCGATCCGGGCGATCAAGCAAGGGGGGCTGGCCGGATTCGCCGAGGATTTCGTGGGGAAGGTCTTCGCTCCGGCCTCCCTGGCCGGGGCGGCGGCCGCGAGGCGGCAAAGCGCGGTGTCAACGATCCGATCCATCATCGCGGCGAGCCAGCCTCTGGGCGTGTGCGGGGCCCTGCTCGCCATGGCCGGCCGGACGGATACGACCGGGACCCTGGCCGGCATCAGGGTCCCCGCATTGGTTCTGGTCGGCGAGCATGACGCGCTCACCCCGCCCGCGCAGGCGCGAGCCCTGGCCGCGGCGATTCCCGGATCGGAGATGTCCGTCATCGCCGGGGCCGGACACCTCAGCAGTCTGGAGAATCCCGAGGAGTTCAATCAACGCCTGCTCGGCTTTCTTAGGCGGCTTTCAGGCCGCGGGGGTCGGCCGGCATGAACGTGGCTCTTTTCGAGCCGGAGATTCCCTGGAATACGGGCAATATTGGCAGGACCTGCATCGCCGCGCAAGCGACCCTGCATCTCATCGGGCCCCTGGGATTCAGCCTCGGCGGTCCGGAAATACGCCGCTCCGGCCTCGACTACTGGCCCAAGCTCAAGCTGGCGCGCCATGAGGACATGTCCGGTTTTATTTCCTCATTGCCCGCGAACCCTTCGGTTCTGGTCTTCACCACCAAGGCCGCGCGGAGCTTTCGGGACGCGCCTTTTCGCCCGGACAGCTTCCTCCTTTTCGGCCGGGAATCGAGCGGGCTTCCCGAGTCCGTTCTGGAGCGTTTCTCGGGCAGCCTGTTCCGCATCCCGGTCAGCGGCGAGGTGCGCTCCCTCAACCTTTCCACGGCCGTGGCCGTGGCGCTTTATGAGGGTTTGCGCCGGACCGGGGGCGATCCCGGCCGCGCGACGATGTGTTATGATAATGGATGATGGAATAAGGCCATTGCCTGGAGGCGGAGAAATGAAACGACTGATTTTCGCTCTCGCGATGCTGGCTCCGGGCGGAGCGTGGGCCGAGAGATATTCCCTGCGCGACGTGGGGGACTTCCAGCCCTCGGGCCAGCGGGTGGAGTTCTACGACCGTTTCGGCTGGAGGGGTTACGAGGTCGATTTCGACTTCGGACTCGACGAGGGCAATAGGATGTTGAGCAGCGACTCTCGTTTGAAATTGCGCGTCCAGAAGCGCGACGGCGGGCGCTGGAATTACACCTGCAAGGCCAAGGGCCGCAGGCCGCTCATCGCCAACATCAATTTTCTTTGGGGCAAGGGCATTTCCGTGGTCGTGGAGTGCCGGGTGGATGAAAAGGCTTTCGCCAAAGCCGTGGGCATGGACCCCGACGACGTCGGAAATCCCACCATCGTTTTTCATGCCATGATCCAGGAAGGGCAAGTGACCCCGGGACCCCAGCGCGGGTTGTATTTCGAGCCCACCGGCCGGCTTGCCGCCGCGGAGCTAGGCCCCTATACCAGCAAGAACGACGACCCCTCGAGCCTCACCGTTTTGTTTCGCAGCGCGGAACGTCAGCCTTAGGGCTCGTTAAGAAATAAATGATCGTTTTTGGACGCCGATGCATCCCATCCGGCTGCGTTGTTCGTCGCACATGCCTACGGGCATGCTCGCTCCTCGCGCCTTGCCGGATGGGCGCCTCGACGCCCAAATGACTATCACTAATTCCTTAACGAGCCCTTAGTCATTCATTTCACTTCTCAATTTAGGCCCATCGCCCTACGCGGGCATGGGCCATTTAGCTGCGGCGCGGAGCCCTTTTGGCCCATTTAATGGAGACTTTTTTCCAATTATAATGACTGCGTTGAAGACGCCGGGGTACAGGCCCATGACCAAGGAGTATCACATGACCGCTTCGCGGAACTTGCTCGTTCGATCCCTTTCTGTCGTCGTCGCCTTGACCCTCCTGCTGCCCGGTCCGGCAGGGGCCGCGAATGTCATGAGCGGCCGCGCCAAGGCGATCGCGCCCATCGGCGCCGCGGCGGCGGGCGCCATTTCACCCCGACTCAAAGACCTGCGTCTGGCCCCCGCGGCCGCGCTGGGGCGTCTTGCTCCCTTGAAGTCTCCCGCGGTCTCCGCTGGAATCTCCGAATCCGCCGGCGCGGCGCCGTCCGCCCAGGCCGCGCCGCAGGCCGTGGCCGCGCATCCCGTGATCGACCTTCTTAACCGGCTGCAGGGCATGTTGCCCGAGACCTTGGACACGCCGGCTGACGCGGCCAAGCTCAAGGCCGCGGCCCAGTCTTTGCCCGAAGGCCCGTTTCGCGCCCAGCTCGTGGCTTTGGCCGAGACCGCGGCCGCGCCTCAGGGCGGGGACAGCTCTGTTCCCGAGAACCTCAGGCGGCTCTTCGACAACGCGGCGCAAATCAAGGAGTCGGTGGCCGCGGCCCCGGCCAAGACTTCGATGTGGGAGAGGCTGGCGAGCCTGCCCTTGCTGCGCAAGTCCGGCTTGATCAAGGCCAAGGCTGAGCAAAGCCGGCCCGCGGCCGCGCCGCTCGATCCCAAGGACTTTGAGTTCAAGGCCGAACAGGTGCGCTGGGTGCCCTCCCCGGAAACGCTTCCGGCCAGCACCAAGGAAGTGGCTCTGGGGAATAGAAAGGTCGTTGGCCAGGACGCGGCGCTCAAAGCTCTGAACTTCGGTTTGAGGATGACGGGGCCCAACTATAACGTCTATGTTTCCGGTCCGGACGGCTCGGGACGGAGCACCGCGGTGGACGCGGTCGTGGCGGACATCGCTCCGGCCATGCCTGAGGCTCCGGATTTGGTGATCGGAACTGATTTCTCCGACGACCAGTCCCCTGTTGCTATTGTTTATGTGGCGCCGGGCCAAGGCAAGGTCTTGCAAGCCGCTGTCCGGGAATTCGTGCGCTCGGTCTCTGAGACTCTGCCCGGGTTGCTCAACTCCGGCAAATTGGGGGAGGATAAAGCGGCCCTGGAGATGGAATTCGAGGCTGCCGCGGCCCAGAAAAGGCAGGCCTTCGAGGAAAAGGTGGCGCAAATCAAGATCGGCAAAGGTTTCGGCTTTGCCATCAAGATGGTCCAGGGGCAGGGCATTTTTGTAGCGCCCCTTTGGAATGGACAACCGTTCAAGAGCCAGGATGAGATCAACGCTAAGATCGAAGCCGGGGAGTTTACTGATGAGGAGTGGGAGCAGGCCGCGGCCGAGGCCAAGGCCAAGGCGCAGCCGCTGATCAGAGAGTTTCAAGATATCGGGAGACAAATCCAGGCGGAATACCAAGCCCTGCAAGAGAAAATTTCGAGCCTGGAAGGCGATACGGTCGCTTCATTGATGGAGGCCAAGGCGGGGCCGATGCTCGCCGCTGTCGCGGGCAACGAGTCGGCGGAGAGCTATGTCCAGAGCCTGCTTGAGCATGCCGCGGCCAATTATGGGGATTTTCTGCCCCAGGAGCAGGCGGCGTCTCCTTTTGCGGCTCCGCAAAATCCTCTGGAGCAATATGAGGTGCGCGTGCGCGTGGACAATGCCGGCCTCAAGGGCGCGCCCGTGATCGAGGAGGAAGATCCGACCCCGGAGAGACTTTTCGGCGAGAACGGCTCGTTTGTCAAGGCCAACGGCGGCTTTCTCGTGCTCGACGCATTGGCCGTGCTGCGCTCCGGAGCCTGGCCTTTTCTGATGCGCGCCACGCTCTCCGGGAAGGCTCCCAGCCATGTCGAAATGCCGGCGAATAATGCCGCGGCCGGCATGATGCCTTTGGTGCTCATGCAGGAGAAAAAGGCTCCTGCTTATCTTATTCCCGCGCGGGTCAAGGTGGTTCTCATTGGCTCGCCCATGCTCAAGATGATGATCCAGGAGCATGACGACATGTTCGCCAGCGGCTTCAACGCCAACGTGGAGTTCGAATCGAGCATGCCTGCCGACGCGCAAAGCGTGTCCGGCTATGTCGAATTCTTCAAGAATATCGTGAACAAGAGCGCGGGCGCGATCCTGGACCTTTCCCGCGACGCCATCTCCGCCTTGCTGGAGTACAGCGCGCGGCTCGTGCACAGCAACCAGAAGCTTTCCGCCCGGTTCGGAGCCGTCTACAGCCTGATGCGCGAGGCGACTTTCTTTGCCAGGGACGCGGGCCATGAGGAGTTGTCCCGGCAGGATGTGGACGCGGCCCTGGCCGCGCGCAGGGATCGCGACGAAGGCTATGTGAAGCATGTCATGGAGTATTATCTCACCGATACTTTTCATGTCGCCACTTCCGGCAAGGAAGTCGGCCAGATCAACGGGCTCGCGGTCATGGGCAACTTCGGAGTCCCGGCGCGCATTACCTTGAGCATCGGCGTGGGCAATAATGGGGGCATCTCCATCACTTCCACCGACCGCGAAGCCGGAACCACGGGCCCCAGTTTTATCAAGGCCGTGGGCAACATCCAAGGCTTCTTGCGCCAGACTTTCGCCCAGAACAAGAAGCGCTCGGCCGACATCGGCATCTCGTTCGAGCAGCAATACGGAGGTCTTGACGGAGATTCCGCGACCTCGACGCAGATCTACGCCATCCTCTCCCGCCTCTCGGGCGTGCCCATCAGTCAGGAGTTCGCGGTCACCGGCTCAGCCGACCAATTCGGCAACGTCCAGCCCATCGGCGGCGCCAACCATAAGATCGAGGGATTCTTCGCCCTATGCAAGGCCCGGGGCCTGACCGGCAACCAGGGGATTCTGGTTCCTGCTGCCAACTTCAGGGATATCCAGCTTAGCGCCGAGGTGGCGCAAGCCGTGGCCGAGGGCAAGTTCCATATTATCCCGGTGGCCAATGTCTGGCAAGGCATCGACTTCTTGACCGGAGTATCCTATAAGACGATAAAGGCAAAAGCGGAGAAGCGGCTCGATGAGCTGACCGCCGCGGCCGGCCGATAACAGAGAGTTATCGAGCTTTTGCCCCCGCGCCACCCCCGGCGCGGGGGCTTTTTTTATGGGGGGCTTACCGGGATAGGCACCAGCGGCCGTCCTCGAGCAGCCAATCCTCGCTGCGCTCGCCGCTCTCCCCGGGCTTGGTCCATTGCGCGGTGATGCGGACAAGCGAGCCTTGCGCTTGGGCGCCGGTGATGGCGAAGGTCGAGCCGATTTCCTTGCCGGATTCCGAGGCCAGCTCTATGAAGGCCCGGCGCCGGCCTTTATAGGGAGGCGCGCTCTTGGCCGCGGCGCACAGGCAGGTGTCGAAGAAGCTGCCGAAAGCCCCTTGCGCCATGATCTGGTGGCAGAAATTGAACTGGTCCTTGGCGCTTTGCGCCATCAGCTCGTCCGGAGTCGGGGCGGAGGGTTTATCCTGCGCGGCGGAAACTGCTTCGTAGCGCGCAGGCGCGCGGCGCACCCTCTTCTTCAAGCCCGGCAGCAGAACCTCCGCCGCGGCAGAGTCCGAGGAGGCGGGGATTTGGGGAGGCTCGGCCTGCGCGAGCCGCGCGGAGGCGGCGGGCGTCCGGGATTTGCGCCGGCGCGGACGCGCGGCCTTGCGGACCGGGACGGCGGTCTGGACGTCCCCCGAGGCGTCCGGGGCCAGTTCCTTGGGCAATGCGGGGGCCTCGGCTGGGGCCGTTTGGTTTTGAGCTTGAGCCGCGGCAGGCGCCGGCGCGACGGCTGGCTGGGGCTGCGGCTTGACCTCCGGCAAAGGCTGCGGGGAGATTGTGGCGGCCTGGCGCGCGGATGGCCCCAGCAGCACATAAGCGCCGGCCAGAGCCGCGAAAAGTCCGCCCAAGAGCAAGGCCAGGCTCGCGGCCTTTCGAGCCTTGGGCGCGGGCGGGTTTTCGGGAGCCGAAATGAAGGGCTTCTCCGGCAGGGCCGGGGTTGGCGGCGAGATGGCGGGCGCGGGAGGCATGCTGTGGATTTGTTCTTGCTGCATCTGCTGGAATTGCGCGATGCGTCCCATTCCGCCGGGAGCCGGCGCCCGCCGGGGGCCTGCGGAGATATCCGGCGCCTTGGGCACCGGCTTCATGGCTGGAACCGGGGGCAATGGGGCTGGCGCGGGCTCAAGCGGCATCGCCATGCGCGAGGCCTTGGCGTTTTCCGTCTCCGGAGGAGGGGCCGTGGGACCGGGGTCCGCAGGCGCGGGAGGGATAGCGGACTCTTTGGGCCGGGGGGGCTCAGCCGGGCTGTCGCGCAAGGAGCGGCCGCAATGGTTGCAGAACAGGGCGTCTTCGCTATTGCGGTGCCGGCAGTTCGGGCAGGGAAACAGGATCGGCGGCGGTGGGGTCAGAAGGGCGGGCTTGGGCTTGAAGAGGGCGTCGCGCAGCAGTTCGAAGTTGACGGCCGCTTTCCAATCCTCGGCTCGTTCCGAGCCGACGGGGCAGACGACGCTTTCGCCTTCGAATCCCGGCTGGCGGAGAAGTTCTTCGATCTCGAAAGGCCCTTGGGGCGCCTTGCCATCGAAAAAATAGAACCGCACGGCCCCATTTTAACCGGAAATTTTAAATTCCGCAAGACTTTTTTGTTACGGAATGCGACTCTATGTCCGGGGGCTTTCGGCTTTTTGCAGGTGGAGCCACCACAGGGAGAGGTTGAAGAGGTGGGATCCGCCGGCGGCGGCCCATAGGAACCAGTGCAGTTTTCGGATCAGGACAAGAAAGAGGACGAGGTAGACGTAGTCGCGGCTGGCGACGCGCTCGAAGAAAAGATTCATTTTTCCGGAATGGTTTTTGGGCGCCCGCAGGATAAGCCACCAGACGGTGAACATGGAAAGCGCCAGGCCAGAGACCATGAGCAGCCCCGGCCAGAGGACCTCGGCTTGGGGCTGCGCCGTGCGCACGCCTAGGGGGATCGCGATAAAGATGGCCAGATGCGCGATGTGGTCCGCTCCCAGGTCGTATTGGGCTCCGGAGGCGGAGCAGAGGAGCTTGAGGCGCGCCACCTCGCCGTCGCAGCCGTCCAGTATGCAGCAGAACCATAAAAGCATGGCCCCCAGGACCTGTACAGGATAGGATCCGAAGGCCAGCCAGCCCGCGCCCAGCAGACCGAGAATCAGGCTGGCCGTGGTTATCTGGTTCGGCGTTACCGGAGTCCTGAGCAGCCATCGGGAGAGCGTCACCGAAAGACGGCGGTCGAAACGCGCGATGTAGCCGTCCGTGTCCTTGACCAGGCCGGCCAACAGCGTTTTTTCCGAGCGCTGGATCGCGTCCGGCTCGTCTAGGCTCATCCAATCAGCCGATTCCCAGAGCCGGCCGGAGCCTTGCGCCAAAGCCGCTTCGGGCAGGCTGGCCCGTGAAAAGACAGAACTCGCGGGATGCCAAGCCGCCACGAGCCGATTATCCCGGGCCCAGAGCAACGGCTGCCTTGATTCCGAGGCAACGGCAAGAAAGCGCTCGATAGCGTCGCCTTGGGGAAGTCCGGCGGCGTCCATGGCCAGGATCGGCAGTTCGGGATCGAGTCTTTGACCGCAGTCCGCCGGAGCGGCGCACTCTATGGGGGTCGCGCCGAAGCCCGCCATTTGCCGGCTCCAGCGCCGGGCGAACTCCGGGTCCGGAGTCGAGATGAGGATGCGCTTGGGCGAGATATGGTCGGCGATGCGCTGCGCAAGGCGCAGGATGGCCGGGATGCCGGCGATAAGGGGCTGGTCTTGGGCCGGACCGAGAACGACCTCGATGGGATGAGGCATCGGTATTAGGAGAAATTATACCAATTGCCTCGGCCGCCAGGAACAGGCCCGCCGATCAGGAAGGCTTGGGGCGTTCGTTGATTCCCGGGGATTGCTCTTTCGGCGGAGCGGCCGTATGGAGGACGTGATGCAAGGAATCCGCCAAAGTGTTCATGGGAACCGGCTTGCGGAGGAATTCCACGACGTTGGCTTCCTGCCGGATCATGGCGACGGTCGTGGCCTCGATATGACTTCCCGAAACCACGATGATCGGGATGCTGGCATTTCCAGCTCCCTGAAGTGCGCGGATGAATTCATATCCGCCTTGGCCCGGCATCATCAGGTCCGTGATGATGAGGTCCGGCGGGCGCTGGGCGACTTTTTCGGCCGCCTCGGTGCCGTTCGTGGCCGTCACGACGTCGAAGCCTTCCAGTTGCGCGGCCATTTCCAGGAAGGTGAGCACGTTGGTGTCGTCGTCGACGATGAGGATGCGCTTGTCCTTGGGATTGGCAAGAGGCTGATTTTTGGATTCCATGGCTCTCCAGTCCGAAATGCGCCTCTTAGTATAGCGGATTGTCAAAAGATTTCAAGGGGTTTGTGAAAGTGGTTCTCCCGGAGAGCGTTGCCGGGCGCTAAAAATGGGACCTTTAGCTCCGTTCTCCAGACCGTTGGGCCCAGGCATTGTCGCGGGAGTTCATATAAACTTAAAGCATGAGGCGTTTCACGCGCGGGTTCGCGGTGTTGCTGTCCGTTCTGCAAATCTCATTCTGCCTGGATCTCGACGTCTACGCGGCAGGGGGCCGGGCCGCCGTATCGGCGTCGAAGGGCGCGAGCCTCGCGCCGGTCAGCGTCGGGGGCTGGCTGGGCCCCATGCAGATGGGCCAGCCCCGGATTGTCCCGACCATAACAAATCCAGGCGTCGCTGCCGAGAATGTTCCGGCCGTCGCTGTCGGCGCTTCAGCCATCTTGCCGGCGCATGCGGCCGCCTCTCTTGCCCATGACGGGGAGTCCGGTCCCGGCGCGATCCTTAAGGTTTCCGACCGGGTCAATGAGGATCTCGCTTTGCCGGGTCTGCGTCCGCAAGCTCCGGAAGAGTCAGCTCGCGGCGCCGCCGAACGGGTTTTCGCGGATATCGTCCATGAAAAGCTAATCTCCCCCGCTTCCGGCGAGGCTTCCTCGCGCAACGATGCCGCTGCTTCCGCCTCCCCGGGCCGCGACGCGGCCCGGCAGTCCGGCGAGACGGAAGACGAGCTGCTGGATGGATTGCGCGCCCTGCCCAAGAGCGCGTTTGATAAGCATCGCGGCAATGGCGCCTTGAGAGCCGGCGATACGGTCGTTATCGTCGGCGGGGGTTACGCCGGCGCCTTGGCCGCGCTGAACTTCAAACGCGCCAATCCGTCTATCAAGGTCGCGGTCATAGAGAAGCGTTCCTTGGAATCCTCCGCCGGCGGACCGGCGACATGCAAAGGCTGCATGGGCGGCATAGCCGCGACGGCGGTCGATCATCTGGCTGAGCTCGGCATTGATATCCCGGCGCATTTGGTCGTTGGCCAGGCTGACACGATGGAACTGCGCAATCTCAATGATCCGGACGGCGCCGTGGCGGCTCCCGCGCCGCCGGCCGCGCATCACAAGGCGGTCTTTATCGCCAACGGCAACGGGCCCGCGGGGATGATTCACGGCAGCAACATCAGCTTCACGGCTTTCTTGCGCGCCGAGGCGGTGCGCCTGGGAGTTAAATTCATTGCCGGGGCGGCGACGAACGTGTTCGTTCCGCGGGACATCGCGCAAAAGGCTCTCGTGTTCTACCAAGCAAGCGGCGCCGCGGCGGAGAAAAGGACCCTCGTGACGGCGGACTTCGTCATGAACGCCGCCGGGGTCAACGGCGGCAAGAATTTGCGCGTGATGCGGTACCATAGATCGGAAACGGGCCTTGACGTCGAGCCGATAGACACATCCGTTTGGACCCACGCCGCCGGGATATTCGAATTGCAGCTCAGCGAGGCGGAAATCGCGGCCCTGAAACTGAATCCGCGGTCGTTCTATTATTGGTACGGGATGAAAAACACGGAGGCCGTGCTCGGGATGCTCAAGACGCACGGCGACCTGCATTGGATGACGATCGTGATCGCCCCGAGCCCCGGCCTGTTTAACGGCAATAAGGACAAGACGCAGACGCACAAGGATTTGGAGAAAATGTATTTTGACTTCTTGCGCCTGTCGAAAATAACGCAAGTGATCGGAGAGCGGCGGCCGCAGTGCCGCTGCGCCCCCCTGATCCCGTCGTCTTTGGCGCGCCAAATGATCTACCACAGGTACGTCGCGGTAGGCGACGCGAGCGGCGTCATGAAATATAAGAAGAATGGCATAGGCTATCTCATCGAGAATGCCAATGCTATCGTGGAGGCCGCGCTTTTGGACGGCGTGACCGCCTCGGCCCTCAAGGCGGCGACCTCAAGGCGGTTTTCCAGGGTCAGGCGGGACAATATCCTTGGGAAATTCATCTTCGCGGCCAGCAGGTTCATCAATGGGCTGCCTTTTCTCTCTTATGTCTACGAAGCGGTTTTGAGACACTCCGAGTCGGTCCGGCAATTCGCCTCCAGGCTCGTGCTCGGCAATACCGAGTTCGCGACGACCTATTTCGGGAATATGGTGAAGACTGCCGCGCACATGCTCGGGATGGACAAGCTCGTCGATAAATTCACGCGGCGTCCGAGGTCGCGCCTGCCTCTTGAGAAAGTTTTGTAGAATCAACGAATACGGGGCATAGCTCAATTGGCAGAGCGCCTGGTTTGGAAGCAAGTCGGGATTGATTGACGGTCTGTGCCCCCTTTTGACCACCGTCGAGAAACCCATCACCTCACCTTGACCTGGCTTGGCCGTGTTTGGCGCCCTGGGATGCCCGGAGGACACCATGCTGGGCACAGTCTTCCGTCGGGTGGTTCTCCTATCGGGATCGGCGCGATGCCAATAAACGCAAGACGATGTCGCTGTCTTCCCATGAATTCATCCGCCGCTTCCTCCTTCACACCGTACCGATATCCTTCATGCGCGTGCGCCACTTCGGCTTCCTCGCCAATCGACGCAAGAAAACCTGCCTCTCTCGTTGCCGCGAACTCATCGGTCTTGATCCGGAAATTCAGCGCGCTACTCCCAAGGCGACCGCGGAATTGGTCCTGGATCTGACCGGCAAGGATATTGGGCTCTGCCCCCGCTGCCGCGAAGGCCGCATGCGGGTGGTCGGCGTGCTTATCCCGTTGCATGGCATGCCTGCCAATGCACGGGTTCTGGACTCTTCATGACTCTGCTTAAGCATCATCACCTCCATGGCCCTTGGCTTGCTCCGGTGAGCCAACGGGCCTCGCTGTCCCATTACCGCCTCCTGCCTCCACGGCCCTGCCCCTTGGCTCGAAGGACGCACTCTCCAGCCTTCACCCAGCATCGTCCCGCGCTTTTTCGGCAATTTAAAAATCCCGCTTTTTTCCTTGCGCTGCACCCCTAACCCGGATACGATCCCCATAAGGCGGAGCGAAGCGGCTTCGTCCAATAAGTTTTATCCGTAATGCTTCGCACAACGGATAAAACTCTCTACGTTAGGCCCAGCCGCTGCCCAGTTGGCAGGCGTGGGAAGCTCCCAGATTGTTGTTGACAAAAGGCACACAACGTATTAAACTCAAAATAGGTGAAAATAATCCGGTGGGACGGCGAGAAGAACGAGTGGCTGAAGGCGCATCGACATGTTGGATTTGAACAAGTTGCGCTAAAGATCGAGGCTGAAGATGTCCTTGACCTCGTTGAGCACTGTAATAAGGAGCGGTATCCGAATCAGCGGATATTCATCGTCGAAATAGCCGGCTATGCGCATCTGGTCCCATTTGTGGAAACGCAGAGTGAGATTTTTCTAAAGACCATCATCCCAAACCGACAAGCAACGAAGCGGTATTTGGGCGGAGGCTGAAGACATGAACAGATTGAGCAATGAAGAAAAGCAGATTACGCGATCCTATGCTCGGGGCGAATGGAAGTCAGTTAAGAATCGCAAAGCAGAGGTTCGTCGTTATCGATCGTACGTCCGCGACGCCCTTCAAAAGAGCAGTCGAGTCAACATTCGAATTTCGCCCCAAGATTTGGAAGGCATGCAGCAGCGGGCTCTTGAGGAAGGAATCCCTTATCAGACCCTCATGGCTAGCGTCATTCACAAATATGTGGCTGGTCGGTTCGTCGAAAGGCGGGCCTAACATCCGGTTAGCGTGACCACAAACCTCTTGTGTTTTGACAGACAGTGGCGTACACTATACTAAGGCGATGGCAAAATTCAGATTCGTCGAATGGCTGCTGCTCTGGCTGCAAGAGACTTCTAATTTTGAGTTTGAATGGGACGATGGCAATCGGACCAAGAGTGCGAAGAAGCATTCAGTGACGACCATTGAGGCGGAGGAGGTTTTCCTGTTGGGACAGGCGGCACCGCTGGGTGTTCAAGTCAGTCCCCCTGTGCCAGAAGAAAGGCTGGGCATCATTGGGCCCACTTCTCAAGGCCGTATCTTGCATGTGGTCTTCACTCAGCGGGAGGGAAAAATCAGGCCTATCAGTGCTCGTCCCGCGCACAAAAAGGAGAGGTGTCTTTATGAAGCATACCTACGTGAAATCGCAAAGGGCCTATAGCGCATCATCAGTCTTTGACAAAGCGCAGATCCTTGATGCTGCAAAACGCCTAAAGAAGAAGAGAAAGCTTCCAACTAGTGTCGCGTTGGAGGAAGAGACTGTCAATGAGTTAAAGGCATTGGCTGAATGGCGAGGTGTGCCTTACCAAGTGCTAATGCGCATGTTCATAATCGACGGTCTGCATAGATCTCAAACGCATGGCGCACGCTAGACATCGGGTTCTACCGGCGCGCAACGATAATTACCAGAAGGCACCAAGTACGGCATTCCCCTATTTCCCTGATCTCGCCGGTCCTGTAATAAAGTTTTGTAGAATCAACGAATACGGGGCATAGCTCAATTGGCAGAGCGCCTGGTTTGGGACCAGGAGGTTCTCGGTTCGACCCCGAGTGCCCCGATTCCTTTTCTCGTCGGAGATCTCTTGGCGCCGCCCTTTTTGGTAGGGCTCAGCGCGTCTGGCTGGGGGCCTGCTGCTGGTCCAGGCTTTGTTGGGATTGCTCCGAGCGCTGGCGGACCGATTCGTAATCGGTCGCCGCGGTCTGCCGCTTCGGGCAGCCGTTGAACAACGCCAGCCAGGGGAGCAGCGCCCAGGTCAATCGTCTCATATCATGGCCTCCATTTGATTTCAGCGCCGGAATCGGGCTTTATCCGGCGCTGAATCAGGGTTGCCTAAGCGCAAGACCCGAACCTCCTGGCCTTGCGTCAAAGTCACGGTCTTCTGCGCCGTATCGAGAGAGCCGCTGATTTCCGGAATCGGCCGGCGGGCATGGTCGTAGAATTTTCCGTTGCGCAGGAAGTATCTCCTCCCGGCTTGGGCCTCGGAGAGCAGCGCGTAGCCGGCCCCGGAATCCGCCATGATCGCGCTCAGGGAAAGCCGGCTGATGTCCGGCGATGAGTGAAAGGCCCCGTCGACGGGGCTCGGAGGCTCCAGCCAAACATGAGCCAGGCCCAGGATGCATAACGCCGCGATGACCGCGGCCAAGGCGGCCCAAAATCTTCTTTGGCATCGGGCGTCGTCAGTCAGCAAGGCGCGGCGCCTCCGGGTATTTCTCCGCGGCCCGTTCCTGGCGGCGGGACTTGCGCTTGCGGATGCGTCCGATCTCCTGGAAACGCCGCGAGGTCCCCGGGGAGACCTTCATCTCGATCTGGTCGACCAGCTCCCGCAGGGCCAAAAACCGGTTGATCGTGCGGCGGCGCTCCCTTTGCACGCGCACGCGCAGGTCCAAGGGGGGGTAATAAAGCGCGACGCAGTTGGCGGTCTTGTTGATCTTCTGCCCGCCCTTGCCGCCGCCTTTGATGAAAGACTCCTCGATGAGTCCGACGTCGACGCCCAGGCGAACGATCCGGCTTTTAAGCTCGGCGATCTTGCCGGGCGATACGTCGAAGTTCTCGTTGAGGTTCACTCTTCCTGGCCGATGGCCGGCTCCGGGCGCGTCTCATGCGAGCAGAACACGGCCCGGATGAACTCCCGGTTCATGCGCGCGATGTTGGTTAGCTTGATCTCCTTGGGGCAAACCGCCTCGCATTCCGCCTCGTTGGAGCAGTTGCCGAAGCCCTCCGCGTCCATCTGCTTCTGCATGGCCAGGACCCGGCGGTCGCGCTCGGGCTGGCCTTGCGGCAGCAGGGCGAACTGGGATATCTTGGCCGAAACGAAGAGCATGGCCGAGGCGTTGGGGCAGGCCGCCACGCAGGCGCCGCAGCCGATGCAGGCCGCCGCGTCCATGGCGGCCTCGGCCTTGGGCTTGGGCACGAGGATGGCGTTGGCCTCACCCGCGCCGCCCGTGGCGACCGAGATGAAGCCTCCGGCCGCCATGACCCGGTCCAGGGCCGCGCGGTCGATGACGAGGTCCTTGATGACGGGAAAGGCGCGGGCGCGGAAAGGCTCAAGCGTTATCGTGTCGCCGTTCTTATAGGTGCGCATGTGGAGCTGGCAGCCGGTGGCGCCTTGGTCCGGCCCATGGGGCTGGCCGTCGACGGTGAGGCAGCACATGCCGCAGATGCCCTCGCGGCAGTCGTGATCAAAGGCGATGGGATCCTGGCCGTTGGCCACGAGTCCTTCGTTGACCATGTCCAGGGCCTCGAAGAATGACATGTCCGGGGTGACTCCCTTGGCCTCGTAAGTCTCGAAACGTCCGGGCTGGTCCGGCCCTTTCTGGCGCCAGACCCGCAGGGTGACGTCCATGGTCTCGATGGCGTTCATGCGTAGCTCCTCTGCGAAGGTACGGCGTCCTGGAATTTGAGCGGCTCGCGGTGCTCGACGGGTTCCTTGCCCTCGCCCGCGTACTCCCAGACCGCGGCATGGCTGAAGTTGGCGTCGTCGCGCTTGGCCTCGTTGTCCGGGGTCTGGGACTCCTCGCGGAAATGGCCGCCGCAGGATTCCCGGCGCTCCAATGCGTCGCGCACCAGAAGCTGCGCGAACTCGAGATAGTCCGCCACGCGCGCCGCCCGCTCCAAGGTCTGGTTGAACTCATCGCCCGAGCCCGAGACGATGAGGTTCTTCCAGAATTCCTCGCGGATGGCCGGTATTTTGGCCAGGGCTTCCTTGAGTTGCTTTTCGTTGCGCGACATGCCGCAGTTATCCCAGAGCAGCTTGCCCAGTTCCTTATGAAAGCTGATCGGCGTTCTCTTGCCCTTGATGGAGAGCAGCTTTTGGAAGCGCTGCTGCGCCGCGCGTTCGGCGTCCTTGAAGGCTTGGTGGCTCGCGTCCACTTTCGGGAGTTTCGTCCCGCCGAAAAAGCCGCCCAGGGTGTAGGGCGCGATGAAGTAACCGTCGGCCAGCCCCTGCATCAAGGCCGAGGCGCCCAGCCGGTTGGCTCCGTGGTCCGAGAAGTTCGCCTCTCCCAGGCAGAAGAGCCCCGGGATGGTGGTCATGAGGTTGTAGTCCACCCAGAGGCCGCCCATGGTGTAGTGCACCGCCGGATAGATGCGCATGGGCGCCTGATAAGGGTCCTCGGCGGTCAGGTGGTGGTACATGTCGAAGAGATTGCCGTATTTTTCCGCGATCTTGGCCTTGCCCTGTCGCTTGAGAGCGTCGGCGAAGTCGAGATACACGGCCAGGCCCGTGCGGCCCACGCCGCGGCCTTCGTCGATCATCTGCTTGGCCGCGCGCGAGGCCACGTCGCGGGGCACGAGGTTGCCGAAGCTCGGGTACTTGCGCTCCAGATAATAATCCCTGTCTTCCTCGGGAATATCCCGGGCAGGCCGGTTGTCGCCCTTCTTTTTCGGCACCCAGACGCGGCCGTCGTTGCGCAGGCTCTCGCTCATGAGCGTGAGCTTGGCTTGATGCTCGCCGGATTGCGGGATGCAGGTCGGATGGATCTGGGTGAAGCAGGGATTGGCGAAGCCCGCGCCTTTTTTATAGGCGTTCCAGATCGCGCCCGTGTTGCAGGAGTTGGCGTTGGTGGAGAGGTAGAAGGTGTTGCCGTAGCCGCCCGTGGCCAAGACGACCGCGTGTCCGGCATATGACTCGAGCTTGCCGGTCACGAGGTTGCGGACCACGATGCCCCGGGCCGCGCCGTCGACCAGGACGAGCTCGACCATTTCCCGCCGCGTAAAGAGCTGGACCTGTTTGCGTCCGACCTGGCGCATGAGGGCCGAGTAAGCGCCCAAAAGGAGCTGCTGGCCGGTCTGGCCGCGCGCGAAGAACGTGCGCGAGACCTGCGCGCCGCCGAAAGAGCGGTTGTCCAGGGTGCCGCCGTAGTCCCGGGCAAAGGGCACGCCTTGGGCCACGCACTGGTCGATGATGTTGTTTGAGACCTGGGCCAATCGGTAGACGTTGGCTTCGCGGGCGCGGTAATCGCCGCCCTTGACCGTGTCGTAGAAGAGGCGCCAGATGGAGTCCCCGTCATTTGGATAGTTCTTGGCCGCGTTGATGCCGCCTTGGGCCGCTATGGAATGCGCGCGGCGCGGGCTGTCCTGGATGCAGAAGACCTTGACGTTGTAGCCGAGCTCGGCCAAAGACGCCGCGGCCGAGGCTCCGGCCAGTCCCGTGCCGACCACGAGCACGTCAAACTTGCGCTTGTTGGCCGGATTGACGAGCTTGAGCTCGAAGCGGTGCTTGTCCCACTTCTTATCCAGGGGTCCGTCCGGAATCTTGGCGTCGAGTTTCATGGTTTCCTCCCCACGACCTCGGAATCAACCATTTCCTGCGCTCTATGCTCGGTCATCTCGCTCCTCCCAGCCAACAGGCCCAGATCGGTATGGCGGCGAATGCCGCCGCGGTTGCCACGGCAAAAACAAGCCCGACGGCCTTGATGAGCGGCGTGTACTTGGGATGATTGATCCCCAGGGTTTGGAAAGCGCTCTGAAAGCCGTGGCTCAAATGCAGTCCCAGGCCGGCCATGGCCAGGACGTAGAACCCGGCGATCCAGGGGTTGCCCAGGAATTCCATGACCCTTTCGAAGAGTTCCTCATTCCGGAAATCGCTGCGCCAGCCATACTTGAACGTCGCCACGTGCGCAATGAGGAAGGCCAGCAGGAGAAAGGCCGTGTAGATCATGGTGGTCGAACCTATGGTTCGTCCGCCCTTTGACACGCTCATCTCATAGGCCACGGGCCGCGCGCCCCAATTTTGCCAGCGGGCGTAAAGGGTCACGATGACGTGGATGAGGAACAAGGCCAGCAGGCCGAGTTCGGCCAAGGGCGTCAGCGGGTTGGTCTGCAGGAAATGGGCGTAGGCGTTGAACTGGTCCGCGCCGAGGAACAAGATCAGG
The DNA here is from genome assembly GCA_003452935.1 of Elusimicrobiota bacterium. Taxonomy (GTDB): domain Bacteria; phylum Elusimicrobiota; class Elusimicrobia; order UBA1565; family UBA9628; genus UBA9628. Next base: position 133,511 of record DMMY01000025.1, read on the forward strand.
TTGCCCACAAGGTGCGGGATCAGGAAACAGCACAGCAGCAATCCGGCTATCCCTATGGTGATTTTCTTCCCGATCGATGAGTTGAGCAAGTCGAAAAGCCAGCGCATTCCTTTGTATTCTCCTTGCCGCGCAGGGGCGGTTACCGGATTCTAATACATTAGATTTGCTAATACAATGCGCCGGCCCAGGGCGTCAGGCCCTGGGCCGGGGAAGGGTCGCAGCCGGGCTAATTGGCCGCGGGTTGAGGCGCGGGGACCGTCTCTTCGGCCTTGGTTTTTTCCTCGGGTTTCT